>NZ_CADIKF010000029.1 GCF_902859875.1 Paraburkholderia solisilvae | reverse complement strand
GCACCGCGCACCGCGCGTGCGCTTCGAGCAGGAGCTGGAGGACTTCCTGTCCGACAGCGCGGCGCAGGAGACGCTCGACGCGGTGATCAACTGGGGGCGTTACGGCGAGATCTTCTCGTATAACGACCAGTCGGAGATTTTCGGTCTCGCCGACGTCGAATCCTGACGATGGCGCCGCCGCCCGACGGCGTCGCGCACGCCTGGCGGCAGAAACGTCACGCGCGCACGACTCGCGGCACGTGAGCGCTGTCAGCGCGCGGCCATCTTCGGATAGTCGATATATCCGACATCCGTGCCGCCGTAAAAGGTCGCGGCGACCGGCTTGTTGAGCGGCGCGTTCTGCTTGTAGCGCTCGACGAAGTCGGGGTTCGCGAGCGCCCATTTGCCGATCGATACCATATCGGCCAGTCCGGATTCGACATCGTCACCGAGCGTGTCCAGGGTCCGCGTCGCGCGCAGCAGCATCAACGGCTGCGTCCACGCTTCGCGGATCTGCTTGAGCAGATCGTCGTTCTTGTACGTGTAATACACATGCAGGTACGCGAGCTTCATCTTGTCGAGCTCGCGTGCGAGGTAGCGGTAGAGTTCGAAATTGTCCTCGCCCTCCTCGATACCGCCCACCACGTCGAGCGGAGAAATACGGATCGCGGTGCGCTCCGGGCCGATCTCCCCGGCGACCGCGTGCGCCGCTTCGAGCGCGACCCGCGCGCGATTCTGGTACGAGCCGCCGTATTCGTCGGTACGCGTATTCGCGTTCGGCGCAAAAAACTGATGCAGCAAGTAACCATTCGCGCCGTGCAGTTCCACGCCGTCGGCGCCGGCTTCCATCGCGAGTGCGGCTGCGCGGCGCATGTCCTGCACGGTGGCCTTGACTTCGGCGGTGCTGAGCGCGCGCGGCGTCGCCATCGGCAGCATGCCCTTCATCGTGTACATCTGCGCGCCTGCGGCGAGCGCGGACGGCGCGACCGGTTGCCGATGGTGCGGCGTATTGTCCGGGTGCGACATGCGTCCGACGTGCATGAACTGGATAAACATCCGGGCGCCCGCGTCATGCACCGCCGACGTCACTTTCCGCCAGACTTCGACCTGAGCATCGGTATGCATGCCCGGCGTCGTCAGATAGCCCTGGCCGTCTTCGGACGGCTGCACGCCTTCGGTGATCAGCAAACCGAGTGACGCGCGCTGCGCGTAATACTCGGCGGCGAACGGGCCGGGCGTGCCGTCCGGATTCGCGCGGCTGCGCGTCATGGGCGCCATCGCGAAGCGATGGGGCAGAGAGAGGTTGCCGACTTGAATGGGGTCCCACAAAGTAGTCATATCTATCGATCCTGTTGTTAGGCAATGCGCCGCGGCTGTGCGCTCAGCGGGGAACGATAGGAGACGGCGGGGCGTTGAGCACCCTCAACGCGAACAAGGCGTTAGAAAAACGCAATGGTTGGCTCGATGTCGGCCAATCGACAGCGTATTTATATCGGGCGATCCGTGCGGCCCGCAGCGCCGCTTCAGAGCGTGCCGAATAGTGGGCGTGCGCGATCGCGCAAGGTCCGTGCGACGATCTGCAACGCGCGCACGTGTTGCTCGCGCGACGATGCGCACGCGAGATGGATTCGCACGCCGCGTTCCATTTCCGCACGATCGACCGCGAATGCCGATGACGGCATCACGATCGCGCATGACAGCGCGCGCCGGCGCCGGCTGCGTTCATTGTCCGAGCGGATGTGTGCTGCCGGCCGCCGCGAGCAGCGACACGGCGGCCGCGTCGGGCATGCCGTTCGCGTCGATTGCGCCGGCGCTGGCGAGCGTGCCGAGATCGCTATCGACGCCGGCCTGACCGACGACGAACGGCGTCGACAGAAACGCGGGCGTAGTGAGCGTCACCGCGTAATGCTGCTGCAGATTCGTGACGACGGCCGTTTGTGCGGCGAGCACATTGGTCGGGTTCGCAAGCGCCTGTTGA
Organism: Paraburkholderia solisilvae; assembly: GCF_902859875.1. Taxonomy (GTDB): domain Bacteria; phylum Pseudomonadota; class Gammaproteobacteria; order Burkholderiales; family Burkholderiaceae; genus Paraburkholderia; species Paraburkholderia solisilvae. The sequence continues at coordinate 87,744 of NZ_CADIKF010000029.1, read as the reverse complement.
AACGCCGTGCTGGTGGCGAAGCCCGTCAACAGACCGTTTTCGTTCGTGCCGAGTTGCGCGGCGAGATAAACGAGCATCAGGTCGGTTTCCGGCGTCGTATTGAAGGTGCCGCCGGCGAATGCCACCGAATGCAGCGTCGTGCTGCCCGACGTGACGGTCAGCACGCACGGAGGCGTGGCGTTGAGCGCGACGCTGTAGTTGCCGCCGCCGTCCGTCAACGCAGTGCCCGCGCCTTGTGCGCAGCTCACGCTCACGGTCGCGCTGGCGAGCGCTTTACCGGTGGCCGCCGTGCCCGTCAGCGTGAGATTGGATGCGGTGCTGCCGACGCAGCCGTCGACGCCGACGCAGAAACTGCCGCCGCATGCGGCGAGCGCGGCCGTGCCTGCCGCGCACAGTGCGGCAAGCACAGGGCGGGCGAAATACGCGACCGGCGCCGGCGTGTTCATCTCAGCCGCCCGCGGTGCGCCGACGCTGCTGCCACCGCGAGTCGCACTCGCGCAGCAGGAGCGGCATCAACTCCTCGATATACCGTTGGGCCTCGCCATATGTGACGATCTGACGAAAGCGCTGCTCCGCCCGCGCATGTCCGACCATCACGGCATGCGCTTTCTTCAACACATGCAGATACGCCATCAGGTTCGAGCCGTTGCGCACGGGGTGTGCGTCGCGTGGGTCGATGGTTCCGGTCTGACTCATGTTCCGATCCTTTCCGGGCAGTCGGTCCGGCAGGTGGGGGTAATCAGCGACAGCAGATCGTTCGCGTGACGGTCGCGCTGCGTCAACGGCGCGATACCGAACAGGCGTTCGATGCTCGCGAGTACCGAACTGTGATCGTACACCGTATGATCGACCACGCCTTTCGCGACCCACGGCGACACCACGATAGCGGGCACGCGCACGCCGTAGACGTCGAAGCCGAATCCCGACGTGTTCAGTCTCGCGGCGGCGCCGTCGTCCGGCGGCACCGCGGCGCCTGGCTGCACGGAGTCGTACAGGCCCCCGTGCTCATCGTGAAGGATCACGAGCAGACTGTTTTGCCAGACCGGCGACTGGCGCAGTGTGTTGTAGACGCGCGCAACAAGCTGGTCGCCACGCGCGACGCCGTCGAGCGGATGCTGCGAACTGCCGCCGACAAATGTCTGATGGGCGAGATCGCCGTAGTTCGGCTCGATAAACGTATAGCGGGCGCTGTAGTTGTGCGCGAGATCGGCTTCCAGGTGCGACAGATTGTCGACGTCGAAAAAATCGATGTGCCTGATCGACGCGACTTGCGGCACGCGGCCCAGCAGCGACCCCGACTCATCCTGGTAGAGCCGGTAGTTGTCTTTGCCGAGCGCGTCAAAGATCGAGCCGTTCGGAAAGCTGAAGCCGTCGACGGACTCCCATTCGACCATCTCCTCACGGGTCGGCGTATGATCCAGCCCGGCTGACGATGCACCATGCACGAAGTAGCGGTTCGGCCAGGTCGGCCCGGGCAGCGACGAGCGCCAGCCGTCGCACAGCACGAACTCGGTGGCGAGCGCATACAGTGCCGGCGCCTCGGCGCGGGTATCGATGCCGCGCATAATGTCGCCGATGTCGGCCTGCGGCGGCAGCGCGCCCTCGGATGCCGACGTTGCGAAGTTCGCGGCGAAACCCGCGTTGTCGACGGGCGGAAACGGCTGGCCTTTCGCGAATCGCACGCCCGCGCCGCATAGTTGTTCGACCACGTCGGCAAATTCGTGCGGCGGGTCGGTGGGCAAGGTCTTCGGTGCGTCGCCGCCGAACGGGTAAACATTGCCGTCGTGCGTATTCGTATTCGCGGACGTAGCCGCGACGATGCCGGGGATACCCGATAGCGCGAACAGATGATCGAACGAGCGGTTTTCGAGCATCAGCACGAACACATGCCGGATGCGGGCCTGCGGCGCGTCGGAAGCGGGCGTTGCGTCTGCTGGCATTGGGCGTTCTCCAGTCGTGTGACCGCGTGCTAGTGTACGGTCCCGCAAAGATTCGCGTAAGCCCGGGACGCCGGTGCCGCACCGATTTAACGTATACGCTTTCAACGCCGCTTGAGATTCGCTTTCAATGCCGTGGAGGCGCGGAGTACAACATGAAAAAGCTACTGATCATCGGCATCGGCGCCGGCAATCCCGAGTACGTGACCATTCAGGCGGTCAACGCGCTCAATCAGGTCGATGTGTTCTTCGTGATGGACAAAGGCCCGGCAAAGGGCAAACTCGTCGCGCTGCGCAAGGAGATTATCGAGCGCTACGTGAAGGATCGGACGTACCGCGTCGTCGAGGCGACGAGCCCCGAGCGCCGCGTCGGCGAGCCGGATTACGTGCGAACCGTCGAAGATCTGAACCGCGACAAGCAGGATATTTTCGAGCGGCTGATCGCGGACGAACTGCGCGACGGCGAATGCGGCGCGTTTCTCGTGTGGGGCGATCCGTCGCTATACGACAGCACGATGCGTATCGTCGCGGCGATTGCGCAAAGCGGCCGGCACGTGTTCGAGTATGAGGTGATTCCCGGCATCAGCAGCGTGCAGGCGCTCGCGGCAAAGCACCGCATTGCGCTCAATGCAATTGGCCGCCCGCTTGCGATCACTAACGGACGCGCTATTGCAGAGGGCTTTCCGGACCATGTCGATAGCGCGGTCGTGATGCTCGATTCGCAGAATGCGTTCCGGCAGGTCGCCGACGAAGATCTCGACATCTACTGGGGCGCATATGTCGGCACACCGGACGAGATTCTGATTGCCGGCAAACTGCGCGACGTGATGGACGAAATCGAACGCAGCCGGGCCGAGGCGCGGCAACGGCACGGCTGGATCATGGACACGTATCTGTTGAAACGGCGCGGCAGCGAGGATGTTTGACATGCCTGCGGGCTCGCGCGGCAGGATAGCGCCGCGCCGTTCCGTTCTTCAGTTAGCCCTGCGTCTCGCGCAGGGTTGCAGCGTAGCGGTGCTTCAGGCGCCCGGCACAATCGCCACGCCGCGCAGGACCTGGCCGAAAGGAGCCGTCTGAATCACGCTAAAGCCGCTTGCGGAGGTGGCGACCGAACCGTTGACGTTCACCGTGATCTTGACCAGCTGGTTCGAGTCGGCACCTGAATCGAAGTTGGCGCCCAGGCTGTTGCCGGCCGTCGACGTCGTCCCGTAGATCGTGAACGAGCCGTCGCTGTTGGTTTGGCCCGTGATGCTGCGCAGACCGTCCGGTGTGGTCGTGTAGCTTGTCCCAACCGTTCCGAACAGGCCCAGACTGTCCGTCACCGTGTACGCGGCGCCGAGGTTCAGACCCGCCGTCAGATGCGTGAGCGCCACCCATGTGCCGTTCTGGTTCTGGTACACCCACAGACCGCCACTGCCGGTTACCTGATCGCCCGCCGTGCCGTCGCCTTCGTCAGAAACGAACATGAGCGACGGGTTCGACGTCGGAATCCAGACGCCGAAGGGGAAGATCGTGCCGGTAATCGTCGTGGGCGGCGGGTTGGCTGCCAGGCTGGTCGTGAAGCCCGGAACGATCGTGATCGCAGCGTTCTGCGGCAACAGGCCGCCGTTGGCCAACGCACCCGTCGCGCCCACCTGATACACGGTGTTCACGCCATTGCTGCCGCTTCCCTTCGTGATATACATCGTGCCGTCCGGGCCGACGAACATGCCACGGAAGTTGTCGTCCTTGCCCGTCTTGTCCGCGGCCTGGCCGATGCTGGTAATCGAAAAACCGAACTCGTCGCCGGTGGAGCTGCCGCCGGTAATGGTGCCCATGGTGGCGAGCGAACATGCCGTTCCCGCGGGCGCGGGACTATAGCTGCCGCCGTTGCTGGACTGGAACGCGCCGATCACCTGCGTAAACGGACAGGTACTGCCCGGCACAATGCTTTGCACGCCGGTATCGGTCGTCAACATATCGAGCTGCGCGGTGGTCGGCTTCGGGTTCTTTCCCGAATCGCCCGCATTGCCGACGAGGTAGTACATCCCGTTGGCTTTGACGGCGGCACGGCCGTTATCGCCGCTGAACGCATTGGTATTCGTAAACGACAAACCGCTGTTGGCGAAATTCAACTCGGCGACCGTACGGAAAGTCGGCGTGGCGACGTCGTTATTGGTCGGATCGATCACACCAGGCGTATTGCTGTTGGAAATATCGATCTGGTCAATCGGACTGTTGTAAGCGACAAAGGTCACCGACTGATGATCGACAGAAACATTCAACGCCAGTTCGGACTTCGATGAGAAGCTGGTCGCGAAGCTGGTCTGGTTTTTGGCGGCCATGGCCGTGACGTCGAGCGTTTGCGCGGGGCTGGTTGCGCCCGGCGCCCATTGATCCAGCAGCACTTCGGAGGTTACGCCGAAGTTCGCGTCGTTGGCGTCGTTCGTGAAGACGTTCGGAAAAGTGCCGGGCGTGACGGCGGTCACGGGCGTGGAGTTGGTGGTTTCAGGCGTTGCGTTGAAGGGCAGCGTGCCGGTCACGACATTCGCCGGATCGTATGCCGAGCGCGACACCAGCAGATTTCCCGCTGTAAAGGCGCTGCTGGCAGCGGACGAAGGGCTGGATGGCGACGTACCTGAACTACTCCCTCCGCACGCGGAGAGTGCCGAGATCAGAGCCGCAATTGAAAGTAACCGGAGCGTCGTTTTCATTACAGTTATTAAGTTCAACCAAGGTTAATGAAATGAGTCGGTGCTGCTGGCATAGCGCCACACAAGCTACGAACTATCCATGTCAGAGCGGTGAACGAAGAATTACGAAGATTAAGAACGGCGGCGCGGATTGGCCATTCCTGCGGCACGGCGGCAAAGCGGCTGTGCAGGTGTGGTGCGCTATTTCAAAGATCGTCGGGGAGAAAGAGGAGACGCCGTTTGAGCGTTGAGCCAGCGCGGAAACGCTGATGCTTATGGCAAGCGGGGAAGTTGTGCCGTCGAGGGGCGTCGCCACTACAACTTGCTGCGGGCGGGTTCTGCCGTCCTGGCGTGAATGGATGACCGGCAAAAGGGCGCTTTCATTGCGTTGTCGCTGGGCGCCGGATCACTTCGTCTGGCTGTTTGAAACTGCGGCTCGCTGCAAACCGCTGACGACCACGCCGCGCGACCGTCCTGGAGCGAGCAGGTCCGTCGCAAACTCATACCGGTTGAGACGTCATCTCAACCGGTTGTGTCGTTGTTGTTATGAACGCGACAGCCCACCCGGGAGCGCAGGCGCGTCGATGAACCAGACGTCGCTACTTGACGTCCTCATTGCCGGCCGCGAGGCCGCCGTGAAACGACGCGGCGTGCGCTTCGCGCCGCGGCCGGATAAACAGCACCGTCACCACCAACGCCGCCACGCAGAACGCGGCGAGTGCGCAGAGCCCATCCGCATAGCTGTCGGATGAGCGCTTGAACAGGCCGACCAGATACGGTCCCGCGAAGCCGCCAAGATTGCCGATCGCGTTGATGAACGCAATCCCGCCCGCTGCCGCCGGACCGCGGAGATACGCGGACGGCAGCGTCCAGAACGGCCCCTTGCACCCGAAGATGCCGATAGCGGCCACGCTCAACGCTGCGATCGACCAGGCCGACGCGCCCAACGCGCCGGCCGCGACGAGGCCCCCGGCGGCCAGCACCATGGTGCCGGCAAGGAACCAGCGCCGTTCATTGAAGCGATCGGACAGGTTGCCGACGATCAGCATGCCGGCACACCCGGCAATATACGGAATCGACGTGATCAACCCGACGGTGATATTGCTATAGCCTTGCTGCTTGATGATTTGCGGCAGGAAGAACGACAGCCCGAGGTTCGCGCCGGTCGCACAGAAGTAGACGAACGCGAGCATCAGCACGGTCGGATTGAAGAGCGCCTTGCCGAGACCGGCAATCTTGCCGCCTGAAGACGGCGCGGCGTCGTCCGCGGCCAGTTCCGCCTTGAGCCATGCCCGTTCGTCCGCGGCGAGCCAGGTCGCGCTCTCCGGACGGTCCGTCAGCAAGCGCAGCCCGATGAATGCACCGATGATCGCGGGCAGTCCTTCAATGATGTATAGCCATTGCCATCCCTTCACGCCGAGCATGCCGTTCATTTGCAGAATCAGCGTCGAGACCGGCGCGCCGACCGCAATCGAAACGGGAATGGACAGCATGAACGCCGACACAATGCGCGCCCGGTAACGGGTGGGAAACCAGTACGTCAGATAGAGAATCACGCCCGGGAAAAATCCCGCCTCGGCGACCCCCAGCAAAAACCGCATCACGATAAAGCTTACCGGTCCGGTCACGAGCGCCATCGCGCACGCCAGCACGCCCCACGTCAGCAGAATGCGTGAAATCCAGATGCGCGCGCCGACCCGCACCATCATCACGTTGCTCGGAACCTCGAAGATGAAGTAGCCGACAAAGAAAATGCCCGCGCCCCAGCCGAACAGGTAGGGCGTGAGGCCGATATCCCTGTTCATGGTCAGCGCCGCAAAGCCGACATTGATCCGGTCGACGAACGAGATCACGTACAGGACCATCAGAAGCGGGATCACGCGCCAGAAAATCTTGCGTATGACGGTTTTTTCGCTGAGCGGTTGCATGGTGTCCAGGGAGCTGACGTTGAGAGGCGGGAGGGACAGAGTCCGGCTAGAACTGCAACGAAGTGCCGAGTCGGGGCACGCGCGCGTGAGTGGTGTCGCCCACCTTGAACGCGGCCACGGAATCGCGTAGCAATTGAGCCTGCTCGGCCATGGATTGCGCCGCCGCCGTCGCCTGCTCGACGAGCGCCGCATTTTGCTGCGTGACCTGATCCATCTGCGTCACCGCACGATTGACCTGATCGATACCGGTGCTCTGCTCGTCGGAGGCTGCCGAAATTTCTTTCATGATGGCCGTCACGCGTGCCACCGAGCGGACCACTTCGTCGATCGTGCTGCCTGCTTCTTCGACCTGCTTCGAGCCCGATCCGACACGCTCGACGGACTCGCTGATCAACTGCTTGATTTCCTTCGCGGCCGTGGCGCTGCGCTGCGCGAGCGTGCGCACCTCGCCCGCGACCACCGCGAAGCCCCGCCCTTGTTCGCCCGCGCGCGCCGCTTCGACGGCGGCATTGAGCGCGAGGATATTGGTCTGGAATGCAATGCCTTCGATCACGGAGATAATCTCCGCGACCTTCGACGAACTGTCGGTGATGCCGCGCATCGTCTCGACGACGCGTCCGACCACTTCGCCGCCGCGCTGCGCGACCCGCGATGCGTCGCCGGCCACCGAGGTGGCCTGGCGCGCGTTCTCGGCGTTCTGGCGGACTGCGCCGGTCAGTTGTTCCATGCTCGACGCGGTTTCCTGCAACGACGCGGCCTGTTCTTCGGTGCGGCGGGACAGGTCCGTGGTGCCTGACGCGATCTCGCCCGTCGCGGTGGCGATCGAGTCGGTGGACACCATGATCTTGCCGATCATTTGCGTCAGGTGTTCCTGCATCTGTTTCATCGAATACAGCATGCTGTCGCGATCGCTGGGCGCCGTGACCACCGTCGCGCTGAGGTCGCCGGTTGCGATCTGCGTGGCAATGCGCGCGGCGTCCGACGGATCGCCGCCCAGACTCAGGCGCACGCTGCGGCTGATCAGCAACATCGCCGCCGACACGACGGCGCCGATCGCAAGCACGAACAACAGGTATTCGACCAGCAAGCGGCGGAACTCGGCGGCGACGTCAGTCAGATAAAGGCCCGAATCGATGTACCAGTCCCATGGTTTGAACTGTTTGACAAAGGCGAGCTTGGTTTCGTACGTCACGCCCGTCGCGTTCGGCACGCGTCCCTTGAATTCCGCGTAGCCTTCGCCGTCCGCGTTTTGCGCGGCGCGCACCTGTTCGACGAACAGCAGCTTGCCGTCCGGATCCTTGTTCGCGCTGACGTCCTTGTTGAGCAGGTCGGGCAGCGTCGGATGCATCAGCACGTGCGGATACGCATCCATGATGAAGAGGTAGCCGCCCTTGCCGTAGCGCATCGCTTTCAGGCGCGCGATGGCCTGCTTTTTAGCGTCGTCCACGGTAATTTCACGGCGGTCGGCCTGGGCGGCCAGTTCGGCTACGACGGCGGTCGCGGATTCAACCACGCTTCGAATGGTGGCCTTGCGCTCCGCGAGCATCGTCCGGTGCGTTTCCACCAGCGCGCTGCCGGCCAGCAGCAGAAGACCCACCCACATGACGGCGAGTGCCGCCCACAACTTTGCATTCAGGCTCAGGCGACTCACTTCCGTTCCTCCGCATCATCTCGATCGACCTACCGAACCCAGGCCTCGACCATCAAGGCAAATCCTGAGCAATCGTTTGTATTAACGGTAGGGACTCAGCAATCTTTAGACAAAAACGGCTGGAACTTGCAGTGCGACGCTATAAATTTCGTCCATTTGATTTCTTGTAAGCGGCATGGAGGAAACATCCGGACGCGCGGTTGGCGAGTGCGTGAAACGGGATGGGCGAGCGCCTCGCGGCGCCGCACATCCTCGCCTGGCGCAACGACTATTGAAGCTCGCCAAGGCGCTTCGTCTGTCTGCGGACAAGGCGCTCGATATCGGCGAGATCGGCCGCCGACAGTTTGGGGCCGGGTTTGCGCAATGCCGCCGAAGCGATGACGCCGCGTTGCGCCATCAGGTGTTTGCGCACCGCGAGGCCAATGCCCGACTGTTGCTCATAGCGCGCGAGCGGCAGGTATGCGTCGAACAGGTCATGCGCGCGTTCGATATCGCCGCACGCATGGGCCTCGCACACATCGACCATCATTTCGGGGTACGCAAAACCGGTCATCGCGCCGTCCGCGCCGCGCGTCAGTTCTTCAGGCAGGAACAGGCCGCCGCCATTGCCCGTCAGGATCGACACCCGCTTCACATCGCCCTTGTCGCTGGCCGCGCGGATGGCCGACAGTTTCGCGAGTCCCGGCGAGTCTTCATGCTTGAGCATCACGCAGGACGGCGAGTTCCTGAGGATGCGCAGGACGACCGGCGTCGACATCTGCACGCCGGTTGAAACCGGATGATCCTGCAGCACCCACGGACAGCCGTCGCCGAGCGTCTCGTTGACCATGTCGAAGTACGCGACGATCTGATCGTCGGTGCGCAGCGTCGGAGCCGGCGCGACCATCACGCCGGACGCGCCCATTTCCATGACGCTTGCGGCCAGTTCGCGCATCGGCGCGAAGCCCGCTGCCGAGGCGCCGACCACCACCGGCACACGATCGGCGACGCGCGCAAGGACGCGCTTGACGAACGTGCGCGACTCGTCGGCCGTCAGCTTGGTCGCTTCGCCGAGGATGCCGAGAATCGTCAGGCCGGTCGCGCCGCGCTCCAGATAAAAATCCACCATGCGGTCCGTGCTCGCGAGATCGAGCTCGCCGCTTTCGGTAAACGGCGTCACCGCGATCAGAAAGACGCCTTTGGCAGTGGGATTCAACAAGTTGCTCATGGTCCGGCTTCCTTCCGGTTCTGTTTGACGGAGTGGCGCATTAACGCAGTGACGCAGTGACGGGCGACGCTCAGATGCTGGCGATCAGTCCGCCGTCGACGCGAATCACCGAGCCGGTGATGTAGGCCGCTTGCGTGCTGGCGAGGAATGCCACCGCCGATGCGTATTCGCGCGGCTCGCCATAGCGTCCGACCGGAATCGACGCAACGCTCTCGGCGCTCACCTGCTCGACGCTGCGTCCTTCGCGTTTGGCTTTCTGTTCGTCGAGGAACGTGATGCGCGGCGTCGCGATACGGCCCGGCAGCACGATATTCGACGTGATGCCGTCGCGGCCCACTTCGCGCGCGAGCGTCTTCGACCAGCCCAGCAGCGACATGCGCAGCGCGTTCGAGATGCCGAGTCCCGCGATCGGCGCAACCACGCCCGACGACGTGCTGGTGATCACGCGACCCCACTTGCGCTCGCGCATACCGGGCAGCACCTGGTCCGTAATCGCAATGACCGATAGCACCATCGACTGGAAGCTTTTGGTCCACAGATCCGCAGACTGTCCTGCCGCCGGCGTCGGCGGCGGTCCGCCGGTGTTGTTCACGAGGATATCGACGCCGCCGAACGCGGCCTGGATAGCCTGGATGCGGTTTTCGACGATGCTCAGATCCGCCAGATCCCACTGCAGCGGCAGCGCTTCGGCGCCGGCGGCGCGAATCTCCGCAACGGTTTGCGACAGCGCGTCTTCATTGATATCGGCGACCGCAATGCGCGCGCCTTCCGCTGCCAGCGCGCGCGCAATCGCGCCGCCCAGTCCGCCTGCGGCGCCGAATACGAGTGCGGTTTTTCCAGCAATTCCCAGATCCAAGGTGCGACTCCAGAGATAGACGGTGATGAGAACGGCGGGCGTCGAAGCGGACTACCCAATGACCGGCTAGTATAGGTAACTAGAAGTTCGATACAAAACGGATAGTTTCTTGACTGAGCATCGAAAAAATTGATCCATGATTCGTAATCTCCGCACCTTCGTCGTGTCAGCCGAAACCGAGTCGTTCTCGGCGGCGGGCAACCGGCTGGGGCTGACCCAATCGGCGGTCAGCACGCAGATCCGGCGGCTGGAAGAGGAACTGGGCTATACGTTGTTCGACCGCACGGGCAAGTCGGTCACACTGAGCAGCGACGGCCGCGCGGTGCTCGAACAGGCGACGCGCATTCTCGAATCGTTCGAGGGCCTGAAGCAGAACCCGGGCGGGACGGGGCGCGGCGCGATCAATCTCGGCGCGATTTCCACCGTGCAGCACAGCTTTCTCACGAAGGCTTTGCTGCGCTTTCGCCGCGCGCATGCGATGGCGCACATTAATATCGTGCCGGGCACGTCGATCCAGCTGCTCACGCGCGTCGACTCGCACGATCTCGACGTTGCGGTGATGATCAAGCCGCGGCTTGGCTTGCCTGCCGATCTGAAGTGGATTCCGCTGATGCAGGAACGCTATGTCGGCGTGGCGCCCAAAGGTTCGTCGACGGAGTTGGGCAAGCTGTTCCGCGAGCAGCCCTTTATCCGCTATGACCGGCGCTCGCACGGCGGCCAGCTGGTCGACCGTTTTCTAAAGCGGCAAGGTTTGTGGACGATGGACAGCATCGAAGTGGATGAACCGTCCGTTATCCTGAAGATGGTCGGCGAGGGCCTGGGGTGCTCGATTATTCCCGGTGAACTGGTGCCCGTCGCGCGTACCGCGGGGATCATGGTGGTGCCGCTGCCGGGCCGTCCGCTTACGCGCGAGATCGGCATTCTGATCAGGCTGGCGGCGATGAACCGCCAGCCTGCGATGACGCTGATCGACAGTCTTGCTGCTGAAGCGCGCGCAATCAGCAGCCCATCCACCGACCCTGCGAACCCCGCCAACCCGCCTTCAGCGTCGCCGCCCGATTCCGGGCGCCGCGCTAAAGGCCGCGCTTCGCGCTAACCGATGCCGAGCGCTGCTTTCACCTTCTCCCAATACTCGATGCGCGCCTGCAGCCCGACGGTGCCGCCATTGATGCGCTTCGAAATGGCCGCGAAGTCGTCCGCGGGGTCGCGGTCCGGCTTCGGATCGGCGAGCTCGTTGAGCTTGTTGCTCGCCCAGAACCATGCGGCGGAACGCGCCGCGCCATCGGGTTCCTGCAGCAGGTCCGGCTGCGCAAGCAGATCGAGCTGCAGCGCATTCGCGCAGCGTTCATAGTTGTCGCGTCCCGTCAGCTGGATCAACCCGCGGCCGCGGAAATTCCAGCCGTCGCCGCTTGCCTCGTCGCCGTTGCCGAGCCGGCTCGCATAGATCCGGTTGGCAAGCTTCTCGGGGTTGCCCGCACATTCCTGTGCTTCCGCGTCGCTGCGAAAGCGCGCGGGCCAGACCTGGCGCAGCCGCTGCGCCGAGTAATGCAGATTCTCCGACAGATAGCGGAACTGTCCGGACTCATGCAGCGTTTGTGCGAGAAATGCCGCCTGGCGCTCAGGATTGTCGATCGACCATTCGGTCATTGCGCGATTGATCGGATCGAGCCAGCGTGCCGCGTGCGCATCGGGGTCGGGCACGGTGAGCAGGCTTCTCAGTTGTTCGAGCGTGATGTCAGCCATGAAGGAACTCCTTGAGCCGGCGCGTCGAGCGGGACGCACCGGTGAAAGTTGAGAGGACGTAAGCGAACGATGCGGTCAGCCGCTGCTCGTCGCGTGCGCGTTACTTGTCGGCGCCCGTGCCGCCGCCGCCGGTGCCGCCGCCCGATACGCTCGGTGTCGTGCCGCTCGTCTTCGGCTGGATCGCGGTCTGCAGAATGTCGAGCACCCGGGCGAGTCCTTCAGGCATGCCCGAATCCTCGGCCAGCACCTGCACGTGATACTTCGCCGAGTTGTCGGACGAACGCGTGTTCTCCTTGTGTGTCGACACCGAGCCTTCGAGGTGCACCTTCGCGCTAATCGGACCCCAGCCGACCTTGATGTCTGCAGCCATCTTCGCCGACGCGTCGGTCGATTCCTTCGACGCGAACGAAGACTTCACTTCCATATCGAATGTGATGTCCACTTTTGTAATCGACAGCGCGGGAACTTTGACGATCGCGAGCAGCGGCACGTCGATCGAGACGTTTTCGTCGACCGTTTTTGTTGCGTCCGCCGGGTCCGCAACCGGCCGCTTGAACGAGAAGTGCGCGACGCGGGTATCGCCGACACCGTTCGGGTCGCTGGCGGGCGGCGGCAGAAATCCGACGTACTTGATGAAATCGGCGGTCGCGTTGGCGAGCTTGATCTGTGCATCGCAAGCGGCCGTCAACGGACTGCCGATCAGGTCGGCCATCGGCAATCCCTTGAATTGGGATGCCATATCGATCAGTTCAGACATGGAAGTTCCTTAAGAAGTGCGGTCCAGGAAGCGAGCCTTTATCAGCGTGATATCGGCATCGTTGGCGCGGGAGTTCGTGCGCCTGTCACGATATTAGGATCGCTAAGAAACGCGATTCGTGACCATTCCTGTTGTGCCGTCGTGGCTTTCAATGCGCGGTGTCGTCGTGAATCTCGTTGGCTGTGAATGTGCGACGCAGCCATTGAGCGATGCGACGATGCAGCGCCGCACGCGACGGCGTGGGCGGCGTTTCTGTTGCCGGCCCGGCGGATGACGCGAGGGTCTGCTTCTGGTTCTGCGTGAGCAGCAAGGTCCAGCGATCGCCGCGGCGCGGCAACGCAATGCGCTCGATCGGGCTGAAACGCAGCGCGATCGGGGCATCCGCGTCAGCGCGCACGTCGATATGCATCCCTCTGCATACCGGTGCGCGCCCGAGGCGTTGCCACCAGGCCGGCAGGTGCAGCATCAGCACCGTTTGCCACGTGCTGCCGACGCGGCGCGTCACGACGCAACACGGCACACTGAAGCGCAACTCCATCAGCTGATAACGGCAAACGTGTTGGAACGCGCTGTACGGTATCGTGCGCAACGCGTATTTCGTTTCGCGCTCGATCCGATAGGGGAAGCCTGCGCCGTCGGAACCGGCGTTTGAATCGGCATCGGCATCGGCGCCGGCATCGCGCGCGAGCGGCACATCGCGCGCGAGCGACGCATTTGTCTCGCGAAGCGTATCGACGAGCACCGCGCACAGCGCGTCGAGGGTGAGCACGCGATCGGTCACGGCGGCTAGGTCAGGAAATGCGGCTTGCGGGCAAAGCCGATGTGGTAGACCGCATACTGAAGCACCACCTGGTGTTCGCCGATGTTGTACAGTCCGAAGCTTTTTTCGATGCCCAGAATGTACCCACGCGGCGTGGCGCTCAAGCAGCGGTTCACGAGATCCATCTGTTCCTGTACTTCAGCTTCGGTGCGGATGCTCTGCGGATTGTCGTTGCCGACCACAATCCGCTTCATGAAGCGCATCTCGGTCAGGTGAAAGCGATCGGCGCTCACGGTGCCGGTTCCTCGGCGGCCGGCTGGATCAAGCCGGTCGTGCCCTGGCACTTGACGACGTCGTCGAGCAGCCGCGCAAGCCCTTCGGTTTTTTCGGTGGCCTGCAGCTTGAGCTTGATATGCGCGATGCTGCGGCTTGTGTTCTTGCTGGCGCTGCTCGCGCTCACCATCAGCATCGCCTTCTTTTCCGCAGGCGCGGCCTTGCCGGTCTGGTTCATGATCGCGTCGTTCGCGCCGTCGCGATCGACCTCCTCGAAGCTGCCGAGCTCGAGGTCGAGATCGATCTCCGCTTCGCCGATCACGAGCGAACTGTGCGGCACGAGCGACAGCAGCGGCAGCCGGTAGTGCAGCATGTCGTCCGGCTGCGCGGTGCTATGCGTGGCCGGCAGCCGGATATCGATGCTGGTGGGTTCGCGATTCTCGGTAAAGAACGTGGCGAAATTGGAGACCTGCTCTTTTTCGACCATATGTTGCGCCTGCATGATCGATTGAGCGATTGCACGCACAATGTCTTCGAGACTGTTTGAATTGGCCATGGCCGCTCCTGTGGCGAAAGCGATGGTGGGGAATAGGGAGCTTCCCGCTTGAAGTGATCACTTGAGGTAGTCACTCGAGGTATTCACTCGAGGTAGTCACGATAGAGTCCGCCGGCCGGCCGGGCCTGACCGTTTCTGATGCGCGTCCAGCACGCATCCCGCCCGCATTCGCCATGCATCGCACGCGCATGCAACGCGCATCGCGCCCTGTTGTTTGACAGGATTGCTCAGGTAGCGCGAGATCGACCCTCTTACGCTTGGTGGACCGCCGCTACGACGGCTTTCCATGCATACCGAGGCAATGAGTCGACTCTTCACCAGGATCAGACCGACACGCATATTGACCCGCGTCGTCGTGCTCGCCGTGATCGCCTATGCGGTGCTGCGCGTGCTGCCGCCCGCGCATATCCGGATTGCCGCCGGTCCGGTCGGCGGCAGCTTCTATCAGGCGGCGCTCGATTACAAACGGATTGTCGAGCGCAAGGGGTATCGGGTCGACATCGTGCCGTTTCACAACACCGATGAAATCGGTGCGAGAGTCGCCGATCGAAGCCGGCATTTCGACATCGGCTTTGTCGCGGGCGACCCGGACGGCACACATGGCGACGGACTGATCTCGCTCGGGCAGATTCAGTTGCAACCCATTTTTCTATTCGAGAACCGGCGCCTTGCGCAGGCCCATCCAATCCATACGTTTGCCGACATGATGGGCATGACGGTGGTTTTGCCGCCCGAGCGCAGCGTGACGAATCACGCGCTTGCAAGCGTCTTTACGCTGAGCGGCATCGACAGGCGCAATACGCATATCGAGTTTCTGCCGCTCGACCAGGGCATCGCATTGCTGAAGCAGGGCCGCTGCGACGCCGGGCTGTTCATTCTCGGTGCGGACAGCGCGCTGATGGCGGACCTCGCGAAAGATCCGGATCTGGTGATGGTGCCGCTCGAGCAGCAGCAGGCGCTCGCGAAGAAGTTGCCGTATCTGACCGAGGTCAGCCTGCCCGCCGGCATCTTCGATGTCGCCCGCAACGTGCCGGCGCAGGCGGTGCCGATGCTTGCGTCGACCATCTCGGTGGTCGCGCGCGACGACCTGCCGCCGGCCACGACCTATGCGTTGCTCGAAGCCATGCGCGAGGTGCATCGCGGCAGCAGCTATGTGAGCGGCGCGGGCGAATTTCCGCGCTATGACGGGCTCGGCGATCAGGCAGACGACCGCGTCGACGACTTTTACCGCCGCGGCACGCCGTGGATCTTCTCGCACTTACCACCTGCGGTCGCGAGCGTGATCGACGCCTATCTGACACCGTTGCTCGCGTTCTGGGTCCTCGCGAGCGCGATGGCGACGATCGTGGAATTCGAGCGCGTGCGGCGCGTCGCCTTGATGACGAGCGCACGCGGCGCGCTGTGGTGGGTGCGCCGGCGTACGCGCGGCGGCAACACGCTGTCGCGACCGGCGCGTGGTGCGATTGCACGGCTCGAGCGCGCGATGGAGCGCGAGGACCGCAGCATTGATTCGATGCTGCACGAGTTGCGCGAGGCGATGCAGATGCGCGCGCCGGCGGCGCAGGCGAAGGCGGGGCACGTCGCGGAAGTCGAACCCGCACCGTTGCCGCAAGCGTCCGGCCGGATCGCGCACGAGATGCGGCGCACCTATGACCAGTACTTCTCGAACGACGGATATCGACGCCGTTATCCGCGGCCCAATGCGGGCACCCTCGACCATCTGCTGTCCAACGGTGCGCGCACCGCCACGCGCATTCTCGATTTCGGATGCGGTAACGGCCGTTATTCGCTCGCGCTGCTCGAACATTCGCATGCGCAATTGACCGCTTACGACATCTCCGCGGCATCGCTGGCGGAGTTCCAGCGCAACCTCGCGGGCACCGCGCTGCAAGACCGGGTGACGCTCGTTCACGACGATCTGGCGAAACTCGGCGCGCCCGCTTCGTACGACCTGATCCTGATGCTGTTCGGCGTGCTATCGCATATCGGCGCCCGTGCGGCGCGCATCGAGATGCTCGCGAGATTGCGCGGACTGCTGCGCGACGACGGCCGCCTGATTCTGTCGGTGCCGTCCGTCTATCGCCGCAGGCCGTGGGAACTGCTCAAGTGTGCATTGGCGCGGCGGCTGCGGCGCGCGGCCGCGCCGCAGGACGAAGCCGGCAATATCGAGTTCACGCGCCACGTTGGCGGACATCGCCTGACGTTTTTCTACCATCTCTACACGCTGAACGAACTGCGTACCGAACTCGCGGCAGCCGGTTTTGCCGTGCGCGAATTCGAGGCGGAAAGCGTGTTGCCCGAATGGTGCGTCACGCAGTGGAATATCGTGCGCCGGATCGACCAGTGCATTGCCGCGCGCATCGCGCCGGCGCTCGGCTACGGCATTCGTGTGCTGGCAGTGCCGGTATGAACATGGCCATCGTGCCCGCCCGCATCGCGCGCCGCGCATGGCGCCTGCATGACCGCGGCACGGCGGCTTGTATGCTGTTGACGGTCGCCCTGGCGGGTGCGCTGGGCCCGGCACACGCGGCCACAGCACACGCGGCGGCGGACCGGCTCGATCTGATCAGACAGCGCGGCGTACTGGTGGTGGGCGTCAAAACCGACTACCCGCCGTTCGGCATGCTGGCGCGCGATGCGACGCAACAAGGCTTCGAGCATGACCTCGCGGCCGACCTCGCACGCCGGCTCGGCGTGCAATTGCGCACGGTCGGCGTGACCGGCGCGAACCGGCTGCAGGCGCTCGACGAAAATCGCGTCGACGCAACCATCGCGACGCTCGGCGACACGGCCGAGCGGCGGCAGATCGAGACACTCGTCGAGCCCGACTACTACACATCGGGCGTGACGCTGATGACGCGTCCGGACAACACCTTGACCGACTGGGCGGACATCCGCGGCAAGACGGTGTGCGCGACGCAGGGCAGCTATTTCAATCGCACGATGGCGACGCGCTATCTGCTGAATCTGCAAACCTATGCGAACGGCCGCGACGCGAAGCTCGCGGTGCGCGACCGCCGCTGCGTCGGCTGGCTGTTCGACAGCACCGCGATTGCGGGCGATCTGCTGTCGAGCGAGTGGCGCGACTATCGAATCCCGTTGCCACCACAACTATTGACGCCATGGGCGATCGCGATCGCGCGCGATGCGAAGGGCAGTGCGTTCGAACGGTTTATCGGCGATACGGTCGCCGACTGGCACAGGCAGGGCATGTTGATCGCGCTGGAGCGCAAATGGGGGTTGCCGCCGTCGGCGTTTCTCGCGGATATGCATACGCTGTGGGGCCGCCGCGATCCCGACGGACAGTACGTCTGCCGGCGCCTGCCCGACGGACAGTGGCCGGTCGCGTGCCGCAATCCGATCTTCGTCGCGTCGACCGACGTGACCGGATTGCGCCGCTGGGGGCTGCGCGTATTCGAACGGACCGGCATCAACCTCACCTATGTCTACGACGACTACGAACGCGGCCAATTCCTGCATGCGCTCTGGCTCACGCTGGCGTTGACCGTGTGCTGTGTGGCGGGCAGCGCGCTGTGCGGTCTCGCGGGGGTATGGCTCGCCGCCCGCGGCGGCGCAAGGTGCGGCACGCTGATGCGGCGCGCCGCGCTTGCCGCGCGCATGACGCCGCCGCTATTGCAGATCTATCTGCTGATGTTCGGGCTGGGCAGCATTGCCGCGATGCATTGGGGAATCCGCTTCAACGCGTTCGCGATCGTCGTGCTGTCGCTGAGCGTCTACACGGGCGCCGGGCTGATGCATACGCTCGACCACGCCGCGCGCGAAGAGACCGAACGTATGGCGGATTTCGTTGTCGACGGCGCGTCGCTGAGGTATCTCGTGCATCGCTCGTCGGCGTCGATCACTGCATCGCTCGTCAACGTAACGAAAGCGACGGTGATGGCGAGCACGGTTGCCGTGCCCGAACTGCTGTCCGTTTCGACATCGATCATCGCCGAGCACGGCAATGTCGCGACGATGATGAACACACTGATGCTGTTCTTTCTGCTGCTCGTATTCGTCGTGTTGCGGCTGATCCGCTGGGCGATCCGGAGGCTATGCGATGCACGCGCCTGAGGTCGTGACGCAACTCGTCGAATGGACGCCTTTTCTGGCCGGCGGTTTTATCTGGAACATCGCGATATCGCTTGCCGCGATGTCGCTCGGCACCGTGGCGGGAAGCGTGCTTGCCGCGTGGCGCATGTCGCCGCGCGCCGCACTCGCAAGGACCGGCGCCGGTGCGACCGAGCTGATGCGCAATGTGCCGACCTTCGTGTTCCAGTTTTATCTGGTGTTTATGCTGCCCGGCGCGTTCGAGCTGCCCGGCGGCATCGGATCCATTCCGTTGCCTGCGTGGTTGAAGGCGTCGTTGGCGCTTGCGCTGGCGGTGGCCGGTTTCGTCTCCGACAACCTGCTGCGCGCGCGGCACGCGTGGCGCGAAGGACAGCACCATGAGGCGCTGCTTTTTATCGCGAATTGGGGCAATTTCTTCGTGATCGTCGTGATGGCGTCGTCGACCGCTTCCGTTATCGGCGTGCCCGAACTGGTGAGCCGCTGCAATACGGTGATTGCCGCGGCGGGAAAGACCGACATGATGTTGTGGGTCTATCTGTATGCGATGGCCTGGTTCTTTCTGTTCTGCTATTCGATTACGGTATTGATCCGTACGCTGTCGCGGCATGCCGGCCGGCGTATCGTCCCGCGCGTGTGAAACCGAAGCCTTCACTCCCGAATAAATGTAACCCGGTTAACCGATAACCGGATTTGCCGGGCCGCTCATTGCGCGATATTTATTCGAAAAGAATAGCTGGACCTGATTGCGCGGTCAGAAGCCAGTTTCTCAATCTAATTAGCCGATCGTCGAATGTCATAAATTGTCATGTTAGCGGTTTTGCCGCACGTGAATATAAGTGCGTGTGTCAACACAAAACGGGGTAAATATGATGGCGTTACTTTTGCTCGACGACGACGTGCGCAAGAGGGGCGAAGTCTGCGATTTATTCAGTAGTGCGGGATACCGGGTCAATTACGGTCACGCGGCGGATGCATTGGGTATCGATTCGGATGGCGGCGCGCTGAGTAAATCGGTGACCATCTGGCAGGTCGACCCGGATCATCCGTTTCCGATGTATATCGCGAACCTCGCGCGCGGGGTGAATCCGCCGTGGCGTCTGTCATTGCACCAGCGCAGTCTGATTGCGCCGAACACCAGCAGAACGAAGCTTACCAGCCTCGAATTCACGCTGATCAAGGTATTCGCGTTGACAGAGAAAGGCGAGGTTGTTTCGAGAAAAAGAATAATCGACGAATTCGGTGAACACTATCTGAGCTATGACCAGAACCGGCTCGATACGACGGTCATGCGCTTGCGCAAGAAAGTGCGAGCCCAGCTCGGCATGGCATTGCCGCTGAATACGGTGCGGGTGCGCGGCTTTACCTTCGACGACTGGCTGATTCTCGATCATTAATGGCTGAATGGGCCGCTGCCATTCAGGATCACTACCGGCTCGCTGTCACCTTTGTTTTGATCGGATGTTTGGAGAGGATGCGTTTTACGATCAGCAGCTAGAATGAGCTTCGATCGGGCGGATGAGGACGCGGTGGACGATGGACCTCAATGACGTGGCGTTATTTGTGCAAGTCGTTCGCGCGGGTAGTCTTGCCGAAGCCGGGCGGCGGCTCGGCATTCCGCCCAGCACCTGCAGCCGGCGCATTCAGCAACTCGAGCGCGACCTGGACGTACGGCTGCTGCAGCGTTCGACCCGGCGGCTCACGCTGACTGGCGCGGGACAAGACTTCTTCCAGCGGTGCGCCGAACAGGTCGATGCGCTCGCGGATTCGGCCCGAGAAATGGTCGATGCCGGCGAATCGATTTGCGGCCGGGTTCGCGTCGCGGCGCCGGCGGACTTTTTTCACTGGTTTTCGCTGGAACGGATCGGCCGCTTTCTCGCGGACCATCCGCGCGTACATCTCGAGTTCGATTTGAGCGACGCGTATATCGACATGCTCGGCGGCAATATCGACATCGCGATTCGCGCGGGCCCGATCGACGAGCCGACACTGGTCACCCGCCAATTCGGTTCGACGCAGAAAACGCTGGTGGCGAGCCCCGCGTATTTACAGGCACACGGTACCCCCGCATCGTGCGACGATCTTTCGTCGCACGAATGTATCGTCTCGCCCGGTATTAACGGTGCGCGCGTCGTCTGGCGGCTCGATGGCCCGGGCGGCCGCGAGCAGGTTTCGGTGAAAGGCCACTTTCAGGTCAATACGGCGCGCGCGCAACTGTCCGCCGCATTAGCGGGTCTTGGCGTCGCACTGCTGCCGACATTCATGTCGGAGCGCTACCTGAGCGATGGCCGGTTGCGTGAAGTGCTGCCCGGCTACGCGTATCGGGACCTGCGCGTCTATTTCGTCTATTTGACCCGCAAACATATTCCGCGCGCGGTGAGCGCATTCGCCGAATTTGCGCGGACCACCATGATCGAGCAGAAAATGATTGAGCCGGTGTCATGGGCCGTGCGTCCGGCGCAGGAAAGATCCGCTAAAGAGGCGGTGTAGCGCGCGGCATTGCCGGCGGCGTTATCCGCGGGTGTGCGGGTTCCGGTTCGGCGCTCCGTCGCGCCGCCGGCGGGTCCACCCTATCAGTTTGCACGATATCTCCATTATGTGGTCGCAGCGCGTTTATTTGCCGTTTGCGTGACGGCGGCGTTCAGCGCGTCCGTTTATCTCTTTTCGAAAAGTTGTCTGATTCGTATCGCATACCGCCATAAAATGTGTAGAATTCCGACGTGATTTAATTCGAAGACCATTAAATCACGTTTGTGTTCGTGTTTAACGAAAGTACCAATATGTGAGTCGCAAGTTACAAAGAACTTGTGATTCGGATATTCAAAGGAACTGACCACTTATAAGGTCCAATTGCGCGGCGGCAGACGAAGAATATTCCGCAAGCCGTTCGCGATAAGGAGACACTAATGAAAAAGAACGCGGCCATAGGCGTTCTCGCTTTGCTTCTCGCATCGGCAGCGCACGCACAATCTTCGATTACGCTGTACGGCCGGCTCGACGCCGGCATCGAATATATGAACGGTGTGCCCGCGGGACCCAGCGCGAACGGCGCGGCGACCCATGAAACTTCACGATTCCGCGCCGAAAGCGGGGACTGGGGCACGAGCCTCTGGGGCCTCAAAGGCACGGAAGACCTCGGCGGCGGGTATGCTGCGGTGTTCCACCTCGAAGGCGCATTCAATACGATGAACGGTCAGGGCAGCACTGACGGTCTATTCGACCGCTATGCGACCGTCGGCCTGTCGAGCCAGCGTTTCGGCACATTCCTGCTCGGCCGCGAACTGTTTATCTCGAACGGCGTGTGGGACTTCGATCCGTTCGGTCAGTCCAACTGGTCGTCGGCGTCGCTGGTGCGCGGGCGTAACTGGCTGCATTCGAGCAATACGATTTCGTACCAGACGCCGAACCTCGGCGGCTTCGATGCGTTCGGGCAGTACGCGCTATCGAATGCGACGAACTTCAACGGCAACGGCACGACACCGCAAGGGCGCTGGGCCGGCTTGCAACTCACGTACACCACTGCGCACGTACAGGCGCGCGCGATTTACGACGAGATTCGCGATTCGCAGAACGGCTTGCTGGACGATCCGTTCACCGCGTCCCGCGAGTACACGGCGGCGGTCAACATGTTCTTCGGCCAGTTCAAGTTGCAGGCCGCGTATCAGGCCATCCGTACTTCCGGTGCGCCTGCCACCACCGGTGTTTCGCCAACCTCGCTCGATCATGAATGGGCTGGCGTGACGTGGCAGGCCACGCCTGCCGCGGCGCTGATTGCGGCCGTGTATCACGTGAACGCGAACAAGGGCGCGGGCAACGCGACGCTCTATACGATTGGCGGCTCGTATAACCTGTCGAAGCGGACCCTGCTCGATTTCCAGATCGCAACGGTACAGAACAGCAATACCGCGAACTTCGGGCTGAACGCGAACAATGCGGGCGATACGGTGGGGACGGACAATCCGCTGATCGGACATAGCCAGTCCGGCGTGTACGCGGGTATCCAGCACTCGTTCTGAGCGCGTACCGACATTCGGCCGATCGCGAAGTGAGGCTGCGCGAAGCAGGCTGTGCAGGCGCTTCGCGATCCTGATCGTCTGAAATATTATTGAAGGCCATTGAAGCGTCCGTCATCGACGGGCGCTTCGCACGTTAACCGGCAGGGCGCCTGCACTGTCGTGGCGCTTGCCTTATTTCTCATCGGCACTCGCGTTCTGCGGACGTGCAATGGATGCCTTCGAGCGGCTTTCAGGCGCAAGCTGACGCGCCGGTTTTACAGCGCTTTATCCTTCTCACTCTCGTCAAGAATCGAGATCGCCGCATGTCGCGCTGCCAGGGATTACCCGGTTGACCGCGTTGCAGCGCTCGTTTAATTTGGTCTGAAGCCGCCCGAACACATTCGGGCGCGCGGCGATACGCGCACCGTATGCAATGCGGTTCAGTAGGCGGCGCAGTTCGCGCACCGTGATTTATCGCACGCAGTCCGGCGCGTCGAAACACAGTCGAAACACAGTCGAAACACAACACACGCAGTCCGCACGTTCCGTTCCATCCACAGTACGCAGGACGCGCAGTTCAGCGCGCATCAGTCAGCAGGACTACACCGCAGTATTCCCGCCGCATACCGGCTGCTGCCGTCGCAGCCGGTCACACACGGTCCGGCCGCAGTCCGCAACTCGCCCGCGCAACGAGACAGCCGGGTTCAGGAGGAGACGACGCGATGAAGGAGAAGGCCCGCTGGCTGGTGATTTTCTTCTGCTTTCTGGCGATCGCGGTCAACTACATCGACCGGGCGAACCTCGCGGTCGCCGCGCCGCACATCATGAAGGATTTAGGCATCGGGCCGGCCGGCATGGGCTTGCTGCTAAGCGGCTTTTTCTGGACCTATGCAGTGATGCAGTTGCCGTTCGGCTGGTTCGTCGACCGTATCGGCGCGCGTATCGCGCTGCCGCTCGCGGTCGGCTGGTGGTCGGTGTTTACCGCGGCGACCGCGGTGGCGAGCGGCTTCGCCGCGATGTTCGGTTGCCGCCTGATGCTCGGCGCGGGCGAGGCGGGCGCTTACCCGTCGTGCGCGAAGCTTGTCAGCCAATGGTTCGCACGCGACGAACGGGCGCTGGCAACCAGCATCTACGATAGCGGTTCGCGCACCGGTTCCGCGCTGTCGCTGCCGATTGTCGCAGCGATTATCGGCGCGTTCGGATGGCGGGCGTCGTTCGCGATCACCGGCGTGCTGGGTCTGGTGTGGATCGCCGGTTGGCTCGCGCTGTATCGCGAGCCGGCCGCGCATGCCGCGTTCGCCACGCGCAAAGCGGCCGCAGCACAGACCGAGGCGCACGCGCAGCCCGCGGGGCCGGCCATTCGCTGGAGCACACTGTTTCGCTACCGCACCGTATGGGGGATGATGTTCGGCTTCTTCTGCCTGAACTTCGTCATCTACTTTTTTATCACGTGGTTCCCGAGCTATCTGGTCGACGTGCGCGGCTTCTCGTTGAAGTCGCTCGGCACGCTGGGCGTGTTGCCTGCGATCGCGTCGATTCCCGGCGGCTGGTTTGGCGGCTGGCTCTCCGATGCGCTCGTGCGGCGCGGGTGGAGCGCGACCGCCGCGCGCAAGACCTGCATTGTCGGCGGCATGCTGCTGTCGTCGGTCATTACATTGACCGCGGTCGTGCCGGGCGTCTACGAGATGCTCGCGCTCTTCGCGGTCGCATACGGCAGCCTCGCGGCCGCGGCGGCGAGCATCTGGTCGCTGCCGGCGGACGTCGCGCCGACGCCGCAACACGTCGCGTCGCTCGCCGGCATACAGAACTTCGCCTCGAATCTGGCCGGCATCGCGCTCACCACGTTTACCGGCGTGATGCTGCAAATGACCAAAGGCTCGTTCACGATTCCGCTGGTGGTCGCAGGCGTATTTTGCGTGCTCGGCGCCGCGAGTTATCTGTTCGTGGTGGGCCGTGTCGAGCCGTTGAACGCGAAACGCGACGATGCGATCGACGAGCAGGTGTACGCGCGCCATATTTAACGCGATAAGCCGTTGCGAGAGCCGGTAACGGTATCGGTCATTGCCGCGCGCTGTTACGGCGCGCGATTCATTCATCCTTATCCTCCCTGCTCATGCCGAAACATAACATTGATCCGTATTCCGAAGTGATTATCGGCATGGACGCGCTACGCGAGTTTGTCGTGTCGATCTGGCAGGCTGCGGGCAGTGCGTCGCGCGAGGCGGCGCTCGTCGCCGACCATCTCGTCGAGGCGAATCTCGCGGGTCACGACTCGCACGGCGTGGGCATGATTCCGCGCTATATGCGTGCGTGCCGCGAAGGGGAACTGAAGCTCAACTCGCATGCGCAGCTCGTGCGCGATGCGGGCGCCGTGCTGACGATCGAAGGCGCACGCGGCTTTGGCCAGGTTATCGCGTTCGAAGCAATGGAACGCGGCATCGAACGCGCGAGACGACTCGGCGTGTGCGCGATCGGGCTGCGCAACGCGCATCATATCGGGCGCATCGGCCATTGGGCTGAACAATGCGCACGGGCCGGGCTCGTGTCGTTTCACTTCGTCAATGTGGCGGGCGATCCGCTTGTCGCGCCGTTCGGCGGCATCGACCGGCGCTTCGGCACCAATCCGTTTTGCGCGGCGTTCCCGCGCGAGGGACGCGTGCCGCTGGTGCTCGACTTTGCGACGAGCGCGGTCGCGGCGGGCAAGGTGCGCGTCGCGTTCAACAAGGGCGTCGAGACGCCGGCGGGCGTGTTGATCGATGTCGACGGCCGGCCGACCCGCGACCCCGGCGCCCTGTTCAGCGAAGGGCAGCACGGCGCGCTGCTTGCATTCGGCGGCGCGGTGGCAGGACACAAAGGGTCGGGGCTTGCCGCGATGTGCGAGATTTTCGCGGGGGCGTTGTCCGGCGGTTTTACGTCGCGCACCGAGACACTCGTCACCAGCAACGCGATCGTCAACTGCATGTTGTCGGTGATCGTCGACCCGGCGGCGTTTGACGCCCCCGACAAGGATAAGGAAGCGGACGCATTCGTCCACTGGTTGAAGGCGACGCGCCGCGTCGAAGGTGTCGACGAAGTGCTGCTGCCGGGCGAACGCGAGGATGCGACACGCCGCGAGCGGACCGAGACCGGCGTTCCAATCGATATGACGAGCTGGGCGCAAATCATCGACGCCGCGCGCGCAGCGGGCATGACGGATGCCGCGATTGCGCAATACGAGGCACGTTGAAGCGAAGCGTCGAACGCTGAGCCTGGTTCAATGCGCACCGCGTGCGAGGTCCGCGCGCACGAATTCGACAAACTGTTGCACAACCGCATTGTCGCGATCGCTCTGCCATGCGAGGCCGATCCGCCAGCGCGCGGTCGCACCGCGCAATGGCAGGATGCGCGCGTCGCGCAGCAGATATTGCGTGCGCGACGGCAGAAACGCCGCACCGACACCGGCCGCGACAGCGGCGAGAATCGATTGAATGTCGTCCGCGTATTGCACGATGTTCGGGACGAAATGATGCTCGCCGCACCATTCGTCGATCTGCGCGGCAAGCCCAGGACCTTGACGGCGCGATAGCGCGATCAGGCCGAGTTCGTTTAACGCCTGCAGGTTCGACGGCAGGCGCTTCCATTTCACATGCCCGGGCACTGCCAGTGCAAGCGTCTCGTCGACTACGCGGAACGCGGACAGCCCATGCGCGGCAGGCAAGCGCACAAAGCCGACCTCCAGCTGACTGCTGAGCAGGCGCCGCGTCTGTTCGGCCGACGACAGATCGTTCAATGTCACGCTGATGTCCGGGTGCTGCTGCCGGAACTCCGCGATCAGCCGCGGCGCAATCGTGAGCGTCGACAGGCCGAGCCCGACGCGCAGAAACCCGCGTTTGCCGCCGCTTGCCTCGCGTGCGCGCGCGAGCACGTGATCGGCGTTGCGCACGAGGGCTTCGGCGTCGTCGAGAAAGGTCGCGCCGAATACGGTCAGTTCGGCGCCATGCCGCCCGCGTTCGAACAGCTTTGCGCCGAGGCTCGCTTCGAGCGCGGCGATCTGCTTGCTGAGCGCCGGCTGGCTGAGCGCCAGCGCGTCAGCGGCGCGGCCGAAGTGCCTGATGCCGGCGACGGTCAGAAACGCGCGCAGCAGTCTGATTTCCATACGCTGGCTTCCATTCCAGATGGTGATCGAATCGATCGAAAGATTCATTTTACTTATCGATTGTGCGGCGGTCCAATTGGGGCACACGATCAATCCGATCGGATCTGGAGTGTTGCGAGATGACGCCGTCTTCCATCGCGCCGCTGAGGGTGGCGGCCATCCCGTTTGCTTCTCGTCCCGGCGATACGCGTGAAAACGTGTCGCGCGTCGTCGCGTGGCTCGACGAAGCCGCGCGGGCGGGCATCACGCTAGCGGTGTTTCCGGAGGCTTGCCTGAGTGGCGCGAACGGCGCGCTGCGCGCACGCAGGACCAGCCGCGCGCAGTGGCACGCGCTCGCCGAGCCGCTTGACGGCGCTGCGATTGGCGCGATCGCGCAGGCGGTCGAGCGAACTGGTGTGGCGGCAGGCGTCGGCTGGATCGAGCGTGCCGCCGACGGGCGCTGTTTCAATAGCTACGTGGTGTGTTTGCCGGGTGGCGCGCGCTTTTGCCATCGCAAGCTGCATACGGGCGCACAGC
This sequence comes from Paraburkholderia solisilvae, assembly GCF_902859875.1. Lineage (GTDB taxonomy): Bacteria > Pseudomonadota > Gammaproteobacteria > Burkholderiales > Burkholderiaceae > Paraburkholderia > Paraburkholderia solisilvae. Next base: position 60,690 of record NZ_CADIKF010000029.1, on the reverse strand, counting down.
AGGTCGGGAACGGCAGCCGCTTCACGGTGTTCGACACGCAATGGGGCGTGCGGGTCGGCATTCTGATCGGCGCGGATAACGAGGTGGTCGAGAATGCGCGGGTCACCGCACTCATGGGCGCGACGCTATTGCTTGCGCCGCACCGGAGTGATCCGGTCGCGGCCGCACGCGGCGTCGACCGCGCGGGCTTCGGTTCAATCGATGCGTTGCGCCGTGCGTTGCCGGGGCGCGCGCTCGATAACGGCACGTTTATCGTGCTGGCCGCAGGCGAGGACGACGGTGCTAGCGCCGGCGCACGGGGCGCGGCGATGATCGTCGACCCGCGCGGCCGGGTGCTGGCTGACTCATTGGCCGGGTCATCGCTTCGTTCATCGGCCGGTTCCGCCGACTTCCTTCCCTTCGTTTCAGCGGTGATCGACCGGTCTCTTGTCGACGCGAGCGTCAGCGGGCATTGGCGCGCCGCGCGCCGCCCCGCGCTGTACCGGCCGTTGACGGCAGCCGCACCTGACGATGCGCAGCCTCCCGAGCGCGCGCCACAGCGTGCGGTCGCACGCGGCGCGGTGCCGATCAGCTTCGCGGTCGTGCGCAGAAGCGTCAAACCGACGCCGTCCGGTGATGCATCGTGACCATGCGCACGATGCGCTGAACACGCGTGCCGGTTCGCAACTGGCCGGGTATGCAGGGCGCGCCTGCACGTCGATGACCTCGCCTGTCGATCGGCCACCCCGACATGGTTCGATGCCCCGATCTGACTGTCTGGCCGACGCGTACACCACTCATCCGATCAGATCCCGGCGTTTGAAAGAATTGGGTGAGTTAGGTAATATTGCGGGCATGGCAGTGCTAAACGGATTGAGGCGGGCCGAGGCAACAGGATGAAGAGAAACCAACGGACGGCGCCGGTTCCCAGCGGTGCCGCGGAAGATAGCGAAGCATGGCTTGCGACGCCCGAGTCGCGCGCCGCGCTGGAGCCGCGGCGCAAGCCGTACTGGCATGCGGTGGGTACCGGCCGGCACCTTGGCTACTACAAGGGCGCGCGTTCGGCCAGCTGGCATGCGCGGCTTTTCATCGGGTCCGGGCGTTACGAGGAAATCCTGCTCGGCAAGGCGGACGACAGCAGCGGCGCCGACGGGCATTCCGTGCTCGACTTCAGCCAGGCGGTCGCGCGCTCGCATGACTGGTGGTCCGGCAAAGGGCGCGGCGTGTCGGCGGGCGAGGCGGACCCGCTCGGCAACGGACGCCGGCCCAAAAAGCGCGTGCAGACCGACCGGCTCGACGAGGTCGCGCTCGCATGGGCGCGCGAGCGTCCGGACCTCGATCTGAGCCTCGTCGGGCTTTTCATGCGCATCAAGCAAGCGCATTTCATGCATGAGCGGCGCCTCGCCGCCATTTCGGAAGCAGTCGGCGTCGATTCCGGCGAACTGCACGTGCTGCTCGCGTTGCGCCGCGTCGGCGCGCCCTATGCGATGCGCCCGACGGACCTGTTCAGGGCGCTGCTCGTCACGTCGGGCGCGGTAAGCAAGCGCATCGACCGGCTCGAACGGGCGGCGCTCGTCGCGCGCATCGACGACAACGAGGACCTCCGGTCGGCGCAGATCGTATTGACCGAACGCGGCGTCGAGCTGGCCGATGCGGCGATCGCTCACGTCGCGGCCGGCCTCGCGACATTGCGCGAGGCCATCGGCATGAGCGATGCCGAATTCAGCGAAGCGGACGCCTACCTCAGGCGCATTCTTGCGGAGATGGGTTGACTGCGCGCGGTCGCTTCCACGCGAGCCGGTGCATCGGCTTACATCCGCGGACGAACTTCATTCCTTGACTAAGTATCTTCCCGGGAAGATATGATGAAAAACGCTGCGCTGCGCGTGCTTGCGGCGCGCGGAAGTGCCGAAGTGCGGAACGGCCGGCCACGGCCGCCGCAATCCGCATGCAGCATCCAATCACCCCATTCACGCGTATTGCCGCCCGGTGTCGTGCAGTTCAGCGAATGCGGGCGCCGATACGTGCAGAACTTCGTAACGGCTCAGATGTGCGGGCAGTTCGGCCTGTGCCCGCGCCCAATAGTCGAATCGAACCAGTCGCCAGCTGAGCGGGTCGAGTCCGACGGCGCGCGCGAGCAGGCCCGGCGTCCGTTCGACGGCGGCATTCGCCGCGTCGATTTCCCGCTTGCGCCGCTCGATCAGATCGGCGTCGCGCGACAGCGTCTCGTCTTCACGTGTGACCGACACAATGGTTTTCGGGTCCGATAGCTGCGCCGAGCGCACGTGCGCGAACCCGGGCCACGTTTGAACCGGCGGCGTGCCGAACGCGTCCTTGATGCCGGCGAACCCGGAGCCGGCCAGAAACCCCCACATCGCCTCGACCCGCGGCCACAGATACACCGGCGCGTACTCGTTGCACGGCGCGCCAAACCGGCCGCGCTCGCGAATCAGGAAACACTTGAGGCCGAGGCCGTCGAGCGTATCGAACGACGGTCCTTTGCTCGCGACGCGCTGGCGGATCACGTTCATGTCGTAATCGGCGGGCAGGCTGATCTGATATTGCATGATGAACATAGAGGTCTCCTGACGCGTGTCACGCATCCTGCACATACGATGCGAGGCCGTTGCCGAACGACCAGTCGTCCCTGTCGTTCGGCGACAGAACGATCTGCACGTCCTCGGGCCGGATGCCGACCTCGGCGGACAGCCGCGCGGCGAGCGATCGATACAACGCCCGCCTGGTCGCCGTATCGCGCCAGCGGCCGGCCACGATATGAATAAGCACGACCTCGTCAGTCCGTTCGATGCCGAGGTAATGCGGGTCGTAGATCAGTTCTCCCGGCTCGCGCTGCTCGATCAGCTGGAAGCGGTCGCCGGGCGGCACGTTGTATGCGTCGACGAGCGTCTGATGAATGCTGTCCGCGATCGCGCGCAACTGCGCGGGGGATCGGCCTTTCAATAGTGAAATCCGGACGAGTGGCATCTGATGCTCCGTTCGCGAACAGCAATAGGTTTGCGCACGCAATCGCCTAACAGATCATCTGATCCGCATACAATGCAATCAGGGTCCTGTGTGGCGATGCCTGGCCCGCAACGCTTGCCGCTGCTCGCGGGCGGCTGTGCGAGGGCACGGCGCGACGTGCATGGCGCCAAGAATACGGAAGAATACGATTCACGAATATCGCAAACTTTCAAACTGACAGATCGGAAAAATCGAACTATGGCGGCTCGCACCAACCTCGATATGGATGTGCTGCGCACCTTCGTGTTGGGCTTCGAACTCGGCAGCTTCGCGCGCGCGGCGGACCGGCTCGGCCGTTCGCAATCGGCCATCAGCGCGCAATTGCACAAGCTGGAAGAGCAGATCGGCACGCCGCTCGTGCAGAAGTCGGGACGGGGTCTCGCGCTCACCACCGCAGGCGAATCGCTGCTCAGCTATGCGAAGCGTCTGCTCGAACTGAACGACGAAGCGGTGGAGACGATTCGCGGCGCGGATCTCGAAGGATGGGTCCGGCTCGGTCTGCCGCAGGACTTTGCCGATACGTTTTTGCCGCAGGTGCTCGGGCGTTTTGCGAGGGCGCATCCGAAAGTGCGCGTCGAAGTGCAAGTCGACGGCAGCGCACGGCTGATCGAAAAGACGCTCAAAGGCGATCTCGATGTTGCGCTCGCGTGGGGCAACAACCCCGGCACGCCGCACGCCGAGTGGGTCGCGAACCTGTCGATCTCATGGGTCGGCCGGCCGGATTCGGGCAATATCCGCGGCCTCGGCGCGGAACCGTTGCCGCTCGTCGCGTTCGAGCCGCCGTGCTCGTTCAGGGCCGCCGGCATCGCCGCGCTCGACGAGGCGAGCATTCCGTGGCGGCTCGCGTTCACGAGCCCGAGTCTGTCCGGGCTGTGGGCCGCGGCCGAAGCGGGCTTCGGCATCACCGTACGCACGACGATCGCGATGCCGCGCACGCTTACCGTGCTCGATCCGCTTGCGACGGGGCTGCCCGTGCTGCCGCCGGTTCCATTGTCGCTGCATCGAACCGAAACGGCCCCGCGGCCCGTCGTGCGCCGCCTGACGGAGATCGTGCTCGAGACGGTGCTCGACGAGATCAACGCCGGCTAGGTCAACGCCGGCCAGGCGCGTGATGCGTGCGCCGCGGCGCCCGATTTAGTCCACGGGTTCGGCGATGTGCGCGGCAAAGCCGGTTTTCTGCGGCGCGATCTCCTCACGCAATGTGAGCGCGGGAATGTGATGCGTGCCGCCGTTAGATGTCGATGATGCTCTGGCATGAGCGCTCGCATCGCGACCCTGCGCATCGGTGGCCGCGCGAGCAGACCGCGGCGGCGGTGTAGCGAGCCTTCGACAAGCATGAATTCGCCGCGTCAAGCGGCGTTTTTCACGCCTGCCGCGCCGACGGCGCGGCAGGCAGCTGTCTACCAGCAGCGCTTTCAGTTCAGTCTCGCGCGCCCATCAGCGCCCGCACATGCGCGCGCGTGCCGTTCGCGAGACCTTCCATGCTGTAGCCGCCTTCGAGAATCGACACGACGTGGCCGCCGCAGGTCTCATCGGCGATCTTCACGAGCTCGCGTGTGACCCAATGGAAGTCGTCGTCATCGAGACCGAGCCCGGCAAGCGGATCGAGCCGGTGTGCATCGAACCCGGCCGAGATGATGATCAGCTCCGGATTGAAGTCGCGCACGGCAGGCAGCATCTCAGCCGAGATGCGCAAGCGGAACAGCGCGGAATCGCAGCCCGTAGGCAGCGGCACATTGACGATGTTGTGCGCGACGCCGGTTTCGGATGCGGCGCCGGTGCCCGGATAGAGCGGCGACTGATGGCTCGATGCATAGAAGAGCTCGGGCCGGTGGAAGAACGCGGCTTGCGTGCCGTTGCCGTGATGCACGTCGAAGTCGACCACGGCGACACGTTCGAGCTTGTGCACCTCGTACGCGTATGCCGCCGCGATCGCTGCCTGATTGAAGATGCAAAAGCCCATTGCGCGCGACGGTTCGGCATGGTGTCCGCACGGGCGCGTCGCGCAGAACACATTGCGCGCATCGCCGTTGAGCACCGCATCGACGCCCGCGCAGGCCGCGCCGACACAGCGCATCACGGCTTCCCATGAACCCGGCGACATCACCGTGTCGCCCGCATCGAGCGGCATGTAGCCCTGCTTCGGCGCGATCTCCGCGACTTCGTCGATAAAGTCGCGGCTATGGACGAGTTCGACCTGTTCGAGCGTGCCGAGCGGCGCGTCGCGCCATTCGAGCGCCGCGAATTCCGGCGCGCGCAACGTGCGCAACACGGTCTTCAGCCGTTCGGGCGACTCGGGATGGCCCGGGCCGGGTTGATGGTTCAGACAGGCGTCGTGGGTATAGACAAGGGTCGGGGACATGGGGGCTGATGACCGGGCGGGCCGGCATCTCATCTCCTGTGCATCGGGAGGTTGCGGGGAAGGCGAGGCCGGTTCGCGGCGCCACGCGTCGCGACCGAACCCCGCCTCGCGTCAATCCGACGAGTGTAGGGCGGCGCGCGGCGTCGCGAATAATCAAACAAACTTTGGCACGCTATAGCCTTTCGTTTATGAACCTGCTCAACTCGTTACATTGGGCGACCGCTGCGGCGCGTGCCGAAACGAAACGAAACGAAACGATCCGATCCGGACTGATCCGATCAACGCAGCGCTTTGCGAACATTGCGGCGCCGACGATTCATTTTGACCTTTCGGTCACTTTGTTCTAGACGTTCTTTGATAGACCTGATTGAACCGCAGCTTACCGCGTCAGCCGGTTCAACCGCATGCCTCATTGTGCGAACGTTTGCCGATCTGGCCTCGCGCGCGGCGCGCCGGGCCCTTGCGCGGGAGAAGTCGAATGAGTTCGAGCTCGAACGGCGCAACCGCGGCGCGCATGCTCCGGCATCAGCGCTGGCTGCAGCGGCTGCCGGGCCTTGCGACAGTGCGCGCGTACCGGCGCGACTGGCTGCGCAGCGATATCGTGTCCGGCATCGTGCTGACGTCGGTGCTCGTGCCGGCCGGCATGGGTTACGCGGAAGCGGCGCACCTGCCGCCGATTTTCGGGCTCTATGCGACCATCGCCTGCACCTTCGCCTATGCGCTGTTCGGGCCGAGCCGGTTTCTCGTGCTCGGTCCCGATTCCGCGCTCGGCGCGCTGATCGCGTCGATCATCCTGCCGATCGCCGGCACGCAGCCTGAGCGGCTGATCGTCGCGGCCAGCATGCTGGCCGTGCTGTCGGGCATCCTGTGCGTGCTGGTCGGCCTGTTTCGCCTCGGCTTCGTGACCGACCTTTTATCGAAGCCGATTCGCGATGGCTATCTGAACGGCGTCGCGCTGACCGTTGTGATCGGCCAGGCGCCGAAGCTGCTGGGTTTCGGTGTCGATGGCAGCAGTCTGCCCGCGGAGGCCGCCGGGTTCGTGCGCGGCGTGCTGGACGGCAAGATCAACTGGGTCGCGTGCGTGCTCGGTGTGGCGAGCCTCGCAGTGATCTTCGGCTGCAAGCGTTGGGCGCCGCGCATTCCCGGCATCCTGGTCGCGGTCGCCGGCGCCGCGGTGGCCGTCGCGGTGTTCGCGCTCGATCGAACCGCGCAGGTGCCGATCGTCGGCAGTCTGCCGCGCGGCTTGCCGCACGTGGCGGTGCCATGGGTGTCGCTGCAGCAGGTGATCGATCTGCTGCCCGGTGCGATCGCGGTCGCGCTGATTTCGCTGGCAGACATCAGCGTGCTGTCGCGCGTATTTGCCGGCCGCACCCGGCAACAGGTCGATCGCGATCAGGAACTGGTGGCGCTCGGCGCCGCCAATATCGTGGCCGGCCTGTTTCAGGGGTTTCCGGTGACGAGCAGTTCGTCGCGCACGGCAGTCGCCGAATCGTCGGGCGCGCGCTCGCAGTTGACCGGCGTGATTGCCGCACTCTGTGTTGCCGCGTTGCTGATGTTCGCGCCGGCGTTGCTGCGCACCTTGCCGACGGCCGCGCTCGCCGCGGTGGTGATCGCGGCGGCGATCGGGCTGTTCGAACTGCGCGCGGTGGCCGCGCTGCTGCGCTTGCGGCCCAGCGAGTTTTTGCAGTCGATCGCCTGTTTTGCCGGTGTCGCGCTGGTCGGCGTGATTCAAGGCATTTTCATCGCGATCGGTCTTGCGCTGCTCGCTTTCGTGTGGCGCGCGTGGCGGCCGTACGATGCGGTGCTCGGCCGCGTCGAAGGACGCAAGGGCTATCACGACGTGTCGCGCCATCCGGATGCGCGCCGCATTCCGGGGCTCGTGCTGTTTCGCTGGGACGCGCCGCTATTTTTCGCGAATGCGGAGATCTTTCGCGATCGCGTCTGGCGGGCGATCGCGGCAGCGGATACGCCGACCAACTGGCTCGTCGTCGCGGCCGAGCCGATCACCGATGTCGACGTGACCGCGGCCGGCATTTTGCGCGAACTGCGTGACGAACTGAAGGACAAGAATATCGGGATCTACTTCGCGGAGCTGAAGGGGCCGGTGAAGGATCTGCTGGTCCGCTACGGCATGTCCGCGGGGCTGATCGCTGAACGCACGTTTCCGACGCTCGGCGTGGCGGTCGACGCGTATCTCGAGCAGCACGACGTCGAGTGGCGCGACTGGGACGAGTGAGGGCGCGACGGATGGGGCGACTGAGGGGTCAACTGGGGGGGGCAACTGAGGGGCCAACTGAGGGGCCAACTGAGGACGCGACTCAAACGCGTGACTTGAGGGACGACCGACGGGACACCTGAGAGCCCGCCGCGCGGCCGCGCCGCTGCGCTACGCCAGGCCCTTATGCCATTCCGGAATAAACGTATCCTATTTGCATCGTTGACGCGCAGCAACATGCGGCCGTAGATTGGTCGTTTTCTTTCGATGGAGTGTTGTTCGTGTCCACGCCCGCGCTCGCCGAGCAGTCCGCGAATCCATCGGCCCGGCTTCAGCAGGATTTCGACATCGTCGCGTTCGACGCGCCGCTCGGCGCCGAAGTGATCGGTCTCGATCTATCGAAACCGCTCGCCGACCATGACTTCGCGCGTATCCACCGCGCGCACCTCGATTACCACGTCGTGGTGTTCCGCGACCAGCGCATCACGCCGGAGCAGCACGTCGCATTCAGTCGCCGTTTCGGCCCGCTGCAGAAACACGTGCTGCATCAGTTTGCGCTGCCCGCGCACCCGGAGATGCTGATCGTCTCGAACATCGTCGAGAACGGCAAGCCGATCGGCCTCGGCGACGCGGGCCACTTCTGGCATTCGGATCTGTCGTACAAGGAAAAGCCGAGCCTCGGCTCGCTGCTGCACGCGCAGGAACTGCCGGCCGAAGGCGGCGATACGCTGTTCGCGAACATGCACGCCGCGTATGACGCGCTGCCCGATGCGCTGCGCAACGCGATTCAAGGTCTGCGCGCCGAGCATACGTATCTCGCGCGCTATGCGGAATTGCAGGCGCGCAGTCCGTGGCGCCCGAACCTGACGCCGGAGCAGATCGCCGAAGTGAAGCCGGTGGTGCACCCGGTGGTGCGCACGCATCCGGAAACCGGCCGCAAGGCGCTGTTCGTCAGCGAGCATTTCACGACGCGCATCGTCGGTCTGCCGGAAGACGAAAGCCGCGTGCTGCTCGACGAACTGTTCGCGCACAGCGTGCGTGCCGAATACGTGTACCGGCATCAATGGCGCGACCACGACATGGTGTTCTGGGACAACCGCTCGCTGATGCATCTCGCGGCGGGCACGCCCGATCATCTGCGGCGCAAGCTGTACCGCACGACGATTGAAGGCGATGCGCCGTTCTGAGCGGTAGCGCGGCGTCGCTTCGTTGACATGTGTGGCAAAAAAGAAAAAAGTCCCGGCATCGATCGATACCGGGACCTAAACCCATGTCCAAAGACTGGCCAAAGCAAGCGCTAAAGCGCCCACTTCGGTCGACTCGCTGCACAAACCGCGGTCAGTGTCGAACCGCTGACCGTGACTTACGCAGCGTTGGATTCACAGAGGAGACGAGACCATTCTATCGGCTCCTCCGGCGCACTCAAACCAAGCGATTCGTATAACGTTATTTCTTCGGTTTGCGCACTGCGCGCACCTTGCCGCTCGTGCCGCCGCCGCAATAGAACACGTCGGCCCCGTTCGACTCGAGTCCCGATACGCCGATACCCGACGGCATATCGAGCTTTTCGAGCACCTCTCCCGTTTGCGTATCCACATGCCGCAACTCGCTTGCGTCGTTTTCCCACGTCGCATGCCAGAGTTCCGAGTCGACCCACGTGACGCCGGTGACGAAGCGATTCGATTCGATCGTGCGCAGAATCGCGCCGGTCTGCGGATCGATCTGATGGATCTTGCGTTCGCGGTACACACCGACCCATAACGTGCCCTCGGCCCATGTGAGGCCGGAATCGCCGCCATTGCCCGGCGCGGGAATGGTCGCGAGCACGCGGCCGGTGTCCGGGTCGATCTTCTGGATGCGGCTATCGGCAATCTGAAACAGGTGCCGGCCGTCGAACGCGGTGCCCGCGTCGGCTGCGACGTCGATCGAGCGCAGCGTGTTGCCGGTCGACGGATCGAATGCCTTGAGTGTCGCGCCGGCCGCAATCCATACGCGCTGACCGTCATAGGTGACGCCGCCTATCTTGTCGACGCCGGGGAACGGGCCATACTCGTGAAGCACTTCGGCGGCGGATCGTTTCATGATGTCTCCCGTGGGGTCTGGTGAACGCTTTAGCGCCTGGCTGGCATTGTGCAGCGAGTCCAGATGGTGTGTCGATGCAGGCATCCTATCCGCTCGACCGCGACGCCGGGGAGTAACAAGACCGTCGCGAATCGTGAATCGGCACGCCGGCCTGATGCGTGAGGCGTGACGCCCGATGCACTGCGCCCAACGCCCAACGCGTTACGCACTAAGCACTACGCGCACGCATCCAGTAGTTCAACGCCGCGCACAACACGAGCAGCGTGCCGGTCACGAAGAACACCTGATGCAGGCCCGCATGCGCGCCGATCTGGCCGCCGACGAGTGGGCCGATCACCTGTCCGGAGAATTGCGCCGATTGCAGATAGCCGAGCGTCTTGCCCGAGTGGCTTTCGTCGACGAGGTGACGCACCATCTTCGCGATCGACGGCAACAGGCCCGCGATCGTCATGCCCATCAGGCCGCGCAGCAGCGCCAACTGCCACCAGTGCGTGACGAACGCTTGCGGCAGCATCAGCAGGCCGGTCACCACGAGGCAGCCGATGATCACGTTCCAGCTGCCGATGCGATCGGCGAGCGCACCCAGGCGCGGCGCGGTCAGCATGCTGCCGAACGCGGATGCCGCCATGATGATGCCGGCCATGCGCGCGAGGTGTGCGTGCGGCACGCCGAGCTGGGCGACGTACACGGTGATGATCGGCTCGATCGACATATTGGCGAACAGCACCGTCATCGCGGTGACGAGCAGCGACGCGATGACCGCGCGATGCGCGTTCGGGCTGCGCTCGCCGGTCGCGTCGCTGCGGGGCTTCGTATCGGCGTGGCGGTCGAAATCTTCGCGCACGAAGAGGATGGTCGCGGCGGCCGCGACGGCGATCATTGCGCCGCCGACGAAGAACGTGCCGCGAATGCCGACCAGATCCGGCAGGAAGCCGCCGACCAGCGGCCCGATCAGATTGCCTGACAGCGCGCCGGTGGAGAGCACGCCGAGCGCCCATCCGGCGCGCTCGCGCGGCGCTTGCGTGCCGATCATCACGATGGAAGCCGACGCGTACCCGCCGACCAGGCCGGCCACGAGGCGCAGCGCGACGAGCTCGGTGACGCTGTGCGCGATGCCGATCAGCGACATCACGACCGCCATGCCGAGCGCCGCGCGCACGAGCATCGGTTTGCGGCCGTAGCGATCGGCAAGACGCCCCCAGATCGGCGCGGTGATCGCGGTGCCGAAGAAGGTCGCGCCGAACGAGACGCCGGACCATTGCACGACGTCGGCCGGCGACTTCACGCCGAGTTGCGCAACGTACAACGGCAGGAACGGCAGCAGCATGCTCAGGCTGACGAGCGTGGTGAACGAGCCGAATACGCAGACGGCGAGATTGCGTTGCCAGTACGACTGGTTGCGCAGCACGTAGCTGGCGGGTTCGGATTGCGGTGCGTGCGCCGGTTCGAGTGCGTCGGCGGAAAGTGCCATGGGACCCTCGTGTTGGTCAGTCCATGCCGCGCCGCACGCGGGAGGACGTCGATGACATCACGTCATTTCACTGAATGCTGGCGGCGCGACCCGTGACGCGATGCGCGCTGGCGACCCACACAGGATAGGCGTCAACCCGCATCATAAAAAATGAATTGATGAGATTCGATGCATTCTGATTTGTGATGAATTGATGCTGATAGGCATCACTCAGGTCGGCCACCGCTCGGCTGCGGTCCGATATCGTTGCCACGACCGCATGGTCTGACTCGAAGGCGGGGCCCAACGTCTGATCGATTTCACTGTGCCCGCGCCTTCCAATATCCTCCGCTTTATCACATCATAGATATGAGGATTCCACACTAAAAATAGGGGGGAAAATGCTGCTTGAGCGTAAATACTTTCGAGATATCGACCTGAACGATCCGTTCTTTGACTCGCTTAAAGCTAGCTATTCCGAGTTCTCGGAATGGTTTGTCAGAAAAAATCAAGATACTGCTTACGTTTTCACAAACCAGAATGGTGCTATCGATGGCTTTCTGTACATAAAGATTGAGGAAGGCGCCGTTTCCGATGTCGATCCAGTGTTGCCAGCTGCCAAACGCTTAAAAATCGGAACGCTCAAGATCAACGCGCATGGTACGAAACTCGGTGAACGGTTTATCAAGAAGATTTTCGATCATGCGACCTACGAAGGTGTCCAGGAGATCTATGTGACGGTCTTCGACGAGCATGCCGCGTTGATCGCGCTGTTAGAGCGCTACGGCTTCATCCGGCGCGCGTCCAAGACATCTGTCAATGGCATTGAATCGGTGTTCGTCAAACGGCTCTGCGACGTTCATGACGATGTCGTCGCGCGGTACCCGGTCGTGAGGCTTGCCGGTCAACGAGCGTATCTGCTTTCGCTAAAGCCTGAATGGCATACGCGCTTGCTACCGGACTCGATTCTCAAGACGGAAACTGCGGACATCGTGCAGGACGTTTCGCATACCAATAGCATCCATAAGGTGTATCTCACTGCAATGAGGGGCGTGGACGCGCTCAGGCTCGGCGACGTGCTGTTAATTTACCGAACCTCCGACGGGCTGGGGGCCGCTCATCATCGCTCCGTTGCGACGTCGGTTTGCGTCGTCGAAGAATTTCGTTCGATCCACTCTTTTCCATCCCGCGATGCGTTTCTAGTCTATTGCAGACCGTACAGCGTCTTCACGGAAGACGAGTTAAGCCGCTTCTGGGCGACCCGGCGTTATCCTTATGTGATCCGTTTTACATACAACATCGCGTTGAAGAAGCGAATCACGCGTGGCGCGATGATTGAAAATGCCGGACTGGACGCAAGCGCGTATTGGGGCTTTCTGCCCCTTACCCATGCGCAGTTTCTCAACATCATTAGACAAGGGGGTGTGCATGAAAGTCTTGTTATCCATTAAGCCCGAATTTGCCGAGAAGATCCTTCTCGGAGAAAAGCATTTCGAATTCAGAAAGGCGCTTCCGAAGGCGTCAGGCGTAAAGACCGCCCTGATCTATGCCACGAAGCCGGTGGGAAAGGTTGTCGGCGAGTTCGATATTGACGGATTCATCTCCGAATCGCCTCGCAAACTGTGGTCTCGTACCAAGGGGTTTTCCGGCATTACGAAGCGGTTCTTCAACGAGTATTTCGCCGGGCGTGAGGTCGCGCACGCGATCAAGGTGAAGGATGCGCGGCGCTACGAGAAGCCGCTTGAGTTGCCGTCCGTGCTGGAAAGCGGCGTCGCGCCCCAATCCTTCTGCTATGTGTCGTAGACGCGTTTCCTCCAGGTGCTACGCATCCGGCAACGCCCCAGCCAGCAGCAACACCGCCGAAAACCCCGGCACGGCCGGCGTCATCCAGCGCTGCGCGCGGCCGCGTCCGAACGACTGCACCTTGCCGCCGCGCGCGAGCGATTCGAGTGCGCGCTGCACGGTCCGCTGGCTTGCGCCCAGCGCAAGCGCGAGCGCCGAGCTCGACCACGCTTCGCCATCCGACAGAAATGCGAGCATCGCCGCGTGCTCGCCTTCGACCGGCTGCGCAAGCACCACCACTTCGCGCGGCCTGCGCGGCGCCAGCGCGAAGCCGCGTGCGGTCGCGTGCACGCCGGCGAGCGGGCGCAATATCGCGCGCAAGCGCCCGAGCTCGACGCGCAATCGCGCGCGATGCGTGTCGTCCGCGTGCTTCGTACGGAACGCGCGCGCGATCAGCGTGTCGCGCGGCACATCGCCGGGCCACGCTTCGGCGAGTGCGCGCGCCAGCGTGAACAGCACCGGCCGCCGCGCGAGCGGCACCACCGTATCCGCATCGCGCACGGCATAACGGCACGCATCGATCACGAGCGCGTCCGACTTCAGCAGCGCTTCCACCTCGTCGAGCAGCAACGCCTTTTCGTTGCCGCCCGTAATGCTACGGGCGGCGGGCGCATCCAGCACCCGCGATGCGCTTTCCACCTCCGCGCTTAGCGCCGCAATGCCGGCCACGCGCGCCGCATGCGCCGCGCGGGCGAGCGCCGCGCGTGCCGGGCCGCTGCGCAAGCGGCGCATCGCGATACCCGCCACCACCAGTTCGTGCGCCGCGCTCAACGCGGGCGGCAGCGGCGTGGGCTCGAGTCCGGCAAGCAAAGCCTCAGCATCGTCGAGGCGCCCGATCAGCAGCAGCCGCCGCACCGCGAGGTAGCGCGCATGCGCGGCGTTCACGCGGTCGCCGTGCGCCTCGAGCGTCGCCCGCGCCGCGTCGAGCGCTTTCGCGGGCCAGCCGAGATCGCGCGATGCGAGTGCGATTTCCGCTTCGGCGACCACGCAGCGCGCTCGCGCGACCGCCTCTTTCGCGCCGAACGCTCGCGCCGCGCTGCGCACCAGCGCCTTCGCGCGAGCCAGCTCGCCAAGCTGCGCCATCGCAATGCCGCGCAGTGCGAGCGCGGGCGCGTCGTCGCGCAACGCCACGCGATTGAGTGCGCCGAGCGGATCGCCGGCTGCAAGGGCGCGCGCGGCCGAGGTGATCAACGAATCCATTCAGACGAATCCCGACACACTTGTCACTCCCCTGGTTGCGATCAGGCCAGCTAATCTGGCTTCACGACTGCGGCATTGTGCTGCTTCGGCAATCCGACATCCGTCACAGGATACCTAAAGGAGGGACGAAAGATGACGACACATCCAACCGCAACCCGCGAGCAATGGCTCGCTGCGCGGCTCGAACTGCTTGAAGCGGAAAAGGCCTATACCCGGCGTGGCGACGAACTCGCGCAGCAGCGTCAGGCGCTGCCGTGGGTGCGTGTCGACCAGACCTACCGGTTCGACACCGATCAAGGCAGTGCGACGCTGCCCGATCTTTTCAGAGGGCGCTCGCAACTGATCGTCTATCACTTCATGTTCGGGCCGGACTACAAGGCCGGCTGCCCGTCGTGCTCGGCGATTGCCGACGGATTCGACGGCATCGCGGTGCATCTGGCGCACCACGACGTGATGCTGATGGCCGTGTCGCGCGCGCCGCTTGCGAAGCTGCATGCGTACAGGCAGCGCATGGGCTGGACGTTTCCGTGGGCGTCGTCGCTCGACAGCGACTTCAACTTCGATTTCAACGTGTCGTTTACCGCCGAGCAGCAGAAGAGCGGTGCGGTCGAATACAACTACGAGCGTGGCGGCCACGCGATGGATATGACACCGCCGCCGGCGCCGGTTGCCGAGTTCGCCGCGCGCTGCGGCACGGATGCGGCGACCTATGCGCAAGACAGACCGGGACTCAGCACCTTCGTGCTCGAAGACGGCGTCGTCTACCACGCGTATTCGACGTATGCGCGCGGCGTCGACAGCGTGTGGGGCATGTATCAGTGGCTCGACCGCGCGCCGAAGGGGCGCAACGAAACGGGGGTCTGGTGGCGCCGGCATGACGAGTACGACCGCGACCGCAACGCCAAAGCAGCGGGGTGAACCGTGAACGTTGTCCGCACAACCATTGCCCGGCCATCGGCCGTAGCGCTTGCAGCGCGTGGTACACCACGGCGAGCGTCGCGGCGCGCGTTCGTCGGCGTCTGCGCGTTGCTGTTCATCGCGAGCGCTGTGCTGACGGTGATCGGCTGTGTGTCGATGTCGACGGCGGGCGAGATGCCGATGCCCGGCGGCTGGTCGATGTCGATCGCATGGTCGCGGATGTGCGGGCAATCGTGGCCGCGCGCCGCGATGTCGTTCGTCGGCATGTGGATCGTGATGATGGTCGCGATGATGCTGCCATCGCTTGCGCCGGTGCTATGGCGTTATCACGAGGCGGTCGGCCGTTTGGGCCACGCGCATGCGCGCGCGGCACGATTGACCGCGGCGGTCGGCATCGGTTACTTCGTGGTTTGGGCCGCGCTCGGCGCGGCCGTGTTTCCGCCGGGTGCGGCGCTCGCCGCGCTCGCATGGCAATGGCCCGCGCTTGCGCGCACCGGTCCGCTTGCGCTCGGCGCCGTCCTGCTGATGGCCGGCATGCTGCAGTTCAGCGCGTGGAAGGCGCATCTGCTCGCTAGCTGCCGGCCCGCATTCGCTTGTGCCCAGGCATTGCCGCCGGAGATCGGCGCCGCCTGGCGGACCGGTGTGCGCCACGGGCTGCATTGTGCGGGCTGCTGTGCGGGTCTGATGATCGTGCTGCTCGCTGCCGGCATGATCGATCTGCGCGCAATGGCAGCCGTGACCGTGGCGACTACCGCCGAGCGTCTCGCGCCGCAAGGCGAATCTGTTGCGCGCGTTATCGGCGCGGTGATCGTCATGGTCGGCTTGCTGATGTTCGTGCGCGTTGCTGCTACCGGCACGTAATGTGCCGATAGAATCACCCGATCAAACCCGGTAAATGAACCGCTCGGATGCGGCACGTCGCTTCAATACCGCCACCACCCCGGCCCCCATGGACCCCAATCCCACGCGGCTTCCTCATTCATCTGCGCGGTCATCTGCTGCTCGCGCGCGAGGTTGGCCTGGAACTGCTGGCGCCGGTAGGTATCCCACGCGTTCTGGTCGCCGATATAAAGGCAGCCGCACGCATAAGGGTCCGCATAAAGAAAGACCACGCGCGAACCTTGCATCTTCTGCACGACGCGATTGGGCGGCAGCGTCTGCAGCTGGAGCCTGCGCTCGGGCGTATTGGCCGGAAGGATCGTGAAGCCCGCGGCTGCCAGCATGTCGTCTTTTTCGCTCGCGCGTTCCTGTGGCGACGCGCACGCGCCCAGCACGCCGCAAGCGACGATCGCGATAGTCATTCGGATTGAATGTGGCCGCATGATGTTCTCCCGGTGCGATGCAACGTGCATGGCATCACTGGATGCCGAAACGGAACGACAGGCGCTGATGCCCGCTGCCGGACACGGTAACGGCCTGATGCTGTTCTTCCGTCTTGTACCGCGCGTAAACGGTATAGCTGCCCGTGGGCAATTTCGCCAGCATAGAGGGTCCGCGCGCGACGGTTTGTGCCAATCTGCATCAGGCATTCCCCGGTGCGGCGGCGTTGAATGTGCCGCTGTCATAGAATCGAGGTCCGCGCGCTTGCGCGTTCGCGCGGCGCGCGCCGCGCAGCGCCGCGATGCGGCGCCGAACGATGCCCGGCGGATGTCGGGCAGATGTCGGACAGGCATCAGGCCAGTATCGCAAGCAGATATCCAGCACGGAGTCAGACGATGAACACCGCTCTCCAGCACGACACAGCCGGCCACCGCGAAATCTGGCTGATCCGTCATGGCGAAACGGAGTGGAGCCTCAACGGCAAACACACCGGACGCACCGATATCCCGCTCACCGAACATGGATGCGAACAGGCGCGCGCACTGCTGCCGTTGCTGCGCGACGTGCACTTCGATGCGGTGCTGTCGAGCCCGCGCATGCGGGCGCTCGATACATGCCGGCTGGCAGGCCTCGGCGAACGCGTCGAAGTGGAGCCCGAATTGCGCGAGTGGGATTACGGCATCTACGAAGGTCGCACCACCCCGGAGATTCACGAGAGCGTGCCCGATTGGGCGGTGTGGCATTCGCCGATTCCGCAAGGCGAGAGCGCTGCCCAGGTGCAGGCGCGCGCGTCCGCACTGATCGAGCGCCTGCTGGCGATGCCGGGACGCATTGCGCTCTTTTCGCATTCGCATTTCTTGCGCTCGCTTGCCGGATGCTGGATAGCGAATGCGGTTACGTTCGGCGCGCATCTGTATCTCGATACCGCGTCCGTCAGCATTCTCGGCTTCGAGCGCGACACGCGCGCGATTCGAAGGTGGAACACGCTGCCGTCCACTCACGGTTGACACGGCGCAGGCGTTTTCTTTCGTTTTCCTGCTTCGCTGCTTCGGTTTTTTCGCGCTGCCATTCATCAGGCCACGCTGCCGCGCTCGGTGCGTGCGGCGCGAGCGCGATGTGCGTGGCGAGTGTGACGCTGTCTTGACTAGCCAATGCGCTGGCAGCTGTCGCATCCGCTCCGCAGCCAAGCGACCGCCATAGCGCGACCCCTTGGTGTGCGCACGCGGATTCGACGGCTCGCCCGGCTCACGCCTTCTCATGAAAAATATGTCGCCGTATGTCACGGCGCGCTGCCGCGCGCCCGCATAGCCGCGCCCGCGCACGCGCCCGCGGCGGTGAAACATCGCGACATAGTTTGTCGATGGCTTTTAACCGCGCCGCTTTCTAGAGTGCCTGCGTGGGACGCGACGGTGTGCACGCAACGATTCAGCCAGCCGACGCGCCAGACCCCGGCCCTGAACCTGTCGATCTCTCTTTCATCATGGCACACTCCCTGACGCTCACCTACATCGTGTCGCTGGCCTTCGTCGGCATTTCTCTGATCGAAGCATTCGTGCTGAACTGGCGAAGCCGCCATCGCGGCGGCGAACCGTTCGACTGGAATGAAATGCGGCTCTCGCTGATCGACATGGTCGGCCGCAAGCTGATCGATCTGGTGCCGCTGTCGCTGGCGGCGCCGCTGCTCGCGTTCGCGTGGCATCACCGCATTCACACGGTCGCGATGCCCGCGGTGCCGATGTTTTTCACGGTCTTTCTCGCGCAGGAGTTCTGCTACTACTGGTATCACCGCACCGCGCATCGCATGCGGCTGATGTGGGCGACGCACGCGGTGCACCACTCGCCGAACCAGTTGACGCTCGCGACCGCGTACCGGCTCGGCTGGACCACGAAATTCTCCGGCATGGGCCTGTTCTTTCTGCCGCTCGTCTGGCTCGGCGTGCGTCCCGAGATCGCGATGCTGACGCTGTCGATCAACCTCTGGTATCAGTTCTGGATTCACAACACCTGGACGCCGAAGCTCGGCTGGCTCGAATATGTGATCAACACGCCGTCCGCCCACCGCGTGCACCATGCGTCGAATCTCGAGTATCTCGATGCGAACTATGGCGGCGTGCTGATCGTATTCGACCGGATCTTCGGCACCTACGTGGCCGAGCGCAAGGATCTGCCGTGCCGTTACGGCCTCGTCACGCCGACCCGTACGCGCAATCCGTTCGTCGTCGAATTCGAGCACTGGGCGACGCTCGTGCGCGACGTCGTGTCGGCAAAGAACGTGCGCGTCGCGCTCAGCCACATCTTCTGCCCGCCGGGCTGGCTGCCCGACGGCAAAGGCGAAACCACCGAAGACATGCGCCGCCGCGCGGCCGAACAGGCGGCCGTGCAGGCCCGCGCACGGGCGCTCGTGCGGGCAACCGAAATCTTATGGCTGGCTGCCGCCGGACATGCTCTGAAACACCCCGTCGCGACGCACCCACGCATGCATCAGCGCGGCGGCGAGATGGCCGAGAATCAGCAGGAAGAACGCATAGCCGAGCAGGCCATGCACACGCCGCAACTGACCATAGACGACGATATCGTGCGGCAGGATCGGCGGCAGCTCAAAGCCCTTCCACATGATGACCGGATAGCCTCCCGCGGACTGCATCGCCCAGCCGATCAGCGGCATGGCGATCATCAACGCATAGAGCACGTAATGTGACGCCTTCGCCGCGACGGCCTGGATGCCCGGCAGGTCGGCGGGCAGCGGCGGCGGGCGATGCGTGAGCCGCACCGCGAGGCGGATCAGCGCGAGGATCAGGATCGCAATGCCGAGCGGCCGGTGCCACGCGAGCAGTTCGGGATACCGCACGCTGACCGTCGACACCATGCCGGCGCCGATATACAGCATCGCGAGTATCAGCAGCGCCATCAGCCAGTGCAGGATGCGTGCGGGCAACACGAAGTAAAGCGGCGACTGCGCTTGCGGAACATTCTTCGGGGCATTCATTTGGCCTCTCCCTTGTTCTGGAGTTCGAGCGTGATCGCATCGGGGCGCGGGCCTTCGGCCGCGCGCCGCTGGAACGACACCGAGTACGCGGCGGAGCGCGCGGGCAGCAGCGGGTCTTCGGAGCGGGCCACGCCCTTGGGCAGAATCAGCGGGTCGTAGTTGTAGTCGCGGCAGTGACCGTCCTCTTCGGTCGCGATCTGGTCGAACACCAGTGTGCCGGCGTCGATGCGCTGATGATCAGGGCCCCACGCGACGGTCGCGTTGTCGGTCTGGTCGCCCGGATTCGCCGGCACGAGGATCATGTGCCACTTCACGGGCCCATTGTGAACGCGCTGCAGCAAGTCGTTGAACAGGAAGTTCGGCCCCAGCGCGGCGACCTTGCTCTTGTCGAGCGCCATAAACGGCTGCTCGGGCTCGAACTGCCAGCGCACATAACGCATCGTGCCGGTCGCATCGGTGAAGCGGAATGCATTGATGCTGTAGTACGTGCCGTTCGCGAAGCTCGACGGCATCGGCGTCTTGCCCATGTAGTCGAAGAAGCGCTGCGTTTCCGGATGCGTCGACAGAAAGGTCTTGATCTTTTCCGGATCGGGTTGGTGAGTCGACGGGTCGGGCTTTGTCGCAATCTGCAGCGCAATGAAATCCTTCGGGTTCGATACGACAAAGACCGGCGTCTGGTCGAGCGCCATGCGCCACTCCTCGCCGTCGGATAGCTGAAAACGCATGCCGAGCCCATGGAAGATCTGCTCGGCATCGTTGCTATCGGGCATCGAGCTGCCGGTGTTGAAACGGCCGATCACCGTCGCGGAGCCCGGCGCAAACAGCGCGGCGCGCGACAAGGCGGCGCCCGCGCCGTTCGACTCGAAGTGACCGCTTACGCAAATGCCCTTCGAATGGGCACGCCGGAAGCCGGGGTGAATCGTGCCGGCGTTGTATTGAAGGATGTTGACGAGGGTCGAGCCGCCGACGCGGTTCGGCGTGAGCCAGCCGCCGGTCCACGCGAACAGCAGCAACAGCACGATAACGACGAGCGCGATCGCGACGAACGCGGGCAACGGGTTGCGCGACGGACCGGGAGACGTCATGGGGCGACCTCCGTAGTGCGGGTTGTGGGGGAAGGCAGGCGCGCCGGCGCGTGGCATGCAATGGGTGAAGCCGCGCCGGATCACGTGCAAGTATGCTGCTTTGAAATTTTTAGCATGGTCGAGTTAGCACGGCCAATTTTATTTTTGTGCGGCGTCGCGGCGCGCCGGGGGATGCGGGCGTACGCGGCAGGCGCCCATCAGGCGTAACCGCCGTTCACGCGGACGGTCTGCGCATTCACCCATGCGCCGTCGGGACCGGCGAGGAACGACACCGCCGACGCGATTTCATCGGGCTTGCCGATCCGTTCGAGCGGCGCGAGCTTCGCAAGCCAGGCGATCTGTTCGTCCGACTTGCCGTCGAGGAACAGCTCCGTGCCGACCGGTCCGGGTGCGACCGCATTCACGGTGATGCCGCGCCCGCGCAGTTCGTTCGCCAGCACCGGCACGAGCCCTTCGACGGCGGCCTTGCTGGCGATATACGGCCCGTAGCCGGGAAACGACTTCGCGATCACGCTCGAGGACAGCACGATAATCCGGCCGCCGGTGTCCAGCCGGGCCGCCGCCTGCGCCATCACGTTGAACGCGCCGCGCAGATTCGTCGCGATGATTGTGTCGAACGTGTCGAGTTGGCTTACATCGATTCTTGCCATCGGCATGATGCCCGCGCTATTGACCACCACGTCGATCCCGCCGAACGCGCGGATCGTCTCCGCAAAGAGGCGTGCGACATCCTGCGACTCGCCGACGTCGCCCCTTACCGCGATTGCCGTGCCGCCGACCGCCTCGATCGCGCTGACCGTTTCGCGTGCCCTTGCCGCGTTGCCCGCATAGTTGACCGCGACGGCAAAACCGTCTGCCGCGAGGCGCATCGCAACGGCCTGGCCGATGCCGCGCGAGCCGCCGGTGATGATGGCGCTCTTCTGCGTGTTGTTGCTCACGTGTCCGCTCCTTTTAACGATGACGAAGTGTGTTGAAGCGAATTGTTGTCGTTTAAGCAGTGGCGATAAAGGGCGTCGGTTTGGGAACTTAATTCAATGGGAAGCAATAATTGATGATCGATGACCCGTCTGAATTCAGGAAATGTGATAAATACGGTGAAGTGACGCCCATTCATTCAACTCGTATGAATAAAGACGGCTATGGACCGACTCGATGCGCTGCAACTGTTCACCCGGATCGTCGAAGTGCAAAGCTTCAGCCGGGCTGCGGATATGCTCGACGTGCCTCGCGCGACGGCCACGTACGCGATCAAGGAGCTCGAAGCGCGCCTCGGCACGCGGCTGCTCGAGCGCACGACGCGGCAGGTTCGGCCGACGCTGGACGGCCAGGCGTTTTATGAGCGCTGCGTGCAGGTGTTGAGCGAACTGGACGATGCGGAGGCGTCGCTGCGGCACGTCGCGTCGAATCCGCGCGGCGTGCTGCGGGTCGACATGCACGGCACGCATGCCACGCGCATCGTGCTCACGCGAATCGACGAGTTTCGCAGCCGCTATCCGAATGTCGATCTGGTGGTGAGCAGCGGCGACCGGCTGGTCGATCTCGTGCGCGAAGGGGTCGACTGTGTGATCCGCGCAGGGAATCCACGCGATTCGAGCCTTGTCGCGCGGCGCCTCGCATCGATGCCGCAGGTGGTGTGCGCGAGCCCCGACTATCTGGCGCGCCATGGCACGCCGCGGCATCCTGAAGAACTCGGCGGGCATCAGGCGGTGCGCTTTTTCACGAGCGGCGGCTCAGCAGACTATCCATTCGAGTTGAGCGTCGATGGCGCGCTGCGCACCTACGCGGTCGGCGGCTGGATGGCGGTGAACGACGCGGAGAACAACGTCGTGTGCGCGTTGCGCGGTTGCGGTTTGATTCAGGTGCCGCGCTTTCACGTCGAGGACGAGTTGCGCGACGGGCGCCTTGTCGAAGTGCTCGCGCGATGGACGAGCCCCGCGATGGTGGTGTCCGCGCTGTATCCGTACCGTCGCCAGTTGTCGCCGCGCGTGCGCGTGTTCGTCGACTGGCTGTGCGAACTGTACGAGCAGAAGTTCGGTGCGCGTTGAGCGGAAGACTGCCGCACAAGCTTGACGCGGGTGTTCAACAATCGATATCGCACCACGTGTCGCGTTGCTCCCGCGTAAGCTTTATGCTTCGGCTCTGCTTGACGGAAGCAGGCGGCCCGTGCGGCGCCGGCGTGCCGCAACCATGCAATCACCATGAATAGACAGGTAAGGCGAGGATGAGAAAGCCCATCGATGGACTGGCCGCGACGCTGATGATCGTGCTGTGCCTCGCGTGGGGCTTGCAACAGGTGGCGATCAAGGCGGCGGTAACGGATGTATCGCCGATGCTGCAGGTCGCGCTGCGCTCCGGCATCGCGGCGCTGCTGGTGTGGTGCTTCAGCCGGCTGATCGTGCGCGAGCGATGGCTTGCCGGTGTCGCACTGCGCTCGGGTCTCGTGGTCGGCCTGTTGTTCGCGGCGGAATTTCTGTTTATCGCGGAAGGCGTGCGTCGCACCAGCGCATCGCATATGGCGGTGTTTCTCTATACGGCGCCGATGTTCGCCGCGGTCGGGCTGCATCTGCGGCTGCCGGATGAGCGCCTGTCGCTGCTGCAATGGCTCGGCATCGGCCTCGCGTTCGCCGGCATCGCGGTGACGTTCCTCGTACCGGCTATCGGGGGCGGAGGCGGCGATGCGAGCCCCGCGTCGCCCGACTGGCTGCTCGGCGATTTCATGGGGGTGTGCGCGGGCGCCGCGTGGGGGCTGACGACGGTCGCGGTCCGCGTGAGCCGCCTGAGCGAAGCGCCGGCCGCGCAAACGCTGTTCTATCAGCTTGCCGGGGCGTTTGTCGCGCTGCTGCCGTTCGCGTTTGCAACCGGCGACACGCATTTTCATGGCACCGCGCTTGCATGGGCGAGCCTCGCATTTCAGGGCGTGGTTATTTCGTTCGTCAGCTATCTCGTGTGGTTCTGGTTGATGCGCCATTACTTTGCCGCGCGCCTCGGCGTGCTGTCGTTCATGACGCCGCTATTCGGCGTCGCGCTCGGCATCCTGCTGCTGCATGAGCGCGTCTCGATCGCGTTTCTCGCGGGCTCGGCGCTGGTGCTGGCAGGGCTGCTGGTCGTCAACGGGCAGGGCTGGTTGCGCCAGGTGTTCACGCGGGAGGCACGCAACGCGGGCACGCCATGAAGCATACGGACGTTATGCGTGGTGGCTTCAGCTTGACACGCACTGCAAACCGGCCAACCATCGCGTCATCAGACGTTTTGCAGTTCGCAATCTGGACATCGTTGCACAACATCTGCACGACGAACGATCGAGGACCGCGCCGCCATACGGGCGGCAACGACGTAGAGGGGAAATACGCGACGCAACCGACGTCCCGGCGTCCTGCGCGTGCAGCAAACCGGCTGTCGAGCCACCCGGCGCAATCTCGTTGCGCACGCATCGAATAACGCTAAGACGAACCGCTGCTTAAGCTTGTCTTAAGACCCCGGTTGTTAACCTGCGAAGTTGATTTGAGCCAGAAGGATCGGCGAACCACTCGCGGGAGCACAACAATGAATCCAATGGATCAGATCATGGAACGCGAAATCGCTCACCTGGAACAGATCGTCCGCATGCTCACCGTTGCGGACCGCGTCGATATCAAATACTGGGAGCGTCGAGTCGAAGCGCTGAAAGCGCGCGCTTCCGTGCCGATGCATCTTACGCGTCTCGAGCATATCGCCGTTCAGATCAACCGGCTGCGCATCGGCGCCAGCCCGGACGCGGGCTGAATAAATCCATATGGCATCCTTGCCGGCTGAGCACGCGCGCGCTGCGTCGACTAGACGCTGACTGGCAACCACGCATGCTTTTAGACGATCAGATTCGAGAGGCGGTGGTGGTAAACGGATGCGGCGCCGCACTCATTTCGTTGGCGAATGCCGGTGCGGACAGCACGGCCGTCGCGGCGACCAGCGCAATTGCGGCAAGGCTCGCACCGCCGACCAGCAGCGACGCGCTCAAGGTCTTTCTCATGATGCTGACTCCGTCGTGCAATAGCGAGGCCGATTCGGCGTGCGTGATATCCGCCCGGCGCGACGAATGCAGCATCGTCGCGCCGGGCGCTTACCTTCAGAGACCTTAGAACACTGCGCGCTTAAACCAGCGTCAGCGTGACGTCGATATTGCCGCGCGTCGCATTCGAATACGGACACACGATGTGCGCCTTGTCGACCAGCGCTTGCGCAGCGGCGCGATCCAGGCCGGGCAGCGAAATCTTCAGTT
This sequence comes from Paraburkholderia solisilvae, assembly GCF_902859875.1. Classification (GTDB taxonomy): domain Bacteria; phylum Pseudomonadota; class Gammaproteobacteria; order Burkholderiales; family Burkholderiaceae; genus Paraburkholderia; species Paraburkholderia solisilvae. The sequence continues at coordinate 35,972 of NZ_CADIKF010000029.1, read as the reverse complement.
CCACTTCGATGCCGAAGCCGCTCGGAATCTGACCGATGCCGACGCTGGAATCGATCGATGCGTCCGCCGGCATCGCGATCTTGTCGCGCGCGGCGACGAACTTCATCGCGCCGAGAAAGCACGCGCTGTAACCCGCCGCGAACAGCTGCTCCGGATTCGCGCCGTCGCCGCCCGCGCCGCCGAGTTCACGCGGCGTGACCAGCTTGAAATCGAGTGTGCTGTTTTGCACGGTCGCACGGCCGTCGCGGCCGCCGGTTGCATGAGCGTGAGCACGGTACAGCACTTTTTCGATCGACATGATAAGACTCCTGATGGCATTGGGTTGAATGGACCTGCTTGCGGGTTGGTCGGTGGGCTGCTTCGTGCAATCCGACGACCGGCCAGTACCCGTTACAGCTTAAAGCTTCGCTTCGTCCGGCTACCAATCTACTAGAAGATAGATAACCGGCCATGAAAGAGCGGCGAACCGCCCGACCTGCAACTGCATCACTTCCACACTACTTTGAAACTTTCCACATCGCTTCGATTTCTTCAAGCCGCGACTTTGTCTGAAACAACCGGGCCGCGAGCACGCTGCCCTGATAAGCGGCGAACAGTGCGCGCGCCGCGCTTTCCGGTTTGCCATTCGCAACCAGCGTGCGTTCTTTCACGCCCTGAGCGAGCACTTTCGCGAGCCAGCTTTCGTTGGCTTTGAAAAACGCCTGCACCGCTGCGCGGACCGGGTCGGGCAGCGACCCGATGTCGGCGGCGAGCATGCCGCACAGACAGATCTGATCGCCGTCGCCCAGCGTGCGGCCGAACAGTTTCGTATAGCGCGCGAGCTTCGTGTCCGCCGGCAACGATGCGTCTACCGAACTCAGCAGCCCGAAGATCTGACTGCTGTATTCGTTGACCGCTTCGAGCGCCAGGTCTTCCTTTGACGGGAAGTAGTAATGGATGCTCGAGGTCTTGACGCCGACCAGTTCGGACAGGTCGCGATAGCTGAACCCGTTGTAGCCATGCAGCATCATCAGCGTGATGGCGTGATCGAGTATCTGCTCGCGGACGGTCGTTGTCGTTTCCATGAGCCGTACTTTATCTACTCATAGATAGATAGTCAAGCGGTTTCTTCAAGGACGCCTCTTTTCTTGCAGACGTGGTCTCGCGGTGCGATGAGTCGACCTGAGCACCGCACTTCCGAAGCAACATCGACCCAAACGATCTTCAAGGATGCCTGATGGCCAGCGCGTTTCACATCACTGCCTTAAAAGTGTAAAGAAGCATGCCGATCGGTATTGGTATTGCGTTAGGGAATAACGCGATAGCGTCGATCGTTTTAAAGAGCGGCTGTTGTCATTCTTCGATCGAAAGCAGGACGGGGTTCGAAGCGGCAAGGGCTGGGTGAAAGACGTGCTTCCACTCCCTTACTTTCTTAAGGCTAACTGATGACCGCCACCTCCATTCAACGACGCGATTTTATTGCAAGAACAACGAAAGGTGCCGCCAGTGCGGTGGTGGCGAGTCTCGCCGGCGCGACCGCCGGCATGCTGCCGACTGAAGCCGCGTATGCCGCCGGTTCGGACGCGGTGCCCGCTTATCTCGGCGCTTCGCCGCAGGTGCTGCCGCCGCTGCCGTTCGCGCAGAATGCGCTCGAGCCGGTGATTTCCGCGCGCACGATCGACTTTCACTATAACAAGCACCATCGCGCGTATTTCGAGAATCTGGCGAAGCTCGTGCGCGGTACGCCGTACGCGGATCAATCGCTCGAGATGATTATCGTGAAGACCTATGGCGATGCATCGTCGGAGAACATCTTCAACAATGCGGGCCAGGCGTGGAATCACAACTTCTACTGGAACTCGATGAGCCCGACGCCGACGCAGCCGGGCGCCAAACTGCACGCGGCGATTACGCGCGACTTCGGTTCGCTCGACGCACTGCATGAGCAGCTCGTGAAGGTGGGCACCTCGCAGTTCGGCAGCGGCTGGGCCTGGCTCGTCGTCGAAGACGGCAAGCTGTCGGTCGTCAAGACGAGCAATGCGAATGTGCCGTTTACATCCGGCAAGGCGCCGCTGCTGACCGTCGACGTGTGGGAGCATGCGTATTATCTGGATTACCAGAATCGCCGGCCCGACTATCTGAAAGAACTGACTGCGAAGCTGATCAACTGGAACTTCGCGGCAGCCAATTACGAAAAGCTGTAAATCGGCAAACGCTCAACGTCCTGCGAGCCCATTGCATGCATGGCGCGCGAAGCGCTGCCGAACAATGGGCGCGCTCGCGCCACGGTTACGTCGCGACCACATGCGTTCACGGCTGCGACGGCGCGGGCGGCGGCGTCCAGATGCGGATGTCAGTGGCCTTCAGCGTTTGCGGAATCATGCGCGCCGCGTAGTACGTGTCCGCGATCCGCTGCTGGTCACCGAGCCGGTCGCTGCGCACCGGTACGATGTCGTAGCTGCGGCGCGTGTTCGCCAGTTCGACCGTCTGCGGCGGCAGATTGCCCCACAACGGACTCAGTATCTGCGCCGCTTCCTGCGGATGCGACTTCACCCACTGCCCGGTGCGATTCAGTTCGTCGAACACGACACGCAGCACATCCGGATGCTTGTCCGCGAACGCGGTCGTCGCCGTATAGAAGCGGTTGTACTGCGCGAGGCCGCCGCTGCCGTCGGCGATCACCCGCACGTGCGCGTCGCGCTGCTCGGCCGCGAGAAACGGATCCCAGATCACCCACGCGTCGATATTGCCGCCGCGAAATGCGGCGAGCGCATCGGACGGTTCGAGATAACGCGCCTGAATATCGTCGATCGTCAAACCGGCCTGCTTCAGCGCGGCGAGCAACAGAAAGTTGCAGCCGGACCCCTTCGACACCGCGACGCGTTTGCCTTTCAGATCGGCCACCGTGCGAATCGGCGAATTGGGCGGCACGATAATCGCCTGCGCGGAAGGCGCCGAGGTTTCTTCCGCATAGTAGGTGAGCGGCGCGTGCGCCGCCTGCGTGAATAGCGCGAACGCGTCGGCGACGTCCGCATGCAGGTCGACGCTGCCCGCGTTCAGCGATTCGAGCAGCCCGTTCGAGAACTCGTGCCAGCTCACGTCATAGCCGAGCGCATCGAGACGCTTCTCCAGTTCGCCGGTTCGCTTGAGGAGAATCAGCAGCGTCGACGAACGCTGATAGCTGATCGACACCGTCTCACGCGCAACGGCGGGTTGCGTGCACAGCGCGCAGATTGCCAGCAGCGTGCCGAGCGCCGCACACCGCGCAATATCGCGGCTGAATACGCGTTGCGGCAGCCGGCGACGCAAGCGATCAAGCAAAACAGATGTCGTGTTCATCAACCCTCTCCCGCAGCGATCGAGCTACGGACTATAGCGGCGCATCGATGCTCGCCAAAGCTGGATTGCATCGATCGATATCGCGACAAATTAGATCGGCGCCGCGTGTACGCGCGCCGTCGCTGCGGCATCATCGCTGCTTCTATCGTCGACGCCGCGCAGGAGGGCGCACCGATGTCTTCTTCTCACATTCGCTTTGGCGTCTGGGCGCTGGTGCACGGCAGCCGCGCCGCGTTGCAGGATCCTGATGAACCGTACGACGCGTCGTGGGCGCGCAATCGCGCGCTGGTGCTCGAAGCGGAGCGGCTCGGTTACGACTCGGTGCTCGTCGCGCAACACACGATGAATCCGCACGACGAGAACCTCGATCAGCTCGAAGCGTGGAGCGCGTCGGCGGCGCTCGCGGCGCTCACGCAACGCATCGAGATCATCGCGGCCATCAAGCCGTATCTGTATCACCCGGTCGTGCTCGCGAAGATGGCGCAGCAGATCGAGCACATCAGCGGCGGCCGCTTTGCGATCAACCTCGTCAACGCATGGAACCGGGCGGAACTGGAGCGCGCCGGAATCGGCTTTGCCGAGCACGATGCGCGCTATGCGTACGGCCGCGAATGGATCAGCGTGGTCGACGCATTGCTGCGCGGCGAGCGCACCCGTTTTCATGGGCAGCACTTCCATATCGACGATTACCAGCTACGGCCCGCCGATCCGTTTCGCAGCCGGCCAGCCGTCTATGTGGGCGGCGAGTCGGAACCGGCGCGCGCGCTGGTCGCCGAGCACGGCGACGTGTGGTTTATCAACGGCCAACCGCTCGACGACGTCGCGCGGCTGGTTGCCGACGTCGCCGCACGGCCGCGTCCGCTGGGCCGGGCGCCGCTGCGCTTCGGGCTGTCCGCGTTCGTGATTGCCGCCGGGACCGACGCGGCCGCACAGCGGCATCTCGAACATCTGTTCGCGCTCGCCGCGAAGGATGCGCCATTGCGCGAGCAGCAGAAAGCGAATATCGATCCGCGTGCGGTGATGTTCCAAACCTTCGCACGCACGCCGCGCGTCGGCTCGAACGGCGGCACCGCGGCGGGGCTGGTCGGAAGCTACGATACGGTCGCGCGGCGTATCGCCGCCTTTCATCGTGCCGGTATCGAACTCTTTATGCTGCAGTTCCAGCCGTTCGAGGCATCGATGCAGGCGTTTGCCGACGAGGTCATGCCGCGCGTGCGCGCGCTGCTCGATGAGGAACCGCGTGAACCCGGCGCCACGCTCGAGCGCGCGGTGCTCGATTGAGCGCGCGATGACCGGTGCTTTGCCGGCCATTCGTTTGCATGCTGCGCATCGACATGGCAAAAACAGGTGGATGAAAGCGCACCGGCTTTCATTCGCGAATAACGAAAATCGGCTAGCCGCGTCGAACAATCCGCAAAAATTACTTATTCAGCGAATTCCGACAAACGCGTGTCGTCACGCTTCGACATCACGCGGCAGGCGCGGCGCAGCTTGCGCCTGCTCGCTTCGCCGGCCGGCCGCTGGTTGAAACCGTATCGAATGGATCGCGTTCGAAATGTTAAACCGGCGCTTCAGCTTTTTTACCCGCTATCGAAATCGCATAACGTGTCGGCGCTTCGCATCCCGATCGCGTTTATGATCGAAAACCCTTATTCCATTTCAAAAGAACGGCTGCAGTAATTGCGATGAAAAGGGGCGGGTCTTAACACGGAAAGAAACGATTCCGAACCGGCGGCGGGTGGTCGCTGCGTCCGGCGCAACACCCGCCGCAGGTTTGCTGACAATCCTGTGTCAATGCTGGTACTGTTGCGCGTCATATCCGCCGCTATCGCGCGCGCCGCCTGCGCGCCGACCGAGGCGCCGGTCCACTTTCCTTTCGCACACGCGACCATGAGTATTGCGACTTCACGCAGCGGCAATGCCTCTCTGGCGGGCACGGCGTCGTTGAACCGTTTTTCGCTGGGAAATCGCATCCTGCTCGGCTTCGGCGCCATTTTTCTGCTAATGCTGATTACCGCGGCGATTTCCTATACCCGGCTGCGCGCGATCAATGACGAAGCGGACAAACTCGAAAAGCAATCGGTGCTCGGCATTTTCCTGTCCACGTCGATTCGCGCGACGTCGAGCGAAAGTCTGACGACGCTGCAGCGCGCGCTGTTCGTCGACGGCGATGCGCTGTCCACCCGCAACGATCTCGACAAGGTCGGCGACTTGCTGAAGATGATCGACAGGCTCGTCGCGCAATATCCGCAAACCGTCGATGGCCAGGAAGACGCCGCGCGTTTCGATGCATTTCGCGCCGCGTATGCGGAGGCGCTGCCGCAGTTCAACGAGGTGTTGCGCATCGCGCAGACCTCGCGGCTCGATGCGCAGGGGGCGTCGCTCGGCATGAGCACCGCGTGGGACAAGGTGACGCGCGCGGCCAATGCGATGGTCGAAGAAGACAAATCGCAGGCCGACGATTGGGCGCATCTGATCCGCCAGTCGGCGCACGAAACCGAGATCACGCTCGCGGTTGCGCTGGGTGTCATGCTGCTGGTCGCGCTCGGCACCGGCTATGCCCTTTATAAGGCGGTGACCGTGCCGATGGCGCAGGTCGTCGAGGTGCTCGACGTGATGCGCACCGGCAATCTTGCGCAGCGGCTCGCGCTGCGCCGTCAGGACGAGTTCGGCACGCTCGAGAAGGGTTTCAACCGGATGGCCGAGGAACTGACGAGCCTCGTCGCACAGGCGCAGAAATCGTCGCTGCAGGTGACGACCTCGGTTGCCGAGATCGCGGCGACGTCGAAAGAGCAGCAGGCGACCGCCGCCGAAACGGCGGCCACGACAACCGAAATCGGCGCGACTTCACGTGAGATCGGCGCGACCTCGCGCGACCTGCTGCAGACCATGAATGAAGTGTCGCGCGTCGCGGAACAGTCGGCCACGCTCGCGGGCACGAGCCAGAACGGCCTCGCGCGCATGGAAGACACGATGCGCAGCGTGATGGAGGCGGCCGGCTCGGTCAACGCGAAGCTCGCGATTCTCAACGAGAAGGCGGTCAACATCAACCAGGTGGTGGCGACCATCACAAAGGTCGCGGACCAGACTAACCTGCTGTCGCTGAATGCGGCGATCGAAGCGGAAAAGGCGGGTGAATACGGCCGCGGCTTCGGCGTCGTTGCGACCGAAATCCGGCGCCTCGCGGACCAGACCGCGGTGGCGACCTACGACATCGAACAGACTGTGAAGGAGATCCAGTCGGCCGTGTCCGCGGGCGTGATGGGCATGGAGAAGTTCTCCGAGGAAGTGCGGCGCGGCATGCACGACGTGCAGCAGGTCGGCACGCAGCTTTCGCAGATCATTCAGGAAGTGCAGGCGCTCGCACCGCGTTTCCAGATGGTCAATGAAGGGATGCATACGCAGGCGAGCGGCGCCGAGCAGATCACGCAGGCGCTGTCGCAGTTGTCAGAGGCCGCGCAGCAGACGGCGGAATCGCTGCGTCAGTCGTCGCAGGCCATCGACGATCTGACGCTGGTGGCCAACCAGCTGCGCACGGGCGTGTCGCGCTTCAAGATCGAGGCGTGACGCGAGGCGAATCACGACAGGTTCGACGGCGATGCTTTTTCTTCTGTTCGACCTCGATGGCGAACGATACGCGATCGACGCGGCGCAGATCGTCGAAGTGCTCGCGCTCGCGCCGACCCGGCCGATTCCGGGCGCACCCGCGTGGGTGGCCGGCGTAGCCGAGCGGCACGGCGAGCCGCTGCCGGTCATCGACGTGCCGCGCCTCGCGCTCGGGCGCGCGGCGCGGCGCTTGCTGTCGACGCGCCTCGTCGTGGTCGAGTATCGGGCCAGCGACACGGTGGCCGGCGCGGCGCTGGAAGCGCCGCATCTGCTCGGTCTGATTGTCGAGGGCGCGACGCAGACGCGCCGGATCGCGCGCGAGCAGTTCGCGCAGACCGGTGTCGACACGCCTCATGCGCGCTGGCTCGGCCCGCTCGCCAATGACGGCCACGGGCTCGTGCAGTGGGTGCAGGTCCGGCATATGCTCACCGACGACGTGAAGGCGCTGTTGTTTTCATCCGCAGCGCAACTCGCGCATTCGCACGCACAGGCCTCGACCTCATGAACGCGGAACCTCGCATCGACGCTCGCTTCGAAAGCTGGCTCCTGCGCGAGACCGGCATCAGTGCGCCGACGCTCGGCGTGCACGCATTCGAGCGCGCGGTGTGGGCGCGCATGCGTGCGACGCGCGACGGCGACCTCGACCTCGACGCGTATTGGCAATGGCTGAATGCATCGCGTGACGAACGGCAGGCGCTGATCGAACTGATCGTGGTGCCGGAGACCTGGTTCTTTCGCGACCGCGACGCGTTTGTCGCGCTTGCGCGGCTCGCGAACGAGCGGCTCGTGCGCAACCCGCAGCACGTGTTGCGGGTGCTGAGCGCGCCGTGCTCGTCCGGCGAGGAACCGTATTCGATCGCGATGGCGCTGCTCGATGCGGGGATCGGCCCGGAGCGTTTCGCGATCGACGCAGTCGATATCAGCGAGCGCGCGCTCGAGGTCGCGCGGCGCGGCGTGTATGGGCGCAATTCGTTTCGCGGCCGGGCGCTCGAGTTTCGCGAACGGCATTTCAGTGCGGCCGGTTCAGGCGCGGCCGGCTCGGGTGCGCCTCGCTCAGGCACGCTGGGTTCAGGCGCGGCTGCTTCAGATGCGCTGTCGCCACCCATTGCCGATGCCCGTTTTACGTTGAGCGAGCGCGTCCGCAATACGGTCCGCTTCGTTCAGGCGAATCTGTTCGATGCACCGCGCCCGGCGGATCCGTGCTTCGACTTTATCTTCTGCCGCAACGTGCTGATCTACTTCGACCGCGACGCGCAGGATCGCGCGATCCGCCTGCTCGATGCGCGGCTCGCGCCTGACGGGATGCTGTTCGTCGGACCGGCGGAGACCGGTCTGATGATGCGGCATGCGTTCAGTCCGGCGCGCATTCCGCTCGCGTTCGCATTCCGGCGCTCGACGCACGACGATGCATCGCGGCCACAGCATGCGCAGATTGCGTCCGCCATCGCGGGCGCGCTGCCCATGCCGCGGGTCGGAACGATCGGAACCATTGGACCCATCGGCCCCATCGGACCCATCGGACCCATCGGACCCATCGGACCCATCGAGCCGATCGCGCCGGTACGGCCGGTCAGGCCGGTTCCGCCCGGGCGGCAGCCACGGGTTGCAGCGCCGGTGGATGCGCTCGCGCATCGTGCATCGCCGGGTTCGCATGCGTTACCGGCTTCGACGCTGGCATCGGCATCGGCGTCCGGTGTCGCGGCGCCAGGCGCTGTGCGCGCACACACGATGCCGTTTTCGACAGCATCGCAGTCGCCGCCGCAAGCGTCGCGTGCCGCCGCATCGGACACGCAGGCCGGTCACGCCGCGGCGTCGGCCGATGCGCACGCGAAGCTCGCGACGCTGCTCGCCGAAGCGTCCCGTCTTGCCGACGCGGGTCGGCTCGATCAGGCCGAGCGCGTCGCGAATCAATGCGTGGTCGTGCACGGCCCGCAAGCGGCGGTGTTCCATCTGCTCGGTCTGATCATGGACGCGCGCGGCCGCGGCGCCGACGCCGGCGACTATTACCGCAAGGCGCTCTATCTCGAGCCCGATCACTATGAGGCGCTCACCCATCTCGCAGCGCTGCTGCAGATGACCGGCGATGCGGCCGGCGCCGAACGGCTGACGCGCCGCGCGGAACGCGCCGCACGCGAGCTGCGCGACACACCGGAACACCGTATTGGCCGCACGCGAGGCTTGCATGACTGAACGGACCAGCGATCTTGCGGATTCCGGCATGTCGATCGACGACTGCTGGAACCGCATCGGCACACGCGGCGATCAGTCGTGTCCGGCGCTTGCCGAGTGGACGCGCTGCCTGAATTGCCCGGTGTTCGAACGCGCGGCGGCGCGCCTGCTCGACCGGCCGCTTGCGGATGCCGCTGACGCCGCCGCCGGCGGCACCTCGCGCGACGCGCTTGCAGGGCGCGCGGATGACAGACCGGATGGCGCGGCCGCCTATGCGCGCGCGGTCCCGGCAAACGCCAGCGGCCACGCAAACGGCGCCGCTTCGCTCGATACCCGTCAGGCATCCGAAGCACATTCAGTGGTCGTATTTCGCATCGCAGACGAATGGCTCGCGTTGCCGACCGCCGCGTTGCGGCAGATCGAAGACTTGCGCCCGATCCACGCGCTGCCGCATCGGCGCAACCGCGTCGTGCTCGGGCTCGTCAATGTGCGAGGCGCATTGACCGTCGCCGTGTCGCTCGGCGAGTTGCTGCGGCTCGAGCCTGGCGCGGCGTTGCCTGCGACGCATGCCGGCGTCCACCCAGGCACGAACACGGGGCTGCGCAGCGGCGCGTACGCGCGCATGCTCGTTGCCGCGCACCAATGCGAGCCGGTCGCGTTGCCGGTCGACGAAGTGCACGGCGTCGTGCGCTATATGGACGACGCGCTGAAACCGGTGCCGGATACGCTCGCGCGCGCGAGCGCAATGCACGCGGCGGGCGTGCTCGCGTGGCGCGACCGCACGGTCGGCGTGCTCGATGCCGCCCGCGTATTCGCCTCGCTGACGCAGAGCCTGCAATGAGCACCGACGACGATCTGAGCCGGCTGTCGCTGCTCGAGCTCTTCAACGAAGAAGCGCATGTGCAGACGCGTGTGCTCTCCGATGGCTTGCTTGCGCTCGAACGCGCATCCACCGATCTTTCCGCGCTGGAGGCGTGCATGCGCGCCGCGCATTCGCTGAAAGGCGCGGCGCGCATCATCGGCCTGCAGGACGGCGTCGATCTCGCGAACGCGCTGGAGGAGTGCTTTGTCGCCGCGCAGCGCGGCACGCTCGCGCTGTCGGCGGCGCATATCGATGCATTGCTGCGCGGCGCCGATCTGTTGCTGCGCGTCGCCGACGACCAGCCCGCGGTGCGCGCGAGCCGCGCGGAGATTGACGCGTGCGTTGCGCAGTTGTCCGGCTTCGTCGGAGCGTCGGGTTCGCCGGCGGCTTTTCGCGAACCGGATGCGAGCGGCGAACTGCGGGCGCATGCGGCCGGTTCACCGGATGACGCGCTCAATGCCGCGATCGCGATGCTGAATGCGCAAGCGCAGGCGGACGCGCAAACGCGAACGACAACAGCATCGGCCGGCGAGCCCGTTGCGCCGCTTCAGACATTCGAACCTCTGGAGCCGTTCGAACAACTCGGTCCGCTCGGGCCACTTCGGTCGGCTGAGTCGCTCACGCCAGGCGCGACGCCGTCAACAGGACAGGCTGCCTCACCGCAAGCTCACGCGCATCCGGCATCATCCGCGCCGGCGCCACTGGCCGCCGCTTCGGCAGCTTCCACCACTTCTTCCTCGCGCGCCGGCATCCCGGCCCAGCGCGACCCCGAGCGCATCCTGCGGGTGCGGGCCGACAATCTCGACCGGTTATTGAGCCTGTCCGGCGAGTCGCTTGTCGAGTCGCGCTGGCTGAAGCCGTTTTCCGAATCGATGCTGCGCGTGAAGCGCACGCAGCGCGAAGCCGCCCGCGCGCTCGATACGGTCTACGAAGCACTGGTGCAGACGTCCGACGTGAAACTCGATGCGCGCGCCAGCGCCGCGCTCGACAGCATCCGCGATGCGTTCGGCGCGATGCAGCAACAACTCTCGACGCAGATCGACGAGCTCGACCGCTTCGACCGGCGCAGCACGAACCTGGCACAGCAGCTTTACGACGAAGCGTTGCAATGCCGGATGCGCGCGTTCGGCGACGCGACTCATGTGTATCCGCGCATCGTGCGCGACCTTGCGCGCTCACTCGGCAAACAGGTGCGGTTTTCGATCGTGGGCGAAGGCACGCAGGTCGATCGCGACATTCTCGACATGCTCGATGCGCCGCTTGGGCATCTGCTGCGCAACGCGCTCGATCACGGCATCGAAACGCCGGACGAACGCGCCGCGCAGGGCAAGCCGCCCGAAGCGAGCCTTACGCTCGAAGCGCGGCACAGCGCGGGCAAGCTGCTGATCAGCGTCAGCGACGACGGGCGGGGCATCGATCTCGACAGCTTGCGCAGTGCGGTGGTGCGCCGCCGCCTCGCCGATGAGGCGACCGTCGCACGTCTTTCCGAGCACGAGTTGCTCGATTTCCTGCTGCTGCCCGGTTTTTCGATGCGCGCGCAGGTCACCGACGTCTCGGGGCGCGGCGTCGGGCTCGATGCGGTGCACGACATGGTGAAAGCGGTGCGCGGCACGGTGCGGATCGTCAATGAGCCGGGCGGCGGCATGCGCTTCGTGCTGCAGCTGCCGCTGACGCTGTCGGTGATTCGCAGTCTGCTCGTCGAAGTGGGCGGCGAAGCCTATGCGTTTCCGCTCGCGCATGTGCGCCGCACGCTCGCGCTCGCGCGCGTCGATATCGACACGCTAGAAGGTCAGCAGCATTTTTCGTTCGAAGGCAAACGGGTCGGACTCGTCTCCGCGCATCAACTGCTCGGCGTCGAGGCGGCCGGCGAGCCGGACGCACATGTGGCGGTGGTGGTGCTCGGCGACGAGCGCGGCATGTATGGCATCGCGGTCGAGCGCTTCGTCGGCGAACGCATGCTGGTCGTGCAGCCGCTCGACGCGCGTCTTGGCAAGATCAAGGATATTGCCGCCGCCGCGCTGATGGATAACGGCGAAGCGGTGCTGATCGTCGACGTCGAAGACCTGCTGCATTCGGTCGACAAACTGGTGCGCGACGGGCAGCTCGCGCGCGTGCGCGCGTCGTCCGGTGCGGCGGCGGTGCCGCGCAAGCACGTGCTGATCGTCGAAGATTCGCTGACCGTGCGCGAACTCGAGCGCAAGCTGCTCGAGAAACGCGGCTATGCGGTGACCGTCGCGGTCGACGGGATGGACGGCTGGAATGCGCTCAGAAGCGCGCGCTTCGACCTGGTGGTGACCGACATCGATATGCCGCGCATGGACGGCATCGAACTCGTCACGATGATCCGCCACGATCCGCAGGTGAAGTCGGTGCCGGTCATGATCGTGTCGTACAAGGATCGCGATGAAGATCGCCGCCGCGGGCTCGACGCGGGCGCCGACTACTATCTCGCGAAAGGCAGTTTCCACGACGAAGCGCTGCTCGACGCAGTGCGCGACCTGATCGGCGAGGCGCAAGAATGAACATCGGGATTGCGAACGATCTGCCGTTAGCCGTCGAATCATTGCGCCGTGCCATTGCGCGCCGTACCGAGCATCGCGTGCTGTGGGTCGCGGCCGATGGCGAGCAGGCCGTGGATTTTTGCATCGCACAGCCGCCGGACATCGTGCTGATGGACCTGATCATGCCGAAGCTCGATGGCGTCGAAGCGACGCGCCGCATCATGGCGCGCGCGCCGTGCCCGATTCTCGTCGTGACGAGCAGCGTCGGCGCGAATGCGTCGCGCGTCTATGAAGCGATGGGTGCGGGCGCGCTCGACGCGGTCGATACGCCGACGCTCGCAGGCGGCGGCGATGCGCACGAAGCGGCACAGACCTTGCTCGCGAAACTCGATCAGATCGGTCATCAGCTCGCGAACCGGCCGTTGCCCGCGGCGCCGGTTCAGGCGGCCGAGGCCAGCGGCGCGGACGCGCCGTGGCTCATCGCGATCGGCGCGTCGGCCGGCGGGCCGGCCGCGCTCGCAGTGGTGCTCGGCGACTTGCCCGCGGGCTTCGATGCGCCCATCGTGATCGTCCAGCACGTCGATCAGGCGTTTGCACAAGGGATGGCCGAGTGGCTCGACGGACAGACGCCGTTGCCGGTGCGGGTCGCGCGCGATGGCGACCGGCCGCGCGCCGGTGAAGCGCTGCTCGCCGCGACGAACGACCATCTATGCCTGACCCGCGGCGGCTTGCTGCGCTATACGCGCGATCCGGTGCAGACGCCGTACCGGCCTTCGGTGGATGTTTTTTTTCAGAGCGTGGTCGAGCATTGGGCCGGGGAAGCGGCCGGCGTGCTGCTGACCGGCATGGGCCGCGACGGCGCGGCAGGGCTCAAGGCGATGCGCGCAAAAGGTTATGAAACGATCGCGCAGGACCAGGCGACGAGCGCGGTCTACGGGATGCCGAAAGCGGCGGCCGCGCTCGGCGCCGCACGCCGCATCCTCGCGCTCGATCGCGTGGCAGGCGAACTCGCGGCACTGGTGAAACGGTGACCCTCGAATACGACGTAACGCGTTACGGCACAACACCACACCACACACACGCACAGATACATTTTGCAGATGGGTACACATATGGAAATCGAACACACCGGCGCTCACGATCCGCGCACCGTGGCCGATGAAGCCAACGCCGCACTCGAGGCCGCGCGCGCCGCGCTCGATACGCCGCCTGCCGCCGACGTGCCGGCCATGGTGCTGCTGGTCGACGACCAGGCGATCGTCGCGGAAGCGGTGCGGCAAGCGCTCGCCGGTGAGGACGGGATCGACTTTCACTATTGCGCGAAAGCCGAAGAGGCGATGAAAGCCGTGATCTACACGCGGCCCACGGTGATTCTGCAGGACCTCGTGATGCCGGGCGTCGACGGGCTCACGCTCGTGAAGGCATACCGCAGCACACCGGCGACGCGCGACGTGCCGATCATCGTGCTGTCCGCGAAAGAGGAGCCGGTGATCAAAAGCGCCGCATTCGCGGCCGGTGCAAACGACTATCTGGTGAAGCTGCCGGATCGCATCGAACTGGTCGCGCGCGTGCGCTATCACTCGCGCTCGTTCGTGAATCTGCTGCAACGCGATGAGGCGTACCGCGCGCTGCGGCAATCGCAGCAGCAACTGCTCGAGGCCAATCTCGAGCTGCGGCGCCTCACGCATTCGGACGGACTGACGGGCCTGTCGAACCGGCGCTATCTCGACGAGTATCTGGCGGCCGAATGGCGGCGCTGCGCGCGCGAGCAGACGCAGATGTCGCTGCTGATGATCGACGTCGACAATTTCAAGCAGTACAACGATACATACGGGCACGTGGCCGGCGACGAAGTGCTCAAGCGCATCGCGGCGACCGTCGAAGGCTGCCTTGGGCGGCCGGGCGATATCGCCGCGCGCTACGGTGGCGAGGAATTTCTGGTCGCGTTGCCGGGCACCTCCGCGGGCGGTGGCAAGCTGCTGGCGGAAAAGATTCGTCGCGAGATCGCCGCGCTTGCGTTGCCGCATCGCAATTCATCGGCCGCGCAGCACGTGACGGTCAGCATCGGCGGCGCGACCACGGTGCCGGCGCCCGGTTCGGCGATGACTTCGCTGATCGAGTCGGCGGATCGTGCGTTATACGAAGCGAAGCGCAGAGGACGCAACTGCGTCGTGATGCATGCGGATGCGGCGGAGAACGAAGAGGTGTGAGCTGCGTGCGCACGGCGGCTGCACAGGTATCGCGTAATGGAAAGGGTCGTTTCCATATCGAGAACGAACGAATGGACGCACGTCCCGTTTTGCCGCGCGGCGTCGCGATGGCCTGAAAACAATAAATAAGCGCATGCCGCCGGCGACCGCGCCGGCGGCGCGCGCCAGCCGGCCTTCATATCATCAGCACCATCAGCACCATCGGCCGCGTCGGCCGCAAGATCGACACGTTCGACACACGCCCGGCGTGAACGCAACGCTTCTCGCCCGGAGCGCATCGCGCCAGGGCGTCGGCGTATCAGCCGACGCCGGCGGTGGCGGCGAGGTCGTTCGAGACGGGCGGCGGCAAGACCGGCGCGGCTGCCAGCCCGGTGTCGGACGTACCGAAGTGCAAGCGGTATTGCTGCGGCGTAATGCCGAGGCGCCGCTTGAACACCGCACGCAGATGATGCGCGTCGCGCAGGCCGCAGCGGTACGCGATCGTCTTCAACGGTGCGGAGCTGTTCTCCAGCATCGCGCGCGCCGCATCGATGCGCGCGCTCTCGACGAACTCAGCCGGCGTCGCACGCGCCTCGCGTGCAAAGACGCGCGAGAAGTGACGCATGCTCATCTTCGCTACCGATGCCAGCACCGTGATGCTGAGGTCGTCCGCCAGATGCCCGAGCACATACTGCTGCACCTGGGCGATCGGCGACGACGCATCCGCATACGGCGTCAGATACGGGCTGAATTGCGACTGGCCGCCCGCGCGTTGCAGAAACACGACCATGCGTTTTGCGACGCGCAACGCGATCTCCGGCCCATGATCCTGCGCGAGCAGGTGCAGCGACAGGTCGATGCCGGCGGTTACGCCGGCCGACGTATAAAGATCGCCATCCTGCAGAAAGATGCGGTCGGACTCGACACGCGCGGTCGGACAGAGCGCAGCGAGCGCCGCTGCATTGCTCCAGTGCGTGGTCACGCTGCGGCCGTCGAGCAGACCCGCGCGCGCGAGCGTCAACGTGCCGTTGCAGATTGCCCCGAAGCGTTGCGCGCCGCGGCTCGCGCGTTTTACCCAGTCATGCACCGCATCGTCGAGCGGGCGGCGCACCAGCCCCGGACCGCCCGGCACAAGCAGCAGATCATGATATTGATCGGCCTCGCTGAAATGCTGGTCCGCGTGAATGCGCAAACCGCTCGAGCACGGCAGTGCGCCGCGCTCTGTGGAAATCAGCCGGACCTGGTAGTGGGATTCTGGCGGAAGGAAAACATTTGCTTCCGAAAAGACATCGGTGGGGCCGAAAACGTCGAGGGCCTGGACACCCGGAAAGATGAGAAAAGCTAGGCTGCGCATCGATGGAAGTAGCGAGTGAATGGCGTGCGGACATGCGTTCAAAACGCGATATCCAGATGTGATGGAAGAATCAGTTTGGACTATATGCTAATTTGAACTGGCGTGTTATCGACGTCAGCACTTCGCTTCGATTCGTCATGAAAGTACCGTAAAAATGGCCTTGCGGAAGCGGCACGTATCGTACGAACCGCTACCGCATGCCATGTTTTTTACGTCGACGTGCGCGGCTTGAGCAGGTCCGACATGCCGACCCGATGCAGCATCTCGGTGCGCACACGATCGATTACCGTGAACCCAACTTCTGCGCCATCTTCAGTTGGGTCGACGTACACGCGAAACGGCCGTTTGCCGAATGGCGCATTGACGACCTCGACGATCGCATCGGCCACCAGACTCGCATCCGCATCGGGCGGCACGATCGCACTGAACGCCTGCTGGATCTGCGCGCCGAAACCGGCGTAAGGGCCGCTCTCGTATTCGGCCGCGCGCGCCGCGTCGGCAGGCGTGCCGGCGTGCGTGAAGTGCTGGGTGCCGCTCGTGAATGCGCCGGGCACGACGATCGACGTCTCGATGCCCCAGCGGGACAGCTCGCGTGCGTACTGCACGGCAATCGCATCCATGGCGGCCTTCGCGGCAAAGTACGGTGCGAGATACGGCGGCGTGCCGCCGGCCGAGCTGCTGCTCGATACCCACACGAGAAGACCGCGGCCCTGCCGGCGCAGATGCGGCAGCACCGCGCGATTCACGCGCTGGGTGCTGAGCACATTGACGTCATACAGCTGCGCATATTGCTCCGGCGTGAACGCTTCGGCGGGCCCGAACACCATATGGCCGGCGTTGTGCATCACGACGTCGATGCGGCCGGCGTGCGCGACGATCCGCTCGACGGCCGTGTCCACCGAGCTCTGCGATTGCACATCCAGTTCGATCGTGCGCAAATCGGCATGATGCGTTCGCGAGAATTCCGCCATTTGCGTGACGATCGGTGCATTTTTGCCAGTCGTGTTACGCATTGACGCATAGACGGTGTGGCCGGCTTTGGCGAGCGCTTCAGCGGTGAGGCGGCCGAAGCCGCTCGATGCGCCGGTGATCAGGATGACTTTGTTCATGATGTGTTCCTTTGCGCGCGGTGACGCGTATCGGTTTCAACAAGCAATTTCGCTGCGGATTCCGCAACGTGTGTCTTTAGATCGCGCCGCCGTTGGCGCGCAGCGTCTGGCCGTTGACCCAACCGCCGGCCGGACCCGCGAGAAACGAAATGGTGTTCGCCACATCTTCGGGCTTACCCAACCGTTCGAGCGGCGTCAGTTTGGTGAGGTGGTCGATCACCTCCTGCGGCTTGCCTTCGAAGAACAGATCGGTGGCGACGGGGCCGGGCGCGACGGTGTTGACCGTGATGTTGCGGCCGCGCATCTCCTTGCTGAGAATGTGCGTCATCGCTTCGACGCCGGCTTTGGTCGCCGCGTAGACTGCGTAGCCCGGCTGATAAAGACCCACCACGCTCGACGATGTATTGATGATGCGTCCGCCGTCGCGCAGGCGCCGCGCCGCTTCGCGCAGCGTGTTGAAGGTGCCCTTCAGATTGATCGCGATCTGGCTGTCGAACAGCGTATCGTCGCTATCGGCCATCTTCGCGAGCCGCATGATGCCGGCATTGTTGACGAGCACGTCGACGCCGCCGAACGCGGCCTCGGCGGCGTCGAACATCCGCTTCACCGCGGCCGGTTCGGCGACGTCGGCCTGCACGGTGGTCGCGTGGCCGCCGGCCTTGTCGATTTGCGCGGCGAGCGCTTCCGCCTCGCGGGCATTGTTCGCATAGTTGATCAACACCATAAAGCCGTCGCGGGCGAGCTGCCTGGCGATGGCCGCGCCGATACCGCGCGACGCGCCGGTGACGAGAGCGACTTTGGATTCGTGGGATTCGTGGGTGAGGCTCATGACGGTTCTCCGATAGGTCCGGTTGGGGGCGCCGTTCGCGTTCAGCGAATCGCGTTGCGGCATGACTGAACTATGGGCTTTCCCGCCGCGCCGATAATCGGGCTAGAATGACCAGCACTGTTTCTTTCATGGAAACAGTATGCGGAGGGAATGTGGACCGACTGGATGCGATGCGGCTGTACACGCGAATCGTCGAGCGCCGCAGTTTCACGCTGGCCGCCAACGATATGGAAGTGCCGCGCTCGACGGTCACCAAGGTGATCCGGCAGATGGAGACGCGCCTCGGTGTGCGGCTGCTGCAGCGAACCACGCGCGTGGTGCGTCCGACGCTCGACGGCGAAGCGTATTACCGCCGGTGTCTGGCGATTCTCGACGACATCGAGGACGCGGAAGGCGCCTTTAGCGGCGCGCTGCCCACCGGCACGCTGCGTATCGAAGTGCAGGGCACGCTCGCGCGGCATTTCCTGCTGCCGGGGCTGCCCGACTTTTTCACGCAATATCCGCAAATCGAAGTGGTGATGAGCGAAAGCGACCGTTGGGTCGACATTGTCCAGGAAGGCGTCGACTGCGTGCTGCGCTACGGCTATCTGCGTGACAGCGAACTGGTCGGGCGTCAGCTGGCAATGCTCGATCATCTGACCTGCGCGACGCCCGCCTATTTGCAGCAATACGGCACGCCCGCCGACATTGCCGGACTCGCCGGCCATCGGATGGTCGGCATACGCTCGATCACGAGCGGCAACGTGAATCCGCTCAGCTTCAGGGTCGGCGAGTCGACCCAGACGGTGACGCTTGCCGCCGCGCTCTCGGTGACCGGCACCGAGAGCTATCTCGCGGCGATTCGCCTCGGCCTCGGCATCGCGCAGGTGCCGCGCTTTCATGTCGAGGGAGACCTGGCAAGCGGCGCGCTTGTCCAGATCCTGCCCGCGTTTGCGCCGCCGCCGGTGCCGGTGTCGCTCGTGTATCAGCGCTCACGGCAACTGTCGCCGCGGGTAAGGGTGTTCATGGAGTGGGCCGCCCGCCGTTTCGACGATACGCACGCCGCATTACCCGATTGAGCGCCTCACGTTGTCGGGGCTCAACGGAAGGACCCGTCATGCATCGCGCACAACCTTCGCGTGCGCTCCTCGCCTATCATCATAAGGACAGACTGGCCGTTACCGGCAGCGCGGCCCCTGCAAGAGCCAGTTCCGCTTCACAGACTTCGAACCACAGGATGGTGCTTCGATGAGTCGTCTGTCCGTGACGTCTGCTTACATTGCATTGACGTGCGTGGCCACGCTCGCGCCGGTGCTGACCAGCGTGTACGCCGCGCGCGAGAATGCGCTCGCGCGAGCGCAGCGCGACCTTCAGCAATTCGCCGGCAACGCGATCATCCGCTCGGAGCTGGTCAGCTATCAGGCATTCACCGCCGTTGCGGACATCGAACGGATTCCGGGCGACAAATGCTCTGCTGAGCACGCGGACGCGCTGCGCCGGATCGCGTTCAGCTACCGGTATGTGCAGGATGCGGGCGCGTATGGCGGCGGCATCTACCGGTGTTCGGCGCTGCTCGAAGATGTCGCGATACAACGGCGCGCGCTGCCGGAGCCGGACTGGCGCAGCGCGGATGGTTTTCTCGTCTGGTTTCATCAGAAAGTGCCGCTCGATGTCGCGCGCGAAACGCTCGTGATCGGCCGCAACGGAAGTTATGTCTCGGTCGATCCGCAGTCGTACGTCGATGTGATCGATCCGGCGGGCCGGCCGATCGCGGTCGTCAATGTCGACGCCGGCAAGGTGTTCGCCGTGTCGTCGGGCGGGGATGCCGACGAAATGCTCGACGCGTGGCGGCGCGCAGGCAAGGTCGACAACACGGACTGGCTCTATGCGGTCGCGCACTCCTCGACGCGACCGCTCGGTGTCGTCGTCAAATCGCATCGGCCGCGGATCTTCGGCGAGTGGAGCACCTTGCTCGCGGGATGGCTGTCGGCGGGCATTGTCGTCGGTGCTACGCTTGGATGGCTGTCGTTGAGGCTGTTGTCGCATGAGCGGTCGCTGCCTGCGAGGCTCGAGCGTGCGATCCGGCGCGGACAGATCGATGTGCACTACCAGCCGGTGATCAGACTGCGGGACCGCGTATGCATCGGTGTCGAGGCGCTCGCAAGGTGGCGTCTCGACGGACGCATGATCGCACCGGACCAGTTCGTGCCGGTCGCCGAGGAGCGCGGGCTGATTCAGCCTTTGACGGACCTCGTGCTGAAAAAGGCGCTGCAGGACCTCGGCGCGCTGCTGCGCGCGAATTCCGCATTTCACGTGTCGCTGAATGTCGGCGCCGCGGATCTGCAAACGGATCGCTTTTTGCGCGTGCTCGGCGGCGCTCTCGCGGGCAGCGGCATTCGCGCGCACCAGGTGTGCATCGAGGCCACCGAGCGCAGCTTTCTCGATGCCGAGGCGACGCGACAGACCATCGCCGCGTTCCGCGGCGCCGGCCACCCGGTGCATATCGACGACTTCGGGACCGGTTATTCGAGTCTTGCTTATCTGCAGAATTTCCGCGTCGACGTGCTGAAAATCGATAAATCGTTCATTGACAAGATTGCCCATGATGCGGCGTCGAGCATCGTTGCGCCGCACATCATCGCGATGGCGCACGCGCTGGGTGTCGAGATCGTCGCGGAAGGCATCGAGCACGAATCGCAGGCCGATTATCTGCGGCAGCGCGGCGTGCAATACGGACAAGGGTGGCTGTTTGCGAAGGCGTTGTCCGCGGGCGCGCTCGCCGAATACCTGCGCGCGCAGGCGGCGAATGCGGATGCGCCGCGTGCGCCTGCGACCACCGCGTGAGCCGCGCACGATCCGTTGCATGCGGCGCGACTCACGCGACAGGTTGCTGCGTTACGTTCAGGCCGGCGCGGTAAGGCCGGCGCATTGAGGCCCACTCATTGAGGCGCGCTCATTGAGGCGCGCTCATCAAGCCCGCTCATTCAAGCCTGCTCAATGAGGCCCGTCCAGCCGCGTCAGTCCGGCGTGATGTTCGCCGAATTTGCCGGCGGCGCTGCGAGCGGCGTTCCGGTGTCCGAGTCGAGGAACAGCGTCGGCGCTTTGCCGGTGCTGCCCGAAAAGTCGAACATGCTCATGATCGAGCCGGCCGTCGCATCGAACGACCCCTGGCCGATCCGTTGTGACTGCAACCAGTTGTCTTCGATAAAGCGCACCACCGACGCCTGGCTGATCGGCGTGTCGTCGACGAAGTTGGTCTTCGCCCACGGCGAGATCACGAGGAACGGAATGCGCGTGCCGGGACCGCAACGGCCGTTGACGGGGCCGCCGTTCACGCCGCCCGGCTGCGGTACGCCCGATGCGGTGCAGGTGCCCGTACCGTTGAGCTGATCGTCGAGCGAATCAAACGATGAACTGGTCGGCGTGGCGAAACGATGGTCGTACCAGCCGTCCGAGTCGTCGTAGGTGACGATCACCGCGGTGCTGTTCCAGTCCGGCTGCTGTTGGAGGAAGTTGATCACCTGCGTGACGAATGCCTGCTCGTCGAGCGGATCCGAGTTGCCCGGGTGGGCATCTTCGAATGCCGGCGCCTTCAGATAAGACACCGAAGGGAAGTTGCCCTGCTCGACCGCCGCGAAGAAATCGTCGGTGTCGTATTCGTGATTCGCCGGGTCCGGCGTCTGACCGTCTGCTTCGGTGCTGAAGCCGATCGCCTGAATCGAGCTCGGCCGTGCGTGCGTCGGATTCGCCGTCGACGGATAGTACTGGAACCAGTTGTGGTGTTGCGTATAGTCGCCGGGCGACGAGTTCAGCACGCTCGAAAAGTGGCTGCGGTTGCAACCGGTCGAGCCGTTCGGGTTGACCGTCAGCAGATTGAAGCCGCCCATAAAGCCGCCCCATGTGATGTTCGCGGCGGAGAGCAGCGTGCCGATGTTCTTGTTCGTGGCGGAAAAGCCGACCGTCGTCGAGCTCGAACAAACGTCGCCGGTCGGGTCGCCGTCGCCAATCAGCGTCAGCCCGCCTTCGGTGTCGCGCGCGAGCGTGCCCAACGCGACCGTCGGCAGCGGGCCGGTCGGCGGGATGAGCGACGCTTCGGCCGCCGGCAGCACGACGCCGTCGGTCTGGCCGGAAATCACCTCGATCGCGCCCGGTGTCGACGGACCATACGTATCGGTGTACGCGTTGTCGTTCAGCGCAAAGTGCTGCGCGTAGTTCCACATCGCGGTCACGGTATTGCCGTCGAAGTAACCCATCACCTGGCCTGCGGTGCCGAATGCGCCGGCGCCGTTTGTCGTGCCCTTGCCGGTGAACTTCGGGAATGCATCGGCGAGACCGTTGTCGTACGCCTGCTGTTCGGCGGTGTAGCCGTGATTCTGGTCGGAGGTGTTGGCCTGCGCGCGATCGAGACGGAACGGCCCGACGTTGGCCGGCGGCGTCAGCGCCGCGTTGAGCGGATTCGTCGCGTTCGGATTGTTGTTGATCAAGGCCGGCGTCAGTCCGTTGACCGCGGGCGTGTTCGCCGCCGCATTGAACATCGGCTCGCCGGACGGGTTCGCCGCGACCGGATAGTGACCGAAGTAATGATCGAACGACACGTTCTCGCCGAAGATCACCACGAGGTGTTTGATCGGCGTCGCGGTCGGCAGCGCGTCCTGCAAGGATGCCTGCGGCGTGACAGCGGGCGTGGCCGGCGGCGAACTGCTGTTGTCGCTGCTGCCGCATGCGGCGAGCGCGAGCAACGACGCTGCGAGCGAAAGGGGTAGTACGGCTTGACGAAACATACGAAAAGGCTCCGCCTTCGGCTTGCCTTGCATGAAGGAAAGCCGGAAAGGAAAAAACAGATTGAGAGAATGGGGTGAGTGGTTGCCGGGATATCGGTCAACGGCGCCATTGAAACATCTGACGATTAAGAAACAGAGGCGGAATACTGACGTTATCGTTAATCAAACTTTCGTTTATCCGTCTGGCGCATGCCGGCATCTCGCGCGACGCTTTCAAATGGACCGGTGAGTGCGCGTGCGGCAGCCGCCTCGCGCGCGCGAAGCTGTGCTGCTTATAATGGGGCAGCGCATGTCGCGTGACGAAGCAATGCTTTTAATGTGGATGAGCATCATGACCGAGTTGCCGCTTAGCATGACTACACCGTTCCTGTCTCAGGACGCCGCCGTGTGGTTTTCCGTTTATGGTTTCGGCTGGGGCTATCGCGCGTATGCGCTGCCTCATGAGACGGTGTGCACACGTCTCGGTGCAGCCGATGCATCCGAGCATCAGATACGTCTTGCGTTCGAACTGGGCAAGCTGCGCATTCTGCGCGCGGTGGAACCATGCGGATCGAAGCCTTATGACGGCCAGCGTGTCGCGCTTGCGCCGGAGAAGCTTTAGTCGCGGCGGTAGCGCGGCGATCACATTCCACTACGACAATTTTTCGAGGCGGCGATGAGCCTGATCGATCATCTCGACCATCTGGTCATCACGTGCGTCGACGCGCAGGCGACGCAGGACTTCTATACGCGCGTGATGCGGATGCAACTCGAAACGTTCGGCAACGGCCGCGTCGCGTTCCGCTTCGGCAATCAGAAAATCAACCTGCACGTGCGCGGCAACGAATTCGAGCCGAAAGCCCATTTGCCGGTGCCGGGTGCGCTGGACCTGTGCTTTATCGCGTCGGTGCCGCTCGATCAGGTGATCGCGCATCTTGCCGCTTGCGACTGGCCGATTATCGAAGGGCCGGTCGAGCGGACTGGCGCGACGCAGAAGATCCGCTCGGTCTATCTGCGCGATCCGGATTTGAACCTGATCGAGCTCTCTGAGCTGATTGATTGAGACGACTGCGCGCGGTTGCGATTGTTGAAGCAACCGGAAT
This sequence comes from Paraburkholderia solisilvae, assembly GCF_902859875.1. Classification (GTDB taxonomy): domain Bacteria; phylum Pseudomonadota; class Gammaproteobacteria; order Burkholderiales; family Burkholderiaceae; genus Paraburkholderia; species Paraburkholderia solisilvae. The sequence goes on along the minus strand of NZ_CADIKF010000029.1, from coordinate 12,193 downwards.
GAAATTGCCCAGCCTCATCTAACGATCTTTCCGCTCGAATGAAAGATGATTGAGCCGTCACGCCGCACAGGACGCGCTCATGAACTCTATTCTTTCCGCTCGACGCGCTTGCATCGCGGACCTGCTCGCGAGGTCGAGGCGCCGATGACCCGATTCCTCTTTTTCGCAGGCACCGTGTCGCTGGTGCTGCTCGTCCTCGCCGCCGCATGCGACAGCGGTCAATCGCGCGCGGCTGCGGCGCGCGCATCGGAGAACCCGGCCATGAAACCCTCGGTGACCTATCTGCACCTGTTGCGCAAGACGCCGTTTTTCACGAGCTTGAACACCGCGCAATTGCGCTGGACCATCGAGCATTCGCGCGAATGGGAAGCGCAGGGCGGCACGGTGATCGTTGATTGCGCAACGAGCAAACCGAAGGACGACTTCTGGATTTTGCTCGACGGCGGCTGGCAGGTCGAGACCGGCGGACATATCTATCCGTCCGGCCACGCGGACCCGGGCAAATGGTTCAGCGCCGCGCAGGCGACGAACGGAGATTGCCGGCTCATTGCGACTGAGCACAGCTACGTGATGCACATCACCCGTGCCGATATGGACGACATGCTGTCGCGCGGTTTTCCGTTCGATGCGCATCTGAATGCGGGGCGCGCGTTTTACCGTGAGGTGTTCGGGGCGGACGCTGCGCAGCGTTGAATTTCACCGTCACCCCTGCCAATGCCAGTCCCGAATCTCCTCGCGATCGATCCCCTCCGTGTGCGCATAATTCAGATGATCGATCTTCTGATCGCGCAGCCACTCTTTCGCGTGATCGCCCATGCCGCGCAGACGCGGCACCCGGTCGATCGCATCGATCGCGAGCGTGAACCGGTCGATGCCGTTGATGATCGCAAGCTCGAGCGGCGTATTGATGTTGCCTTTTTCCGCATAGCCATGCACGTGAATGTTCTCGTGATTCGTGCGCTTATAAGTGAGCTTGTGCACCAGCGTCGCATACGAATGGAAATTGAAGATCACCGGCTTGTTCGTCGTAAACAGCGAATCGAAGTCCCGCGCGGACAGTCCATGCGGATGCTCGGTGTCAGGCATCAACCTGAACAGATCCACCACATTGACGAAGCGGATCTTCAGATCGTCAAACATCCCCTTCAGTATATCGACCGCGGCGAGCGCTTCCATGGTCGCGATGTCGCCCGCGCAGGCGATCACCACGTCCGGCTCGGCATGCTGATCGGTCGACGCCCAGTCCCAGATGCCGATGCCTTTCGTACAGTGCGCAATAGCCGCATTCATGTCCAGATACTGCAAATGCGGCTGCTTGTCCGCCACGATCACGTTCACATAGTCGCGTGAACGCAGGCAGTGGTCGGCGACGCTCAGCAGGCAGTTCGCATCGGGCGGCAGGTAGATGCGCACGACGTCCGGGCTCTTGTTCGTCACGACGTCGAGAAAGCCCGGGTCCTGGTGCGTAAAGCCGTTATGGTCCTGGCGCCAGACGAGCGACGTGATCAGCAGGTTCAACGCCGGCACCGGCTGCCGCCAGCGCAACTCGCGCTTCGCTTTTTCGAGCCACTTCGCGTGCTGGTTGAACATCGAGTCGATCACATGCACGAACGCCTCGTAAGTCGCAAAGAGGCCGTGGCGGCCGGTCAGCGTGTAGCCTTCCAGCCAGCCCTCGAGCGTATGCTCGCTCAACATCTCCATCACGCGACCGTCGATGGACAACTCGCCGCCGTCGGCGTCGCTTTCTTCGGTCTCGGCAAGCCAGGTCTTCTTCGACGCTTCGTAAATCGCCGTGAGTTTGTTGCTCGCGGTCTCGTCGGGGCCGAATACGCGGAACGTCGTCATGTTCCGGCGCATCACATCACGCAGGAATTTGCCGAGCACGTCGGTCGGCGACACATATTCGCTGGCCGGTTTCTTCACCGCGACCGCGTAGTCCTGGAATTTCGGCAAGTCGAGCGCCTTGCACAGCGCGCCGCCATTCGCGTGCGGATTCGCGCTGATCCGGCGCGTGCCTTGCGGCGAAAGTGCGCGCAATTCCTCGACGAGGCGTCCGGACGCATCGAAGAGCGTCTCGGGTTGATAGCTTTTCAACCACGCTTCGACAAGCCGCAGGCTTTCGCGGTGCGTGGCCGGGTCCGCGATCGGCACCTGGTGCGCGCGCCACGATCCTTCCACCTTATGGCCGCCGACTTCGCGCGGTCCGGTCCAGCCCTTCGGCGTACGCAGCACGATCATCGGCCAGCGCGGGCGCTGGCGTACGCCTTGCGTGCGCGCGTTGCGCTGGATCGTCTGGATTTCGTCGAGACAGCGATCGAGCGTCGCGGCCATCTTCTGATGCATCGTGTCCGGGTCGTCGCCTTCGACGAAGTAGGGCTTGTGACCATAGCCGGTCATCAGCGCTTCGAGTTCGTCATGCGGAATGCGCGCGAGGATCGTCGGATTCGCGATCTTGTAGCCGTTCAGATGCAGCACCGGCAGCACCGCGCCGTCGTGTACCGGATTGAGAAATTTGTTCGAATGCCACGACGTCGCAAGCGGCCCGGTTTCCGCTTCGCCGTCGCCGACCATCGCGGCGACGATCAGGTCAGGATTGTCGAACGCCGCGCCGTACGCATGCGACAGGCTGTAACCGAGTTCACCGCCTTCGTGGATCGAGCCCGGCGTTTCGGGTGTGCAATGCGAGCCGACACCGCCCGGAAACGAAAATAGCCGGAACAGCTGCGCCATCCCTTCCTCGGTTTCGCTGCGGTCCGGATAGACCTCCGAGTAGCGGCCTTCGAGGTAACTGTGCGCGAGTGTCGCGGGCGCGCCGTGACCGGGGCCCGAGATAAAGATGACGTTCAGATCGCGTTGTTTGATCGCGCGATTCAGATGCACGAGCAGAAAGCTTTGCCCCGGATCGGACCCCCAGTGGCCGAGCAGACGCCGTTTGATGTGCTCTGCCGCAAGCGGCTTGCGCAGCAGCGGATTCTCGCGCAGGTAAATCATGCCGGCGGACAGATAGTTGCAGGCCCGCCAGTACCGGTCCATGTTGCGCAATTGTTCGGACTGCAGCGGGGCTTGTGCGAGAGGAGCGTCGGCCATGGGAGAGAGCCTCCGGGTGCGGGTGTCGCGACGCAGGAACGCGCGGCAATGCGTCGCGGATGACGTCAGGCAGCGCCGCCGCGAGGCTCGCGACGCTGGGCGAGTTACCTATCATAGGATGCGCATCGCGATTTTTCGACCGCCATGCACGCCGTTTCATGATCTCGCGCAGGCTGTGCAAATGGCACGACCGCCCGCGCGAAGCGAAACGATGCGCGGCCACGCGATAGGGCGCGTGCGGCGCGCGGCATGCGTATGACGCACGCCGCGCATGCCGCGTCCTTCATGCACGTTCGGCACGTTACGCATTCAGATAGATCGTCTTCGTGCGCACATACGCTTCGAGGCCATACTTGCCGTCTTCACCGCCGAGGCCGCTGTCGCCATAGCCGTGATGGAAACCCTGCGGCGCTTCGCCCAGCGTACGGTTCACATAAATCTCACCGAAGTTCAGTTCGGCCGACGTGCGCATCAGCACACCGAGGTCTTTCGTAAACAGATACGCGGAGAGGCCGTAGTTGGAATCGTTCGCGAACTTCAATGCCTCGTCGAAGTTGCGGATCTTCAGCACCGACACGACCGGCCCGAACACTTCGGCGCGCACGATATCCATCTGATGCGTAATGCCGGTCAGGAGCGTCGGCTGATAGAAATGGCCGAGGTCGTACAGGCCGCCGGTGAGCCGGCCGCCGCCCAGCTGCACTTTCGCGCCTTGCTGCACGGCTTGCGCGACCATCGCGTCGACCTTGTCCACTTCCACCTTGCTGACCTTCGGCCCCATGTCGGTGTGCTCGTCGAGCGGGTCGCCGACCTTCATCGCCTTGATCTTCTGCGTGACGAGTTCGAGGAAGCGGTCGTACACGGCCTCGTGCACGTAGGTGCGCTCGTTGCTGGTGCAGACCTGGCCCGCGTTCAGAAAGCGCGCGTCGACAGCGGCGCTCGCCGCCAGTTCGAGGTCGGCATCTTCCAGCACGATAAACGGCGCCTTGCCGCCCAGTTCGAGCCGGACTTCCTTCAGCGTCGGTGCGGCGGCGGCCATGATCTGCTTGCCGGCCCGCGTGCTGCCGGTCATCGTGATCAGCTTGACGGTGGGGTTCGTGACGAGCCGTTCGCCGGTGCGGATTCCGCCAGTCACGATATTCACGACGCCCGCCGGAATGCCCGCTTCCGCGATCAGCTTGCCGATTTCGAGCGACGTGACCGGCGTCAGCTCATGCGGTTTCAGCACGATCGTGTTGCCGGCCGCGATTGCCGGCGCGACCTTGCGCGCGAGCAGCGCGGCCGGAAAATTCCACGCGGTGATGCCGCCGATCACGCCATGCGGCTGCTTTTCGATCAGGATTTTTTCGCCGGGGCGGCTGCCCGGCACGATGTCGCCTTCGATACGGCGCGCGTTTTCGGCGGCAAAGCGCACCAGTTCGATCGCGAAGTCGATTTCGCCGCGGGCTTCGCGGATCGGCTTGCCGACTTCCAGCGTGAGCAGGCGCGCGAGGCGCTCGCGCTCGCGCTGCAGCAGCACGTTCAGGCGCAGCAGGCCATCCGCACGCTCGAGCGCGGTGCGCCGGCTCCATGCGGGAAACGCGGCCTGCGCCGCATCGACCGCGCGATCGACGTCGGCGTCGGTCGCGTCGGCAACGGTGGCGACCGTTTCGCCGGTGGCGGGGCTGCGAATCGTCAGGCGTTCGCCGCCCTTCGACTGCACCCAGTCGCCGTTGATAAAAAGCGAATACTGTTGGGTCGAACTCATGCGTAGTCACCTTTGGCTAAGAGGTTGTCGCCTCGCGCGCGGCGCTTGCAAAGCCCGCTCGGAACGTCAGCCATGAAAGCCGGCCGATGAAAGCCCGTTGTCATGCCTGCCGGGATGTGTGATGCGCGTGGCGTGCATTCGATGCAAGCGCATCGAATGCGATCGATAGACCGCGCGGCGCCGCAATTGTTGCGACCAATTCGGGCAACAATCGATGCACGAAACCGCGCCGACGCACATGCTTTGCGCCGCCTGAGGCTGCCCGCACGGTACACAGAAGCTATTTCAAAATGGTACTCTCGCCCCCGAACCCGCGTTTTGGGCGTGACCGCGCCCGCCCACGCGCGGCGCCGTCGGCCATACCGGGCCGTTCGTGTGCCGTAAATGAAAGGTTCAGGCATCGCTTCGATCTGCCGGGAACGCTCATTGCCTGTCGCGGATGACCGGCTTCCGCGGCGCGTGCGGGCAGGGCGGACGCTCGCGGCCGTCCGTTCGGTTCGCGCCTTGCAAACCTATATTCGAAAGGAAACTTGCATATGTTGAACAAGCCCACGCTTTCCGTCGCTGAGACGACGCGCATTCTGGACGCAGCCCGCGCCGAGGCCGAAAAGAACAACTGGGCGGTGACGATCTCGATCGTCGACGACGGCGGCCATCCGCTCGCACTCCTGCGCCTCGACGGCTGCCCGCCGATGAGCGGCTATATCGCGACCGAAAAGGCCCGCACCGCCGCGCTCGGGCGCCGCGAGTCGAAGCAGTTCGAGGACATGATCAACGGCGGGCGCACCGCGTTTCTCAGCGTGCCGTTCGCGGGCACGCTCGAAGGCGCGGTGCCGGTCGTCGTCGACGGTCAGGTGGCCGGCGCCGTCGGCGTGTCCGGCGTCAAGGCATCGGAAGACGCGCAAATCGCCCGCGCCGGCGCACAAAGCGTCGCGAAGTGACGGGATCGCGCCCAGCCCGCGCGCCGTCGTTTCATGCTGTGGATTACTGCCTAACCCATTCGCCCCAACGAATCAGCTGAAGGATGTACCGATAATGACTCAGATGAAGATGATTCAGCGCGGCGGCCTGCAAGTGGCCGCCACACTCGACCAGTTCATTGAAACCGAAGCCCTGCCGGGCACCGGCGTCGACAGCGCCGCGTTCTGGGCCGGCTTCGACAAGCTGGTGCATGACCTCGCGCCGAAGAACCGCGCGCTGCTCGCCGAGCGCGAGCGTCTGCAACGCGAGCTCGACACGTGGCACCGCGCGCATCCGGGACCGGTGCGCGACGCGCATGCGTACCGCGCATTTCTGGAAGACATCGGCTATATCGTGTCGCCGCCGTCGCGCGTGCAGGCGAGCACGGACCAGGTCGACACCGAAATCGCCGAGCAGGCGGGCCCGCAACTCGTCGTGCCGCTGTCGAATGCGCGCTATGCGCTGAACGCGGCGAACGCACGCTGGGGCAGCCTGTATGACGCGCTGTACGGCACCGATGCGATTGCCGAAACCGACGGCGCGGAAAAGACCGCGGGCTTCAATCCGGTGCGCGGCGCCCGCGTGATCGCGCGCGCCCGCGCATTCCTCGATCAGGCCGCGCCGCTCGCGAACGGTTCGCACGCCGATGCGACGCGCTATGCGATTGAAGGCGGCAAGCTCGTCGTCAAGTTGAAGAGCGGTAGCAGCGCGCTGCGCGACCCGGCGCAGTTCGCCGGGTTCGTGGGCGACGCCGCGGCGCCGTCCGCCGTGCTGCTCAAGCACCACGGCCTGCACTTCGAAGTGCAGATCGATGCGGCCGATTCGATCGGCAAGACGGATGCCGCGCATGTGAAGGACGTGCTCGTCGAAGCGGCGGTCACGACCATCATCGACTGCGAAGACTCGGTCGCCGCGGTCGACGCCGACGACAAGGTCGAGCTCTACCGCAACTGGCTCGGCCTGATGAACGGCACGCTCACCGAACAGGTGAACAAGGGCGGCAAGACGTTTACGCGCCGGCTGAACGAGGACCGCGAGTACCGCCGCGCGGATGGCTCGAAGCTGACGCTGCATGGCCGCTCGCTGCTTTTTATCCGCAACGTCGGCCATCTGATGACGAACCCGGCGGTACGCGATCGCGACGGCAACGAGATTCCGGAAGGCATCCTCGACGGGATGGTCACGACGCTGTGCGCGCTGCACGACCGCCCGCATCAGCTGAATTCGCGCACCGGCTCGATTTATATCGTGAAGCCGAAGATGCACGGCCCGGATGAAGTCGCGTTCGCCAACGAGCTGTTCGGCCGCGTCGAAGACGTGCTGGGCCTCTCGCGCAACACGCTGAAGATGGGCATCATGGATGAAGAGCGCCGCACCAGCGTGAATTTGCTTGCGTGTATCGCGCAAGCGTCGGCGCGCGTGGCGTTTATCAACACGGGCTTCCTCGATCGCACCGGCGACGAGATGCATACGTCGATGGAAGCGGGCGCGATGCTGCGCAAGGGCGATATGAAGTCGACCGCGTGGATTGCCGCGTATGAGCGCAGCAATGTGCTGGCCGGCCTCGCGGCGGGTCTGCGCGGCCGTGCGCAGATCGGCAAGGGCATGTGGGCGATGCCGGACCTGATGGCCGCAATGCTCGAGCAGAAGGTCGCGCATCCGAAGGCGGGCGCCAACACCGCGTGGGTGCCGTCGCCGACGGCCGCGACGCTGCATGCGCTGCACTATCACCAGGTCGACGTGCAGGCGGTCCAGCAACAGCTCGAGCGCACCGCTTACGCAAGCGTGCGCGATGAACTTCTGGCTGGCCTGCTGACGGTGCCGGTGGTCGAAAAAGCGAAGTGGAGCGCCGACGAGATTCGCCAGGAACTCGACAACAACGCGCAGGGCATTCTCGGCTATGTGGTGCGCTGGATCGACCAGGGCGTGGGCTGTTCGAAGGTGCCCGACATCAACAACGTCGGCCTGATGGAAGACCGCGCGACGCTGCGCATCTCGAGCCAGCACATCGCAAACTGGCTGCATCACGGTGTCGTGACGCGCGAGCAGGTCGAGGACACGTTCCGCCGGATGGCGAAGGTCGTCGATCAGCAGAACGCCGGCGATCCGCACTACCAGCCGATGGCGCCGGACTACGACGCATCGCTCGCGTTCAAGGCCGCATGCGCGCTGGTGTTCGAAGGGCGTGAACAGCCGAGCGGTTACACCGAGCCGCTGTTGCACAAGTTCCGTCTCGAACTGAAGGCGAAGGGCTGATCGGGCATTGCCTTGCGTGAAGCGCGCATCGGCCGGGGTTGCCGGCGGATGCGCGCGGCGCGCTTAAAGTCCGCGCTTCACGTCCGTGCTTCACATCCGCGCCTCACATCTCCGCCCTACATCCTCGCTTCGCATCCTCGCTGCAAATTTTCACTTCGTATCCTCATCATGCCACCAGTTCGACGTCGTAGCGCTCGAGCCAGTCGATCAGCGCCAGCGTGTGATCGAGGTCGCTCCTGTCCCAGTTGATGCTGACGTCCGCGAGCGGTTTATCGATCAGGCCGCGTAACGCGTGCTGATCGAACATGCGCCGCACACGCGGTGAAGGATGCTCGAGCAGCGCGGCCATTCGTTGCTGCAGCAACCGTTCATACGCCGGATCCTGCGTCGCCGGATACGCGCTCTTCGAGCGTTTCAGAATCGCGTCGGGCACCACATCCGCGCAGGCGGCGCGCAGCAGGCTCTTTTCGCGTCCGTCGAAGGTTTTCATGCTCCACGGCGTGTCGAACACATACTGCACCAGTTCATGGTCGCAAAACGGCACGCGCACTTCGAGGCCGAGCGCCATGCTGACGCGGTCCTTGCGATCGAGCAGCATCGGCAGCCAGCTCGTCAGGCCCAGATACGAAAGCTCCCGCTTGCGTTTCGCGATGCCGGTTTCTCCGGGCAGCGCCGGCGCCGCGCGACAGAGTTGCGCGTGCATATCCGCCCAGTATTCGGGCAGGCGCAGCGCGTTGAACAGGTCCGGCGACAGCACGCGGCCCGGATCGGGGCGGCTTGCTTTCCATGGCAGTGTCGGCGCATCGTAAAGGTTCGGCAGGTGAAACCAGCGGTAACCGCCGAACACCTCGTCCGCCGCTTCCCCGGACAGCGCCACGGTGGAATCCTTGCGCACCGCTTCGAGCAGCAGATAGAGAGACGGACAGAGGTCGCTGCCGGCCTTCCAGCCCATATCGAACGCATTCACCACCGCGTGCCGGACCTCGGAGGAGCCGATCGTCGCGGCATCGAGCACGATCCCGGTATGTTGCGTGTGCAACTGGTCGACGAACGCGCGCACGAACGGCGCATCGGGTGCATCGCGCGCCATGTCTGCGTGAAACGGCACGCCGTGAGCGGCGAAATCGACCGAGTACGAGCGGATCGGCACGCCGTCGCGCTGTCGCACGATGCGGTCGGCCAGCGCGGTGATCGCGGACGAATCGAGACCGCCCGACAGCAGGCTGCACAGCGGCACGTCGGACACCGTTTGCTGCTGCATGATCCGCTCGAGATGCGCGCGTACGGTGCCGATCGTGACATCGAGCGAATCGGTGTGCTCGCGCGCTTCGAGTTTCCAGTAGCAGCGTTCGCTCAGGCCGTCGCGCGACACGCGCACGATATGACCGGGTTTCACTTCGAACATGCCGTCGTAGACCGCTTCGCCGGGTATCCGCGCGAACGTCAGCGCGCGCCGCAAACCGTCGAGCCCGACTCGCGCGCGCATCTCCGGGTGCGCGAGAATCGCCTTCGGCTCCGAGCCGAACAGCACGCCGCGGCCGTACGGTTGATAGAACAGCGGCTTGACGCCGAGCCGGTCGCGGATCAGCACCAGTTGCTGCTCGCGCAAGTCCCAGATCGCGCACGCGAACATGCCGGTGAACCGCTCCGCGCAGGCGTCGCCCCATTCGAGATACGCACGCAACACGACTTCGGTGTCGCTCTTCGTTCTGAATGCGTGACCGCGCTGCATCAGCGCGTCGCGCAGTTCGACAAAGTTGTAGACCTCGCCGCTGTAAGTGATACACGCGAGGGTCTTGCCGTCCGCGTCGGCGTACATCGGTTGAACGCCGCCTTCGAGATCGATAACCGACAGTCGCCGATGACCCAACGCGGCGTGCCGGTCGATCCAGATTCCCTGCGCATCGGGACCGCGCAGCGCCATGGTGTCCGTCATCGCCTGAATGACCGCGCGCTGGTCATTCAGATCGCGTTCGTAATCCACCCATCCTGCGATACCGCACATACTCTCTCCCTTGCAATCGAATCGTGAAGCGCGCGCGTACAGCCAGCGATCGCGCGATGCGCCGAGGTGAGCGCCGACGCGGCGTACGCCGCCCGCAGCAGGGGATAACGTCTATCGCGCCCGCAAATTCCGCGACGACGGATGGTTTGCGCGCGGCAGGACGACAGGCTTCGCACCATCGCGCGGTTCGTGCCAGCGCGGCACCGTTTCGCATGTTTCGCCACGGGGTAGTGCGCGCGCAAGCGATGATGGGGCATCGTCCACCGAAAGGGAGTCGCCATCATGATGCTGCGTCGAATCGTCGTTGCGGGAGCCTGCTTGCTGGTGCTGTCGGCGAGTCCGGCGGCGTTCGCGTCCGACCAGTCGGACGTGCTGCACCGGATGCAGCAGACCATCGACGAGGCCAACCGGAGTATCGATCCGCCGAAGCTCGCGGTGAACTTCACGCAGTCGGTCGTGCTGGTCGACGACCTCGCACCGTTCGTGTTTACGGGCGCGGCTGAAGACGCGCTGAGCACGTGGACGAAAGCGTACGAGGACGATGCCGAACAGACCGGCGTGACAAACTTTTCGATGCAACTGCTCAAGCCGCGGCAAATCGAAGTGAACGACACGCACGCGTATATCGTGCTGCCCGCCGTCTACCACTTCAAGCAGCACAACAAGGCATCGCGCGAGCGCGGGGTGATTACCGCGACGCTCGAGAAGGTCAACGGCACGTGGCTGATTTCCACGTGGTCGTGGGCGGGCGAATAGACGAGTCAGCCGCCTCGCCCATTTGTCAGGCGCGCATCAGCCCGTCGACCGGCCGGTGCGCCGTGGCCGTTTGCCCGAACAACGCCTGAGCGGTGCGTTGCGGATCGAGCCGCAAGCTTTCCGCCGCGGCGCCGGCAATCAGCGCGTCGAGCGCGGTGGTCGGTTTCAGGTCGCGCGCTTCGTACAGATCGGCCTGGCGCAGCCCCGGCCAGTCCGCGATCACGCGCCCGCCCGCAACCGCACCGCCGATCAGCATCGCGGCCGACGCCGTGCCGTGATCGGTGCCGCCGGTGCCGTTTTCGGCCGCGGTTCGTCCGAACTCGGTCGCCACCAGCACGGTCGTGTGCGCCCAGTGCGGGCCGAGTCCATCGCGTAGCGCCGCGAGCAGCGCGTCGAGGCCCTTGAGCGTCGTGGTCAGCCGTTGCGTTTGCGCGCTATGCGTGTCCCAGCCGGCGGTTTCGATCATCGCGATGCGCGGGCCGTCGTCGCGCGCGAGCAGCCCGGCCGCGAATTTGCCGAGCGTGCCCGCATCCTGACGCGCGCGCGTGTTCGCGTCGCCGCCGACCATCGCGCGCGTCGCGGTTGCCGCTTCCCATAGCGGCTGTAACTGCGCGTCGTGCTGATACAGCTGGGTGACGCGCATCAGCAGGTCGTCCTGCGCGGGCGGCAACGCCGAAGGCGCATACGACGTCACCGCGGTCCTGCCGCGCAGCGCCATCGGCACCGACGGCGCGAAGGCGATCGCATCGGGCCCCGGCGGCAGCAAGCCCGCGAGCCGGTTCAGCCATCCATCCTTTACCTGATACGGCGCGCTGCCGCCGGTTTCGAGCACGTTCTGGCCATCGAAGTGCGAGCGGTCGCGATACGGCGACGCGACCGCATGCACGAACAACGCTTCGCGTGCCGCATACATCCGTGCGGTTTCGACAAGCGCCGGATGCAGTGCGAACATTCCATCGAGCTTCGTCGCACCGGCTGGGTCCATCGCGAGCGAGCCGCGCAGCGGGGCATACGCGGGGTCGCCGTACGGCATCACGATGTTGAGCCCATCGGCTGCGCCGCGCTGGATCACGAACACGAAGCGGCGTTCGGTATCGGCGCGTGCGAATGCGAGGCGCGGTACGGCGAGCGGCGCGATCAGCAGCGCGCTTGCGCCGGCCGCGGCATGGATAAAACGACGGCGGGAAATCACCACGCTTACCTCCGCTGGAAATCGGGTGACACGAACAACAGCGCAAGTGCGGTCGACGCGCTTTCCGCACGCGATACCGCGCTTGCGGTCGGCGCGCTCAACGCGCCCGCGAACAGCTGCTCGCCGAGCGCGCGCGCGTCGAGCCGGTCGCCGACGCGCGACGCGAGCCGCTGCGCGAGCTCGACGCGGC
>NZ_CADIKF010000028.1 GCF_902859875.1 Paraburkholderia solisilvae | reverse complement strand
GATCGCGCTGGAAGACGAATATTTCGTGTCGCGCAAGCTGTATCCGAACGTCGACTTCTACTCGGGCATCGTGCAACGCGCGCTGGGCATTCCGACGTCGATGTTCACCTGCATCTTCTCGATGGCGCGCACGGTGGGGTGGATTGCGCAGTGGAACGAGATGATTGCGGATCCGGAGCAGAAGATCGGCCGCCCGCGTCAGCTCTTTATCGGCGAAACGCCGCGCGAAGCGAAGCCGCTCGCGAAGCGTTAAAACCCGCGAGGCGCGGCGCGCGGCGAGGTCATCGCGGCGCGCGCCACGCATACCGCGCGCACCGTCTGCCATTCATCTTCCCCTCCTCATGTCATGCCATGTCATGCGCGGCCCGTCCGATCCGGGCCGCTGACCGCACGACGCGTGCCACATCCGCTGTCCCCCATGTCTGCGCCGTCTCGCGATGCGAATTTTCGCTTTCGTCCCGGATATCCGCGCGCATCGGTGAAATGAATGGTGCATGTGCGCAACGCGGACGTGTCCATTTCACGTAGACCCTCTACAATCGGAACGAGGATCGACCAGCATAGACGAGCACAGGAGGGAGTGAATGCAGAATCCGGAAGCACTCGGAGGACTGACGCACGCGGGCAGCGTGGACTATCAGGAGCAGGAAGACGACGGCGCATTCATCGCGCCGGAGAACCTGAACGTAGCGAGTCCCAACCAGTCTGTATTGAAATCGGGCGGCACATTTATCGTCAACGACCCGCTGGGTGACATCACCGGCGTCGACGATGGCCTGTTCGTCAACGACACGCGCGTGTTGTCGCAATTGCGCCTGACCTTCGGCGGGCGGGCGCCGTCGCTGCTGTCGGGCAGCGTCAGCAGCGACAACACCGCATTCACCGCGCACCTGACCAATCGACCGTTGCCGCCGCTGGGCGGAGACAGTACGCCCGAAGGCGTGATTCACGTCGAGCGCGTGCGCGTGTTGTGCGGCACGGTGCTCAACGAGGCGATCGAGCTGACCAACTACGGCACGAACGACGCGGTCGTGCCGCTATCCATTTCGTTTGCAAGCGATTTTCGCGACATGTTCGAGGTGCGCGGGCTCAAGCGCCCGAAGCAGGGCACGATTGAACCGGCGCGGGTCGAGAACGGCGAGGTGCTGCTCGGCTACGTCGGCCTCGATGACGTGACGCGCCGTGTGCGGATCGCATTTTCGCCGGCGCCTGACAAGCTGTTCGCCGGCCGCGCGGACTACTCGGTGCGCCTGCCGGCCCAGGCGTGCGTGTCGATCTATCTGTCGGTCTCAGTCGAGGTCGAGGCAAAGCACGGGCGCGGCGATGCGGCCGTCGCGCAGCCGACGCATGCATTCAGCGAAGCGCACACGTCGCAAATCGACACGGTGCGGCCACGGGTCGGCCGTGCCGCGGTGCGCGCGGCGCTGGTCGACGCGCATCTGATGATGCGCGAGCGGCGCCGCGCATCGGCGCGCGTGCGTTCGAGCAACCCGCTCTTCAACGCGTGGATCGACCGTTCGCACGCGGACCTGAGCCTGCTCACGACCGATCTCGAAACCGGCCCGTATCCGTATGCGGGCATTCCGTGGTTTTCAACACCGTTCGGCCGCGACGCGGTGATCACGTCGCTGCAATCGTTGTGGCTGCAACCAGGACTTGCGCGCGGCGTGCTGCGCTTCCTCGCGAAGCATCAGGCGCTCGAAGAATCGGCGTTCCGCGACGCCGCGGTCGGCAAGATCATGCACGAGCTGCGCCGCGGCGAGATGGCGGCCACCGGTGAAGTGCCGTTCGCGCTGTACTACGGCGGCGTCGACACCACGCCGCTGTTTATCGTGCTGGCGGGCGCGTACGTGAAGCGCACCGGCGACACGGCGCTCGTCAACGAACTGTGGCCCGCGCTCGAGCGCGCGGCGAAGTGGGTGGCGGGTGTGTGCGACCGCAACCGCTTCGGCTTGCTCGACTACCAGCGCGCGTCCGACGGCGGTCTTGCGAACCAGGGCTGGAAGGACAGTCACGACTCGGTGTTCCATGCCGACGGCCGTTTCCCGGACGGCCCGATTGCGCTCGTCGAAGTGCAAGCCTATGCGAGCGCCGCGTTCGACACGATGGCGCAGTTCGCCACGCTGCGCGGCGACGCGGGCGAGGCGGCGCGCTACACGCAGCGTGCGAAATCGATCCGTGAACGCGTCGAAGAACTGTACTGGATGGAGGATCTGAAGTTCTACGGGATCGCGCTCGACGGCCATGGCGAGCTGTGCCGCGTGCTCGCGTCCAACGCGGGACACCTGCTGGCGTTCGGGCTGCCGGAACGTAAGCGCGGCGAGGCGGTCGCGCATGCGCTCGGCTCGTCGCTCTTTCATACCGGCTGGGGCGTGCGCACGCTCGCGGCCGACCAGCCGCGCTTCAATCCGATGGCGTATCACAACGGCTCGGTCTGGCCGCACGACAACGCGTTGTGCGCGCGCGGTCTGGTTCGCTATGGCGGCAAGGGCGGCGCAGTGAACCTGCTGCAGGCGCTCTTCCAGGCGGCGGTCAAGTTCGATATGCGCTTGCCGGAGCTGTTCTGCGGCTTTCCGCGGCGGCGCGGCGAGCCGCCGACCGCGTATCCGGTTGCCTGTCTGCCGCAGGCGTGGGCGGCAGGCTCGCCGTTCATGATGCTCGAGGCGTGTCTCGGCGTGACGATCGACGCCGCGCGCCGCGAGGTGCTGATCGAGCAGCCGATGCTGCCGGACGGCATCGACTGGCTCGAAGTCGGCGATCTGCGGGTCGGCGACGCGTCGGTGTCGATCACGTTCCGGCGCGTCGATGGCAAGGTGGTCGCATCGGCCGAGCAGGGCGACGTGCGGGTTGTAGCGTTGCTGTAACGGCGACGGGCGGGGGCGTTGCGTCATCTTGCGTGATCGCGTGCGGGGAGCGGGCGGGCCGGTTTGCGGCCGTGCCGCTCGCTCCCCGCGTCAATCGTCGCGCGGCATGGCCGATTAATGCAAATTTCGGAAATACTCTGAAAGCATTATTGCGTCGCATGACGCGTATTTCTCAATAGGCGCTGATAATTATTGAGAAACGCGACTTTCATTTATATGAATAAAGTTGAATCGATGCGAAAAATGAAATTGAAAGCGTGATTGTCAAGTTTGGTAAGCGTAATTCAGCGGGATATAAAACAGAATTAGAAAATTGCGCTTGCGCAAACCCATCCCGGCGCTCGCCCCGGCGCAGCGTGACACGCTGTGCACAGGTCCGCTGCGTGCGGGTTTCGGCCATATCGATCAAACCCGCCCTGCGTTCTCAAGTGCTTCGAATTTCCTGCGCAAATCGGCAACCGCATGCCGCGTTGTGAGCACGCCACGACCTCCATACAGCGTGTGTGTAAAAGCCACAAGCGAAGTGTGCTGGATCTCGCGTAAAGCTTTGTCCGACCTGCGTATTACAGTTTTATGAAAGTATCACCGCTGATATAGACGAACAGTATTGCGCTATATGGCGGGATGCTTATTGCGGGTAGCTCCCTATACTCTCGTTCGCCGTCCAATCCGGTTTCCACACGAAGGAGCTACCCTCAATGAAGAAAATCGCTATCCCCGCAGCGGTGATCGCGGCGTTTGCCGCGTCGACCGCGCATGCGCAAAGTTCCGTGACGCTGTACGGCCTCATCGATGCCGGCCTGGCGTATACGAATAACGTCGTCAAAGGCGGCACCCATGGGTCGCTGTTCCAGGCAACGAGTGGCGAGATCAACGGCAGCCGCTTCGGCGTGCGTGGTTCCGAAGATCTCGGTGGCGGTCTGCATGCGATCTTCGTGCTCGAAAACGGTTTCAGCGTGTCCAACGGCACGCTCGCGCAGCACAGCCGCCTGTTCGGCCGGCAAGCGTTCGTCGGTCTGTCGAGCAACCAGTACGGCAGCGTGACGCTGGGCCGCCAGTACGACACGCTGGTCGACTTTGTCGCACCGCTGTCGGGCACGTCGGGCACGTTCGGCGACACCGGCTTCGCTCACCCGTTCGACAACGACAACCTGAACCACTCGGTTCGGATGAACAACTCGATCAAGTACACGAGCACGAACTACGGCGGCTTCAAGTTCGGCGGCCTGTACGCGTTCTCGAACAACGACGATTTCGCCGTGAACCGTGCGTACAGCGCGGGCGCGAGCTATTCGTACGCTGGCTTCAACTTCGCGGCCGGTTACCTGCAGATCAACGGTTCGAACAGCGCGGCCAACACGGCAGGCGCGATCGACGTCGCCGAATCGAATTCGAACGGCACCGGCGGCTTCGTGCTGGGCGCGGACGTACAGCGCACGTTCGGCGCCGGCCTGAACTATGCGATCGGACCGGCGCTGCTCGGCTTCGTGTACACGCACAGCATGTATCAGGGCTCGACGTCGTTCGGTTCGGCAGGCGGCAACGTGCGCTTCGACAACTATGAAGTGAACGGCAAGTATGCGCTGACGCCGGCAATCAGCCTCGGTGTTGCGTACACGTACACGGACGGCCACGTGACCGACAGCTCGACGTTCGGTTCGGATCCGAAGTGGAACCAGGTCAACCTGCAAGCCGTGTACTCGCTGTCCAAGCGCACGGACGTGTACGCGGAAGGCATGTACCAGCACGTGACGGGCCACGACTTCGTCGCGTTCATCAACAACTCGGGCGGCGCGTCGTCGACGGGCAACCAGGTGGTAGCGACGGTCGGTATGCGTCATCGCTTCTAAGCTGGGTCGTTGTGCGTAGAGAAGGGACGTAAATTGATCCCCGTCTGGCGTATGCCGGACGGGGTTTTTTCTTTTGATGTCTGAGATGGTCGTGTCACGTTGGGCACGCCGAGTTCATAGGCCAAGGAACTACCGACGAAATAGGCATTTGCCTAGCCAGGATTAAGGACTGCGTTGCATTTGTCAGCCTGCGGTATTTCGGTGCAACATGCCGTTTATGTTCCACTGCCTCGCGGTACTAGCGCCGCGCTCCTGAACTATGGAAATGAGCAACCATCAGCAGTTTCATGTGCTGTTCGACGGTCCGGCGTTGATCGAACACCGTATGGACGTGCGCGATCTTGCGCCCGCACTGATCGCCATCGCAGACCTGCTCACCGCAGCCAATCACGAACTCAATGGAGAAGCGGCCAGCCTTCGTGTGCATGTCAATGCGAGCTTCAAGGCGGGGTCGTTCGGTATCGACCTGGTCGCCACCCAGCATCTGCTGTCGCAAATCCGGAGCATTTTCTCGGGGAGTGGCGCGACCGCCATCTCGAACGGCTACGCCATCATGACCATGGTCGGATTCATCGGCAGCGGCGGTCTGATCGGCCTGTTGCGCCGGTTGAAGGGGCGGCGCCCGGTGCGCATCGAACAGAAAGGTGAAGTCTCCGCCGTCCATGTTTCCGAAACGGAGTCCATCGAAGTCGACTTCCGCGTGATAAAGCTCTACCGGAACAAAATCGTGCGTACCAGTCTGGAGAAAGTCATTTCGCCGTTGGCGCGCGAAGGCATCACCGACTTCGGCGTGGTCATGCGCGACAAGGTCGTTCTCGACGTTCACGACGACGAAATCGCATCGTTCAGCGCTTGTACAACAGAGGCTGTGGCAGATGTTGTCTCGGATACGACGACGCACAAGTTGCTGCAAATCGAGTCGCTAACATTCAAGGACGGCAACAGGTGGCGAGTGCACGACGGTCTTGCAACCTTCTGCGCATCGATTGAAGACCCGGCGTTTCTAAAGAAAATCGACGCCGGCGAGCGCTTCGGCAAAGGCGACGTGCTGGTTGTGGATCTGCGTCAGGTGCAAAGCATCAGCGGCGGAAGACTGAATCACGAATCGACCATCGTGAAAGTCCTGGAACATCGCCAGCCGTTACAGCAAGCCTCGCCGGAACGAACCGACGCCGGCCCGGACGCAGAACCTGCGGGCACGGGCGTCGATCTGGCCATCGCCTAGCGTTTGCCGACTACTTCGGTGTAGTGATTGAGGTTGCGCTCAATCTCCGGATTGGTTTGCAGTCCGCGTTTCATCAGTTCGCCGATGCGGTACTGAGGTTCGGGCCGTTGCACAGACCAGATGAACAGATCCCAGCCTGCGGCGATCTCAGCGTCGGGCGGCAGGCTTGCGTAGTTCACCGCCTGCTTGATGTCCGCGAGTGCTTGTCCGTCGAAACTGGCGATGCGTCGGGCCAGTTTGTCGACGAAGTCATCGAGCTGTGCATCGGGCAGCGAGCGATTCACATAGCCGAACCTGTCGGCAGTTTCGCCATCGAGGTTGTCCGCGCCGAGCAACACTTCCATTGCGCGGCCGCGTCCGATCAGGCGCGGAAGGCGGGCCATCGGGCCGCCGCCGGGCGCGAAAGCCGCGCCGGCCTCCCACTGCGAGATCTGCAGATTCTCCAGCGCGGCGAAGCGCATGTCGCTGGCGAGCGCAAGCTCGCTGCCCACGCCGGTCACGCGGCCGCGCAGCTTGGCGATTGAGACCACTCGCGACTTGCTGATCCTCACGAGCATGTCGGGCAGTGGATGCAGTCGGGTCGGACCAGGCTCGAGGCGCGTCGAGTCGGACAACGGCGGGATGAAGTCGTAATGGGTCAGAAAGTAACCCGGCACGTCGCTTTGAAACACGACGATTTTTAGATCGGGCGTGGTTTCGATCTCGTTGACCACCGCCTGGAACTGCGGGATTGAATCCGGGCCGAAAAGATTGAACGGAGGGTTATGAAAGGTGACTTGCCAATATGACGGCGTGATGCGAGTGACGCTGATCTGCTCGTGAACCGGCTGCGAAGCGGTGGACTCAACCTGATCGATCATGTTGCCTCCTCGAAACTGCGGTGAATTGAGCGCGTAGCGCGTCGGAAAATCGACGCGACCTTTTCCTGGAGCCGCGGAATGTGGGGTCTATTGCCGCGTTGGAGTCGCTGTTTCGCCTGCGTTGTTTCGGGTCGGTTTTCGCCTTCGAAGGGCGGAAGAGATGCACCGGTTCAGGGCGAACGGTGTGGATCGGGCGAGCCGGGCAGCGAACTGGTTCGGATACTAGCATCGCGTTAGAAGGGCTGTTGTCAGCGTGCTCAAACGGTTATGTAGCAAGGCAACGGCAACGATGGGCGGTGCAGCGGTCGCCAGTCGTGCGTGGGCGCCCCCGATGGGAATTCAGCTCGCTGTCTGTAGAAACGGGTCGTCTCACAACGGTTCGTTGCTCGCCACGGCAAGGCTGATCGGCCGAGTCGGTGCGCGGCGGAGCTGAGCGGAGGTCTCGACGTTGACGACCGGGCGTGCAAAAAAGCAGAAAAGCACGTTCGAATAAACGCTGCCACTGCTGCAACCGCAGCAACGTAATCACCGAACGAAGCCGCACGACATCGTCATCGCAGCTTCATCGCGGCGTCGCGACGTTAAGCCTATGATGAAGTTCGGTCCACGTCTGTGCCTGAAGTGCGGTGCAGCGTTTGCGAGCGATACCGTTTCCGCAGAAAAATCCGGGCGCGACCGTTGCGGACGGCTTCGCGGCACAGCGAATGCTGTATGGCGCACGAGGCAACCACAGGAGAGCGTAATGAAGCGCAAGGCATCGGCAGTCTGGCAAGGCGGTCTGCAGGACGGAAAGGGCGCGATTTCCACCGACAGCGGCGTGCTGAAGGACACGCAGTATTCATTCTCGACGCGGTTTGAAAGCGGTGTCGGCACGAATCCCGAAGAGCTGATTGCTGCCGCCCACGCGGGCTGCTTTTCGATGGCGTTGTCCGCGGAACTGGGCAAGGCCGGCATCAAGCCGGAGCGCATCTCGACCACCGCAACGGTGACGCTGGATAAAGACGGCGGCGGCTTTTCGCTTACCGCGTCACATCTCGACGTGGTGGTGAAAATCCCCGGGGGCGACAAGGCCAAATTCGACAAGGCCGCGGCGGACGCGAAAGCCGGTTGCCCGATTTCGAAAGTGCTGAATGCAACCATCACGATGGATGCCAGGCTCGAAACCTGAGCGTCGCTTCGTTTGCTACCCACTTTGCTGCATGCCGTGATGCGTGGCCGGTCCACGCATCACGGACCTTGATTTGTTGACTGCCCAGTCATAAAATCGGGCGCATGTCTGATCCCATCGTTCCCAGGAAAGCCGCCCGCAAGCGCGCTGCGGAGTCTTCGCGCGGGCGTCCCCGCCAATTCGATACCCACA
This sequence comes from Paraburkholderia solisilvae, assembly GCF_902859875.1. Lineage (GTDB taxonomy): Bacteria > Pseudomonadota > Gammaproteobacteria > Burkholderiales > Burkholderiaceae > Paraburkholderia > Paraburkholderia solisilvae. Next base: position 89,777 of record NZ_CADIKF010000028.1, on the reverse strand, counting down.
CTGTGCTTGCCCGGGCAGCCAGGGTGTTCTGGGGACACGGCTACCACGCCACGTCGATCGACGACCTCGTCAAGGCGACCGGTGTGCTGCGCGGCAGCCTGTACGGCGTATTCGGCGACAAGCACGGCCTGATGCTCGCTGCGCTCGATCATTATGCGGAAGGGTCGATCGCGGGACTTGTCGAACGCCTGAATGCGGACGTGTCGCCCGAGCAGGCGTTGCGCAATGCGCTGATGCATCACGCGCGTGTCGCGGCGGCACTCGATGGTCATCGCAGTTGCTTCATTACGAATGCGACGCTCGAAATGCAGCCGCACGACGAAGCACTGCTGACGAAACTCACTGCAATCCAGCGGCGCGTTGCAACGCTGTTCGCGGCCGCGGTGATTCGCGGCCAGGCCGCGGGCGTATTCGATCCGGCGCTCGACGAGAAAGCGGTCGCCGACTACCTGTACTGCATGACACAAGGGTTGCGTGTGGCCGGCAAGGTCAAACGCAACGCGGACGAACTGGAAGCGGTCGTCGATATCGCGCTGCGAGCACTGACGCGTTAGGTGCGGTCAAGCCTCGAGTCCGACTAAATTTTTTTGTCGATTTATTGAACGAACAGTCATGAATACGAAAGACATTCACCCTCCAGAAGCGGACAAGGCAAGCGGTCCTCGGCACCCGGCGACATCCGCTGGCGGGTCCGAGATGGCGCCGCACGCCGAACACACGGGTATCGCGCTCGTCGTGCTGCTGGTCGGCGCGTTTCTCGCACCGCTCGACTACTTCATCGTCAATCTTGCACTGCCGTCGATTCATACCGGCATTGCCGCCAGCGACGCGCAATTGCAGCTGATCATTTCCGCCTATGCATCGGCATTCGCCGTGCTGCTGATCACCGGCGGCCGGCTCGGCGACCTGTTCGGCCGCAAACAGATCTTCATGACCGGCATGGCGGGCTTTGTGATCGCGTCGGCGTTGTGCGGTCTCGCAACCAATGGACTGATGCTGGTCGGCGCGCGCATCTTGCAGGGCATGGCGGCCGCACTGATGGTGCCGCAGGTGCTCGCGACCATCCGCGCCGTGGTGCCGTTGCATCGGCAAACGAAAGTCATCGGCTTCTACGGTTTCGTCTACGGTCTGTCGTCGATCGTCGGCCAATTGGGCGGCGGCGCGCTGATCACTTACCATCCGTTCGGGCTCGACTGGCGCGCGGTCTTCCTGATCAACGTGCCGATCGGTTTGCTCGCGTTTGCCGGCGCGTGGAAGTTCATTCCGGAGAGCCGGCAGCCGACGCGCACCAAGGTCGATGTGATCGGCGTGGCGTTGCTGTCGCTGCTGTTGCTGCTGCTGATCTACCCGCTCACGCACGGCCGCGAGGCTGGCTGGCCGTGGTGGACATTCGCGATGTTCGCGCTCAGTGTGCCGGTGTTTGCGCTTTTCATCAGCGTCGAGCAACGCATCGTGCGCGCTGGGGGCTTTCCGCTAGTCGACCTGCGACTGTTCCGGAATCGCGCGTTCTCAATCGGCCTCGTGGTCGCGTTCCTGTTCTACTGCAATAGCGCGTTCTTCCTCACCTACGGCATCTACCTGCAGACTGGCCTGCACTGGTCTGCGCTCGAAGCGGGGCTCGCGATCATGCCGTTCGCGATCGGCTTCGTGTTCGGGCCGCTGACGTCGCCTGCGGTCGTCGCGCGGATCGGCACGCATGTGCTGACGCTCGGCTGCGCGCTGCTCGCCATCGGTTTCACGGTGACGGGCTGGGCCGCGTTGCGGTACATCGAGCCGGGGCCGCTGCTCTATGCGGGGCTCGTCTGCGCGGGCGTCGGCCACGGACTCGTGTTTCCGTCGGTGATGCGCGTGGTGTTGTCGGAGGTCGCGCCCGAGAAGGCGGGACTCGCGTCGGGCGTGGTCAACACGACGCTGCAGATCGGCGCCGCATTCGGCATCGCGGCGATCAGCGGCGTGTTCTTCGACACCGTGCAGGGCCACGACACGCCGCAGGCTTACGCGCACGCGTTCGAACGCAGCCTCAGCATCAACGCGACGCTGCTCGCGGGGTGTGTACTGCTAAGCGTCCTGGTGGTGCGCCATCAGCAGCGCGCGCGGCGCGAGGCGCAGGCGCGGGAACATCGCGCGGCGAAGAATTGTGCGTGAACCGGGCAGATATTCGTCAGGCATTATGCGTTTGCCTGGCAAATACCCTTATAAAACATCACTTCTCGCACGCCATTCACGCCGCGGCGCGTTATCGAGGTTCAGCAATGATTGGTTGATTTATTGGTGAGCAGATTATCTGATTTAAGCCAGTCGCCTTGGTAGTTAACTACGATTATTGCGGCCGTATGACAGCGTTTCGTCGGAATAAACATTACAACAACCGTCACGCCTGCGCGTAACCTGCGTAGGAAATAGGCAAATCCTTACAGCGCAGGGCCTCGTATCTGACAGCGATTCCAGCCCATAAGATGCTGAACGTGCGTTCTAAAATATTTTATAAATTCGTTTAAATCGCATCGAGACCGATTTGTTTTAGAAAACACTTGCCTGGGGAAAATCTGATTGTTAATCTTGCGGCACTCTTAAATTGATTCGGGTAGTACGTTTATGGCGGTGTTTGATCAGACGGCTCGACACTACGCTTATAACGGGGACATCATGCGGACTGCTTCTCTCCAACCATTCGATATGCCGCAAGCCGGGCAATTCAACGTCGGCGACGTTGTCACGTTGAAAGCCGGCGGCCCGCGCATGACTGTCACTTATATGGGGCCCATCGGCGGCTCCGCCGTCGACCGGCTGGTCTGCCAGTGGTTCGATGAGCATGGCGAATTGCGTCAGGACATCTTCGAATTCGACGACGTGCGCTGCGAGCCGCGCTCGATTCCGGCCGGCTCGGTGCAGTTGCACAAATTTATCCGGGCCGCGCTTCCCTGAAGACGCACGCAGGGAAATGCCTTAGCGGCGCGCTTCCATCGCCATGCGCACCGCGAGACCCGTCAATACCGTTCCCATCATCCAGCGCTGGATCACGAGCCATGCCGGCCGGCGCGCGAGCAATCCGGCGATCGAGCCCGCGGTCAGCGCGACCGCCGCGTTCACGCTCATGCTCAACGCGATCTGCACGAAGCCGAGCGCAAGCGATTGACCCAGCACGCTGCCTCGCTGCGGATCGATGAACTGCGGCAAGAGCGACAGATAAAGCACTGCGATTTTCGGATTCAGCAGATTGGTCACAAAGCCCATCGCGAACAGCTTGCGCGGACTGTCGGCGGGCAGCTCGCGCACCTGGAACGGGGAACGACCGCCTGGCTTGACGGCCTGCCACGCGAGCCACAGCAGATAGATTGCGCCGCCGAAGCGCAGCGTGTCGTACGCGAACGGCACGGCGAGCAGCAACGCGGTAATGCCGAATGCCGCGCACAGCATATAGACGATAAAACCGAGCACGACGCCGCCGAGCGAGATCAACCCGGCGACGCGACCCTGGCAGATCGAGCGCGAGACCAGGTAGATCATGTTCGGGCCGGGCGTCAGCGCCATGCCCAAGGCGACGAAGCCGAAGGCCAGCAGAGGGGTGAGTTCAGGCATTGCATGTCTCCATGACAAGATCGAGGCAATGCCCAGGCGCGCGGCGGTGCGAGGCTGCGGCGAACGGTGATTGACGCCGCGACCCGGTTCGCGCTCCCCGATGGGTGTCCATCTCGTAGCGCCAGTTGCGCGAACGCGCCGATTATTCCACGACAACGGGTGTTGCGGCTAGCCGCGACATGTCAACAGCGACCGGCGGCGCTCGACAGTCGAGGCGGGATATCCCGTTCGCCGGCGCGTACGCGTGGCTTCGCTACCGCGACGAAAGCGCTGCTACTTCGACGAACGCTCGCGCGTGCCGTTGCGCGACGTGCGCAAGCGCACCCGCTCGCCGAGCATCGTCGAAAAGGTGCGCATGCCTATGCGCTTGCGCGACTGCTCGATTTCTCCGGCGACGTTCTTCGGCGGATTCGGCTGCAATGCCCAGTACAGCGAAAGCAGCCAGCCGAACACCGTCCAGCCGACGACGGCGTTGAACAGTGCGATCGTCAGCAGATCGTAGCGTTTGCGCCGGTCCGCGATGATCGACGGCAGGAAATAGAGCGCCAGCGCGACGACAGCCGCGACGCCTTGCACAATGAGGTTCTTCATCAGGGTGCCGGGGGGATGCGATGTATGACGGATGCGCCTATTGTCTCGCGAATGCGGCTTGCGCGCATCGCGCGGGGCACCCTGTGTGATCGGGACTATCATGTGCTTTTTTCACCGACCGGACACGCTGCGATGACCTCCGACTCCGCCACGCAATCGAAACTGGATCACAACACACTGCGCGATTTCGTCGAGCGCAAATGGAACGACGAGATCGTGCCCGCGCTGACCGACTATATTGCCGTGCCGGCCAAAAGTCCGGCGTTCGACGCCGACTGGCAGCAGCACGGCTATATCGATCGTGTCGTCACCGACGCGGCGCAGTGGGCGCAGACGCAGCCAGTGCGTGGACTGAAGCTCGAAGTGGTGCGCTTGCCGGGCCGCACGCCGGTGATCTTCTTCGAGACGCCGGCCACGCGCTCGGGCAGTACCGAGACGATCGTGCTGTACGGCCATCTCGACAAGCAGCCCGAGTTCGCCGGCTGGCGCAACGACCTCGGACCGTGGACGCCGAAGCTCGAAGACGGCAAGCTCTACGGCCGCGGCGGCGCCGACGACGGCTACGCGATCTATGCGAGCGTCACCGCGCTCGCGGCGCTCGATGCGCAGGGCGTCGAGCGGCCGCGCTGCGTCGGGCTGATCGAAACCTGCGAGGAATCGGGCAGCTACGACCTGCTGCCGTACGTCGATGCGCTGCGCGACCGGCTGGGCAAGGTCGGGCTGGTTGTCTGCCTCGATTCAGGCGCGGGCAATTACGATCAGCTGTGGCTCACCACCTCGCTGCGCGGCCTCGTGTCCGGCGATCTCGACGTGCAGGTGCTCGACGAGGGCATTCACTCCGGCTCGTACGGCGGCATTGCGCCGTCGAGCTTTCGCATCATGCGGCAACTGTTCGAGCGGCTTGAAGATGCGTCGAACGGCAATCTGCTGCCCAGGGGTTTTCATTGCCCGATTCCGCCGGAGCGTCTGCGTGAAGCGGAAGCCACCGCGCACATTCTGGGCGACGATGTGTGGAAGAAGATGCCGTGGGCGTGCGGTCAGGACGGCCATCAGGTGTTGCCGACCACCACCGACCCGAGAGAGGCGCTGCTCAATTCGACGTGGCGTCCGTCATTGTCCGTGACGGGCGCGGCCGGGTTGCCTTCGCTCGCCGATGCGGGCAACGTGCTGCGTCCGCGCACCGCATTCAAGCTGTCGTTGCGGCTGCCGCCGCTGGTGGACGCGGCCCAGGCCGTCAACGAACTCAAGGCATTGCTCGAGCTCGATCCGCCGTACAACGCGAAAGTCACGTTCAAGCCGGATAGCGGCGCGGCGACCGGCTGGAACGCGCCGGACGTCGCAGCGTGGCTCGGCGCCGCGCTGAACGACGCGTCACGCCAGCATTTCGGCGCCGACTGCGCGTATATCGGGCAGGGCGGCACGATTCCGCTGATGAATGTGCTGAAAGCGGGCTTTCCGCGTTCGCAGTTCATGGTGTGCGGCGTGCTGGGTCCGAAATCCAACGCGCATGGCCCGAACGAGTTTTTGCATGTGCCGTATGGCAAAAAACTGACAGCCTGCGTGGCCGGGGTCATTGCCACGGCCCCCTGAAGGTCGGGTATCCTGAGCACTGCATCGTGCATGCGCAAGTGTTGTGCATGCACGGTGTTCCCCACCGGGCCGCGGTCGCAGCGGCCCAACCGCCCTGTCCCGTCCGATGGCCGCCCCGCGGCATTCCTTTTCTCTGATAATTCCAATAAAAAATGCAATAGGAATATATCCGGATCACATTGCATAAATGGAAAGGAAATTCCACAGGAAGATTGAAGCAAAGGTTCTAATGGCGTAATACCCATCCACCCCCTGCCGTGGCTTGATCGGGTATCCGTAGCATTTCTTCCATCGCAATCGTTTGCGTCATGAAACGTCGGTACGAGTTACCGTGAAAGCCGCGCTGGGCGGACTTGCGCGCGGACCCCGTTTAAATGTGCAGAAGTGTTGGCCAGCCGCTCTCGCGGGATTGTGGTCTGTTTTAGGCTCGTATAGCTCCACCGACGTTTTATAACCTAAAAAGGACCATCGGAAATGAACCTGAATAGCCATCACGCATGTCGTCCGTTTGTCGAAGCGGGCAATCTGACTCAAATCTCGGCCTTTTACGAGGAAGAACGCAACATCATGTGGATGATGCTGCGCGCGCAACCGCGTCCGTGCTTCAACCTGGAGCTCGTGCACGACATCCTGAGTCTTGCGCATGCGGCTCGGGAGTCGGGTGTGCCGATCGATTTCTGGGTGACCGGCTCGGTGATTCCGACCATGTTCAACGTCGGCGGGGATCTCAGTTTCTTTGCCGAGGCGATTCGCGCCGGCCGGCGCCAGGCGTTGATGGCCTACGCGCGCGCCTGCGTCGATTGCGTGCATGCGGCGGCCCGCGGCTTCGATACCGGCGCGATTTCGATCGCGATGATCGAAGGCACGGCGCTCGGCGGCGGTTTCGAGGCGGCGCTCGCGCATCATTTCGTGCTTGCGCAGAACGATGCGCGCATGGGCTTCCCCGAAATCGCGTTCAATCTGTTTCCGGGAATGGGCGGCTATTCGCTGGTTGCGCGGCGCGCCGGCATGCGGCTCGCCGAGGAACTGATCGGCGGCGGCGAATCGCATACGGCGGAATGGCACTCGACGAAGGGGCTGGTCGATCACCTGTTCGAGCCCGGCGACGCGTATATGGCCACGCGTACGTTCATCGATACGTTGCGGCCGAAGCTCAACGGCATACGCGCGATGGTGCGCGCGCGCCAGCGGGTGCTGCAACTGTCGCGCGCGGAGCTGATGGAAATTACCGAGGACTGGGTCGAAGCCGCGTTCATGATCGAAGAGAAGGATCTGGCGTTTATGGAGCGGCTCGTGACGTTGCAAAACCGTCGGACGACGAACTTGCGCCATCACAACGCGAGCGTTGCCTGAGGGTACGTAAGGCCGCATCAGGATGCACAGCTGCGACGGCGACCCAAGGCGCAACCAGGTGCGCGACCTGAGCGCATGAAGAGTCGCAGACGGACGCAAGCGGGCCGCAAACCGGACGGCAACCGGCCGCAACCGGATAAGCACGGACGGCAGCAGGCGGACGAACGCAGTTCCACGGAAGGAAGCAAACAGCCCGGCACGGCGCGCGGGCGGGCAGAGGGTCTTGCGGGTCGCGCGATATGCGCCGTTCAGGCGATCAGCCGGACCTTCTGCCGGTCGACCAGCCATTGTTCGAATTCAGCGGCCGGCATCGGCTGGCTGTACAGATACCCTTGCACGTATTCCACGCCGAGGCCTTTCATGAAAAGCTCCTCGGCTTCGGTTTCGATCCCTTCGGCGACCACTTGCAGTTGCAGCGCCTGCGCGACCGCCACCATCGACCGCACCAGCGCCTGCGCTTTGCGGTCGGAATTGATTGAGCGCACGAAGCTGCGATCGAGCTTGATCACGTCGAGCGGAATGCGGCCGAGTTGCGACAGCGACGAATAACCGGTGCCGAAGTCGTCGAGATGCACTTGCGCGCCGAGCTTGCGGAACTGGGTGATCAGGTCGATCGCCGCCGCTTCGTCTTCGATCAGGCAGCTCTCGGTCAGCTCGAGATCGATCAGACACGGGTCGAGGTTCGCGTTCTGCAGCGCTTCGCTGAAATGCCGCACGACCGCGGTATCGACCAGTTGCCGCGCCGACACGTTGATCGCGATGCGCAGGGCGAGGCCGCGCGCCTTCCATTGCGCGGCCTGCGCGGCGGCCGTTTGCATCACCCAGCGGCCGAGCGGCCCGATCAGTCCGGACTCCTCCGCGTAGCGGATGAACTCGTTCGGCATGATCTGTCCGCGCTCCGGCGAGTGCCAGCGCACGAGCGCCTCGACACCGCACACCGCGCCGGTCGCGAGCGACAGTTTCGGCTGGTAGTGCAGCACCAGTTGGCCCTCGTCGAGACCGCGCCGCAGGTTCGTATCGAGCCACATATACTCGGCGACCTTGCGGTTCATTTCCGGTGAGAACACGCGATAGGTGCGTTTTCCGCCGTCCTTCGCGACGTACATCGCGGTGTCCGCCGCGCGAACCAGCGATTCGAGACTGTCGCCGTGTTCGGGAAAGAGCGCGATGCCGATCGAGCAGCCGGTATAGACCTCGACGAGCCCGAGGCTGAACGGTGTGCGCAGACGTTCGAGAATACGCTGCGCGGTCGCTTCGAGCGACGCGGCGGTCGCGGGCGACGATAGCACGATGAATTCATCGCCACCGAGGCGCGCGAGGGTATCGCCCTCATCGAGACAGTCGCGCACGGTGGCCGATACATCCTGAATCAGCCGGTCGCCGAACACGTGTCCGTAGTGGTCGTTGACCTTCTTGAAGTTGTCGAGGTCGAGAAACAGGATGCCGACGGAGGTATCGGCGGGCGCGCTGGCAATCGCGGTGCGGATCTTGTCCTGGATCGCGTTGCGGTTCGGCAGGCCGGTCAGCGAATCGGTGTTCGCGAGTTCCGACAGGCGCTCCTGCGCGCGGCGTTCCTCGGTAATGTCGGTACCCGAGCAGATCAGGAACTGTTCGTCCATGCCGCTGCCGCTTTGCACGAACTTGTTGCGAAACAGGAAAAGCCGCTCGCCGTGCACCGTGCGCACGAGCCGCTCGACCTCGTACGACACGCCGCGATTGAAGAAGCCCGAGATATTCTGGCTCGACGCGGCGCCGGCCTCCGTCGACATGAACAGCGCCCAGACGCTGCGCCCGATCACATCTTCTTCCTTCATGCCGGTCAGTTCTTCGGCGAGACGGTTGAAGCGCTGGATACGGCCATTGCGGTCGACGATCACGACCACCGAATTCACTTCCGACACGACCTGCTCGGCAAACGACAACCCATGCACGAGATCGCGCGCGACCGATTCGGTGTCGTCGTATTCCGATGCGGTGCCGGCCCACGTGCTGCCATTGAGTTTTTTGCCGACCAGATGCAGACGCAACCGTTCGCCATACAGATGGATGTCGAGCGTCAGGTGCGAGGTCACGCCGGTCAGGCGGCGAATCTGCGCGGCCTGCTGCGCGGTCAGCGCGACCGCGGCGGTAGCCGGCCCGTTGCCGGTGACGGGCGACAACTCGAGCGCGTTGCTGTCGTTCGACAGACGCCAGCATGGGCTGTGCGTGCCGAACCGCGCGTAGAGCGCCTGATGCACCTGATCGTATTGGTCGTCGTTCATGAATGAGGGTATCCGGGCAAAGTTGCCACCTATGCGGTATCGGTTTCGGCAAAACGTGCAAGAAACGGATACGGGCAAGCAGATGACAGATGTCGGCTGGCGGAAGACGGTCCCCATTGTAGCGAAGGGTGTTCGGGATTTTCGGGCTCCGAACAGGTTAACGGTTTAGCGCAGAACATTCTTAATAGCAATCGGTACGTGGCCTGTCACGATCGATTCACGACAATGCAACGGTTTTGCATCGTCTGGAGGTTTCACATGAGGGCGCCATCGACGGCATGCCCAGCGATTTCGCGGACGTGATTCAAGCTTGCGCCACATACCGACGGCATCCGGATAGACGACCTGAGCCGTTTGCGGCCAGTGTTCTTTGCATTCAAGAATGAAGTCAGCGCGAAACTTCAAGGCGAACGCGCCGGCACAGAACATGTGCTGGCACTGCGCGGCGCGCGCGAATATGCATTCCGGATAGAAGACGGGCAGACGCCGTCGCGTGGCCTGTCAGCGCCGCCGTGCAAGGCATGCGCGCATCTGCTCGCGCGCGGCGCCGTCGTTGATGTCTTCGAGATAGCGGAACTCGCTCGCCACGAGCGTGGCGACCGGCACGCCGTCGCGAAACAGCACGCGGTTGCCGGCGACAGCCGGCACCTTGTCGCCCGGCAGCAGTGTACCGACCAGATTGAGCGGATCGGTTGCGGCAACGCAGACGAACGTGCTGTGCTCGTCGTGCCGCTCCTGATTGCGGCGGCGTGCCTCGCGCAGCACGGCAATCGCGTCCGGCAGCGCGAACTGTTCGCCGGCGAGGCCGTTGACGAAGCGGCCGCCGCGCACCTGGCCGCGCGCTTCGAGCCGTTGATAGACACGCAGCAGGTCGCGCCACGGCGGCAGCCATTCGGCCTCGCGTTCGAGCAGCCGCCAGAATACGACGCCGTAGCGGCGCAGCAGCGTCAGCGCGATATGCTCGATGACGTCCGGCGCGAACGGCGCGCGGCGGGAGGCGGGAACACTGGACGCGGCTGTCGCGGATCCGCGCGCCGTCGCGTCATCCGCAGCTGAAAACTTGCGCCGCTGCACGAGCGCCCAGCGTCCCGCGTCGTCCATCCCGCCGATCAGCGGCATCGCGGCGCGGCGGCGGCCATGATGAAACGCATTGCGTTTCGCTGCGGGTTTCAGCAACGCGCGCAAGCCGGCAAAGCTATCCGAATGCACGAGGCCCGCGGCGACCAGTTCGCCCAGCGTGTTTTCCAGTTCCACCGGCAGCAGATGCACATCGGCCACGAGTTCGTCGAAAAACATCGCGCCGTGGCTGGCCAACGCGTCGTACACGCTCTGCGCGCGCGGCGAGAGTTCCGGTTGCTTCTGCGGATCGAACAGCGCGCCCCACGCGCCCAGATGGCGCCGCGGCAACAGCACGACCGGTGTGCTGCGCACCGGCGCGCTCGCGGCACGCGAACGTTCGGTCAAGCGAGTCCAGACAATCTTTCCCGCGCGGCACAGTTCGTCGAGCGACATTGGCGAATAGTCGTTCAGGCGCGCGGGCAGGATGTCTTCTTCCCATGCGGCGGCCGCCGCTTCGAAGCCTTCCATCTGATCGAGCACCGCCGCGAGCGCGTCGCGGCCGGTGCCGCGGGTGTCCGGTGTCAGGCGCTGCCACGCGAACAGGAAGCGCATGAAATCGTGACGCTCGACCGGCTCGATCTCGCGTCGCAGCTTGCGCACCGTATAGCGATGAATGCGCGCGAGCAGATGGCGCTCGCACCATTGCTCGCCGGTGGCGCCGGGCGTGAAGCGGCCGCGCATCACATAACCTTCTGCTTCGAGCTTCGCCAGCGCTTGCGCAACGCTCGATGCGGGCAGCGCGAGCGCACGGGCAAGCGCCGCTACCGGCAGCGGGCCGAAGCCCGAGAGCCGCGCGCGCACGACTTCGACGAGCGCATCGTCTTCGTTCCATGCATCCGCGTAGCCTTTGGGCAGGCGCAGCTTCGGTTCGAGCGGCGCATCGGGGTAGAGTGCGCGCACGCAAGCGAGCCGTTCCACAGGCACCCACAATGCGTCGCGTTGCGCGATTTGCATGCGCGTCGCGTGACCGGATTGCGTCAGGGCAGCGAGCCACGCGGGCCACCCTTCGTTTTGCTGCGCTTCGGCATCGGTCACGCAAGCGAGCGTGGTGAGCGCTTCGTGCATCTCGTCGGCGCTGCGTACTTGCGGCCACGCTTCTTCACTCACACTTGCGATTGCGTCCGCGTCGAGCGCGCCGAGATCGTCGGTGGACGCCGGGTCGGTCCAGCGGCGATTCAGCACCGCTTGTGTGCGTCGCTCTTCGATCGGCGCGTCGTCGAGATACGCATACGGCTTCGCAGTCAGAATCTCGGCTGCGAGCGCGGACGGCGCGGGCAAGTCGCGCGCGATCAGCGTGACCTGCTTGCGCTCGATGCGGCGCAGCAGGCGCAGCCAGCCTTCGGTGTCCATCGCCTCGTGCAGACAGTCGTCGACGGTTTGATCGACGAGCGGGTGCTTCGGCAACTCGCGCTCGCCGACGATATTTTCCGCGCACGCGACCTGGTCCGGAAACACCGCCGCAAGCAGATCCTCGCTGCGCATCCGCTGCAATTGCGGCGCGGTCTTGCGGCCACCGGTGTAGCGCGGCAGTGCAAGCGACGTGGTCGCGTTCCAGCGCCAGCGCACGTTGAAAAGCGGTGCGTCGAGCAGCGCCTGAACCAGCAGATGCTCGGCGCTTTTCGAATTCAGATAGCGCCATACGTCGTCGAGCGCGAAGCTGTGACTGCCGGTCAGCGACAGGATGATCGCGTCTTCGGTCGCGGCGGCTTGCAGTTCGAAATTGAAGGTGCGGCAAAAGCGCTTTCTGAGCGCAAGACCCCACGCGCGATTCAGGCGGCTGCCGAACGGCGTGTGGATCACGAGTTGCGTGCCGCCCGATTCGTCGAAGAAGCGCTCCATCACGAGCGTATCCTGCGTCGGCAGCGCGGCAAGCGCCTGGCGCGCGCGCGCCAGATACTCGACGATCTGCCGCGCCGCGGGCTCCGTCATACCGATTTCATCGACAAGCCAGTCGATCGCGTGCTCGATTTCGCGGCCGGCACGCGGGCGTTCCGCGATGGCCACATCGGTTGTTGCTGTTTCTATCTCGAACGGCGCTGCGAGGTCAGCGGCTTGCGGGCCGGCGTCAATCGCAGCGTCATTCGCAACGTCCAGTGTGGCGCTTGCGATGCGTTCATCGCGCCGGCCCGACGCTGTTGCGCGCGCAACCATCCTTGGCGAAGACTCGACACCGCTGCCGGCGCCGCTGTCAGTCTCTCCCGCGAGTATCCGGTCAATCTCGCCACGCAGTCGCGCCACGCCCATCGACAGTTCGTCGCTGCGCCCCGGCGCTTCGCCGAGCCAGAATGGAATATTGGGCGGCTGGCCTTGCGCATCCTCGACGCGCACGCGGCCGCTCTCGACGCGCAGGATCTTGTACGACGCATTGCCGAGCTGGAAGATATCGCCGGCCAGACTTTCGACCGCGAAGTCCTCGTTGACGGTGCCGACCTGCACGCCCTGCGGCTCGAGGATCACCGCGTAGTCGGCGTTTTCCGGAATCGTGCCGCCGGAGGTGACCGCATACAGTTTTCCGCCGCGCCGGCCGCGCAGTGTGCCGTTCACCGCATCGCGATGGATATACGCGGCACGGGTGCCATGACGCGTCGTGAACCCTTCGGCAAGCATCCTGAGCACGGCGTCGTATTGCTCGCGCGTGAGGTCCGCATACGGCGCCGCATGGCAAAACCGCTCGAAGAGCGCATCTTCGCTCCATTCGGCGCTGCACACTTCGGCGACGATCTGCTGCGCGAGCACGTCGAGCGGCGCGCGCGGAATGTGCAGCGCGTCGAGTTCGCCGCGCCGCACGCAATCGAGGAGCGCCGCGCATTCGACGAGGTCGTCGCGCGACACCGGAAAGAGGCGGCCCTTCGGCATGCCGCCCACCTGATGGCCCGAGCGTCCGACACGCTGCAGAAACGGTGCGATCGCACGTGGCGAACCGATCTGGCAGACCAGTTCGATATCGCCGATATCGATGCCGAGTTCGAGCGACGCGGTGGCAATCAGCACGCGCAGCTCGCCACGTTTCAGGCGCTGCTCCGCATCGAAGCGATGTTCCTTTGCGAGGCTGCCGTGGTGCGCGGCCACCGCGTCCTTGCCGAGGCGTTCGGTCAGATGCCGCGCGGCGCGCTCGGCCATGCGGCGCGTATTGACGAACACGAGCGTGGTGCGATGCTGCGCGACCAGTTCCGCGAGCCGGTTATAGACGAGCTCCCGCGCATCGTTCGACATCACCGCTTCGAGCGGCACCGGCGGAATCTCGAGTGCGAGGTCGCGCTCGCGCACATGGCCGACGTCGACGATTGCGCAATCGGCGGGCTGTGCGCTATCGATGCCCGCACCGCCCACCAGAAAGCGCGCCACTGCGCCGATCGGCTTTTGCGTGGCCGACAGCCCGATGCGCGGCAGGCGCCGCCCGCACAGCGCATCGAGCCGTTCGAGCGTCAGCGCGAGATGGCTGCCGCGTTTGCTGCCCGCCATCGCGTGAATCTCGTCGACGATCACGGTCCGCACCGTCGACAGCATCGTGCGGCCCGAATCGGAACCGAGCAGTACGTAAAGCGATTCGGGCGTGGTGACGAGAATATGCGGCGCACGTTTGCGCAACGCGGCACGCTCCTGTTGCGTCGTATCGCCGGTGCGCACGGCGGTGCGGATCTCGAGCGGCGGCAGTCCGCGTTCGGCCAGCTCCTGTGCGATGCCGGCGAGCGGCGCCTGCAGGTTGATGCGAATATCGTTCGACAGCGCTTTCAACGGCGACACATAGACAACGAGCGTCGCGTCGGGCAGCGCGCCGCCATTCGCAAGGCCTTCGCGCACAAGGTCGTCGAGTGCGGATAGAAAAGCGGTCAGTGTCTTGCCGGAACCGGTCGGTGCGGCGACGAGCGTCGGCCGGCCGCTGCGGATCAGCGGCCATGCGGCGGTCTGCGCATCGGTTGGAGCGGGGAACGTATTCGAAAACCAGCCGGCGACCACCGGATGGAACCCGGCGAGTGTGCCGGCAAAGGAAGCGCCGGAAGTCATGCGACCGTAGGTGGGGGCGCGGCGAGCCATATCCAGAGGGCGCGGGACGCCCGGTTGCGTCGTCAAGATGAAAGTCTCGCAGGTTTTGCGCGCTCGCGCCATCCGCGACGGTGGGGGTCCGATCGCATGCGCGGGGCGGCGACGATCGGCGCGATGCCGCGCGCGGCGGATGCTTGCGTGGCCTCAACCGTAGCCAGACATGAGCGCTAGCCTCTGCCGCAGCAAAAGCGGCACGGCGGCGACAGCGTCGCCAGCACAACCTCGCCCGTGCATGTCGAATGATTGCCGCCGCGTGCGCGCGGCAGCGCGCACTCACCAGTTCCAGCGCACGCCTGCATTGCCGCCGATCGTACGTTGATGCGCGCCGCCAAGATTCGTGAGCCATGCGACGGTCGCATACAGGCTTGCCGATTTGCCGACTTGCGCGACGACGCCCGCGCCGATCTGTGCAGCGGTTTGCCCGACGACGGTGCCGATGCCGGTGGCGCCCGCGAATGTCACGCGGTCGTCGGTGCCGAACGTGCGCAACACGCTCAGCCGCAGATACGGCTCGATTTGCGCGGCGGCCGCATCGAACCTGCCCTGCAGCCGCACGCCGAGCCGGCCGGTGAACGTATTGCCGTTATTGAACGAGACGCTCGATATGCCGTCGTTCAGATCGTCCAGCGACAGATGCTGCCAGATCAGTTGCGCCTGCGGTTCCAGCGTCAACGCGCTGCCGCCCGCACCTGCTAGCGAAATTGGCAACGGCACCGGCAGGCCGCCTTCGATCGACACGGCGGTTGCGTGACCATGTGTGGTCGTATCGACGCCGTCGCGTGACTGGGGTTCGACGGTGAGCGAATTGCCCATCACGACCGCATCCGTGTACCAGCCGCTTGCGCCGACATGCGTCCAGTAGCCGCCGACGCTATATGCATCGATCGCCACGTGTCCGACGTCGAGATTCGGCGTACCGAGCGCAAAGCCACTGATGTTGCCGCTTGCGCGCGCAAAGCCGATGAAAAGACCGTAGTGGTCGCGCGCGCCGCTTGCGTGGGTGTCCGCGTACAGGTCATGCCCCGCCTGCACACCGAAGCTCGAACCGTCGAACGTGGGGCTCGCCGCGCCGTCTTCCGCGAGTACGCTATGGCTGCCCCAACTGCGCGCCCAGGCGGCGGTCAGCGTGCCGTGTCCGGTCAGCAAGGTCTGATCGCCCTGGCGATCGTGGAAGTGATCGATTTGCTGGACACCCAGTTGCCGCGCAACGCCGGGAAGCGCCGCATAGATCGGCACCTCGGGGCGGTACAGCGGAATCGGCGCGGAGCCGGGCGGCGGCGCGGCGGGCAGCGGCGGGGTGCCGGCGGCGGCGACGGGAGTCGACTGCTGTGCCGCGGCAGGCAGCGCCGAGGACCCGGCCGGCTGCACCGGCAGCGCTGCAACCGTGTTGCGCAGGAACCAGTCGTTCGTCATGCCAGGCGTTACGCCGCCTTTTGCCAGGTAGTAGGTATACGCGCCGGCTTTTACCGGTGCGCCGAGTCGAAACGCGGACAGATCGGCCGTGGCGCCGTTCGCGGCTTCGATCACGCGGACGCCGTTCAGCGTCGTTTGCGCGCCCATGCCGCCGATATTCGTGACTTGCAGCGTGGTCGAACCGCTTGCGCGGCCGCCGTCGACGATCAGGCGGTCCGACGGCGCATCGTCCGCGCCGAGCACCGTATTCAACGCGAGCGTGCCGCCTTGACCGGCATAGACGCCCACGATATGCAGCAGATTGCCCGGCGTCGCACCGGTTGAGCTGCCGAGTCGCACGAGCGCGTTATTGGTCAGCGTACCGTTCACCGTGAAGCTGCCGGCTGGCGCCGCGCTGAATGCCGGCAATGCGTTGGCCACTGCGAGCGTGCCGTTATTGACTACGGCGCCGCTTACCGAGCCATATCCGCCAAGCGTCGCACCCGCGGCTACGGTGACGCCGCCACCGCCCGCGAGCGCCGCATCGGCATGGGCGGAGTCGCCGACCGCGAGCGTGCCGGCGGCCAGATTCGTGATGCCGCTATACGTGCTGACGCCGTTCATCACCAGACTGCCGGTGCCGGTTTTCGTGAGCGAGCCGCTACCGGTGACGGGCTGCGCGAGTGTCGAGTCGAACGCCTGTGTGTCGAGCGTACCGCCCGCGGGGTTCAACGTGATCGCGCGCGTTGCGGCGAGATCGACGTCTTGCGTGATCTGCAATGTGCCGCCGTCGAACGTGACACCGCCTGTCGATGCGCCGAGCGCGCGGTCCGCGCCGATTGCAACGGCGCCTTGCGTGAGCAGGGTGCCGCCCGTATAGGTATTGCCGCTCACCGCCGCGGGAGCGAGTGTCAGCGTGCCCGCGCCGGTCTTTTGCACGGCGCCGCCGCCCGCAAGCGTTCCGCTGTACACGCCGTCCGCGTCTTGCGCAAAACGCACGAGGCCATTGTCGATTACGTTGAGCGGCAGGTTCTGCGCATTAGCCTGCAGGGTCGCGTCAGCGTCGACCGACGCCGCGACCGATGCCGGCGCGCCGGGCGTGCCTGTCAATGCGAGCGTGCCGCTTTGCACGCGCACGGCCGTGAACGTGCCGCTGCCGGTCCAGTTCCACAGCGCGCCTTGCATCAACAGTGTCTGGAAGTTCACGAACGCGTTTGCCGCCGTGCCGCTGCCTTGCAGCGTCACGGTATTCGTGCCGCCGCCGCCGTCCGCGCCGCCGATGATCGTCGAACCGCTTTGCAGAACGAGTGCATCGTTGCCGTTGCCCATCGCGATCGCGGTGCCGGCGCCGCTTTGCACGAGCCCCGCGTTGACCACGGTCGAATTGCCATTGAGCGTGCGAATGGCCGCCGCGTTTTGCGACACGATCTGGCCGCCCGCGCGGTTCTCGATCAGCGTGCTGAACGTGCTGCTCACCGTGTTCGAGAACACCGCATCGGCCCCCTGGCCGCTCGCGCGAATCGTTCCGGTGTTGATCAGATGGTCGTTGTTGCCTTGCATATACGTGGTCACGCTCATCGCGCCGCTCGTCGACAGCGCCCCGCTGTTGTCGAGCGTGCCGCCGCCGCCGAGAATGGATGCGGCGCGCGCGTTGCTGCCCGACGTGCTGATCGAGCCCGCGTTGATGATCCGATTGTTCTGCTGGCCGAGATTGGTTTGTCCCCACGCGGCCGTCAATCCGTATGCGTTGGGGCCAGCGGTGGTGATCGTGCCGAGGTTGATCAACGTATTGCCGCTGCCGTTCGCGGCCATCGCGTCGTTGAATGCGCCGCTCGTGCCGATCGTGGCGTTGGCGGTGTTGGTCAACGTATTGCCGTTGCCCGTGCCGAGCATCGCCGCGCCGCGTTGCGTGCCGGTGCCGCCCGAACCCGTTAGCGACAATGTGCCGTCATTCGTGATCGCGCTGCTTTGCTCGACGCTCAGCGCAACCGGACTGCCCGGTCGCGCGAAGTTGCCGGATGCGCCGGCCGCCACATTGACAGCGATATTCGCGCTGCCCGCTTGCGCGATCACCGGAGCGAAGCCGTTGCCGGTACAGGTGACTGACGTTCCAGACGGTGGAGCGGCGCTGCTGCACGCGGCGACGGCATCGATCGTGATCGTCTTCGACAGCAGCAGCATGCAGCCGACCCGCATGCCGCGCCTGCGTATTCGCTTCATGACGGTCGCCCCTTGCGGGAGACGTCCGTGAAAGGAAGGGCGCGGCCTCAGGCCGTTCGTGAGGCATGCGTGCTGAAGCCGGGCCGGGCGGACGTCCGTGTGGCCTATCTGCGCTGAGATGCTTTCTAGTTATAGGTAGGCATCAAGCCGCAGGCAACGATAACGGACGTCGAACGGTATCGACAAGAATGGCGCAGGCGTCGACGTGTGCACGCGGCGCACGCGCTAGGGCGCGCGGCCAAATACCACGCGCAATTCGCGCTTCGCACGCTGCAGCGTATCGCGCCGCGCCTTCGGCAGGTTGCGTCCCGCGCGGTTGATGTAAAAGTTGAGCATCGACATCGCGGACTGGAACGGTGTGCCCTTGCGCCGCTTGCTGCGCGTCGACGAGCGCTTGAGCGATTCCGCTATGTCGTGCGCACTGCCCGACTTGAAGATGTCGGGCGCGAGGTCCATCGCATCGCTATGTTCCATGACCTCGTGCGACCAACGCCGCGGCTTGTTGCCGGCAGCCGCGCTGGCGCGCTGCGCAGCATGCGCGTGTCGCTGACGCGGCGGCCGGCCGCCCTTCGCGCGCGTCGACGGATGCGGCGCGCCGGCCTTTTTCGCCGATGAATGGGATCGTGTGGCAGCCATCATCGCCTCATATCGTGTCGCGCCGGTCGACGCGAGCCGGTTGGCTCAGAGCGGGGGTTCAGAGCCGGGGGTTCAGAGCTTGACCCCGCCTGCTTCGGGCGCATCCGACGGCTCAGGGGGAATATCGCTGACGCCATACCGGGGTATAGGGCGGCCGTTTGCCGCGCCATTCCCCCAATACGGTTCGCGTCCGTAGTACTGGTGAATCGACGTCGCCCAGGTCACGTCCGCCATCGACGGCCAATGATTCTTGTCGAAGCCCGGCGCGTTCTTCACGCGTTCGGCGGTCAACGACAGCACGAAGCATTGGTTGGCTGCGTCAAGCGTGAGCGCGCTCCATGGAATCGCCAGAAGTTTGTCACCGATGCCAAGAAAGCCGCCGCTCGACAGCACGGCGTACGCGATACGGCCCGAGCGTACGTCGAGCATGATGTCCTTGAGCTTGCCGATGTCGTGGCCGTCCGAGCTCATCACCCGGTCGCCGTCCAGTGTCGATGCGGCCATCACTTCAGGGCCCGGGCCGCTCGTCGCATGACGTGCGCCGCCGACGATGTTTGCACCTGTGCTCATCGCGGTTCTCCGAAGGGTTCAGATAACAGCGGTCGAGCAACTGCCGTTCCTCGCCGGGAAACAGCGCACACAACCGCACGCGAGGCACGTTTTGCGGCGCCGCCGCAGCGCTACGGCCGCGCGGCGATTTCGTCGAGATGCAGCAGCAGATCGGCGGGATCTTCATAGACGCGCAATGCGCCCGCGCGCTCGAGTTCCTCCTGGCCATAGCCGCCGGACAGCAGACCGACGCCCAGTGCGCGGCAGCGGCGCGCGGCGAGCATATCCCAGATGCTGTCGCCGACTACCACCGTCTGTTCGATCGGCACGCCGAGCCGATGCGCGGCGGCGACGAACAGATCGGGATCGGGCTTCGCATATTTGACATCGTCGCGTGTCACGACCACGGATTTCGCCGCATCCACGCCGAGCGCCTGCAGATTGACCGCGGCGGTTTCCATGCGTCCGCTCGTCGCAATGGCCCATTGCGTGCCGCTCGCGTCGAGCGCTTCGAGCAGCGCGCGCGCGCCGGGTAGCGGGCAGACCTGAGCGTGCAGCTGACGGTATGCATCGGCATGCTTGCGGCGTAGACGCTCGACGCGCTCGCCGCTGATATCGCCGCCGGTTTCGCGCAACAGCTGATGGGTGAAGAGGCCGCCGCTCATACCAATCTTGCGATGGATGCGCCACACCGACAGCTCGATGCCTTCGCTATCGAGCGCTTCCTTCCACGCGAGCACGTGTTGATAGACGCTGTCGACCAGCGTGCCGTCGAGATCGAATAGAAACGACGTGGGGATACGCATGGCTTGATTCCTTGAAATGAGTCGCGGGGGTGAGGCGCGGCGCGAGGTTGCGTCGATCAATTGCGTTGAACGGTTGCGTCGGCTGAGCGCGAGGCCGCGCCGTGTTTGCTGCTATGCGAAAGACTTACGTTGCGCTTGTAAATTGCAGCCATCGTTCGAATGCCGCCACGCTGGGCGACGCGTCGATGGCACATTTTCGCGCCTCGTTCGTTCGCGCGCGCATGCGGCGCAACCATAGTCTACCGTTGCGCACGGCGAATGCGTAGCCGGCTGTCCGGTGCGCGGGCAGGCCGCTGCCGCATCGGCACAGGGTTTGCTGAAGTGCAGAGGCAGGTGACGCACGATTTTGCGGCCGCAAGCGGCCCATTACATCAAGGGAGAGATCAAATGAGACTCGCACAAGCATGTGTGGTATCGGCACTTCTCGCGCTGTCCGGCGCTGCATTTGCACAGGGCGCGGGCGGCTCGTCGGGCGGTGGGTCGACGGGCGGCGGCGGAGCCGGCATGTCCACCGGCAACGACACGGGCGCCACGAAGGCCGGTCAGAACGCGAACGGCTCGGGCAATATGAGTTCGTCGCAGATGAAACATCATTCGACGAAGGGCACAAAAAAGCAGATGAACGACTCGACCAATATGCCCGGCGCGAATGCGAGCAGCGATACGAAGGGGCAATAGACGGCCGGCGGTGTTGCGCGTGACCTGACATAGCCCAAGGCCGGCGTCGATGCCGGCCATCACGACCGGAGGCGAATCGATGAATAGCATGGTACGCAGGGTGGGAATTGCAGCATCCGTGGTAGTGCTCGCGCTCGGCGCGGCGGCATGCAACAAGGCGGGCACCGGCAGTTCGGACACCGGCGCCGCGGCGGGCGGCAGCGGCGCGATGGCCGGCCCGGCTGCGGCCAGCGGACCGCTGGGCGCAAGCGGAGCGGCTTCGACGGATGCGGCTTCAGGGGCCAGCCAGTAGCGCGATGACGCAATATCCGGATCGCGCAACCGGTCCGGGAACTGGATGGCAGCAGGTGCATCACAACTGCGAATGCGTGACGATCCGCGGCGACGCCGGGTACGCAAACCGATGCGCACCCGGCCGCGCGGCGATCCACCGGCGCCGGCAGCCCCGATGAGGCGGCACAGGCGGGCGCGGCACGCATGGCATTGTGGAGAGAAATCATGCAGTCAACGGCTCATTTTCAGGCGAATGTCTGCGGTGGCGATTTTCAGCACGTCAAGGAGTGTTTCGAGACGTGGAAAACGCAGCCGCTCGTTTATCGGCGCAGTCAGTTCATGTTCGAAGGCAAGCGCGAGGTGCGCCGTCTGGCCGGCGGCCGCGTCTTCGACAACGGCGAGGTCGCGCACAACGTGCTTGTGCAGACGTGTCAGCCGCGCGATCCGTACGCGCTCGCAGCGGAGATTCACGACGGCGAGCGCGACCTGTGGCTCGTGATGGCCGCCTACGACGAGTGACGCCCCTAACGCGCGAGGCAAGCTGGCGTCTTGCCCCACTGCGCGCTGTTCCTGCGCTGCCGGCTCAGCGGTGCACGCGCAAAGCGGGCGCGTGCACATGTGACCGAATGACTTGCCGGTTTCACGTTGCAGCCGCACGTTTCTTCCGGAGTACATGCTATTTCCGGAGTCAGTTCGAACACTCGAATTATGTGTCGCGTTTGTGTCACGTTCAGCGTCACGCTCCCGTTGGCACCGGTTTTGCTCATTCGATGGGAACGCTGATGCTGGCGGCGCGGCCGCGAGCGATCAGCTGCGGATTTTTGCATTCAAGTCTCAAGGAGATGAATTCATGCCCAACACACTCAAAGGCCTCAAAGTGGCGGTGCTGGCCGTCGACGGATTCGAGCAGGCAGAACTCGTCGAACCGCGGCGCGCACTCGCCGAAGCGGGTGCAACGGTTCACGTAATTTCTGCCAAGGCGGGAAAAATTCAGGGATTCAAGCACGTCGATAAAGGCGACGCGGTCGACGTCGATATGACGTTCGACAAGGCCGTGCCTGGCGATTACGACGCAGTGGTGCTGCCGGGCGGCGTCGTCAACGGCGACGCGATCCGGCTGTTGCCGCAGGCGCAGGCGTTCGTGAAGGCCGCGGACAAGGCGCACAAGCCGATTGCGGTGATTTGCCATGGCACATGGCTGCCGGTATCCGCGGGGCTTATCAAAGGGCGCACAGTGACTAGCTGGCCGAGCTTGCAGGACGACATCCGCAATGCGGGCGGCACATGGGTGGACAAGGAAGTCGTCGAAGACGGCAATTTCATCACGAGCCGCAAACCCGACGATCTGCCCGCGTTCAACAAAACGTTGATCGCGCAACTGTCGAGGGCGGCGGCGTGAGCGCGGATGCGGTTCATGTCGTCGGCATCACAGGCGCGGCCGGTTGCGTGTTGCGACGCGTGCCCGGCTGTGCAGCGGGCTGCTCAACCGGCTATGAAGCGGTCTATGAAGCGGGCCGCGTAGCGGACAGAGATTGATTGCGAAGTTGACTAAAAAGGCGGCTTCATGAACGCGATCCTGAACGCGGTACTGCCACGCGCAGCATATGAGGGCTCTGCGATGAACATCACGTTTTCCGATGACGAGCCGGACTTCGATGGCTCGAACCTGATGTTGCGATTTGACGCCTATGTGGACGGCGAGGCCGTCGAATGCGCGATCACCGCCGAAGCCCTTGAAGACCACTTCGGCGCACACTCGCCGCAGGAGGACGAACTGCTGCGCGCATTCGAACGCGGGCGCGCGAGAATCCGGTCGGTGTGCGCGGAGATGCTGGGTCAGAACGATGGCGCGAGCGTCGAGCTGCACAGCGGACTCTTTCGCGTCGAAGGGATGGAGCCGGATCGCGGCATGAAGACGTAATCGGAAAAGCGCGGCAAAAAAGCGACGCAAAGGAAACGACGCAAGAAAGCGACGCAAGCAAAGCGACGCGAAAAGACGGCGCGAAAAATCGACACAAAAAAGACGGCGGCCCGATACAGCGGCCGCCGCGCGCTTAAACCCTGACGCCTCGATTCAAACCCAAAGACTGCGCGGCCGCGCAGGACGGCCGCCGTGATTGCCTGACGGTCCGCGCGGAGCGTCGATGCCCTGTTCGCCGTGTGTGCCGCGAGCATCGTGTGCGGTTGCGCATCGCGCGAGCAATACGCCGCCGTGCCCGGCGTCGCAGCGCACCGATGGCATCGCGTCGATCACGAGGCTTTCCGGGGTCGCGGGCTTGACACGATCGCGCAGCTGCACCGCCGCCGCCGATGCGACGATGGCCACGAACACCAGACTTTGCGCGCTTCCAATCTTCACAATCGATTCTCCTTGCCGATGTTGCCGGTTCTTTTGGCGTTGGCCAGCGACACGACTGCGCGTGCTGATGAAACTGGCCGGAACGTGTCAGCAATCGTCGTGCCGCAAAAGAGCCGCACAGATGGAAAAAAAGCGGCCGGCAGCCACCTCGAACCGCCGCCCGGGCACGTCGACTGCGGGCTTTCGAATGCGCAGACCGTCGCGTCGCGGCCGGTCCCGATCGCGGGTGCGCACCCAACCAGAACCCGGAGGTATCGAATGTCCACCAACGTAATTGCGGTGCTCAACCAGTTGGTTGAGACGTCGAAAGATGGCGAGCAGGGATTTCTCAAAGCCGCCGAAGACGCGCACGATACGAAGCTCAAGGAACTGCTTCGTGCGCGCGCCGATACCTGCACGCGTGCGGCGCGCGAACTGCAGGACCTCGTGATGCAACTGGGCGGCAAACCGGAGAGCGGTGGCTCGGTCTCGGGCGCATTGCATCGCGGCTGGGTCGATTTGAAATCGGCGGTCGGCAGCCGCACCGATCATGCGATTCTGGCCGACTGCGAAAAGGGCGAGGACGTCGCGAAGAAGCGCTATGGAGAAGCGCTCGAGAAGGAATTGCCAGCCGACGTGCGTGCGGTGGTCGAACAGCAGTATCAGGGCGTATTGAAGAACCATGACCGCATCCGCGATTTGCGCGACCAGTATGCGGCAATGAAGTCCTGACGCCGAGCGCCGCTTCAGCGCAAAGTGCAAGAAGCGCCGGCGCGTTCACCGCGCCGGCGCTTTTCGCTTATGGCCATCACAACAACCGACGTCGTCACGCGAACCCGTTACCTGCGACGGGACATCGTCCCACCCGCGTGAACCGGGCAATGCGGCCCGCATGCGCGGGCCTCACGTTACTCCGTGGTGACCTTCAAGTGGTTGCGCACACCCTTCACGCCGTCGACATTCTGTGCGACGTCCTGCGCGGCGACCTTATCGTCGGCCGTCGGCACCGAGCCGCTCAACCAGACGATCCCCTTGCGGGTCTTCACGTGAATATGCGTCGACTTGACGTTCTTCGCGCTGAGCAATTCGGCCTTCACCTTGGTCGTGACGGCGCCGTCGTCGACATGCTGTCCCACGGTCTCGGAAGACGCGGGCGGCGCCGATGCGCTGGTTTGCGCGGTTGCGTTCAGCGCGAACGCGACACATGCGATGCTGCCTGCGGTCTTGATGAGCTGGAAGGTTTTCATGAATTCTCCTTTTGCTTGAGTCATTGGAAAGCGGTCGTGTTGCATAAAGCGTCAATACCCGCATCCGATGGAGCGCAAGCGGCGTGCCCGAGCGTGCGTTATTTCCGCATCGGCGCGCAGGCGCCGTCTCATACTGAGGTCGCGCCTGTCGTTGCCAAACCGCCCGCGCGCCGTGTGGACGCGGCCGGGCGGCGCCGGGTAATGGCATCCGAATTTCCCTGAGGGTTGTAAAAAGCGCGCGGCATCGCCCGTGAGCAAGCGTCGTGCAAAGACGCAAAGCCGATTAAAAACAGGTAATTGGAAAAGCTGGTACGACAGTTGCTCTGGTCGTATCGCAAGCAGTTGTCTTTCGATGACCAACAGGACCAGCCTACGATGCCGCCTTCAATTGAACTACGAGCGAGGCAGTCATTCGCACTCACGCCGCGCCTGCAGCAGTCCGTGCGGCTACTGCAGTTGTCGTCGCTGGAGTTTCAGCAGGAACTGCGCACCGCGCTCGATACGAATCCGTTTCTCGAATACGATCCGTCCGCTCCCGATGAGAACGGCATGCCAGGTACGCCCGAGACGGACACGCCGGCTGCGGCCGACACGCTGCCGGCCGCCGAGCGCGATCCGGCGCTCGAAAGCCCGGCTGCGGACGCGCAAGGCGAGAGCAGCAGCGCCGCGGAAGACATCGGCGGCGACTATGGCGCGGGCGACTACACCAGCGACTCGTTCGGCCGCGGTTCGTCGCGCTATAACGGCGATGGCGAGGGCAGCGACCCCGCCGAATGGGCGCGCATGCAACCGACGCTGCATGAACAGTTGCACGATGCGCTGCGCCTCTATCGTCTCGACGAACGCGACCGTGAAGCGGCGCGCGTCGTGATCGAGGCGCTCGACGACGACGGTTACCTGCGTCAGGATCTCGCGGATCTGACCGATGTCGTCGAATTCGATCCGCCGCTGACCGAGGACGAGCTGACCGTCGCCCTGCGTCTCGTGCAGACGCTTGACCGCCCGGGCCTCGCGGCGCGGTCGCTCTCGGAATGTCTGGCGCTGCAGATCGATGCGCTGCCAGCCGATACGCCGGGACGCGACGCTGCACGCAAGATCGTCGAGCAGCATCTCGACCGCCTCGCGCGACGCGAGCATGCGGAGTTGCAAAAGCAGGTCGGCTGCGATGCCGAGATGCTGCGCATCGCATGCGCGCTGGTGCGCAAGCTCGACCCGAAACCCGGCAACTCATACGGCCGCAGCGACGAGAACTACGTCGTGCCGGACGTGGTGGTGCGCCAGGTGCGCAACAAGTGGGTCGTGACGATCAATCCCGCGGTATTGCCGCGTGCGCGCATCCACAGAATGTACGCGGAACTGTTCGCGCAGTCGGCCGGCACGAGCCGCTCGCCGCTTGCGCAGCAGTTGCAGGAAGCGCGCTGGTTGATCCGCAACGCGCAGCAGCGCTTCGACACGATCCAGCGCGTCGCCGAGTGCATCGTCACGCATCAGAAGGCTTTCTTCCAGTACGGTGAAATCGCGCTGAAGCCGCTCGTGCTGCGCGACGTCGCCGATGAACTGGGGCTGCACGAATCGACGATCTCCCGCGCAACGGGCAACAAGTATATGGCTACGCCGCGCGGCATCTTCGAGTTCAAGCATTTCTTCCCGCGCGAGCTCGGCACCGAGAGCGGCGGCACCTGTTCGGCAGCGGCCGTGCGTGCGCTGCTCAAGGAAATGATCGCCGCGGAGAACGTGCGCGATCCGCTCTCCGACGTGTCGCTGGCGAAGATGCTGGCGGACCAGGGCGTGCTGGTCGCGCGGCGCACGGTCGCGAAGTACCGGCGGCTGATGAAAGTGCCGCCCGCGGAGATGCGCAGGCAGATCTGATTTCAGATATGAATTCGCGTCGCTGTCGGCGGCGCGATTCAAGCAGCGATATGTCGACAGGTATCGCATCGCACAGCGCCCACGGGCGCTGTGTTTTTTTTGTGCGTTCATCTTTGCGGTTGCGCGCCACGCCCGTGCCTTGCATACCGTTGCATGCGCAACGTCCGCGTTCTACCTGGCAGGATCGAAGGCAGGCCCCCGTAAGCGGCTTGTGTCTCACGTCGCAAGTCGGCGAAAGCGACATCACACGGCGTGCTCGCACGCAGCGTGTTTCCGAAGCGAACGAATTCTGTCCAGTAACCGTCAGCACAACGTAGCCCGACGCGGCCTCGCGATTCGCGAACGGCCGTTGCGCGTTGTCGAAGCGGGATTCGCGGCCGCGCGGTTTGAGCGGCACCCCTAAAAAATGCCCGGCCGCCCTTCAGATCGATTGCGCCGCACACGCAGGGCGCCGCCCGATCTGGCGCATGGAATACGCGAACCTGGCCAAGCGTTTTCGCAAGTGACCAAGGGACGAAAGGTCAGACACCGTTCGAAGCCTTACCGGCTCTCTAACCTTTTCAGCGAGTTTCCATGTCCAAACCTTCGAAGATCCTGCTCTACTACGACGGCACTCGCGAAGCGAAGACCGCGCTTCACCATGTGGCCGACCTTGCGCACGCGCTCGATGCACACACGGACGTGCTGGCGGTCGTCGATACGACATCGACGATCGCGGCGTCCGGCTGGTATCTGTCGGATCTCGCCTGCGCGTGTATCCAGGACGCCACAATGATTACGCTGCGTGAGGCGCTCGACCATATGGAGGGCAACGGCTTGCCCGCGCGCGGTCATATGGCGTGCGGCGACGTGGTCGATAGCATCTCCACGCATGCGGGACTGTTGAACTCGGACATTCTGGTGGTCGGGCACCGCCCGCGCAGCGGATTTGCGCGTTGGTGGAACCGAGGTCTGGCGCACGACGATCTGATGGCGCGTTGCAACGGCCGTCTGGTGGTGACGATTCCCTGCAACTGAAAGCGTGAGGATCGTATGCAATTGAAAGCTGGGTGGAGCCGGCGCGGATTGCAGCGGCCGGCTTCGCTCGCGCCACGATGAATGTCCGTCCGCCAAGGCCTGGCCGTCCCGCCGAACCCACCGGCAGGCTCCGCACGGCTGTCCTGCCGGTTTCGGGAATCTTCTTCCTGACAATGGAATAACGCGCGTGCGTCATGTGTTATGTCGGGAGCAGAGGGCGGATTCGACCTCGTTCCCGTGAACAGGCGCGGCCTGCTGCGCAGGGAGCGGGCACGGTCCGCGACAGGATGACCGCTGGAGAAACTCGATGGCTGATACACCGGTGACCGAAATGGCGCCGACCTGCCGCGTCGTGCGGCCCGGGCGGAGCTCAAATGCGAAGCAGCAGTTAGTGCATGCGGCGGGAATTTCGGCCGACAGCGTCGGCGCGCAGGGCATCCACATGCAGCTCGTGACCATTGCGCCGCTCGCGCGTGCGAAGGCGCACAAGCATGAAGGACACGAAACCGCGATCTACATGCTTGCCGGCAAGTGCGGCGTGTGGTTCGGCGAGGAACTGGAGCAGCACCTGTTCGTGAGCGCGGGCGAGTTTTTCTATATTCCGGCGAACATGCCACACGTGCCGTACAACCCGAGCGAATCCGACGTGTGCGTCGCGGTGGTTGCGCGCACCGACCCGCGTGACGAAGAAAGCGTGGTGCTGCTCGAAGACCTCGACCTGCTGTTTCCGGATCCGGTCGGTGCGTACAGGCTGCCGCGCGCGGGCCTCGAAGCATCCAGCGAGCGTTGATGACGGCGGATGGATGGGGCGCAGTCGAATGGCCGACGCGAGAAACGCGCAGAGGGATGCACGGCAACAGCGCCCCGAGGAGGTGACGGATGGCCGGTTCAATGGATAGGCAGATTCGGGATGGTAGAACGATGACGAGATCGCGAGTGCTGACGATCGATGACGACCCGAAGTCGGGCGTTGAAATCGTCGCGGAACTGAAAAATTACGGATTTTCCGTCGATTGGGTGGGTGACGGGCGCGAAGCGCTTGCACGCGCAATCGGCGGCGGCTATGACGCCATTACGCTCGAACGCATGTTGCCCGGTATCGACGGCATGAGCATTCTGGCCGCGATGCGCACCGTAGGGGTGCAAACGCCGGTTCTGATGCTGAACGTTCCGGATGATGTCGACGAACGGATTCGCAGCCTGCGCGCGCGTGGCGATGATTATCTGACGCGGCCGTACAACTCGGGCGAGTTGATGGCGCGTCTCGAGGGCCTGATTCGCCGCAGCCAGGAACCCGCGGTCAACACAGTGGCGCGCGCGGATTCTGTATTGCGGGTCGGTCCGCTCGAGCTCGATCTCGCGGCGCGCCGGGTGATGCGTGACGGCGTCGAAGTCGCGTTGCTGCCGACCGAATGCCGCGTGCTCGAGTTCATGATGCGTCGGGTCGGACAAACGGTGACGCGCATGATGTTGTTCGAAGCGGTCTGGAGCTATCACTTCGATCCGGGCACCAATCTGATCGAAGTGCATATGAGCAAGTTGCGCAAGAAGATCGACGTGGCCGGCAAGGAGTCGATCCTGAAGACCGTGCGTGGCGCGGGGTACGTGCTGGCCGTATAGCGATGCCCCGCAATGTCGTTGCAGGATGCAATGACAGCCGGCTCGAATCAGGAAGTAAGGTAATTCCAGTCTGGCATTTTTTTGGGAATTTGCGCTTAAAGGTCTCTGGTCGCTTCAAAAGAACCAACGCATTAATGGTTCACCGCCCACAGGGACTTTAAAGCACGAATTCCTTTCATGAACACGCTATATGTTGTGCTTTACGTAAATGGTTTGCCGGGCATTTCGTTAGGGGGCGAAGATGGTTCTCCTTAAACGAATGACGTTCAGTTGCCGTAACGGTGCGCTTTGGTTAAGGTCATACGTTAAAGCGGAGGTGCGCGTATTCGTGCGTGCCCCCGCCAGTGCGTCGACGCAAAGCGGTAGCTGGGCAGACTGCCTGCAGGCCCTGTGAAATGTGCAAAAAAATGCGTCGCAAGGATATCGAAATGATGTTCGGGTGGGTGCGTAAGTCTGGTCCTTCGACGGTTCAAATACGAATGACGTTAGGCAAACTGGACGACTTTCGCGGCACCCCGGCATCGCCGCTCGTGATGCTCCACTGTTATATACATGTGGCGCGATCGCGCAGGCGGCCTGTATTTCTTGCGTCCACCAGGGAATCAGCGCTTTCTGACATGCCGACCCGGCAATTGGCTTGCAATTCGATTGGTGATCAACAATGACTGCCTTCGTTTCTTTTTCTAATTGCGTTAGCCGGGGTGGGAAAGGATGCTCAAGCAAACGTTTGCGATCGACGCTAAACTTCGTCTGCCGCCGGTGTCTGCGAAGCTACGCAGAATCATCGACAGAACAGAAACGTCACGCGAGGAATTACGCCGATGAGCGTCGCAGATTTTCCCAGCATCCTTCCAGAATTGCTGCCGAGATTGTGGGCGTTCGCGCTGCGCATTTCTCGCGACCAGCACGATGCGGAAGATCTGGTGCAACGTGCGTGTTTGCGCGCTCTCGAGCGGGCACACCAGTTAAAACCGGATACCTCGCCGTTGAGCTGGATGTATTCTATCGTTCACACCACATGGATCAACGAGTTGCGCGCGCGCAGCGTGCGCAGTCGTACAAGCGCGGAGTGGGATGACAGCTACCTGGAGACAGTTGCCGATCCTTCCGCGCCCGATCCTGAGGCCGACGCACTCAACAGGCAGATCGTTCGAGCAGTTGAGCGATTGCCGGATGCACAACGCACCGTTATGCTGTTGGTAGTTGTCGAAGGGCTCAGTTATCAGGAGGCGGCCCAGGTTCTCGGAGTACCGGTAGGCACCATCATGAGCCGTCTGTCGCGCGCGCGGCAGGCCGTTGGGAGTCAGTTCGGCACGCGACAAGACCAAAAAGTGAAAGACAGCATCAAAGGGTAAGGAGACGGGGAATGAAGATTGACGACATCCTGTTGTTGTCGTACGTCGACGGCGTGCTGCCGGCCGACCAGAAACAACAGGTTGAAGAGGGGATCGGGTCGTCGGCTGAACTCGCGGAACGTGTCGCATTGCTTCGGGCGTCTCGGCTACCTTATCAACATGCATTCGCGCACCAGAAGTTGCCGGAGGTGCCCGAGCGCCTGGTGGAGCTCGTCAGCCGTATTGCGCGCGGCGAAGTGCACGCGTCCTATGACGACGAAGCTGCTGCGCGAGTCGACGAGATTCGCGTGAAGGCGAACCCCGCGGGGCCGCCACCAGTGGCCGCGGGTGTGCCGCCGGCCTATCAGTTGCCGCGCCGGTCGCCATTTCGAGTCGCGCCCGCGTGGCTCGCGGTCGCGTTCGTGGCCGGCGCGTTTTGCTGGGGCGCGGCCTTCAGGCTGAGCACCGATGCCCGCACCGGTTCGGGCATGTTCGACGGTACGCCGCTTGCATCGCTTGGCAGCGGCGCGTCGCCATGGGTGATCGCGGCTGCTGGATACCAGCAGCTCTACGCGCACGAAACGCTCGCGGAAGTGCAGCCCGATATGGTGCAATCCGCCCGGGTCGTCGACGAGATCCGGCATGAAGACGGGCTCGACGTGCATGTGCCGGACCTGAGCGCGTCAGGGCTTACATTCAAGCGCGTGCAGCGCTTGCGCTTTCATGGCAAGCCGCTCGTGCAGATCGTCTACCTGCCGGCCTCAGGGGCGCCCGTCGCGCTGTGCGTGACGAAAGAAGCGAAACCCGATCATCCGATCGCCGAGCAGAGCATCGACGATATGAGCGTGATTACGTGGAGACGGGGCGAACTCGGTTACGCGCTAATCGGCAAACGCGGTGGTATTGCGTTGCCCGACCTTGGAAAGATGCTGGCGGAAAATCGCGGCGCCGGCCAACTATTCGGCAAGGCCGCACTCGACTCGCTGCTTGCCAGCATGACCTGACTCGTACGCTGACAAATCGCGCGCGGCTGCTTCGAAGCAAGCGGCCGCGCCGCTCATCCGCGCTCATCCGTTGGTCCACTCCAGTTGAGCGTTCCGTTGCTCCGTTGATTACGTTGTGACTACAACTTCCTCACGAAACAGTGTAGCGGATCAGCGGTTCTGCAGATTCTCAATTTTTGTAGAGCATTTCGCGTGAGACGCACGGAGCGCGCTATGCAGCGGCCACGTGCGGCTGCATAGCGCGCTCACGCGCACGCGACGCCCGCAGAGCGGCGCGCGTATGCCGCCGCGCGGCGCTCACGCGAGATTGTTCGCGACGACATTGAGCTGCGGGCTGCGGCCTTGTTTGCGGCCGCCTTGCATCCATTCGCGCACTGACGTGGTCATCTCTTCGACCACGCCGAACGTATCTTCATGATCGACGCTGAACTCCAGCGTCAGGCCGTTCGGATCCTTGATATAGAGCGACGTGCAGAAGCCGTGCTGCAGCATCAGCGGCTCGAAGCCGGCCCTCGTCAGCCGCTGTTCGATTTCGTCCTGAGTCGCGGCTTCCACGAGCAGCGAAATGTGCACGAAGAGCGACTGCTCCTTTTCCTTCCACGCAGCCTGTTTCTCCGCGTCGTCGAACGTGAAGAACGCAAGCGTGCTGCCGTCGCCAAGCTCGTAGAAAGCGTAGCCGAGATCGACGCACTGCTCGCCGATCCGCTCGCGCTCGACCTCGTACGCGACGAGCGGCAAGCCGAGAACTTTTTCGTAGAAATGGCGCGTGCGCGGGTGATCGTCCGTCGTGAAGGCATGGTGATGCAGACGCATCGGGAGCTTCTTCAACGGCCGCGTGGCCTTGTCTTTCACCAACTGATTCATCATCGCTTCAACTCCTTTGCTGCTGGATGTAAACACGAGGTGGCGCCTGTTGCGCCTTGCAGCCGAGCCGGCACACAACTGGCCGAACCACCCGTGACGCTCCGATTCTGCTTGACGTCAAATGCACGCTGCTCAGTTAAAACAACTGGGGCAGACGATTATTCCTGGTCAATGATTGATCATGCTGCACAATTCGAGAATGACGGAAAGGTGTGTTCGACAGTCGCGCAAGCGTCGTATCCGTACGGGAAGATCGACTCGCTGCGTGGTGTTTCCGATACGCTATCGACGGCTTCTTCACACGCATGTCATCGAACCGGAATCGGCGCTGCCCGCGGATGACACGTGTATTACACCGTGAAAACGAATTAGTAGCGAATACAACCAATCAATTGCAAATCGCGCATGGCCGCCGGTTCTTCGGCGGTGACGCAATGCAGCATCGCGGCGCGCGCGCCAGGACGCGAGATATCGCCCGCGCGTTGCTACGGATACGGAACGAAGTGTCGGCGCGGCGCCGGGGACCTCATCGCGTGTTCCGCCGACCGGCGCAATCGCTTGCGCCGGCATCACACGCTATATCGCCATGTGAATCCGTCGCCGTTGCGCATCACGCGACCGACCGACGATTCCGGAAAATGCGCGGTGAACAGCAGTGCGTTGCGCCCCGCCGCGTAATCGAGCAGCCAGCGACGAGAACTGCGCGCACGCGCTTCATCGAGCGCGAACGTCGAGCACCAATCGGGCCGGTAGACCTGCAGCGGATTGTGCATGACGTCGCCGCAGAAAATCGCTTCATCGCCATTCGAGCGAATTGAAATGGACATATGGGCGACGCTATGGCCGGGCGTTGGATGAAACGCGATGCCGTCGAGAAACGCGCCGCCCGTTTCGTCGATCATGATCGCCTGATCGGCTTCGATGACCGGCAGCACGCTGTCGTCGTACACCATTCTGCGATTCATGCCCGCGCGGGTCGCGAAAAAGTCCTTCTCCGCGCGCGGGAATACATATTTCGCGCGGGTGAAGGTGGGCACCCAGCGGCCGTCGACGAAGCGCGTGTTCCAGCCGACATGGTCCGCATGCAGATGGGTGAGCAGCACATAGTCGACGTCGTGCGGCTGCACGCCGGCCTGCGCGAGGCGATCGATAAACGACGTTTGCAACTGGTCGAAACGCGCATTGAACGGGCGGTGCTTGCCGTTGCCGATGCCGGTGTCGATCAGCAGCGTGGCGCCGCCGGCGCGCACCACCCATGTATGCACGTTCAGCATCGCTTCTTCCTGCTGCACGTCTAGCGTGGCCGGCGACAGCAAGCGGCCGAGTTCCGCGCGGCAGATCGTGCGCCAGTTCGGATACAGGAAAGAAAGGGGCAGCGCAAACGCGGTTTCAGTGACGCGGGTGATCGACACGTCTCCGATCTGATGAGTAACGGTTCTGAATGCCAATTTCGCCTCGGAACATCGGGCTCCGGCGAGCGGTCCGCGCAAGCTTGCGTCGAGCGGCGCGGCGGCGCATGCCGTTGCCGTGAAAAAGGATCATTGTTGGCATTCAGGCGGCACGCGTTTTGCAGATTCGCCTATCGTTTGTTGAATACGCCGAGATACCGTCGCGCCGCAGCGGGAGGACAGATGCATGACCTGTTATGCCGGCCGATATAGAAAACGCCGGCGTCCTAACTGCGGCGGCTTTGCCACACATCGCGCACATAGCGCGCGTAGCGCGCCCACGGCGGATCCGCGAACAGCACGAAGGCGCCGGCCGCGAGCGCGCCGCACGCGAGAAAAGTGCCGCGGTAGCCGATGCCTGCGACCAGCAGCCCGGACAGCACGCCCGACAGAATCGAGCCGACCCGCGAAGCGTTGAAGAACAGTGCGGTCGCGGCGCCCGGCTTGCTCGGCATCAGATCCTGGACATAGGTCATGCCAAGACACGAGGTGACCGCGACGACGAATGCGTTGAGCCCCTGCATCGGAATCAGCATCGTGATCGACCCGGCGGCGGCCATCGCGATGAAGTAGATCACATGGACCACACAGCAGGCCGCCAGCCAGCGCATCTTGTTCAGCGTTGCGCTGCGCGCGCCGAGCGCGAGCATCATCGGAATTTCGAGGAACGCGCCGAGGCCGAGCATGATCGATACGTCGATGCGCGCGCCGTGCATGCCGTGCACGATGTAAAGCGGCAGCACGATCATCGTCGCGTTCGCGGCGAGGCCGATCAGCGTCAAGGCGAGCACCGAGCGCCAGATTTGCCGCGCAGGCGCGCTCGCATGCGTGTAGTCGGGCTGGATCGGCACTTCCGGCTCGGGCGTGGTGACTTCGAGCGACGAGGCCGGGTCGCCGGGCATATGCTCGGGTACGCTGTGCGCAGCGCCGCCGGGCACCTCGTGCATGCGCCAGATAATCGCGGCGCAGCCGGCGAAGCTGGCCGCCGCGAACAGGAAGAGCCCGTGAAAGTTCGCCAGCGCGAGCACCAGCGCGCCGAGTGACGGACCGAACACCCACGCGACCGACAGCAACGTGCGCAGCGTCGCGGTGGCAAACGCGCGCTCGGCCTCATCGCGCACCGGCAAGGCGGCGCGGCCAAACGAAAACACCAGTGACAGCGCCGAGCCGCCGGCGCCGAGAAATGCGATGCCGATCACGAGCAGCATGCGGTACTCGCGCACGAAGCAGATCAGCAGATAACCGAGCGCCGCGAGCACCAGCGCGGCCAGCAGCAGCGCGCGATGATGGCCGCGCCGGTCCGACCATTTGCCGGCCCATGCGCTCGCCGCGACGCCGCTCGCGGCGATCAGCGTCATAAACACGCCGAGCATCAGCGGCGTCATCTGAGCCTGTTCGACGCCGAATAGCGACAGATACGGCGCGGTGAACGACATCGCGACGCCGAGCATCAGCGTCGCGGCCGCGAGCGGCATGAAATGCGGAATGCGGACGAGTTCGGCGATTCGGGTGTTCATCGATGCGGGGGATCAGGGCGCTGCGCGGCACAGGCGCGGCACATGCACGGTGTCGGCGCGCGACGCGTCGCGCAACGGGCGCGGCATACATGCGCAATGCATCATCACGCACCGGCCCGCGGGCCGCGTCGTCGAATCAGAAACGCATCCGATTCATGCGATCCACGCCGCTACGTCCGCAGGCCCGACCTCGCGATTGCCGAGCACGAAACGCGCATTGTCCGGTGCGTTCGCGCGCCATGCAACCTCGCCGTAATTGAAGGCGAATTGCAGGCCGCCGAGCCGCCGCATCCGGACGCCTTCCGGCAAGCTCACCGTATCGATTCCGGCATCGCGCGCGCTGTGCGCGAGCAGTGCGCGCAGCAATGCGTCGTCGAAGCACGCAGTGGCCATCCGCACGCGGCCGGCCTCGACGACGGCGGGCAGGCCGTCATCGAATGCGGCGCTGACGTTGACCGCCGCGCCCGGTTCGACATGATCGCGCCAGCGCAGCCCGTGCCCAACAACGCCGTCGATCGCGACACGCGGCCGCAACGACGGCCGCAGCGATTCGCTTTGCAGCACACGAACGTTCAGCGCAGCCTGTAGCGGGCCGGGCGGCAGCGTCGCGGGAATCGTGAAAGCGCGGGTCTTCGACCCGGTGCGCGGACCGAATAGCCACCACGCATCGCCACGCACGATCTGTGCGACGAGCGACTCCGGCACGATCGGCAGCGACGGCGCAACGACCAGCCGGTAGCCGGACACGTCCGCGTCGGGCGACAGCATGTCGACATCGACGCCCATCGCGCGCAGGCTGCTGTACCACTCGAACACGAGCCGCTGATAGTCGAAATCGGCGCCGTGCCGCTGGATCTGCACGATCCAGTCCGCTTCGTAGTCGAACAGCAGCGCGACCGGCGCGCGCGGCCGCGGCGTGCTTGCGTGCGCAACCATCTCCGGCTCGAGTGCGGCGAGTTCGCGTGCGACGCGCGCGATTTCATGACCGCCGGCAGTCAGCGTGTCGTCGGGCGTATTGATGCCCGAATGCATCTGCTCCTGCGCAAACGGCGCCTGACGCCAGCGGAAGTACGACACGAGCTCGGCGCCGTGCGCGAACGCTTCCCACGTCCAGAGCCGCGCCATGCCCGCCGTCGGCACCGGGTTATAAGGCGCCCAGTTGACCGGCCCGACCTGCTGTTCCATCACCCACATGCGTCCGTTTCCGACGCCGCGATACAGGTCGTGGTTGAACGCCGGAATGTCCGGGTGGCCGCTTCTCGCCCAGCGATGTTTGACATCGTCGTCGAACCACAGCACTTCGGTGCGCGGCAGCGGATAGCTGTCCCACGCGGCGATGTCGAGGCCGCTCTTCGCGAACTCGTAGTGATCGAAGCTCGTGAAGAAGCCCATGAAGTTGTGCAGCAGGTCGCGCCCGGGCGAGTGCTCGCGGATCAGCGCGCCTTGCAGCGCGTGGAAGCTCGCGGTTTCCGCGGACATGAAGCGCCGGAAGTCGAGCCAGTGGCTCGGATTCGCATCGGTCGGCGTCCGGTTCGGCAGACCGATTTCTTCGAAGCGGCGGTACTCCATGCTCCAGAACACGTTGCCCCATGCGTCGTTCAACGCGCCGATTTCGCCATAGCGTTGCGCGAGCCATTGCGTGAAACGCACGCGGGCGGCTTCGGTGTAGCTCGGCACCGTATCGTGGCAGCCGAGCTCGTTATCGGTTTGCCAGGCGACGACGGCCGGATGCTTGCCATAGCGCCGCGTCATCTGCCCGACGATGCGCGCGCAATGTTCGCGGTAGACCTCGCTCGAAATGTCGTAGTGCCGGCGCGAGCCGAAGTTGTAGGTCATGCCGTTCTGCGCGACCGGCAGAATCTCCGGATGCTGCTCGACGAGCCACCGCGGCGGCGTTGCAGTCGGGGTGCCGAGCACGATCTGCAGGCCGTGCTGGGCGAGCATATCGATGACCGTGTCGAGCCATTCCCATTCATAGCGGTGCGGTTCCGGTTCCATCCGGCTCCACGCGAACTCGGCAATGCGCACGCGGCGAATGCCCAGTTCGAACATCCGGCGCGCATCGCTTTCCCACTTGTGCCGCGGCCATTGCTCGGGGTAGTAACAGACTCCTAAACGCATGAGGTTCTCGCTGTCAGGTAGATCGGATGTTGGAGTGCGGCCGGCACGCGCAGGCCTGCGGGGATGCCGATACGCACGCCCGACCGCGCGCTCGCGCGGCGTCAACGAATGCTGCTGGAGGACGACGGCGGCGCGCGCCGCCGCTCTCGCATGCATGGCCGCTGTCAAGCGGCGGCCCTCATGCGCATCGCGGCGCTTCAGCCGCTGCGCTCATCCCTTCGTTGCGCCGAACGTCAGGCCCGCGACAAAGTGCTTCTGCATCGCGAAGAACATCAGCACCGACGGCAGCGCGGCGAGCACCGAGCCGGCGGAGACAAGGTTCCACGCAGTCGTCCATTGACCGCGCAGCGCGGCGACGCCGACCGTGATCGGCGCCGCATCGTCGCCCTGCGTCAGACACAGTGCCCAGAAATAGTCGTTCCAGACAAACGTGAAGACGAGAATGCCGAGCGCGGCGAGCGCGGGGCGCACCAGCGGCAGCACGATGCGCGCATAGATCGCCCATTCGCTCGCGCCTTCGACGCGCGCGGCCTCGATCAGCTCGTACGGCAGCTCGCGGATGAAGTTGCGCAGGAACAGCGTGCAAAAGCCGGTCTGGAACGCGATGTGAAAGAGAATCAGGCCCCAGACGGTGTTGTAGAGCCCGAGGTCGAGCGTCAGTTGCCGCACCGGGATCATCAGAATCTGGATCGGCACGAAGTTGCCCGCGACGAACACCGCGAGCAGCAGCATGTTGCCGCGAAACCGGTAGTTCGCGAGCGCATGGCCTGCCATCGAAGCAAGAAAGATCGACACAGCGACCGACGGCAGCGTGATCAGCACGCTGTTCAGGAAGTAATGCAGCATCGGCGTCTGCGTGAGCGCGATCCGATAGTTCTCGACCAGCGCGAACTGCTGCGGCCAGCCCCAGTAGTTGCCGGCGGAAAGCTCGTCGCTCGAGCGGATCGACGTGGTCAGCACCGCGATCAGCGGCAACAGCCACAGCAGCAGCGCGACCGGCAGCGACACCTTGTACAGCAGACGGTTGGCGGGGCGCCAGCGCGAAACGGGCATCGGATACATGGCGGCTCCTCAGGATTCGCTGCGCACGAGGCGGCGCAACTGCCAGACGATAAAGGCGAGCATGATCAGGAACAGCACGACGGCGATCGCGGCCGAATAGCCTTCGCGGTAGTACTTGATCGCCTGGTCGTACATGTAATAGGCGAGCACGGTCGAGCTGTCGAACGGGCCGCCGCCGCTCATCACCGAAATGAGGTCGAAACTGCGCAGCGCGCCGATCACGGTCAGCACAAACGCCATGAACGTGGCCGGCCGCAGTTGCGGCAGGATGATGTGCCACAGCAGCTTGAAACCGCGTGCGCCTTCCATCCGCGCAGCCTCGACGATCTCGCTGTTGATGCCGGTCAGGCCGGTCAGATACAGAATCATGCAGAACGGAATTTGCGGCCATAGCGCGGCAAAGATGATGCCGTAGGTCACATAGCGCGGATCGCCGAGCACGGGAATGCCGTGGCCGACAATCAGCTTGAGCAGTCCGAACGTCGGGTCGTAAAACCAGCTGAACACGAGCCCGACCACCACGCCGGGCAGCACGAACGGCGCGAAGAACAGCGATTTCACGAGCCGGATGCCGCGCACGTTCTGATTCAGATAGAGCGCGAACGCGAGGCCGATCGGCGGCGCGAGCAGAAAGAGCACGAGCCACAGCACGTTGTTCTTCAACGCGACGTAGAACGTATCGGCCTGCAGCAGCTCCGCGTAGTTCGCCACGCCGACAAAGGTGCGCGGCGTCATGCCGTCCCAGTTGTAAAAGCTGAGCAGGATGCTGTTGAGCACCGGATAGACGACGTAGATCGCGAAGATCAACGCGCCCGGCAGCAAAAACATGAGCGCCGCGCGATTGCGCCGGCGGTTCAGCGGAGAGTGGCGCTTGCGGCGAATGCGGCTCGCGCCGGCGGGAGTATCGGAGAGGGTCGTGGACATTCGGTTTCCTCGCGCAGAACGGCTGCGTCGCCCGCGTCCCTCGCCGGCGGATGCGCGAGCGAGGGACCAGCGACCGTTACTTATGGTAGATGCGCTTGCGGAACTGTTCCAGACGCGCGAGGATCGAGTCGAGCTGGCTCGGATCGTTGAAGAACTGCTGCATGCCCTTCATGCCTTCGTCCGCCATTTCCTTCGTCATATCG
Source organism: Paraburkholderia solisilvae (assembly GCF_902859875.1). Lineage (GTDB taxonomy): Bacteria > Pseudomonadota > Gammaproteobacteria > Burkholderiales > Burkholderiaceae > Paraburkholderia > Paraburkholderia solisilvae. The sequence continues at coordinate 50,118 of NZ_CADIKF010000028.1, read as the reverse complement.
CGGTCGTAGAACTGAGCGACGCCGCCCGGCGTATTCGAGAGAATCTGGAAGCCGATCTTCGAGATTGCGTCCTGCGGCTCCGGCGCCTTGTTGTTCGACGGCAGTTGTCCCCAGCCTTTCGCGAGCTCGCCGTTGATTTCCGGCTGCGAGATAAACGCGAGCAGACGGTGCGCGTCCTTCTTGTTCGCCGCCTTGGCGGGGATCATCAGGATATTCACCGGGCCGTCTTCTGCCATCGGCACCGCCGGGTCGATCACCGGAAAGCGGAAGTAGCTCATCTGTTCACGCGTCGCGTCGGGCAGGGCCGCGGCGAAGAACGTGCCCATCAGCATCATCGCCGCCTTGCCGTTGACGAGCAGCGGGCTCACCGAATCGACATCGTACGAGAGCGCGTTGTCGACGAAGTACTTGTCGTCTATCAAGGTCTTCCACGTCGTGTAGACCTTCTTCACACGCGCATCGGTGTACGGAATGTCGCCTGCCATCAACTGCTCGTGGAACGCGTAGCCATTGATGCGCAGGTCCAGATAGTCGAACCACGCGGCAAGCGTCCACGAATCTTTTGCGGGCACGGCGATCGGCGCGATGCCCGCCGCTTTCAGTTTCTTGCAGTCTTCGAGGAATTCATTCCATGTCTTCGGTTCGGCGGTGATGCCGGCCTTCTGGAACAGGTCCTTGCGGTAGAAGAAGCCATACGAGTCGTAGCCGAGCGGCGCCGCGTACTGTTTGCCCGCATAGGTTGAAGGCGGCTTGACCGATGCATAGGTCTGGTTCCAGCCATTCTTTTGCCAGTCGGCGCTCAGGTCGTCGAGCAGGCCGCGCTTCGCGAAGTACGCCATGCGCTCGCCGTTGTGCCAGCTCAGCACGTCGGGCGGATCGGTGGCGAGCCAGCCGGAGATCTGCACCTTGTACGCTTCCTCGCCGACGTACGTGACTTTCAGATCGACATCCGGGTTGGCTTTCTGAAACTGGTCGAAAGCGTTTTGCCACACGGCACGCTGGTTGCCGCGCGCGGATACGTTGACCTTCAGCGTCGCGGCATCGACGTACGCGCCCATACCGAGCGCGACGCACGCGATACCCGCGAGCAGCAGGCGGCTTGCCTTGAATTTCATCGTTGTCTCCAATGTCATACGGAGTTGTGCGGCAAGTCGACCGGAGTGTGATGTTCACTCCCGTGCCATGCCTGCTCCGTTCCCACGCAACTTCGTTGGGCTATCGTTTTATGGCCGCGGCAGCGTTACCGGCCGCGACGATCGACTGCATATACCGGCAAAATTTAAGCGCTTAAATTTTTGCCGCCAATGCATTCATTTGCTTTACCATCTGCGGCGTCTCCCTCCGCGCCGTTAAAAGTAGCTGAGCCGTTCCGCGTACGCAACCTTTGGAAGGTCATCTTAGTATATGGGCAATATGCGCGATATGACGCACTTTGAAGTGCAACGCGCGGGTTCCGGGCGCGCGTTTACCCGCATGCGGGCATGCTGCCGATGGTGACGCTCGCCGAAGTCGCACGTCATGCGCAAGTGACGGCGGCGACCGTCTCGAACGTGCTGCGCAATCCGCAGAAAGTGCGGCCCGCCACGGTGGACCGCGTGATGGCCGCGGTGCGCGAGCTCGGCTACCGGCCGAACCTGACCGCCCGCGCGCTGGCCGAAGGCCGCACGTCGACGCTCGCGTTGATGCTGTCGAATATTTCCAATCCGTTTTACCCGGAGTTCGTGCTCGAGGCGGAAGCGGCGGCCCGCCGGCACGGCTATTTCCTGCTGGTTTGCAATACGGACGACAATCCGTCCATCGCGCGCGCGTATCTCGACAGGATCGCCGGCACGCTCGCGGCCGGCGTGATCGTGATGAATACCGATGTCAGCGCGGACGAACTCGCAGGCATCGCCGCGCGCGGCTCGACGCTCGCGCTATGCATGTGGGAGGGCGCCAGGACGTCGCGCGCACTGCCGTGCGTGACGGTCGACTACGCGCATGCGGGCTCGCTCGCGGCCGAACATCTTGCCGGCCTCGGACACCGGCGCATCGGCGCGTTGCTGGGCGAAGGGTCGGGCGGTCCGCAGTCGCTGCGGCTCAAAGGCTTTGTCGATACGCTCGCCGCGCGCGGCATCGATACCGAGGCGCTGCCGGCCGCATCGTGCCGCGACTCGATCGAAGGCGGCTATGAGGCCGCGCGTACCCTGCTCGCCGCGCATCCACGGCTCACCGCGCTGTTCGCCACGAACGACCTGATGGCGCTCGGCGCGATCCAGGCGGCAGCCGATTGCGGCCGACACGTGCCACACGATCTATCCGTGATCGGCTTGACCAACATTCATCTTGCGCATCAGTTCAGGCCAGCGCTGACCACCGTCAGTTTTCCGACCGCGTCGATCGCATCGATAGCGGTCGCGTTGACGATCGATCGCATCGAGGGTCGCAAGGCGAAGCGTGACGCGTACAAGGTGCCGTTGCCGGAACTCGTGATTCGCGATTCCACGGCGCCGGCCGTACGCACGGCGCGTCGCGGCTAACGGTCGCCTCTGATGGCGCACATTGAGATTTGTTGAATGGAAGAGTAGAGGAATCCGAGGCGTTATTGAAACAGACGATGTCGATGCAAGCAGGTATTCGCTATCGCGCAATGATGTCGCGTATTGCGCGCTGAATGTGCGAATAGCGGAAATGCTGTGCGTCGTTATCGGCAGGACAGTGTTTCACTTAACGGACGGAATTTCTTATGAAGTCACGCTTCACGATGTTGGCCGTTCTGGTTATTTCCGCTTCGAGCGTGGCCGCTTATGGCCAAACGAACGACGAAGTGCCACAGCAACAGCAAAATGGCGCACCAGCGCAAACGTCGCAGTGGTCCCCGCCCAATACCGAGAATTTGGGAAAAACCCGCGCGCAGGTTTACGCGGAACTGGTTCAGGCGCAGCGCGATGGGCAGATCGCATATCTGAACCGGACGCTGTACGCGCATCATTGACATCGCTGTTCACAATGCCGCCTGTCTGTGAATAGACAGGATCACTCATACAATCGCGTGCCTGTGAATAGATAGGACCGCTCACGCAATCGTCTCTCTAGAATCGGTTCATCCGGGTTCAATACCTGATCTGACCGAAGGTGATGGCGTGCACGTTTCATCGAATAGTACGGGCGGCGGCAGTCGATCTCACGAAGCGGCGAATGAAGACCCGGAACTGGTCCGGGCCCGACGCAATGCGCAGACGAACTACGCTGCGAACGGGCGGCAAGGGACGCAAACCGGGAACGGCGGCGCTCCGGGAAATAACGCTGCCGCTCAGAGCCGCGGCGGCAATGCGGGCGCTAAGGGAACGAGCGGCACGAGCGGCACGAGCGGCACCAACAACGGCGCCGGCCAGAAACAGCGCTCCACGCAGCACGAAGCGCGCGCGGATGTCCACTCGGGCGGCAATCATGGCGTGTGGCTGGGCGTCGGTGCGTTGGGATTGCCGGGACAATACGCGGCCACCCGGCAAAATCCGGTGCCGGCCAACTATGTCGGCGCCGCCGCGAATACGACGATGACCGCGGCGGAATATCTCGCATGGGCCGCCAGAAATCGCAGCCCGCTGATCGCCGGCGGCTACCGTGCGGGCATGGGGCTCGGTGCGCTGGTCAATACCGGCTTCGATGCGTATTACCTGAAAAACGCGGCCGTCGATCTATCGCGCGACCCGCAATCGCAGCAGGCACAGTGGAATTTCGCCGATGCTACCGTGCACATGATCGCCAATGGCGTGGCCATGGTGCTGACGCCGTTAGCGCCGGCCATCGGCTTCGCCACGCTTGCGTTGCCCAATTTCTCGGAGGTCGGTCACGCATTGCAATTGAACCAGCAGCAGGCGGAACTCGAGAAGAAAGGACAGGATACCGAATCTGCTGAAGTGGGCAAAAGCCATACGCTCGCGTCGCTCAACGCGACCCCGGTCGTCAGTTGGTTCGCGCCGTTTTACACGAAGGCATTGACGCCCGAAATCGAGAAGTTCGAGCGGGCACATGGCAATAGCGAAAATCAGCCCGCACCATCGGAGTTTCCGCCGGGAACCGCAAACGATCCTGCCGTGGTCGACTACTACGGCAACGCGATGAGCGAACGCGCGCAGCGGACCGCACAGCACATGCTGCCCGTCATGCAGCAGCGACTAAAGGAGGCGCAGGCGCAAGCGCCCGGCACCGACACGGTGACGCTCGTCGCGCGCTGGCCGCAGACCTTCTTTTGGCCTTCCAGTGCGCCCCCGACGGAAATGCGCCGCTTCGATCGTGCCATTGCGCTGACCTACGCGGCGAAAAGCGGCAGCGTCGTTGCGACCTGGTTCGGACGGGACATCGATGGGACTTACCGCTTGCCGGAGGACAATCACGGCATTGCATTGCGTCCGGATGCACGGCATCAGATCTTCTATTCGCAGATCTTTACGCCCGGCGAGCCGACTCCTGTGTTCCCCGATAAAGACTCAGCGTTGGTGCGGCAAGCCTGAGCAGACGCACGAGCCCGATGGCGTGGTGGGGGTGTGGTGTGCTCGGGAATGAGGCGGGCCGCGGCGGCGCTGATGCCGGCTGGCAGGGTGGGCGCCAGGCTGCGCGCGGCAGGGCGATGCCGAGTCTGCTTTTAGTGAGTGATGGGCCCGACAGCGAGAAGCTGCCAGCGAGGTTCGACCTTGCAGCTTGCAAGGCGAACCGGACGGGCAGCTTCTGTCGGTACGACCCGAACCGGTATTCGGTTTGAGCCGTCAGCGCAATCGTGCAGGCATGCCGGTGGTTCAGAGCGCCGTGCGATGCATGCGAATGAACTTCGCGCGCGCAGGTTTCAGCACAAAGAGCGCGAGCACCGCGGTGACGATGTCGAGCGTGATCGCGCATGCGAACACCGGCACCCAGCTGCCCGTATGCTGATGCAGCAGCGCCGCGAGCGGGCCGCCGAAAATCGAACCGACGCCGAACGAGATATACAGCCAGCCATAGTTCGCCGTCGCGAAGCGTGTGCCGAACGTATCGGTCAGCGTCGACGGAAACAGCGAGAAGATTTCGCCCCAGCCGAAGAACACGACACCGGACAGCAGCACGAACAGCACCGCATCGTCGCGCGTGAGCAGCCACAGCGTCATCGCAATCCCTTCGAGCGCGAATGCGAAGAACATCGTGTGTTCGCGGCCAAGCTTGTCCGATACCCAGCCGAACAGCGGCCGTGTCAGCCCGTTCGTGAAGCGGTCGATCGTCAGCGCGAGCGGCAGCGCGGCGAGGCCGAACACGAGCACCTTGCTCACGCCGAAGTCGGCCGCGAAACTGGCCATCTGCGACGTCACCATCAGGCCGGACGTCGACATCATCGTCATCATCGCGAACATCAGCCAGAAGAGCGGCGTCTTGAGCATTTCGGACGGACGGAATTCGCGTGCGCCGGCCGATGCCGCGCGTGTCGCGGCAGCCGTGCTTTCGCCCGCTTGCGGCGGCACCCGCAGGCCTTGCGCCGCGACGAAGCCGATCGCCGCGAAGATCAACCCGTACAGCCACAGTGTCGATTCGACGCCGTGTGATGCAAGCGACGCGGAGATCGGAAACGTGGTGACGATCGCGCCCATCCCGTAGCCGGCCGCCACTGCGCCGGCCGCCATACCGCGGCGGTCCGGAAACCACCGCACCATCAGGCCAACCACGCCGACGTACACGATGCCGGTGCCGAGGCCGCCCAGGCCGCCATACGTGAGGTACAGCATCGTCGTGTTCGACGCGTACGACGCGAGCATCCAGCTGACGCCCGCGAGCAGCGTGCCGATCGAGATCAGCTTGCGCGGACCGAAGCGATCGATCAGCGCGCCCTGGAACGGCGAGAAGAACGCTTGCAGGAACACGAGGATCGAGAACGTGACCTGCACTTCGGGCAGCGAGATACCGAGCTTCGCCATCAGCGGCTTGGTCATCAGCGTCCATACGTATTGCGGACTCGAGATCGTCATCATGCAGACGAGGCCGAGCGCGAGCTGCCGCCAGCGCGTGGAGGCCGCGGTCCGCACGCCGGGCGAGGCGGCCTGATCGAACGACTGCACAGGGGTGTTCATCGAATAGTTCTCCGTTGCGAGATTGCGTGTGGTGCGTGTGTTGTTGTTTGTTTCGTGGACATACGAAGCCAGCCGGCATGAGCGAGAAGCATGCCAGTCGCATGGACGGGCTCGGCACGCGGGCGTGCTCAGCGAGGCAGGATGCGGGTGGGCGCGTGAATCGCGGGCTTGGGGGCAGGGCGGCATACCTCATAAGGCAGGCGCCGACGCGATGATTGAACGTGATTGCGCGCGGTGCGTCGGCCCTGTACTGGTGCGTTCAGCGGGGCGTCGCGTTCACATGTTGGTGCGCGATGTAAAGCGGATGCAAGCTTGGGCTTGCGTGTGTGCGTGTGTGCGTGTGCCGGCGGGGCTAGTGGCGCGGCAAGCGATGTTTGGTCCGCGCGTGGCGTGATACGCGAGGGGTCGATACGCGAGCGGCGACAGGCGAGTCGTGACAGGCGAGCGCGATATACAAGGTGCGATGCACGACGCGCGATACATGACTGACGACACGTGCAGCGCGATACCTGAGCTGCGGCATCCGGGCAGCGATATGCAAAAGCCGGCCATATAAGAAGCGATACGCGAGGGCCGTTTTACAACCGGATAACGTGTGCGTATCGCGTCGCCTTTACCGCGCAGGCGCCAATGAACGCAGCGTGCCCGACGCGTCATGCGCCGCCTCGCCTGCCGATTCGAACACGAGCTGTTCGTGCTCGAGGCGCACGGGTGCACCGTACGTCCACGCCACGTTGCGCGCCGCGTGTCCGATCGGCGCGCCGGCGAAGACCGGCACGCCGTACGGCGCAAGCAGGTCGACGAAGATATCGTGCAGCGTGTAGTCCGCGTCCGCAGGCAGCGCGCACCGCACGAATTCACCGAGCACGAATGCTCGCGCGCCGTCGAACGTGCCGCTTTCCTTGAGCAGCGTGATGCTGCGATCGAGCCGGTAGGCGAGTTCAGTGATGTCTTCGAGCAGCACGATCGCGTCGCGGCAGTCCGCCTGCCAGCGTGTGCCCGCCATACTGGCGAGCGTCGTGATGTTGCCGCCGTGCAGGCGGCCACTGACGGGCGCACGCGCTCCGTGCAGGTGCTGCAGTGTGATCGCCGGCGCGACGCTGTCGGTTAGCGCGATCAGCACGCTTTGCCGCGACGCGTCGTCCACATGCGCGGCGAGGCTGCCGAGCGACGGCCCGTGAATCAGCCGCGCGCCGGGCATGTGTTGCATCGCGCAGAAGAGCGATGTCGCATCCGAAAAGCCGATGACCGTCTTCGGCCGCGGCAGTGCCTGAGGAAGGGCGGGCAAACAGTGCACGCAGCCGTAGCCGCCGCGCGCAATCCACACGATATCGATCGAAGGGTCGGTCAGCGCCCACGCAAGGTCCGCCTGGCGCGCGTCATGGGTGCCGGCGAAATAGCGGAAACGTTCGCGGATATGCGCACCGACGCGGACTTCGAGTCCCCAGCTTTCCAGCAACGCGATGCCGCGCGCGACATCGTCATGGTCCGGCACGCCGGCCGGCGCGATCACGCCGACCGTTTTTCCTTTCAGATGCATACGCATGTCCTGTTATGAATCGCCGAGCGAATGCGGTTCGTTATTGTGCAGGATGAAAGAAGCAAACCGGAAGCGATCAGGCGCGGCGCGCAAATGACGAGCCGGCGGCAGAAAAACAAAAAGCGGCGCCCGGAAGACGCCGCCTGGTTTCACGCGAGCGCGGATCGCGCCGCGCTCAATCCCTCGCGATCAGATCGCCGACCTGCGCATGCCCGGTGACGAAGCAGTTCGATTTGAACGCCTCGCCCTGGTTGCTCGCCGCGGCATCGGAAAAGCCTTTGCCGAGTGCGTTCAGCCGCACGAGGTCCGCGCCGTCGGTGCAACTGATCGCTCCTTGCTCGTGTGCCTGCACGTGCATGATGGCCCGATTGACTAATAGAAAGCCAACCAGCACGACGATTGCAATATTGAAAGCTTGTCTCATCGGGTTGTCTCCTCCCTTGCTAGAGCCTAACGCGATCCGCGCGCGTGCCGTGCCAGGGATTTCCCGTTTTTGTCCGATTTTTTGGTAATAAAACGCGCCCCCGCGTGGTAATTCGACGACATGCGGATGCGGCGAAAAGTCCCGTTATTGCTGAAAAAAATTCAGCACACGGCGGCCATTTTCTGCCGGAGCGTTGTCCGTTGTGCGGAGCACAACAGCACTCGCTCTGGCAACCCCCGGCACAGCAATAATCCGTTGAGCACTTCGCTCTTTTTTGATGCAGTGCAAAAGACCTGTAAAACGGTTATCCTCGTTAACCCTGACGGTCTAGTCACAACTTCGCCCGTCGGTTTCCCCGCTTGTCGTTCCATCTCCGAAATCTGTTTGTAATCATTTCACTTACGGTTGCGACAGCAGGGCTGTCCCTGTGTGCTTAAAGTCCCAGTCAATCTCATGCAATTCTGTCCGTTACTCAGCCTGCTGATCTGGATTCCGATCGTGGCTGGCGTGGTCGTGCTGCGCGCCGGCTCCGATCGCGCGCTCAACCGTACCCGCTGGATCGCGCTCATCGGCGCACTCGCGGGAGTCGTGCCGGCCGTTGCGCTGGTCGCCGGCTTTCACAATGATGTCGTGGCGATGCAGTTTGTCGAGAACGATGCGTGGCTGCCGTCGTTCGGCATCGCGTACCGTCTTGGCGTCGATGGCATTTCGCTGTGGTTTACCGTCCTGACCGCCATCACCACCGTGATCGTCGTGGTCGCATCGTGGCAGTCCATCACCACGCGCACCGCGCAATATTTCGGCGCGTTCCTGCTGTTGTCCGGTTTCATGCAGGGCGTGTTCACCGCGCAGGACGGCATGCTGTTTTTCGTCTTCTTCGAAGCGACGCTGATCCCGCTCTATCTGCTGATCGGCACGTGGGGGCAATCGAATCGCGCCCACGCGGCGTTGCGGTTTTTCCTGTTCTCGCTGACGGGCTCGCTCGCGATGCTCGCGGCGATGCTGTACCTGTACTCGCAAGCGCATAGCTTCGACATCGCGCAATGGCGTACGCTGCCGCTCGATTTCATGCCCCAGGTGCTGATTTTCCTGTGTTTCTTCGCGGCATTTTCGGTGAAGGTGCCGATGTGGCCGGTGCATACATGGCTGCCCGACGTGCACCTCGAAGGGCCGACCGCGGCGGCCGTGCTGCTCGGCATGCTGAAAATCGGCGGCTATGGGCTGTTGCGCTTCGCGTTGCCGATCGTGCCGCAGGCGAGCCACTTCTTCGCGCCGGCGGTCATCACGCTGTCGCTTGTCGCGGTCATCTACGCGAGCCTCGTCGCGCTCGTGCAAACCGATATCCGCAAGCTGCTCGCGTATTCGGCGATCGCGCACATGGGGCTCGTCACGCTCGGCCTGTTCGTTTTCACGCGCATTTCGATGGAAGGCGCGGTCGTGCAGATGCTGTCGTACGGCATCGTGTCCGGCGCCATGCTGCTGTGCTCGGGCATGCTGTACGACCGCACGCAAAGCGGATCGATCGACGCGTATGGCGGGGTCGTCAACACGATGCCGCGCTTCGCGGTGTTCGTCATGCTGTTCTCGATGGCCAATGTCGGCTTGCCGGGCACATCCGGTTTCGTCGGTGAATTCATGGTGCTGATGGGCGCGATCCAGTTCAACTTCTGGATCGGCGCGCTGGCCGCGCTGACGCTGATTCTGAGCGCCGCGTACACGCTATGGATGGCCAGGCGCGTGATCTTCGGCGCGGTCGCGAATGCGCGGGTCGGTGCACTGAAGGACGTCGGCAAGCGCGAGTTCGCGCTGCTCGGCGCACTGGCGGTGCTGGTGCTTGCAATCGGCATTTATCCGAAGCCGTTCACCGATGCGATCGATGCGACCGCCGGCGAAGTGCTCGCGCAGGCGGAGGGGACCGTCGCCAATGGCGCGACGCGCGTCGCGGACAGCCGCGTCGCCCCGGACGCGCATCTGGCGGCGCCGGCGTCACCGGCATCTCCGGCGTATCGGGTCGCCGACCACGATCGGCCGCGCGGCTAACGCTTCCGCTTGCCCGCGCCAGCATGCATGGCGCGGGGCGCAAGACTCGCGCGAGTCGTCGCGCAACGGCAAGCCGTCGTCGCCACACGGCTCATGCTGCATTCGCACACGCGTGCGCATACACGCGCATGCGCGCGTACTGGCCGCAGCATGAGCCGGCTTGAACGCGAACCTGCCAACCCGCCAAACCTCCCCAGCCCAACGCGTCGCACAGCAGCGGCGCAACGCAGTCCCGTCCTTCGCCTGAAAACATGCATCGACGGGCAAGGGTTTCCCTCTACTCATCCGCAGCCCGTTCCGGTCGTTATACGGAACGGGTAGAGATCGTCTTCGTGTCGAGCTTTGCCTTCTCCGTCGCATGCGCCCGTATGCGGCGGAAACGATGTGCCTTATTACAAGCGTGGATCGCGTTCCACCATAAAGAGACGGAGGCGCAGGAAAGCATGCATAAGCTCGGTTTCGCGCAAAAGCTGTGGTTGCCGCTCATCGTCAGCCTCGTGGCGTTGCTGCTGGTGTCCGTGTCGGCGGCATGGCTGTCGCGGCAGACTCGTATTGACGAACGCAAGAACGATCTGATCAATGTCGCGCACGTCGGCCTGTCGATTGTCGGCGAGTACGCGGCGCTCGCGAAAAGCGGCGCGATGTCCGAAGCCGATGCGCGCAAGGAGGCGCTCGCGCGGCTGCGCGATATCCGCTACGGCGAAGACGGCTATCTGCTCGTGATCGATTCGACGCCGCGCATGGTGATGCATCCGATCAAGCCCGCGCTGAACGGCAAGCCGCTCGCGCAAAACGCCGATGCGGACGGGCGTCACCACTACGTGACGTTCGCGAAGGTCGCGCAGGCGCCGGACGGCGGTTTCGTCGACTATGTGTTTCCGCATTCGCAATCGACCCAGGCGGTCGGCAAGATCGGCTACGTGGCGCGTTACGCGCCGTGGGACTGGATCATTGCGACCGGCGCATACGTCGACGATATCGACGCGGCGTTCATGGAATCGCTGTATGTGGTCGGCGGCGTGTTCGTCGTGCTCGCGCTTGCGCTCGCGTCGCTGGTCTGGGTGATCAACCGCAGCATTCTGCGCACGATAGGCGGCGACCCGCGTTACGCGGCGCACGTGGCCGGCGCGATTGCGCAAGGTGATCTGACGGTTGCGATCGCGATGCGGGGCGGCGGCAAGCAGGGGCGCAAGGGCCACACGCCGGGCCACATGCAGCGCGACACGCGCCGCGACGACGACGCCGACAGCCTGCTGCACGTAATGCAGCGCATGCGCGACGCGCTGACCGGCACGGTGCGCCAGATCGGCGCGGCCGCTGACAGCGTCGCGACCGGCGCACGCGAGATCGCGACCGGCAGCGCGGACCTGTCGACGCGCACCGAAAACCAGGCCGCGTCGCTCGAGGAAACGGCGGCCAGCATGGAGCAGGTGACCTCGATGGTGCGGCAGACGGCGGAGCACGCGAGAACGGCGAGCCAACTCGCGGTGAAGGCCGCGCAGATCGCCGGCGACGGCGGCGGAATGGTCGCCGGCGCGGTCGCGACGATGCGTGAGATTTCCGGCGCGTCGCAGCGCATGGTCGAAATCATTGCGGTGATCGAAGGCATCGCATTCCAGACGAATATTCTCGCGCTGAACGCCGCGGTCGAGGCGGCACGCGCCGGCGAGGAAGGGCGCGGCTTCGCGGTGGTGGCCGCCGAAGTGCGCTCGCTCGCGCACCGCAGCGCCGCGGCGGCGAAAGAAGTGCGCGAGCTGATCAGCAACGCGGTCAGCAAGGTCGGCAGCGGCGCGCAACTCGTCGAACAGGCGGGCGGCACGATCGGCGAGGCGCGCACCGCGATCGAGCAGGTCACCAGTTTGATTCAGGAGATTGCCGCGGCGGCGGCCGAGCAGAGTTCGGGCATCGAGCAGGTGAATCTGGCGGTTACGCATATGGACACGTTGACGCAGGAAAACGCGGCGCTCGTCGAGGAAGCGGCGGCCGCCGCGCATTCGCTGACGGAGCAGGCGGTGATTTTGCAGACTGCGCTGCGCGCCTTTCGTCTGCGGGAAGAGGATGCGCGGGACGCGGCACGCACCGCGAGAAGCCGCGCGGCGGCGGCGCTCGGCGACGCGGAGCACGGGACGTCGAGCTACGCCGCGGCGGTGTGAGCCGCGTGATAGGCAAGCAATCTGCGCAATCCGCGCAATCCACGCAAAAACACGCGCGGGAATAAACGCGGCGCAGCCGATGTTAGTCAGGCAAGCAGTGCAGACGATGCAAACGGCGCTCGCGGTGTGAGCGGGCGAAGCGCGCAAACGTCTGTCATTTTCGAGTGCTTTCAGCGACTTGCAAACGGTCACTTGCCGATTGTTAGCGGCGGTGCCACAGTCTGCACAACGCTGTCGCGCGGCGCCGCTTTGCGTCTTCACTCTTGCCGAAGCCATCATGATCCCCGCCATCGCCGCCTATCAACCGGGCAGGCAGTTGCTGCCCTTTCGTGAATCGTTGCTGGCGATGCTCGGCATCGCGTTCGTCGCGATGCTGGTCGCGCTGGATCAGACCATCGTCGGCACCGCATTGCCGCGCATCGTTGCGGACCTGAAGGGCTTCGACCTGTACGCGTGGGTCGCCACCTCGTACATGCTCGCTTCCGTCATCACGATTCCAATCTTCGGACGCCTTGGCGATCTGTTCGGGCGCAAGCCGTTTCTGGTGGCCGCGATTGCGCTGTTCACCGGCGCCTCGGTGTTGTGCGGCATCGCGTCGAACATGCTGTTTCTGGTCGTCGCGCGCGGTCTGCAGGGTATCGGCGGCGGCATTCTGATCGGCACCGTGTTTGCGGTGGTCGCCGATCTGTTTCCCGATCCGAGGCTGCGTTTGCGCTGGCTCGTGTTCGTCACGTCCGCGTTCGGGCTTGCGAACGTCGTCGGCCCGACGCTCGGCGGCATGCTCACGCAATCGGCGAGCTGGCGCTTCGTGTTCTTCGTCAACGTGCCGGTCGGCCTCGCATCGCTGCTGTTCGTGCTGCGTTTCGTGCCGCCGCTGCGGCATCTACGCGAGTCGGGGCCGATCAGGCTCGACTGGCTTGGTGCATGTGTGGTCGCCGCGACCTTCGGCGCGTTGCAACTGCTGATCGAACTGTTGCCGAAAGAGGGCGTGAGCATGATGACGATCGTGCTCGCGGCGATCACCGCCGCATGCGGCGCCATCCTGTGGTTCTGGGAACGCAGGATGGGCTACCCGGTGGTGCCGGTCGATATGCTGCTCGACCGGCGGCTTGCCGCGCTGTTCGTGATGTCCGCGCTCGGCGGCTTCGCGCTGTTCTCGCTGGTGTTCTACGTGCCGCTGCTGTTTCAGGGCGGCTACGCGATGTCGCCGCATGAATCCGGCATGCTGATCACGCCGCTGCTGCTCGGCACGACGGTCGGCAGCGTATTGAACAACCGGCTCGTTACGCGCATCCCGCGCGCGAACGCGCTGATGTATATCGGCTTCGCGCTGTTCGCGGCGGCCTGTCTCGCGCTCGTCGGGATCACCGGCCATCAGCCGCATTACGTGTGGATGTCGTGTATGGGGCTCAGCGGCCTTGGCCTCGGTCTCGTCGCCACCAATCTGACGATCTGCTCGCAGCAGATTGTCGCGCGCGATCACATCGGCGCGGTAACCGCGTTGCTGCAATCGCTGCGTATTTTCGGCGGGATGCTCGGCACCGCGTTGACCGGCGCGCTGTTGAGCCACCTGTACGTGAGCGGCGTGCACCGTTCGCTCGATTCGTATCAGGCGACACAATGGCTGCAGTCGTTCGCGAGCCCCGACCTGCGTGTCGATCACTCGCAGCAGGCCGCGCTGATCGAGCATCTGATCATGGCCGGCCACGTCGGCGGGCCGATGATGGAGGCGGCCCGGCATGCGCTGATCGATTCGATTCACGTCGGCCTGTCGCTCGCAGAAGGGGCGGCGCTGCTCGGGTTGTGTCTTGCGTGGTTTGTGCCGTCGGTGCGGGTTGCGTATGCGGAAGCGGCGGGCGAGGGCGCGGTCGGCGGCGCGGGTGAGGTGGCCGCTAAAGGGGCGGCTCAGCCGGAATGACGATAGCGTGGCTGGTGTGTCGCCAGTCGCTGTTATTCGGTCACCCTACGGATTTCCCATCATTTGGTGTATCACGAGCCTCTGCAAAGAAGAGGTCGGCGGGAAAACAAAGGCTGCTGTTCAATAAGAGCAGCAGCCTTTTTTCCGGCAAGTGGCAAATGACAGACGTGAACGACGCGATCGAAGCGCTGGTTCGTCTTGCGCTTATCCGCGTCGGGTCGCCGTGCTTAATTGCTGTTCGCGGCCGGCGACACGGTGCTCGGTCTCGCCAACGTGTTGTTGACCCCGTACGCGGTGGCGCCGGATGTCGAACTCGTGTTCGCGGCCTTCTGCGAGCTCGCGTTCGACGTACCGCTGTCCGAGTTGGTCGCGCCAGGCGTGCCGTAGCCGTTCGTTGTAACGGCGGCGGCGGCCGGCGACACGACCGTCGGGGTTGCCAGCGTGTTGTTCTGCGCATGAGCGCCGCCCGACAGCGCGAGTGCGGCGACGGCCGCGGTTAATGTGCCGATTGCTTTATACATGATTCGCTCCTCCATGCTTCGTTCCTCCAAGATTGGGCTGAAATAACGACGCAGCCGATCGCCGCCTGCTTGACCATGAATTGGGTAGTCGCACCGTGCCCGATGCTGTTACCTGCACTGAGAAAATGTAGTGGATCGATTTTCTGAAGTACTTCCAACAGTATAGGTCAAGCAACGAATGCGCGCTGTCGGCACCGCCGGATTGTCGACGATCCTCACATCAGCGCTGATCGGCCGATATTGACGAGCTATAGCCTGATGCGAGAGGCATGAACCGGCCGAGACGTGAGCGCCGCGGTCGTTTGAAAACACATGGCAAGCCGGTTTGGTTTTAGACGAGCCCCGCTACGCCAAGACGGCGCGATCTGGATGAAAGGCTGAGCGGCAACCGGCACGCTGCTGCGCTGCACACCGATTTCGCCGGCGACTTCCGCCGCCTTATGGTTTACACCAACGCGTCGCCGGTTCAGCACGGGTCGACCGCTTCGACCGGCAGCGACGACCCATCTCGCGGCAACGAAAAAGCGCCCGCTATACACTCGGGCACTTCCAAAGCAAGTGCTGGACGGCCATGGACCTCAACGCCCTTCAAACCTTTATCGCGGTCGTGCGGGCCGGCGGGTTCGCGGCTGCGGCGCGCGAAACCGATGTGCCGCGTTCGTCGGTCAGTTCGACGATCCGCAAACTCGAGAAAAACCTCGGGGTGCGTCTGTTCAAGCGATCGACACGCGCATTCTCACTGACTGCCGAAGGCCAGACGCTTTATCAGAATTGCGCGAATGCGATGAGTTCTCTCACCGACGCCGTCGCGAGCGTGACGGGTGGCGGCGAATCGTTTGGTGGTGAAATCCGCATGACGCTCCCTGCGGATTTTCCCGCACATATCGCTGCGGCAGCCATTGCCGAATATCGGCAACGGCATCCGGCTGTCCGCTTTCATATCCGCAACACCAACGAGGTGCTCGACCTCGTCGCGAACAACATTGACCTGGCACTGCGTATCGGGTCGTCGAACCCGCAGGATGCGATTATCCGCGGCGTCATCAACATGAACCTCGGGCTGTTCGGCAGCAAACGCTATGTTGAAACAACAGGCGTTCCGCTACACATCAGGGAAGTCGCTTCGCTTATCGGCCCCCAACGCGCTGAACTGCGGCGCCTGATCCTGGAAAGCTTTGCGAGCGATGCGCGTCCTGCCGCGTTTGACATCGTTGCCGATAGCTTTACCTTCATTCGCGAACTTGTTCTGTGCAACCAGGGCGTGGGCATCCTGCCGATATCCCTTTGCCGGGCAGACATGGAGGCCGGCAGTATGGTCCGTGTCCTCGATGAGCAATTCTCCCTGACGGTCCGCATGTGTCTGACTCATCCATCGCGAGCGGACCTCAGTCCAAAGGTGGCGTCGTTTGCGCAGGTGCTGGCGCGGCACCTCGAAGCCGGGTCCAATTCACTGGCGCCCGCCGCGATTGGCTAGAATCGTAGCCGCTGCGTTTGCGCCTGTCCCCTATCTGGATGGCCGAAGACCTGCAAAAATCGTCATGACGCTAACCGTTCATGAAAGAAGGAGTGACGATGGAAGCGGGAATCACGCATGAGTTCGAGACAACAGATTTTGCAGGCATCACCGCGAGAATCATCAACCCCGGCTCCTGTCCGTTCACTGTGCTTGATATGTCCGTCAAGCCCGGCTTTGGCGCGCCGCGCCATATTTCGTTCAGCGAGGACAAGCTATTTATCGTGATCGAAGGCGTTTTCAAATACGTCATCGATGAAGAGACGGGTCTCGCGGGTCCGGGTGATCGAGTGACGGTACCGAAAGGAATGGTCCACGGCTTTACCAACGTCAGCGACGGCGTTGCCAGGCAGATTCTGGTGTCGACGCCGCGACGCCATGAGGATTTCTTTCGCGATATGCACAATATCCCCGAGCCCCGGGAAGCGAACAGGGATCGACTTCCCGCCATTACACAACGGCATGACCAGGCAATCGTCGGGGCGCTTCCCTGAAGCGTTTTTATTCCATCCAGGCGCGCTTGTCACGCGTCGCACGTACGATCGACCAGGCAATGGAAGACACCATCGCTCTTTCGATGTCTGGGAGGTCAGTCAAACCGTCGGGTTCCCCTTCGCGACGGTGGGCGCCGCTAGCGATGCCTGAACCGCATGATCTAGTGCTTCGATCTTGCACTCGTGGATTGCAGCAAGGGGGCCTTCTCGAGAAGGGCGGACGCCGTGTCTTTGGCCAATAAGAACGGGGCTGTATCGTTCGAGGCCTGCGAGAGTGCCAGGGCACCCTGAAGAATCAGGTTGAGTTGCTTGGCGAGGCGCTGAGGTTTGGCAAAACCCGCCCGCCGGCACAGTTCGAAAAATCTCACTTCACCGCGCGAGTTTGCGCTCATTCCAAGCTCGACAATGCCGTCATGCTTGCCGGCATATTCTTGCGCCGCCTTCATCCCGAGACAGCCGCGCGTGAGCATGCGATCCGTATTCCTGCGGACATCGAAGAATTCGAGGATCTGCTCGCGCGGATCGCTAATGTTTTCGACCGGACCGAAGAGCTGGTGTTCGACGACCTCGCTATAGAACCGCAGCACGGCCTCGATCAGATCCTCTTTCGACGGGAAATACTTGTAAAGCGTGCGCTTGGATATGCCGCTGCCGGCCAACGCAGCTTCCATTCCTGTCGCGTGGAAACCGCTTTCGTAGAAACGATCGAAAGCATATTTCACGATCTCGAGCTTTTTGCCTTCGATCTCTGTGTCCTGACCCATCTCATCATCCTCGTGATTCCCGCTTGATATTTATAGCGGATCCTGTTGACAAAGTAAACGATGTCGTTTACAAATTGAGGGTGTAAACGGAATCGTTTACTTAAGCGCGGTAAGCATCCGGTCCGATTTCCGCTCGACGAGCGTCCCGGACGCCGTCGCGAAGCTTGCTTTCACCGCGACAACGGATCGTTCCGTTTAACCTTTGCAGGATAAACCCTTCATGCTCACGCGTCGTTCCTTTGCAACCAGTTTTCTCGCTGGTGCTGCAGTCATGGTCGCATCCAGCGCAACGTCGGCCAAAGCCCCGAGCACGAGGCCGGATAGAAAATCGTCGCTCACCGGCAATCTGGCTTTTCCAACACGCTACCGAACGGTGGATATCGACGGAGCGTCTGTCTTTTACCGTGAAGCGGGTGCGCCGGGTGCACCGGTTGTACTGCTGCTGCCGGGCTGGCCGTCATCATCGGCGATGTTTCGTGATCTCATCCGTGAACTGTCAGTGAACTACCATGTTTTCGCTCCGGATTATCCTGGCTTCGGCAACAGCGAGGTACCCGATCGCTCGCATGCTCCCTATACATTCGATGCCCTCGGCGAAGTCATCGGCAAGTTTGTCGACAAGGTCGGCATCGGGCAATACGTTCTGTATGCAACGGATTTCGGAGGTCTCGTCGGGTATCGCGTGATGCTGAAAACGCCTCACCGGATGACAGCGCTGGTCGCGCAAAACAATCCGCTATTCCTGAGCGAAAGCCCATGGTTCGGGCCGCTCGTGCCATATTGGAAGGCCGGCACGGCGGAGAGTCGCGACAACGCGAGGCAACACTATCTCACCCTCGACGTGGTTCGCGATCTGTACGTCACCGGTGTACGCGATACGTCGCTGATCGACCCGGAGCAGTGGCAGGTGGATTATTCCTCGTTGCAACGTCCCGGTGCCGCGGATATTTCGCTCGATCTGCTCTACGACATCCGCACCAACGGTTCCACACTCAAGCGTGCTCAGGACTACCTGCGTGCACAGACACCGCCGACGCTGGTTGTCAGCGGGAAGAACGATATTTTGTTCCCGGCGGAAAATCAGCAGCGATATCGCGAGGTCGTACCAAACGCAGAGATCCAGTTGACGGACAGCGGTCATTGCGCCTTGGCCGACAGGAGCGAAGAGATAGCGAGCCGGATGCATGATTTCCTCCGTCGAGTGCTCTAGCCAGACGAAGCCGGTTGCCCGTCGATGTTCATGCTTGTACTCCAGCCAGTCGTGGTGACGCGAAACGGAACAAGCTGACAGACATTCCTTTGATGAACTCCAATTCATGGCCTCGCGGGCCGAGAATTTCACCATATTCTTTGTTCTACAAAACATATAGGGGAAGACAATGTCGCTCTCGAATAAAGTTGTCCTGGTAACGGGCGCCAGCCGCGGCATCGGCGCAGCGATCGTGCGGGAGATGCTGAAGGCTGGTGTCTCTCGCGTTTACGCCAGCGCGCGCAATCCGAACACCCTGCCGGACTTCCGGGATTCACGGGTCATCCCGCTTCAGCTTGATGTGACGAGCGATGCATCGGTGAACGCGGCGGCAGCCGTCGCAACCGATGTGGACGTGCTCGTGAACAACGCAGGCTCATTGGCTTTTGGCGACTATATGGCCGGCGCCTGGGAGACTTTCGAAGACGATGTGCAGACTAACTACTTTGGCACGCTGCGTGTCGTCAGGGCCTTCACACCACAGTTCATCGCGCGCCAATCCGGAACGATCGCGAACCTGAGCAGTGTGGTCGGGTTATCTTCAGTTCCCGCAATGGCAGGGTATTCCGCCTCGAAGGCCGCCGTGCATTCACTTACCCAGTCGCTGCGGGGGACTTTGGAAAAGTTCGGCATTGTGGTTGTCGGTATCTATCCCGGACCTATAGAAACGGAACTGGCTAAACCGGTTCCCTATCCGAAGGTCGCGCCGGAATACGCGGCCGTGAATATCGTAAAGGGCATCGAAGAAGGGCACAGCTATGTCTTCCCCGATCCTATGGCGACGCAGGTCGAGCAGCTCTGGTCGACCGACAACCGGAAACTGGAAAACGTTTCGCTGCGCCTTGGCGGCTAGAGTCCGATCACACACGTTTCAATCTGGAAAATTACGTGTGTATGCACTTTAAACTTCGGTATGCGTGATGTTTGCTTCGTGTCGATGCGCCTCTCGCCGCCGTTCTGACGGAAGCTGTCCACATTCGGCCATCTACACTGGAGTGCCATCATGCCCAAACCGTATGCAATCCCGCTTTCGCCCCGTGGTCTATCGAACATTGCACCGCCGCCGCCGTGGCACTATTCAGGGGACTGCCTGATCGTCGAATTCTGGGCCGATGTTGCCGCTGTTGCCGCAATTCTGCCGGCTGGTCTCGCGATGGATCCGAACTCCGCCGGACATGCGGTCGCCATGTTCGTCGACTGGCAGTTCACCGGCGAGAACGACGAGCTACTGGAACCGGCGCGTTACCAGTATCGCGAATTCTTGCTGCTGGTCGATGCGGTCTACGACACACAACCGGTTGCCTATTGCCCATACATCTTTGTGGACAACGATTCGTCGCTGATGCGCGGGCTGATTCAGGGCTTTCCGAAGCGCCTCGGCGCCATCCACCAGACTCGTACTTTTGCCGCGTCGAGTCCTGCCTCGGCCATCGTCAAGCCTGGAGCACGTTTTGCCGCCACGGCATCCACCGCGGGGCAACGCATCGCACGGGCGGAAGTGACATTGACCGCGAAGCTGGACGACCCCTCCAAACTCAGTCTGACGAGTCGGCCCCTTGTGAATCTGCGACACTTTCCGCGACTCGCCGCAGGTCAGCACGACAAGCCGGCCGTCCATGAACTCGTGATGTCGGTGATGGACAATGCGAATTTCGCAGATGCATGGGCGGGCGACGGACAGTTGAGTCTGCCGGTCGTCGACGGCGAAGAGATTTCCGATCTCGCGCCGGTACGCGTCGGTCCCGGCTATCGTGTCTCAATGTCTTATACGGTGACGGACCTGAAGACTTTGCTCGACAAGACGCAAGCCGGCTAACCGGACATTCGCGACGAATGGGTATTGCATTTGCACCCCGGTAGAGCACAGTTCGCTCGCTTCGGTTGATTTGCTCGATGCGCCGAAGGCAAAGCTCGTTCATCGGTGGTGTTGCATCGGCTTGTCTCGTGGCGACACGTCGCTTGCACGCCGGCGGCAATCGAATCAGCGCGCCCGCAGTATGCGTCGCTGGCGGCATGGCGTGCCTCAAACTCGCGGAACGCGCCTGTGTGTGCGATGTCAATCACATTAGACTTGCCGCAAGGAACGGCCATGAGCGATTCGATTGTCACGAAGGCGGACCTCGAAGTCGAAGCGAATCTTCGCGATTGGAGAAAGCGTGTCTTCGAGAACTGGGGCATGCATTGCGATCTCGGTTCGACGATGCATGCGCGTTCGAGCGTGCATAGCTGGGCTTTGGGACGCGTGAAGGTGGCGACCGCCGAGTTCGGCTCGCAGGCATGGACGTCGGCCGGTCCAGCCAGCCCCGCCGCGGTATGGCGCAAGGACGCGATGACGTTGAAGCTCGTGCAGTCCGGCTCGATCGAACTCGAGCATGACGGCCGTTGCGAACGCTTCGGGATCGGCAGCGTGGTGCTCGTCGATTGCGCGGCGAACTATCGGGAATCATTCGAAGAAGATACGCAGATCGTGCTGATGCAGTTCCCGAAGCAAGCGCTTTTCGAGCGGGGCTTTCGCCGCGCCGCCGGCGGTGGTTTCGACGCGGCCGACGCGACGGCGCCCGATGTCCGCGCATTGCGAGACTTCGTGCTCCATGCAGCCCGGCAGGGCGAGGCGCCAAGCATGCGCGTGCGAGGCCGGCTCGGCGAGCAGTTGCTCGATACGCTCGATGTCGTTGCCGATACCGCTGCTGGCAGCCGCCGCGCGCGCAGCGGCGAAGCAACCCTGTACCGCGCCAAACGGGTCATCGAGCAGCATTTCGGCGACACGGCATTGAACCCCGAGCAGGTGGCCACGCATGCGCACGCGTCCGTCGATCATCTGCACCGGCTGTTCAGGGCCGAAGGCATCACGCTGATGGGTTACGTGTGGCGTGTGCGTCTCGCGAAGGCAATGCATCTGTTGTCGCAGGACGAAGGCAGGCACCACATGCAGATCCAGCAGGTTGCGTATCAATGCGGGTTCGCCACACCTGCGCATTTCAGCAGGGTGTTCCGCAAGCAATATGGTGTGACGCCACGCGAAGCGATGGACGCTGCACACTAGCCGTCGGGCCATAGCCGTCCGGCGGGCGTCGGCCGAACGTCGCCCGCGGAGCATGCCGGCGCCGCTCACGGTCAATCCGGCAGCGCGGCGCTTCACTAACCTCTTCCCATGAAATCGGGCATGGTCAGGGAGAGGGAAATGGCATCGAACCTTTTACGCATTGCATCGGATCGCGCGCGCAAGCGTACGCGAGCGTTCGACCCGCGCGTCTGGCTGCTCGCGATCGGCGCGTTCGCCATATCGACAGATCTATACATCGTCTCCGGACTGCTGCCGGCGCTGGGGCGCGACTTCGGCGTCGAAGTGGTCTCCGCGACGCTGGTTGTGACGTCCTATGCGCTCACCTATGCGCTCGCGGCGCCGTTCCTCGCCGCCTGTACGGCGCGGCTGCCGGGCAGGCTGGTCGCGGCTGCCGCGATCCTGCTGTACGGCATCGGCAACGTGTTCTGCGCGCTTGCGCCAAGCCTGGGTGCGTTGATTGTGGCGCGCATTGCCGCCGGCGTCGCAGCGGGGATGTATGCTCCGGCGGCCTATGCGCTCGCCGCGTCGCTCGCGGCCGATGGACGCAAAGGGGCGGCGCTGTCGGTCGTGACGTTCGGGCTGTCGCTTGCCACCGTATTCGGCGTGCCGATCGGCAATCAGATCGGCCATTGGTATGGCTGGCGCGGCGCATTCGCTTTCATCGTCGCGCTCAGCGTGGCTGCGGCGGTCGCGCTTGCGCTGCTGATGCCGCGCGGCAACGCGCCTGCGGCATCGGTCGCCGTGCCGCTGCGCGCACGTTTCGCCCCACTCGCGCACGGCCGCACGTTGCTCGCGCTGTTGCCGAATCTCGTCTGGTATGCCGGCATTCTCGGCTTCTACAGCTTTCTCGGCGCAAGCTTTACCGTGCAGCACTTTTCCGCTTCGGCGGTGAGCACGATCTTTCTCGTCTACGGCATCGGCGCGCTGATCGGCAGCCGCATCGGAGGTCTGCTGGCCGACCGGTTCGGCGCAGCGCGTGTCATCGCCATCACCTTGCTGATCGCGACAGCCGATCTGGCCGCGTTCGAATACGCGACTGCGTCCGAAGTTCGCAGCGCGATCGCGGTATTCTTCCTCGGGCTTACCGGCTGGTCGCTATTTCCCGCACAGCAGGCGCGTCTCGTTGCGATCGCCGATCCGTCGAACGTACAGGTCGTGCTCGCCTTGAACAGCACGGCGCTGTATCTCGGCGTCGCGAGCGGCACCGGCCTTGGCGCCGCGCTGCTTTCGCGCGGCGTGGGCGTGCTTGAATTGCACTGGTTCGGGCCGGCGCTGCTGCTCGCCGCATTGGCGATCTTCGGCGCGAGTTGCGCGGTTGAGGGCGGCCGGCGCGCTTCGCATGCCCGGCGGTGATATCGCGGTGGCGCGCCGCGTTCGGGTTCGTGCGCACCTCACGCGCGACACGGAAGCAGCATCCGTCGAACGCGTTACGCCGTCGCGCTGGGACGTGTTGAAACCCGTTCGTACCATTTCCTGATGGCGACATGATGATCAGGAATCGGCATTGCGAAAGCGCGGATGGCGAAATCCACTGCAACGAGCGCCGTGATGTCCGCTGCCGTATAGTGCTCGCCCGCGACGAACGGAACGCTCGACAGTCTTGCCTCGAGATCGTCATAAAAGTTCGTCACGCGCCGCTTGCTGCGTTCGACCAGATCGGCAATCTGTTCGTATCCGTGCGGCCCGGAAATGGCTCGCCCTTTCAGCCCCGCCGCGGCGTTGCGCACGCCTTCCATCACCGCTGCAAATCCGTCGATTTCCGCGCGCCGCTCCCACATCGCGACAATGGCCTTTTCCTGTGGCGTGACTCCATACAGCGGCGTCTGCGCGAATGCATCGTCGAGGTAGCGCATGATGACCGCCGTTTCGCCGATTGCCGTGTCGTCATCCAGCACGAGAGTCGGTACGACCGCGCGCGGATTGACGGCGCGGTACGCGTCCGAGAACTGCTCCCTGTTCGCGAGATCGACAGGAACG
This sequence comes from Paraburkholderia solisilvae, assembly GCF_902859875.1. Taxonomy (GTDB): domain Bacteria; phylum Pseudomonadota; class Gammaproteobacteria; order Burkholderiales; family Burkholderiaceae; genus Paraburkholderia; species Paraburkholderia solisilvae. The sequence goes on along the minus strand of NZ_CADIKF010000028.1, from coordinate 26,390 downwards.
AGCGGGATGTCGAGTCCCTTTTCCGCGAGCAGAATGCGAACGCGGCGCGAGTTAGGCGACCCGCTGGCGTGATAAAGCTTCATGATTTTTCTCCATTCGGAATTGAGATGACGTTGGATCAGAGCTTCGATCCGCCGTCCACATGCAAGGTGTCGCCGGTGACCCAGCGGGCTGCGTCGGAGGCGAGGAAAGCCACGGCCGCGCCGATGTCGTCCGGTTCCGCCATGCGTTTGAGCGCCTGAATGCCGATCGCGAAGTTTCGTCCCGCATCGGTCTTCGCGAAACTGGACATATCGGTCGGCACCACGCCGGGTGCGACCGCGTTGACACGGATGCCCCGTTCGCCGAGCGCGGCGCCGAAATGTTTGACAAGCGTGTCAATAGCGCCCTTGGTGGCCGCATAGGCCGCTAGCGTGCCGAGCGCCGCGTGCGCGGCCAGCGACGAAAGCAGCACGATGCTGCTGCCTTTGCACATCACGGGCAGCAGTTGCTGAACAAGGAAAAACGGCGCGCGCACGTTGACCGCGAACAGGTCGTCGAACTGTTCAATCGTCGTCTCTTCAATCGTTGCGGCCCCGGCGATGCCGGCATTCGCAACCAGTATGTCGAGGCGGCCGCCGACGATCGCCCGCGTGCGCTGCGCGAGCAGGTGCGGACCATCAGCCGCGCGCAGGTCGGCCGCAATCTTCTCGGCTGTGCCAGCCGCTTGCCGTATTTCGGCGACTACGGCGTCGGCCTCTTGCGCGCCGCTGCCGTAGTGAACCAGCACCTGGGCGCCGGCCTTCGCCAGCGCTAGCGCACTGGCGCGGCCGATGCCGCGCGATGCGCCGGTCACCAACGCGGTCTTGCCGGTCAATGTGTTCATGATTCGATGCTCCTCGTTTCGGACGACGTGAGATTTGTGAAAGTGCGGATCAGCCCGCCGTCTTGCCGCCGTCGACCGTGACGATCTGCCCGGTCACGAATGCGGCGCCTTCGGACGCCAGATAGAGCACCGCCGCGGCAATATCGGCCGGGTTGCCGATCCGCGCGAGCGGTACGGTGCCTGCCAGTACCGCTTTTCTCTCCGGTGTGCCGGTAAAGCGGTCAAGCATGCCGGTGTCCGTCGGTCCAGGCGCGACCGCATTGACGCGCACCCCCGTGCCGGCCACTTCGAGCGCCGTCGATTTGGTGAACCCTTCGACCGCGTGCTTGCTGCCGGCGTAAATGGCGGCATAGGCCGCACCTTCGTGGCCATAGGTCGACGAAATGTTGATCACGCTGCCTGATCGTTGGGTCGTCATGACACGCAATTCATGCTTGAGGCTCAACAGCACGCCCAGCACATTGGTGTCGAAAGTGGCGGCATAGCTGTCTGCCGACGCGTCGGTGATCGGGCCGGGCGTGCCTTCCGTGCCGGCATTGTTGACAGCAATGTCAAGCCTGCCGAAGCGGGACACGGCCTGATCGACGAGACGGCGGACCTCGTCGTCATGGCGCACGTCGGCCTGCACGAAGAAGGCTTCAGCACCGAGCTCGCGCAACTCGGCCTCGAGGGCTGCGCCGTCGGTCGGGCGGCGGCCGGAAACAACGAGCCGGGCTCCCGAGCGGGCGAAAGCGACGGCGGTGGCGTGGCCGATTCCGGTCAACGCGCCAGTGATAAGAACGACGGGGGCAGTCATGAGAAACTCCTGTAAGGTATCGCTACGATGCATGAGTGGTTGGCGTTCGCAGCAAGGAAAGTGTCTACAGGGGCTAATCTAGAGGCTTCCCGAGTCGATTAAAAAGACTTTTGAAGCTGGGGTGCATGCCTGACAGGCATGAGGAGACGAATCGATGGAACTGCGTCATCTGCGGTATTTCATTGCGGTTGCCGAGACCGGCAGCCTGACGGAGGCGGCCGCGAACCGGTTGCATACGTCGCAACCTTCACTGAGCCGGCAAATTCGCGATCTGGAGGATCAGGTTGGCGTGGCACTGCTGCTTCGCAGTGCGCGCGGTGTCGAACTGACCGAGGCGGGCAAGGCCTTTATCGATCATGCCCGGCTCGCGATGGCTCAGGTGGATGCCGCGGTCGAAGCGGCACGGCGCGCGGCGCAGCCGGCGAGGCCGCGCTTCGCGCTGGGCTTTCTGACCGGTCAGGAAATGACATGGCTGACCGATGCGATGCACCTGTTGCGTGAGGAGTTGCCGGCTATCGAGGTCACCGTCTCCAGCGACTATTCGCCGGAACTGGGCGCCGCATTGGCGCACGGCAAGCTCGATGTGGCGTTCATGAGAGCGGAGCCCGGCTATGGCCTCGAGTACAAGGTCGTCACCAGGGAGCCGCTCGTCGTGCTGATGCCGAGCGATCATCCATTGACTGCGCGCAAAACGGTGCGGCCGGACGATCTCCGGCACGAGCCGTTCATTGCGATGGCCGATAAGGCCAAAGTGCTAAGACAGGTAATCGACGCATATCTGGCGGAGGCGGGCGTAGAAGTAGACGTCGCGCAACGCGTCGACAACCCGGCGATGGTGATGTCGCTGATTGCTTCGATGCGCGCTGTTACGTTGATACCGGCCTATGTGCAAAACCTGATGCCGTGGTCCGTCGTGAGCCGGCCGCTGGAAGGGGAGGTACCGACTATCGAGCTGGTCATGGGTTACAGCCCTCGCAATACAGCGCCGATTGTCAGCCTGTTCCTGTCGCGGGTGGACGAGTTGATATCGAGGATTGCGAAGCGTCCCGCATGACGCTGGTATACCGGAAGAAATCGCATCCTTTGACGCGTGCGTTGTCGACAAGCCGGAACATGTCCACGTATAGCGAGCGTGATCAGACCAGCAAGTCCTCGTAGAATGCGCCGAACGGCCGGGCCGGATGGGCAAGCTGGATTTCAAGAATCCACAGACCGGCGTCGGGACAATCCGCGAAATCGCCGAGATCGCCTGCTTTGTAAATCGCATGCGGAAAGTCGCTGACGCGGTGGCCCTTGATGTCCAGATTCAGACGCCAACCGAGCGCCTCGGCACGTTGCGCCGCGAAGTCATAGAGCGCTGTGCCGCCTGCGCCGGTCAGGCGCCAGTGCTGCTCCACCTCGTCAAATACCGTTTTCGCGGCGTCCGCGCAGGCCTTCATTTCCGCATCGTTGCCGACGACGAAGGTCGCGCCGGCGTCGCCCTCGTGCTGATTCCAGACCACGCCGAGATCGATGAAAAAAATATCGCTCGGCTGGAGCCGCGGGTCGCCGTCCGATCTCTGCTTGAAAGTCTTCAGCGTGTTTTCGCCAAATCGCACCAGCACCGGATGCCAGATCCGCTCCATGCCTGCTTCCTTCAGCACGTCGTTGCATAAAGCGGTCGCCTCCGATTCGAGCATGCCAGGTTGGATCAACTGCGCGAGGCGATCGACCACCTCCCATGTTTTGCCTTGCGCATACTTCATCGATTCGAACAGATATTTGCTTCCGACTGCCTGCTTTGCTGCTGCGTCCATCCGCTTTCTCCAGTTATATCTTTTGAAATATAACGAGCGAATGCTTCGGTGTCCACGTCCTGTCTCCGTGCATTGAGCGTTGCGGCAATGATCGTTTCCCACGAACCTACGCGCTTCCTTTGGAAATCGGAACTTGAAGTGGGTATGTCGCGGAGAATTTCCGCAGTCTGGTTGAGCGAGTCCCTGCACATGCGGCTGGAACACTATTGCTGTCGATCTGTTCCATTCCGGCTTTCATGCACTTATGACGCGCTTTAGCTTGACCCGGGTCCATCCATTGCTGACAGTAAGACAACAGGAGAATTCAATGCCGACCCGAAGCGCCGCGCGTCTGCTTATTGCCGACGACGACCCGAACTTACTAGCGGCATATGTCCTGTTCTTCGAGGCACAGGGGTATCAAACTCGCGCAACCGGAGATGGGGCGCACGCGCTGGCCGAATACAGTGCGTGGCGTCCGAACGCTGTTGTGCTCGACGTTCAGATGCCAGGCATGGACGGGCGAGCGGTGGCCAGAGAGATCCGGCATCTGCAATCGGCGCCGGCCCCGTTACTGGTGGCGATTACCGCACTGACATCGCTGGCCGAACAGGATGAATCGCTTAGAGCGGGGTTCAACCACCATTTTGTAAAACCTGCCGACCTCCCGGTCATTCTGGCCGCGATAGCGAACCACGTTCGCCCCGCCGACAGTGATTAGCCGTGACCTCGACTCAGCGATCGGCGACCGCCTTCGGGCAGCACGACCGACCAGGGCAGTCATGAGCCGCTCCTTGCGTTGAGTGACGTGGCGCAGGATAGGGAGCCCCCGTAAGCAAGCAGACCGCAGGCGTTACGATGCATGAAAATATAATGTTGCGACGCAGCATCTATCGGGCTATGCTGATTCAGGCGGGACGATGGCATCGATGGCCAATCAAGGTCCCGGTCTGCGGAGGCACCTATGAAACATCCGCGCTCGTTGCCCGAACTGACGCTTCATGTGTTCGAACAGGATGGTGGCTGGCACTGGGGGATCACCATAGAGCGACCGCATGGCACGGGCAAGAAGGTGGTTGCGTTCAGCGAGAATGTATTTCGCTCAGAAGCGGAAGCACACGCCGATGGAAAAAGGCTATGCGATTGCGAAGACGAGGCGAGCCTGCGTCGATCTTTGATGGCGCCACCGGTCACCCCGGAGGACTGAACGCGATGAATTTCACTTCGCCGGAAATCGCTCGTTGGTGTTGAGTCGCGTGAGCGGCCGGGCCAACGCGGGTCTCTCGATCGTGGTACTGATTGTTGCCGTAACAGACAATCCCTTCAGATCTCGCGGATGTAAACGCAGAGTGTAACGACTTGCCCGCCGTCCCCCGCCTCGGACGATGAGACCGTCCAGCGATTCGCTCTCCCAGCACACGGCTTTCGTGTTTGCGTACGCACGAAGCTTGGGTCGACCGTATTGAAACGACAGCGGAGCCATGGCGTCGCCTCGCGTGAACGTCAATGTCCCGGTCTTCGGCGTCGCGATATCGCTGTCCATGAGGGGCGCCCATCGGCGCACCGTCGTGAATCCTTTGCGCGCGGGCGCGAGTTGCTTCAATCGCGAAGGCCCGTTAGCAAGTCACGGCCAGGTTCGCGAAGGTTTGCTGCGCTTCGCACGCAACCTGTACCGACCGGTCACAACGCATGTAGTCTTCAACTCCGCGAAGCAGAACGACCTGCATTCGCGCCGGCCATGTCTTCACGCCGACCTTTCATTCTTCCTGTTTAACGGTGTCGGTCGCGCCGCGCGCGGCATAGACCACGCCTGCGAGGATTCGCTATGCCGCTAGACTCATACGTGACGCTTGGCCGTTCGGGCCTGCGAGTCAGTCCGCTTTGCCTCGGTACCATGACCTTTGGCGAGGACTGGAATTTTGGCTCGAATGTCGCCGACTCGCAGGCGATTTTGAGCCGCTTTATCGAGCGCGGTGGAAACTTCCTTGACACCGCTGATATTTATACCAAAGGCCATTCGGAAAAAATTATCGGCGATTTTCTGGCCGGTGACAGGTCGCGCCGCGATCGATTGGTGATCGGCACCAAGTTCGCATCGAATCTGTACCCTGGCGACCCCAACGGCGGCGGTTCGAGCGCAAAAGCGATGATTCGTGCGTGTGAGCAATCGTTGCGCAGGCTGCGCACAGACTATATCGATCTCTACTGGCTCCACGGCTATGATGTGCTGACACCGATCGACGAGACGATGCGGGCACTGGACAATCTGGTAACGTCAGGCAAGGTCCGTTACCTCGGGTTCTGCAATACGCCCGCGTGGCGCGTCTGCCAGGCGCAGATGCTGAACCAGATGAACGGCTTTGCACCGCTTATCGCGACGCAGGTCGAATATTCGTTGGTCGAACGAAGCGTCGAACATGAAATTGTGCCGATGGCGCAGACGTTGGGCCTCGCGGTGATGCCCTGGGCTCCTTTGAAATCCGGTGTGCTGTCCGGTAAATACGCACGCTCCGGCGGCAGCGGACGTGCGACGGTGTTCGGCATTCCGATCGGCGAACGAGAGCATGTGCTGATTGATGCGCTGCGCGCCATAGCTGACAAACATCACACGTCGGTGGCCGCCGTGGCCTTGGCGTGGTTGTCGACGCAACCCGGTGTCGGGCCGGTGATCATCGGCGCCCGCACGCTCGAGCAACTCGACGAAAATGTGCAGTCACTCGATGTCGCACTGGCGGCCGATGAAATCGCGGAGCTCGGGCGGATGACCGCTCCGGCGCCTACTTCGCTGTCGCAGATCATCGCGCAGGCCCGCCCGGCGATCCAGAACGGTCTGACGGTGAACGGATTCCCGAGCACGGCGTCGCCGTTTGCGCCGACCACAGACGATGACCGTTATTAGACCGTTATGAAAGGCTGATCATGCGATTGAACAGACTGGCACGAGCTGGCGTGCGTTTTCTCGCTTGTTCAGCACTGGCCATTTCATTGCATGCGTTCGCTTCGGACAACACGATCGTGCTGAACACAATCGCCGATGCGAACGCAGGGACGAAGACCCCCGTCGATCTGGGCGCACACGGTCCGTCGCAAGGCGATATTTTTGTTTTCGATCAGCCATTGCTGGATCTACAGCATAAAGTCATTGGCAATAACGGCGGCTTCTGTATCACCGTGAGGCCGGGCGTCTTCTCGCAATGCCAATGGACCTTGCAGCTTGGCGACGGGACGATCACAGTCGGCGGTCAGGAAGCAGCGTCTGGACCCTCGACACTGCCGGTGATAGGCGCCACGGGCGCCTATCAGCAATACAACGGGGTGTTAGTCACCAAGCCACTGCCGGACGGCACGTTCAGCCAGATCATCACGCTGCGCCGCATTGCCCGATAGCTTTCGTTCCCGTCGAGCAGGCGTTCGGGTTTGCAGCCGCGCAACTGATCCTCGCCAGCATCGCCATGCACATGGACGATATCCGGGCCGACTGGCGCGCTGTCGATCAACGCATCGCAAAGGGAGACCGGCGGGTTAGCGATCGATCTCCCGACAATGCGTCATCGCTCTGCGGACGCGTAAACTTCGGACTCCATTGCGGCGATCATCTTGTCGCCCCACAAGACCTTGGCGCCAAATACATACCGCCCCAGCGACGGAAACGAGCTGATACATGCAACTTCGAACGTCAATCTGGCCGCTGCGGGCGCCAGCTGGAACGCATCCACGTTGAGATAGCCGACACGGTAGTTCGTCTGTCGATCCAGCATGTTGTGCAACAGCGCGGTCCTCGCCTGACCAAACGTATCGGCAAGAATGGCGACCGGCCAGGACGGGTAGTTATCGAAATGCCCGGCGAAGTTCTCGGATTCCACTTCGCTTGTGCGAACAACGATGTTCTCGGCGCCGATGGACAGCACGTCAAATACGACGGGGGTGGAATACGGCGACTTGTCGGCCTGTGGGATCGTACCTGTATGGTGTCCGCTAAAGATTCGGGAAAAGACTTCGTGTGAGAGCACTTGATACTCACACCAAAGATGTGCGGCAAGCGATCCGCAATGACCCAAAACTTCGGCGGTCATCGTCCTGCGGCTGCGGCTCGTCACGGCGGCGACCGCGATGCCGCTTTCCTTTTGCACGTCGTCGGTATTCGGGAGCAGTTTTAGGCGGCCCTTGCTAGCCAGGTAATAGGTCATGTCATCCGGCCCGTCGAGGGCCGCGGCACAACTGCCGAGTATCGCCAGATGACGGCCCAGTTCCGCAGACGAAACCGGGCCGAGCTCGAAACCCGTTGCCTGCTCGGCGCTGAACATGCCGAATATCGCTTTGTCGCGCAACCTTGCCTTGAGTTCGGAGAATGCGAAATACGGTCGATGCACTGCAATGCGCTTGCAGATCTTGGCAATATCTAGCGATTCCATAAAGTTCCAGTTGGTTGGGCGCCCGTCTTTGCTCACTGACGCGGTGCCAGTACGCCTGTATTCTGACCGTCTGAAAAAGTCGAAATCTGAACTTTTGTGAACGCCCTTTGCTTCAGGCTGCTTGCCGCTGCATTCAAAGGCGCGTATCAAGGGACCGGCACAAAGCTCGAGCGGCTTTGAGCAGGCAGGCGCAGCGGTATGCACTGCGATAGGCGCGAATGTGTGGATTTGTCTCGCGTCGCAGATTCGCGGATTCGCGGATTTCGTAAGGATATCGGTTGCGGCCCAAGCCGGACCCGTCGACGTCTGCATGCCGCATGAGCTCGAGTTGCTCACGCTCTTATCGGCAATTGCGCACCGGTAACGAGGTTCGTTGCGAAGCCGTTGCTATCCGCGACGCTCGAGAGCGTCGGGATCGTGTACGCCTGGTTTAATGCCGCCCCTGCTAGTCGCGCGACGGGGGCGCCGGCCGCAATAGCGCCTGCGCCCCATGCGATTGAATCGCTTGCCGTTTTCCGCTTGCACTTATTCGCGGCTAGTTGTCATTTTTAGCGGCTGTTATTGGCCGGCAGCCGGCGATACGACGCTCGGGGTTGCCAGCGTGTTGTTGCTCTTGGGAGCGCTGGTGCCCGACGTCGAGTTGCTGTTCGTGCTGCTCGGCAGACCCGAGTTCGGCGACCTCGCGGCCGAGCCGCTGTCCGAGTTGGTCGTGCCTGGCGTGCCGTAGCTGCTCGTTGTACCGTTCACCTGGTTTGCCGGGCTAGCGGTGCTGCCTGTCGAACCGCCGCCGCTCGAGCCTCCGGCCGTCTGTGCATAAGCGCCGCCCGACAACGCGAGTGCGGCGACGGCCGCGATCAATGCGCTGGTAGTCTTGGTCATCATCCGTTCCTCCTTGATTGAACTGGAATATCTATCGACGCAGACGTTCGCCTGCTTGACGATGAATTCAGCAATCACCGTGCCGCTCGACGGCACGCGAACGAGTGCATGCAACCGGCATGTAGAACTGAATTTCCCGGAATTGTGATAACCAGTGGCTACTGCTCGATATGAAGAAATCGAAAATAGCTAAAGAGCCGATTCTCCGCAGCATTTCCGCTGAAGCAGCGAGTGCGCGGCGCCGACGGATTGTCGACGATATGCACAGTTATCCTGACCGACTGGTACTCACCGCCCGGAGACCGTCGACTAACCTGTCAGTCTCGTAAATTTGCCGGGACATCCGCCGGGACATCCCGTTGCAATCTGGCCAATTCGTGTCAATGCGGCGCCTTCCGACGACGACGGGATAGAGAAGCAGCTCGGTGATCGTGCAAAAAATCCCAGTTTCACGGGTTCCACGTCCCGAGGCGGGTGTTGCATCCGCGCCCGCGGGTGCATTGCCATGATGGCTGTATAAATATACAGTTCGTCTGTTTGCCTATCATGCCGGCCTGGTCGTCCAGTCCAGGCCTTTAGCGCCGTGCCGAACGATACTCCCGATCCGCTCTACTACCTGCGCAACTTCGAACGCGCGCTGGCATGGCTCGCCGAGCGCTATGCCGACCTGCTTGCCGATGCCGAGCACGCATGGCTGCACACCTTCGTGCACCTGCCGGAAGCGTCGCGCGCGTTGCTCGTGCGCATGCTGATGCGCAAAGGCGTGTTGTTTCGCACGAGCCGGCTCGCGTACCGCGAGATCGGTTGCACGCTCGCGGCGGCCGCGCCGCTTATCGAGGCAGGCTGGGTCGACGCGGATGCGCCGTTGACGCTCGACGAGCTATTCGACCTGTCGACGCGTGCCGAATTGCTGTCGTGTTTTGCGGCGCAGCTCGCGGGCGTGAAGACCGCGCGCAAATACGAGTGGCTCGCGCCATTGCGCATCGCGCATGCCGATCCGCGGCCTTACGCGCAATGGCATCCGCAAGCGGATGAGCGCGTATTGCGCGTCAACATCGCGCCGCTGTGCGACCGCTTGCGGTTGATGTTCTTCGGCAATCTGCATCAGGACTGGTCCGAGTTCGTGCTTTCGGACCTCGGCGTGCACCAGTACGAGCCGGTCGCATTCGCGCCGTCGTCCCGGGCGTTTCAGCAACGCGCGGACGTCGATATCTTTCTCGCGCTGCACACCTGCGGCGACGCGCTCGACGCGCTTGGCGCAGTCGATATGCTTGACAAACGTGACCACGATGTTGCGCTCGAAACGCTGTTGTGCGCGGTCGATGCAATTGCAACGGATAACCCGTGGCTTGCGACGCGCCGTGCGAAGCTGCTGTATCGAATCGGTTACCACGCCGAGCGGCGCGGACAATGGGCAGCTGCCATCCATACTTATGCGCGTTGCGCATGGCCCGGCGCGCGGCATCGGCGCATTCGCGCGCTCGAGCGGGCAGGCCGCGCGGACGAGGCGTTGACGCTCGCGCAACATGCGGCTCACGCACCGGAGAGCGAAGAGGAAAGCCAGCGTGTCGCACGCATGTTGCCGCGGCTGCAAAGGCGCGTGGGCGTCGCTTCTTCGCGATCGCCGTCATCGTCACCGATGACGCGCGCTTTGCAACCTGCTTCAGAATCTGCTTCACAACCTGCTTCACATCCCGCTTCACAACTTCTTTCGCAGCGCATCGCCGCGCATGCAAATCCAGTCGAGCGCAGTGCGTTGACCCTCACACGGCCCGCAGCATCTCTTCTTAAACCCACATCCGTCGAATACGTCGTGCTCGATCATCTGAGCGCGCCGGATGTGCCGGTGTACTACGTCGAGAATGGGCTGATCAATTCGTTGTTCGGGTTGCTATGCTGGGAGCCGGTGTTCGCGGCGCTGCCCGGCGCGTTTTTCCACCCGTTTCAACGCGGTCCCGCCGATTTGCATGCGCCGGATTTCCACGCAAAACGTGCGCCGTTATTCGATGCGTGCCTCGCGCAACTCGACAACTCAAGCTACCGCACGACCATTGTTCGGCATTTCGAAAGCAAAGCAGGGCGGCAATCGCCTTTCGTGTTCTGGAACATGCTGACCCGCGAACTGCTCGATCTCGCGCTCGATTGCATACCGGCTGTGCATTTGAAGCGGTTTTGCGAACGGCTGTTGTGCGATATCCGCGGCAACCGCTCGGGGCTGCCCGACCTGATCCGCTTCTGGCCGCGCGAGCGGCGCTACGAGCTGATTGAAGTCAAGGGGCCGGGCGATCGTCTGCAGGACAATCAGCTTCGCTGGCTTTCCTATTGTCATCAGCACGGGATACCGGTGCGGGTGCTCGACGTGCGTTGGGACGAACGCTGTGACGGTGGGCCGCAACCGGAGCGCAACGCCGTCACCAGCACCGGCATTGCCAACACCAACGCCAATACCAACACCCGGGATATGCGCACAACGGAGCCCACCACATGAGTTACATCGTGGCGGTGCGCACCCTTTGCGAATTCACCGCGAGGCGTGGCGATCTCGACCTGCGCTTCACACCGGCGCCAAGCGCGGCCGAAGGCATCACAGGGCACGCTGCCGTCGCCGGACGGCGCGACAGCGGTTACGAAACGGAAATCACGCTGAGCGGCGTCTATCGCGGGCTGACGGTGCGTGGCCGAGCCGACGGCTATGACGCCGGGCGCAACCGGCTCGAAGAAATCAAGACCTATCGCGGCGACCTTGACCGTATGCGAGCGAACCATCGCGCGTTGCATTGGGCGCAGGTGCTGATTTACGGTCATCTGCTGTGCGACGCGCGCGGGCTTGCGGCGCTCGATGTCGCGCTGGTGTACTTCGATATCGTCAAGCAGAAGGAGACGCTGCTGACCGAGCGCCACACGGCCGCCGCACTACGCGCATTTTTCGAAGACCAGTGCGAGCGTTTCATTGCGTGGGCCGAGCGTGAGGACGCGCATCGCGCGGCACGCAACGCATGGCTTGCGAACCTGAAGTTTCCGTACGGCACATTCCGCAGCGGCCAGCGCGAACTATCGGTCGCGGTGTACCGCGCCGCGCGCGACGGACACACGTTGCTCGCGCAGGCGCCGACCGGCATCGGCAAGACGCTCGGCACGATTTTCCCGCTGCTGAAGGCGTGCGCGGAAAATCACATCGACCGCATCTTCTTTCTGACCGCGAAAACACCGGGGCGCGCGCTTGCATTCGACGCGATCGATGCGCTGGCGCGTGCATCGAACGACGAAGAGAACGACGAAGACAGGGCGCCCGGCGACGCGGCTGTCGGCAGCGTCCGCAACACGAGCACGAGCCCTCGCGAATACGCAGGCGATGGCACGCACGACGGCGACGTCCCGCACACCCCGCGCGGCTTTCCGCTGCGCGTGCTCGAACTGGTTGCGCGCGACAAGGCGTGCGAGCACCCTGACAATTCGTGCGACGGCGAGTCCTGTCCGCTCGCACGCGGTTTCTACGACCGCATCGCCGCCGCGCGCGACACCGCATTGCACACCACCACGCGGCTATCACGCGATGCGGTGCGCACCGCGGCGCTCGCACACGACGTGTGCCCGTACTACCTCGCACAGGAACTCGCACGCTGGTGCGACGTGGTGATCGGCGACTACAACTACTACTACGATGGCGGCGCGCTGCTCTATGCGCTCACGCAACTCAATCAATGGCGCGTCGCGGTGCTGGTCGACGAAGCGCACAATCTGCCGGACCGCACGCGCCGCATGTACACCGCGGCGCTCGATCAACACGCATTCAAGGCTGCCCGTCGCGCGGCGCCCGCGGCACTGCGCAAGCCGTTCGATCGCCTGAATCGCGAATGGAACGCGTTGACGCGCGAACACACGCAGCGCTACGAGGTGCTGGCCGCCGTGCCGGCGCGTATGCACGCGGCGCTGCAGAACCTGACCGGCGCGATCACCGACCAGCTTGCCGAAGCGCCGGTCGGCGCGCACGACACGTTGCTGCGCTTCTACTTCGATGCATTGCACTTCATGTCGCTCGTCGAGCAGTTCGGCGACCATTCGCTGTGCGACGTGACGCTTGCCGCGTCGTCGGCCGCGCACGACGCGAGCGCGAAGGCCATGACCTCGCTTTGCGTACGCAACGTGATTCCATCGCCGTTCCTCAAGCCGCGCCACGCGGCCGCGCGCACGACCGTGATGTTTTCCGGCACGCTCGGCCCGCAGCACTACTATCGCGACACGCTCGGGCTGCCCGAGAGCACCGGCTGGCTCGACGTCGAAGGGCCGTTCAGGGCCGAGCAGCTCGCGGTGCATATCGCGGCGCACGTATCGACGCGCTGGCGCGATCGGGAAGCATCGCTTGCGCCGATCGTCGAGCTGATTGCCCGGCAATACGCGGCACGTCGCGGCAACTATCTCGGCTTTCTCAGCAGCTTCGATTATCTGCAGCGGGTCGTCGCCTTGTTGCGCGAGCAACATCCTCAGGTGCCGGTCTGGACGCAGGAACCGGGCATGGACGAAGCCGCGCGCGATGCATTCGTCGCGCGCTTCCGGACTTCGACGCACGGCGTAGGCTTCGCGGTGCTCGGCGGCGCTTTCGCGGAAGGCATCGATCTGGCCGGCGAACAGTTGATCGGCGCGTTTGTCGCGACGCTCGGCCTGCCGCAAGTCAACGACGTCAACGAACAGATGCGGCGCGCGATGCAGGCGCAATTCGGCAACGGCTACGATTACGTGTACCTGTACCCCGGTTTGCAGAAAGTCGTGCAGGCCGCGGGCCGCGTGATTCGCACCGAGCACGACGCCGGCGTCGTGCATCTGATCGACGACCGCTATCGGCGCGCGGAGGTGCGGCGTCTGTTGCCGCGCTGGTGGCGCGTGCAATGAACGGAGAGCGCGACATGCGCATCAGCGAGTACCGGCTGTCGACCGTCTGGCGTCTCGACGCGCCGCTTCACGCAGTGTGGAGCGCGATTCACGATTCGGCGCGCTGGCCCGAATGGTGGAAGAACGTCGAGCAGGTCGCGGAAATCGAAGCCGGGTCGAGCGACGGCATCGGCTCGCTGCAGCGCTACACATGGAAGGGACGGCTGCCGTATCGCGTGGTGTTCGACGTGCGCGTTACGCGCATCGAACCGCTCGTCGCGCTCGAAGGCATCGCAAGCGGCGACCTGGAAGGCATAGGAAGCTGGCGCTTCGCGAGCGAGCGCGGCATCACCGTGGTGCATTACGAGTGGCGCGTGCGCACGCGGCGCGGCTGGATGAACCTGTTCGCGCCGCTTGCGAAGCCGCTCTTTCAATGGAATCACGATTTCGTGATGCACGAAGGCGGCGTCTCGCTGGCGCGCATGCTCGATGCGCGACTCGTCAGTATCGAGCACCGTTCGTGACACTTTGATGTTCGCGATCCGAAACGAATGGCGAGCTTCCCGGACACGCTGCGCCGACACACGCCGATAACACACGCACCTTACATTGAAGTGCGAAATCGAATCGGCAATGTTGCAATTGCATCAATGTATTTTTTTGCAAAGTGAGAACAGAATTGCATCGCCTTCCTTTACGATTGCCAGTGTGCGCCACGCACGCCAAACCCACGAGGAGAGGACACGATGGATATCGATTCGATTCGCAAAGCTGCCTTTGCGATGCCCGTTCATAATCCGGCGTATCCGCGCCCGCCGTTCCGCTACAGGAATCGCGAATACTTCATCATTTCATACGAAACCGATCCCGACGCACTGCGCGCCGCCGTGCCCGAGCCACTGCAACCGGCCGACGGTCTCGTGCATTATGAATTTATTCGCATGCCCGATTCATCCGGTTTCGGCGATTACACCGAAAGCGGCCAGGTGATCGCCGTGCGCGATCCGCAGGGCAAAATCGGCAACTACACACATTCGATGTATCTCGACGACGAAGGCCCGATTGCAGGCGGCCGCGAGATATGGGGCTTTCCGAAGAAGCTCGCGCGGCCGCGCATCTCGGTGGACGGCAATGACACGCTGCTCGGCACGCTCGATTACGGCACCCAGCGTATCGCAACCGGCACGATGGGCTACAAGCACAACCTGTGCGACGCGGAAAGCGAGCGCCGCAAGCTCGCGGAAACGCCGAACTATCTGCTCAAGGTGCTGCCGCACGTCGATGGCACCGCGCGCGTGTGCGAACTGGTGCGTTTCTTTTTGCGCGACGTGACGGTGCTCGGCGCATGGAGCGGGCCGGCCGCGCTCGAACTGCATCCGCACGCGCTCGCGCCGGTTGCGGACTTGCCGGTGCGCCGCGTAATCGGCGCGCGTCATCTGATCGCGGACCTCACGCTCGATATCGGCGAAGTCGCCTTCGACTACCTCGCCGCAGTCGATACGTTGA
Source organism: Paraburkholderia solisilvae (assembly GCF_902859875.1). GTDB lineage: Bacteria > Pseudomonadota > Gammaproteobacteria > Burkholderiales > Burkholderiaceae > Paraburkholderia > Paraburkholderia solisilvae. Next base: position 11,291 of record NZ_CADIKF010000028.1, on the reverse strand, counting down.
AGGCTGCTGCAAACGAATAACCCAAACACGGAGAAAACGAATATGTCGTTGAACAACAAAGTCGCCGTCGTCACCGGCGCGGCAAGCGGTATCGGCGAGCAGTGCGCGCGCAAGCTCGCATCGCAGGGCGCGAAAGTCGTCATCGCCGATCTATCGCTGAAGAATGCACAACAGGTCGCAACCAGCATCAACGACGCGGGCGGCAGCGCATTCGCCGTTGAAATGAATGTGATCGACGAAGACGCGGTGAACCGCGGCATCGACGCCGCCGTCGAAAAATTCGGCAGCATCGACGTGCTGGTGTCGAACGCGGGCATCCAGATCGTCAATCCGATCGAAAACTACGCGTTCTCCGACTGGAAGAAGATGCTCGCGGTGCACCTGGACGGCGCGTTCCTCACGACTAAAGCGGCGATTCGCCATATGTACGACAGCGGCCGCGGCGGCTCGATCATCTATATGGGCTCGGTGCACTCGCATGAGGCGTCGAAGCTGAAGTCCGCCTACGTGACCGCAAAACACGGTTTGCTCGGCCTCGCGCGCGTGGTCGCGAAAGAGGGCGGTCCGCGCGGCGTGCGCGCGAACGTCGTGTGCCCGGGCTTTGTGCGCACACCGCTCGTCGACAAGCAGATTCCCGAGCAGGCGAAAGAGCTCGGCATCTCCGAAGAAGAAGTGATCAAGCATGTGATGCTCGGGGACACGGTGGACGGCGAGTTCACGACCGTCGACGATGTCGCGAACACCGTGGCGTTCCTCGCGGGTTTCGAATCGGCCGCGCTTACCGGGCAATCGATTGTCGTCAGCCACGGCTGGTACATGCAGTAACGGGGGAAACGCATGAGCAGCAAGACCCATCAACCGGCGGGGCGGGCGGGTGCCTTCGTGTTGCCGCGCTATGACGAGATTGCGCTGGTTTTGCAAGGCGGCGGCGCGCTCGGTTCTTATCAGGCCGGCGTTTACGAAGGCCTCGCCGAGGCAGGCGTTCATCCGCACCGCATCGCGGGCGTATCGATCGGTGCGCTGAACACCGCGATCATCGCGGGCAATCCGCCCGAGAAGCGTGTCGACGCGTTGCGCGGATTCTGGCATGCGATCTGCCATCCGCGCGGCTGGCTCGGCAACCTCAGCACATGGGCGTGGCCGGGCATCGACCAGCACGACCTGACGCGGCGCTGGGCGAGCATGCAGGCGGCGACCCGTGCGCTGATCGAAGGGCAGCCGGGCTTTTTCGCACCGCGTTTTCCGTTGCCGCTCGCAGGGTTCTCGAAGGTGAGCCCGAACGAGGTCAGCTACTACAACACGGCCGCGCTGAAAGAAACGCTGCTCGCGTTCGCCGATTTCGACCGCATCAACGATGGCGATATTTGCGTGTCGGTCGGCGCGGTCAATGTGCGCACCGGCAATCTGACGAGCTTCGTGAATCGCAACATGCGTCTCGAACCCGAGCACTTCATGGCGTCGGGCGCGTTGCCGCCGGGCTTTCCGGCGGTCGAGATCGACGGCGAGTTCTACTGGGACGGCGGCCTCGTGTCGAATACGCCGCTGACCGAAGTGCTGCGCGATGCGGATCAGAAGGATACGCTCGTATTCCAGGTCGACTTGTGGAGCGCGCAAGGAAATCTGCCCGGTGATTTCCTTGACGTGTCCGAGCGTGCAAAAGACATCCAGTACTCGAGCCGCACGCGCGCGATCACCAATATGCTCGCGGAGCGCCAGCGCAATGCGTGCTTTATCAAGGAACTGCTGAAGCACGTGCCAACCTCGGTAATCAAGGCCGATCCACTGTTCCGGCATGCGGAAAAGCTCGCGGACGGCAGCGCGATCAATGTCGTGCACCTGATCTACAAGAATAAATCGTATGAGGGGCACTACAAGGACTACGAGTTCAGCATCGATACGATGAACGAGCACTGGGAAAGTGGGCTCGAAGACATTCGCGATTCGTTTTCCCATCGTGAATGGTTCGACGTGCCGAGCCGCGATATCGGGTTCGTCACGCACGACGTGCACCGTCCGCAGGGGAAGACGCCGCAGTCGGACAAGGACCTGCTCGAACTGCGCGGCGACTCGCAGGAAGAAGAGGCCGCGTAGCATGCGCATTCAGCACGCGTGAGCGCATGCTGTACCGATTGCCGATGCCGGTTCCAGCGCGATCCGCTGGGCCGGCATCGGCATCTACATCTGCGCTGCTGGAAGCGTACCTTGTGACGGCGTTGTTTAGAGACGGCGTTGTTTAGAGACGGCGTCGTATTAGAGACGCCGTTGCCTGTCGACGCGCTCGATCAGCTGTTGCATCCACCCGCGCAGCAGCGCATTCGACATCACCGACGGTATCGAGCGCGCGAGAATGCGGTACACGTCGCCGCGCGTGATTTTCGAGGCGCGGCCGGGTTCGAGCCATGCCGGGTTCGCCACCAGCAGTTCCAGCGTTTCGAGGCCGATCACGATCGGCCACACGCACGCGAGCCGCAGGCGGACCGCGCGCACCGGAATGGCGGTCGTATAGTCGAGCGCCGCGCGATAATGCTCGAGCGCCTTACCGACCAGTTCCCGCATCACCGGTTGCGCACGCAACGACGCGCCGGGCTCGAGCAGATCTCGCGGTGCGATGTCGAAACGGTCGAGCAGTGTCGACGGCAGGTAGCAGCGGCCGATGCGCAGATCCTTGCTGCAATCGCGCAGCACGTTGGTCAATTGCAGCGCTTTGCCGAAACGCACACCGCGATCCACCATGACCTGCGGGGCTTCGGTGAGCGTGCCCGGCAGGTGCGCGTAAGTCATCTTCGTCCAGAATTCGCCGACGCACCCGGCGACCATGTAGGTGTACCGGTCCAGCTCATCCCACACGCGCAGCGCGACGAGACGGCCCGACTGTTCGTCGGGAAACGTGCGCAGATCGAATTCCATTCCTTCCGTGAGCGTCGTGACGATCTCGCGGACTGCGCGGCGGTCGTCGTCGCTCAGTTGCGGCAGGATGGCGAGCGCGGGCTCGAGCGATTCGAGCAGTACCTTCTCGTCCGATTGCGTCTGTTGCGCGGCGACCTGCCCGGCGACACGTTGCAATTGTTCGCGCTCGTCAGACGTGCCGCTCACTGCGGCGCGCAACGACAGCAGCAACGCGAGCCGTTCGGCGGGCGGCACGATCGAGGTGTCCGCAATCGTATCGGCGGCGCGCGCGAGCAGATAGGCGAGACCGATCGGGTCGCGCATGCCGGGCGGCAGCACGCGTAAGGTCAGGTAGAACGAACGCGAAACACCTTTCAGCAGCGGGCCGAGCAGGAAGGCCCGGGTCGTGTTGGGCATGAGCGGGATCGAATGGATGCGGGTCGGATTAAAAGGCTGCCGCATTGTATACGGCAAAACGGCGCGGGGGCGCCGACGCAGCCCGCGCGCTGGAATCATCAGTCGTTTGCGACATGATTTCGTTACCGGTGCGGTCTGATCCATCGACTATGCTGGGAGTTGCTTCACTGCCCCTTCACTTCGCGGAGAAAGTCATGAGCATTTTCAGCACGATTCTCAGCAAGATATTCCCGGTGGGTCATCCCGCTACGCAGACCAGCGCGGACACTGCGTCCGCTCAGGCACCGGCTCAGGCAACCACTGACGCGCCGGCCAACGCGCCCGTGCCGGCGCCGGCGGCCGCAGCGCCGGTCGATGTCGAAGCGGTGCTGACGAACCTCGCGCAGCAACGCCCGGAAACGCTGAACTGGCGCGCATCGATTGTCGATCTGATGAAACTGCTCGATCTCGACAGCAGCCTCGCTGCGCGCAAGCAACTCGCGCAGGAACTGCATTTCAGCGGCGATATGAACGACTCCGCGCAGATGAATGTGTGGCTGCACAAGCAGGTGATGGTGAAACTCGCGGAAAACGGCGGCAAGGTGCCGGACGATCTGAAAAGCTGAACGCATGCGGCCGGGAGCGTGCGACTCACGCGTCGGATCGCGCGTCCGACGCTGCCGTCCGTTGCCGCGCGGCGCATGTCGCACGCACCCTCAGCCGACCCATGCCATCCATCAGATCCGATGCCATACGTGATTGATGCCAGGCCGGTGGCGGCGTTGGTAGTCGGCATGACGCGCTTCGTACGAGTAATCGCTATCGAGCGGCAGGTCGGCATTCGGGAAGCGGGGAGCAAGCCGGTCCAGCAGCATGAAGAGGTAGCTCATGTCATCCTCCAGCGTATCGGTTGTGCGCGGGTGAGCGGCGCTCAAAGGTTGCTTGCGACGTCGCGCGAATCGTAGTGCCGCAGGCGGCGCTCGACTTCCGCGAGGTCGGCCGATCCGGCCAGATAGCGGTCCAGTTGCTGCTGCTCATTGCGATCGAACCAGCTGCCAATCTTTTCGATAAGGTATGCGAACATGATCGTCTCCGGTGGGTGACAGTGTGGGGCAGAAGAAGCTCTGCCATGACACCCATCGTAGCGGCCGACAATGAGCAAAGAATGAGGTCTGCGCACGGCACGGCAGCCGGGCGGTGCACACTATCCGGGCGCATTACCTTGGTGCGCTGCCGAGGCGCAAACCGAGGCGAACTACCGAGGCGAACTACCGAGGCGAACTACCGAGGCGAACTACCGAGGCGCACTACCCGCGCACAATACCCGGGCGCGCTACCGGCGCCGGATGCGTACCGCGCGCCGCCGGCGCGCCGCGCTCAGAACCGGTGCCGCAATCCCACAGCCACGACCAGCTGCTGATCGTTCGACGAAGGGCTCTGCGCCGCGATATCGGCGGTGAGCCCGGAACCATCGCTGTCGATGTGCTGATAGCTGCCCTGCAAATACACGTCGGTGCGCTTCGAAAACAGATAGTCGGCCTGCAGCGACACCTCGTGCCATTTCGGACGATGCGCGCCGCTCGCCGTCGATAGCGCGCCGTCCGTGAAGGTGTACTCGCCGCTCAGGCTCAGCGTCGGCGTCACGAGATAGCTCGCGTTCACCTCATAGTTGCTGAAGCTCGCGCCCTGACCGTTCTGCACGAGCCCAAGGCTATTCGGGCCGTTGATCGTATCGAGCCCGCCCAGTTGCGTACGCGTCCACACCACACCGACACGCGCCGGCCCGAACGCATACGCGGCGCCTGCGCCGTACGTGCGCTGCGACGTCGCGACAAAAGTGGCGTCGGTCAGCGTTAACGCGCCGTTCGTGTTGCCGCCGCCGTCGTTCGCCTGGAAATAGCCGGCGGCGACCGTCAACGGACCCGCATCGTACGATGCGCCGAAGCTGTAGAGCCGGTTATTGTCGAAGCCGGTGTCGTTCGAGAAGCCGTATAGCGCGCCGAACTGCAGGCCCGCGTAGTTCACGCTCGCGTACTTGATCGAATTGTTCACGCGGAACGAGTTGTTCAGGTTGTCGTTGTCGTACGGGTGCGCGGCGAGATTGTTGCCGCCCGGATGCATGCCGGTGAAGCTGAGCGGCGCGACGTAATCGACCACCGAGTCGTACTGGCGGCCAAGCGTTACGCTGCCGAGGCGCGTGTCCGACAGGCCGGTATACGCCTGGTAGCCGAACAGGCGTCCGCCCTGGCGCAGCGTGCCGTTCGTCACGCTAAAGCCGTTCTCGAGTCTGAATATAGCCTTCGTGCCGCCGCCGAGGTCTTCGCTTCCGCTCAGCCCCAGGTGGCTGCCGGTCACGTCGCCGCTGGCTTCCTGCCACGCGCTGTGGCCCTTGACGTTATTCGTGTAGAAAATGCCCGCGTCGATCAGCCCGTACAGCGTGACCGCCGCTTGCGCGTGCGCGGTGCAGGCGTAGCCCGCCGCGCACGCGGCGGCGATAAGAGTGCGCTTCATCGTCGTCCCGTTGATAGCCGCCGCCTGTGCACGCGGCCGCGCGGCCGGCTGCGCCGGACGCGCGCGCTGCATGCGGCAGGCGCGGAAGTCGGGCTGGCTGGGCCGTTGCGTCGGTCGGCTGGCTATCCCCGGTGAAAATCGAAATGGGCATGTCGGCCCGGACTGCTGTCACCTTCCGCTTGAACCGCGTGAAAACCGCACGAACTGCGCGCGTCGTGCGCAACCGGCGTCTCACCCAGGCCAACAGCACGTCGAAAGCGTTCTGCAAGCATTGCACCGCGCGGCCGCGTGGTTTCCCGTGCGGCAAGTGATGTCCGGAAAACCGACATGCTATAGTTCTCGAATGAGAACGATTGCTATTTGAGGCGCCAACTTTAGCGGCCGAATGTAATGGCAATGTGTTGAGACGGCGCGCTTTTGTAATGGAATGTGTTGGCACGCAATTCACGCCGGAACGCGCCGCGCACGAACGAAACGAAGAACCAGGCTTCAGATGGACCACATACTCGTCGTCGACGACGATCCGAACATCCGGCAATTGCTGCGCGACTACTTGCACGGCATGGGCTACCAGGCGAGCGCCGCGAGCGGCGGCGCGCAGATGAAACAGTTGATGCGCGGCGCGCGTGTCGATCTGGTTGTGCTCGACCTGATGCTCGACGGTGAGGACGGCCTCGACCTGACGCGCGAGTTGCGCGTCGACCATGACGTGCCGATCATCATCCTCAGCGCGCGCGGGGCGTTGCTCGACCGGATTCTCGGCCTTGAAATGGGCGCCGACGACTATCTGCCGAAGCCGTTCGATCCGCGCGAACTGGTCGCGAAGATCAAGGTGGTGCTGCGTCGCGCGCGCGGCCTCGCGCCGGCGCGCCGCGTGGCCGACGCCAGCGCGTTTGTCGGCTTTGCCGGCTGGCGGCTCGATACGCGGATGAAGCAGATGCTGTCGCCGGACGGCCTGGTGGTGTCGCTGGGCGGTTCGGACTACCGGACGCTGCGCACGCTGCTCGATCATCCGAACCGGCCGCTGTCGCGCGAGTTTCTGCTCGATCGCGTGTTTGGCAAGGAGCACGCGCCGCTCGATCGTTCGATCGATGTTTGCGTCAGCCGGCTGCGCCATCATCTGAAAGACGCGGCACGGCGCGCGGGGCTGATCCGCACGGTGCGCAACGAGGGTTACATGCTGGTGGCCGATGTGGTTCACGAGGCATGAGATCGCTTTGTGAACCGCGAGTGAACCGCGTTGTGAATCGCGCAGTGAAACGCTTGCGTACCGATCGAGCCGGGCGCCGATGAAACAGCGCCTGCTGCCCCGCTTAGGTTCCCGCTTAGGTTCCCGCTTGAGACCTCGCTTATGGCCTCGCTTGTGGTCCGGCATAGGGCGTCGCTTATGGCCGGACACACTATTCGGGCGGCTCGTGATGATTCTCGCGATCGGCATGTTCGCGGGGCAACTGCTGACCAGCACGATCTGGTTCGACACCCATCAAAACCGCACGCTCGAGATGCCGGCGCGGCTGTTCGCGAGCCGTCTCGCGGATTCGGCGCGCCTGATCGCGCTTGCGCCGGACGATGCGGCGCGTCGCGCGCTCGCGCAACAGCTCAGCGATGCGAACTATCGGCTGCAGTGGGATGCATCGCCGCCGGCGGCATCCGGTGCGCTTTCCGCGGCGTCGGCCGAACCGGCTGCATCGACGGCTGCGTCTACGTCCGCGTCCTCGGTCCGGCGCGCGCCCATCGTGCAGCATGTGGTCAGCGAGCTGATTCGCGGCGTGCTGCAGCGGCGCATCGGCACGCCGCTCGATCTGCGTGTGCTCGAAGCCCACGTTCATGACGACGCGGGTGGACGAGGCGGCATCCTGAGCCTGTTCGATTCACCGATGCCGACCGCCGATTTCCACGCGCAACTGCAACTGCATGGCGCGGGCTGGAGCGGCCGGCTCGACGCACGCGCGAACGAAGGCCAGGCCGATGCGCTGACCGAGCCGCGCACGCTCGCGCTCGACTACCTGGTGCGGATCTATCTGATCCGCTTCACGGCGGTGTGTCTGCTGGCGTTCATTGCGGTGCGCTTCGCGGTTCAGCCGCTGCGGCAGCTGGCGAAAGCCGCCGATGCGCTGGGCCGCGATATCCACCGGCCGCCGCTGCCGGTCACCGGCCCGTCCGAAGTGAGAAGCGCCGCGCAGTCATTCAACGCGATGCAGCGACAGCTTGCCGACAGCATCGCGCAGCGCACGCGTTTTCTGGCTGCGGTATCGCACGACTTGCGCTCGCCGCTCACGCGCTTGCGGCTGCGCGCGGAAATGCTGCCGGACGCGGCGTGGCGCAAGCGTCTACGGGGCGATCTCGACGACATGGAAGCGATGGTGAGCTCGACGCTCGATGCGGTGCAGGGCATCGAGATCACGGAGACGCGCCATGAGATCGACCTCGACTCGATGCTCGACAGTCTTGCGCAAGATATGCGCGAAGCGGGCGAGCCGGTGAGCGTCGCAGGCTGTGCGGGGCGGTCGGTGCCCGGCTATCCGCGCAATTTGAGGCGCTGCCTGCAGAATCTGCTGGATAACGCGGTCCGCTACGGCGAGCGTGCGGAGGTGCAGGTCGTCGACGCGGGGCGCAGCGTGCGCATCGAGATCAGCGATCGCGGGCCGGGGATTGCCGATGCGGCGCTGCGTGAGCGCGTCTTCGAGCCGTACTTCCGGATCGCGTCACGGGGAGGCGCCGCCGGCACCGGACTCGGCCTGACCATCGCGCGTAGCGTTGCAGCCGCGCATGGCGGCACATTGACGCTCGCCAATCGCGCGCAGGGCGGCCTCGATGCGGTGCTGACGTTGCCGCGCGAAGCGGACTGAGGCCGACGCCCAACGCCGATGTCGAAACGCTGTTCGACAACGACAACCACATTGCAACCGGCCACCGCCCCGCCCGGGCAACCGCGTCTTCCAGGTGGAGACCAACAACGACGGCGCGCCGCCGCCCGGGCACCCGGAAACATCAAACGACCCGCTCAATCCGCCTAGTTCGGTTTGGCGCCGCTTCCCCGATTGCCGCTCGAGTCCTGTTCGTTCGCATCGCGTGCACCACGTGTGCCACTCGCGCCCCGTACGCCGTGGTGCGCATCGGCGTCACGCTCATCATCCGCGCCATCGTCCTGCGGTTCACCGCGGGCATTAAGCTGCGCAACCGGCAACTGCCCATTTTCCGGCGCAAGCACCGAGCGCTGCGGATTCGCAATCGCAATGCCGCGTTCGTTGAAGCGCTCGAAAATGCGCCGGTTGAATTCGCGCTGTACGCCCCAGCGCGCGGAGTCGCGGCACTGCACCTGGCCCGAGAGCGTGAGCGACGCGCCGTCCACCGCATCGACGCCCCAGTATGCGAAGTCCGACAGAATGCCGTCCTTGAACTGGGCGTCCTCACGCAGCGATGCGCCGATCTCCTTCAACGTATCGATCGCCAGATCGAGGTCCGCGCCGTACACGATGCTGACCTTGACCGCCGCGTTGCCGAGCCCGCGGTTCGTATTGTTGACGGTCGACACCGAACTGAACGGCACCGTGTACAGCGACCCGTCGCCGCCGCGCAGCCGCACCGTGCGAATCGACAGATACTCGACGGTGCCCGACACGCCCGCGAGCGTCACCCAGTCGCCGACCTGCATCGCGTTTTCCATCAGCAGGAACATGCCGGTGATGAAGTCCTGCACGAGCTTTTGCGAGCCGAAGCCGAGCGCGACCCCGAAGATGCTCGCGCTCGCGAGCAGCGGCGCGGTGTTCACGCCGAGTTCGGAGAGGCCCGTCAACACCACCACCAGCGCGATCACCGCGAACAGCACGCTGCGCAGCATCGGCAGCAGCGTGCGCAGGCGCGCGGCCCGCAACAGGTCGCCGCTTTCTGTCCAGCGTGCGAGACGCCGCTCGACTGACACATTGGCCGCCTCCCACACGAGCAGCGCGATCACGGCGGCGACGAAGATCGTCACGAGCGCGGACGCGAGGCGGTGGCCGATCGTGCCGACCGCGAAGAACTGCCACACGTCCACATGCCAGACCTGCAGCAGGATCATCACCGTCGCCAATGTGATCACCAGATAGACGACGCTGCGCACGAGCGGATAGTAGCGATACGCACGCTGGTGCACGAGCGAACGGCCTTCGTCCTCTTCGGCGTGAAACAGGCGGCTGAGCGCGCCGAACACGATGATCGACACGACCCGCGCGCCGATCAGCACCGCGACCGAAATGCCGCCGAGATGCAGCAGCGTGCGGTAGCCGTTCTGCACGTCGAGCGCCCAGACAAACCACAGCGCCATCACGACGAAGATCGCGACGCCGGTCCACAGGTCGACGAAGCCTTCGCCGACCAGCCTCACCGGGTTGCTGCTATCGCGTGCGCGCGACCGGATGACTTCGGCGACCGGCTTGCGGCATTGCAGGATCATCAGCGACAGCAGGACGTGGCCCGCCAGCGCGACGAGTTTGACGAGCGCGGTATGCGCGGATTCGGACAGGCCGAGCGCAAGCGCGATTTCGATAAATGCCGCGCCGCCGCCGATCGCGCTGACGATCCAGACCACCCAGCGCTGGATGACGATTGCCCAGCGGTCCCGCATGCGCAACAGGCGCAATGCCGGCGCATCCGGCTGCAGGAAGAAGCCGCATGCGATCACGATCGCGCGGCAGAGCACGTACGTGTCGATCAGCGTGCTGAGCGCGCGGTCCTGCGGTGTGCCGTCTTCGGCGAGGACCGACATCAGCGCGCTGGCCGCCGCGACGAACACGACGAGCGGCAGCAGACGCAGCAGCAGTTGCAGCGCGGCGAGCGGCAGGCGTTGCAGCAAGGTCCAATGCGCCGCGGCGTGGCGCTGGCTGCGCGCTTGCTTGATGTGCTGTTCGACGCCGGCCGCGGTGGGCGATCCAGCGGCGGGTACAACAACGGCTGCAGGGGCTGCGGCGGTATCCGATGTCCGCGCGGCCGCGGCGGGCACGCCGGCGGTCGATACCTGCGCGACGTCGCCGCTTTGCGCCGCCGGCACGCCGGCCGCCTGCGCGGCTTGCGCCGCTTCGGCGTTCGCGTCGGCCTGCGCCTGGGTGTCCGCTTCGTCATCCTGCGCGCGCGCGAGTTCGGCTTCGCGTTGCTCGCGGCGCTCGGCGATCGCCACACGCGAGCGCCGCAGCAGCCGGCGCGCGATCCATTCGATCACGATCGCCGGCAGCAGCGTGCCGAAGATGGCGAGCAGAATCGACGCGAGCCGCGCGCGTTCCTGCGGGTTCTGTATTTCGCCGCGCCACCAGTCGCGCACGGACGCGGTGTCGAGCAGCACGACGATCGAATGCCGGGTCGACGCCGCCGCCTGTTCAATCCAATGCGCGCCTTGCCGCGCGAGTTGCGCGGCGAGCCCGTTCGACTTGAGCGCGAGCGGTGCGCTAGCGGCAGCCGCCGCGGCTGCGGCGCTGGCCGTTACGGCCGGGCTGGCCGGCACGGGTGGCGCGGCGAGCGCGCCG
>NZ_CADIKF010000027.1 GCF_902859875.1 Paraburkholderia solisilvae | reverse complement strand
CGCCCGTCGCCGGTGTGCTGGCGGCGGCAGTCGCCTCCGTCGCGGCGCTCGCTTCGCCGCCGGCTGCGGCCTCCGCCACCGCGGGCGGCGTGAGCGGAATCGGCGGCCTGCCGTTTTTGCTGTCGTCGTGCGTCAGCGAATGCGCGGCGCCGTCGCCCGGCTTCGCGACAATGGCGCTCAGATTCAGCTTGCCCTGCGCATCGAGCAGCACGCGCCCGTAAAACTCGGTGAACGTCACGCGCGACGCATCGACCTCGGTGCCGCGCGCGTCGTAGTCGGCCTTCAGGTTGGTCAACGCGAGCGAGCGCCAGCCCGCGAAAGGGCCCGACGTCACCTTGTCGAGCATGCGCACATCGACCAGCGCGGCGTCGCCGCGATATGCCGCCTTCAGTCCGCCGCCCGCCTTGCCGCGCTTTTCCTCGTCGACCAGCGTCACGTCGCCTTTTGCGTTGAGCAGCGCGCTGGCGATCGTCGCGTTCAGCTGGTTGCCGAAGTACGGCTCGAACGCCGCCGCGTCGAGCCGGTTCGCGTCCAGCTTCAATGCGAGCTTGAGCGGCGTCGCGGTGACATCGCCGGTGACACCGAGCGTGCCTTTGCGATTGACCGTCGCTTGCAGATCGATCGGCAGCGGGCGCGACAGGTCGTCGCTGATCTGCTGCACTTTCAGTTGCAGCGGCGCGACCGCCACTTTGACCGGACGCGCGGTCGTGTTGTCGGTGAAGGTCGCCGAGCCGTCTTTCAGGTTCAGCGCGCCGATTGTGTAGTGCCATGCAGGCCCGGCTTCCTGCGCTTTCTTCACGGCGTGAATCGCGGTGCGCTCCTGCGCCTCGTGATGCGGACCGGCGAGCGACAGCAGATCGATATTGCCGTCTTTCTCGCGCGTCGCGTCGATCGCAAGGCCGCTCGCATCGATGCTTTCGATGTCCGCCTTGCGTGCCGCGAGGTCGACGCTCTTGAGCGCCACGTGCCCTTGCGCGAGGGCGATCGCCGGCTGCTTCACGCCGGGCGCGGCGAGCTTCAGCGATTGCAGATCCAGCGTGCTCGCGCCGACCTGCAGCGCAGGCGGCGATTGCGCCCAGTTCGCGCTGAGGTTGACGCTCGCAGCGAGGGTTCCGTCTAGCACTCGCGCGGCGGTCGCGGTGTCCAGATACGGCTGCAGCGGCGGCAGCGAAATCGACTTCAGATCGAGCTTCGCGTCGGCTGTCTTCGCGACCATGCCGAACGAGCCGGCCGCGCTCAGCGTGCCGCCGTTGTCCTTCGACGTCAGATTGAGCGTATAGCGCGCGGGCGTTTTCGCGACCGACGAAAAGTCCGCGAGCGACATCCCGACATTCGTCAACGTCGTCGTGACCGGCCGCGACGCGGCGGCGTCGGCTACCTCTACGGTGCCGTCGTTCAGCGTGAAGCGTTTGATCGCCAGGTCGAGCGGCGGCGGCGGCGCGGCGGCGGTTGCAGGCGCCGCGGACGCGCTCGCCGCGGCTGACGGCGGCGCGGAAGCCGGCGATGCCACCGCCGGCGCACTCGCCGTGGCAGCGGGCGACGGGCCCGGCGCCGGATTCGCGCCGGGCTGCGCGGCAAACATGCTTTGCACGCTCAACACGCCGTCCTTGTCGCGCGCGAGATGCATCGACGGCGCGTCGATGCGAATCTGGCCGAAGTGGTAGACGCTCTTCAACGGCTCGAGCAGATCGGCGCCGACATGCACCGCATGCGCGGCGAAGAACGGCGCCTTGTTGCCGTCGACCACATTGAGGTCGGCGAGATCGGTGGTGCCGGACACGCGCAGCGTCGGCGTATCGCCGGACACGACGAAATTGAGCTGCAGATCGCTCGACAATTTGCCCGCCTGCACGGTCACCGGCAGCTTCATCGGTGCGTACGACAGCAAACGCGGCATGTCGAGCCCGTCAAATCGCAGCGACACCTCCGACTCGCGCGACTGCGCAAACGGCTTGGTCTTGCCGTCGAGCGCGAGCGGACTGCCGTCGATACGCATGCGCAACAGCGGCTCGACGAAGATATCGGTCTTCGACGGCAACGTCGCGATAAACGGAATACCGAGCTTCCACTGATCGATGACATGCTTTTCGTTCAGCAGCCGGTCGTCGAATGTGATCTGGCCGTTTTCGAGACGGATGTTCGACACGGAAAACAGCGTCGGCTTGCTTTCCGGCTTCGCCGGCTGTTTCGAGAATTTTTCTATCAGATCGCTGAAATTGAAGCGCTGCGCATCGTAGCGAACGATATGAAAGCGCGGCGAGTCGATCTGCACTTCGTTGACGATCGGCGCCGCGCGAAACAGCGACGTCCAGGACGGCCGCACGATCAGCCGTTCAATATCGATGAAGTCGCCGGCGCCGCCGCGTTCGCCGATATGAATGCGGTCGGCTTCGAGATTCAACGTGTAGGGATTGAGCGCGATGCGGCCGATCGTGGCGGGCCGGTCGAGCTGTTGGGACAGCTGTTGCGCAGCGATATGGCGAATCAGCGGCGGCGCGGCGAAGAAACCGAGCAGCCCGAACAGCACAAGGAAGATCAGCAGCCCGATGACGACACGGCGGGTGCGCCGGCCGCGCGCGACATCGCGTACGGTCTGCAAGGAGGATGCGAGCGTTGCTTTATTGAGGCTTGCCATTCTCGGTCGCGGATCGTGCGGCGGCAAGCCCGCCGCAGGAGTCAGAGTTGGGCAAAGTATACGTCTTGTGTCGCGGCGACAGATCAAATGTAAGAACGCTGTTACGCATTGCTCTTACCTGCGCTTGACGACAAAACGGCGAGCGAAACCGCCAACGAGACAACAACGAAACGCCAAACGAAGCGCCCGGCGAAACCGCAGCCACGAAACCGCGTGGCACGAAGCGGCGGACGCAAAACGCCGCGCGCTTCGCGACGCGCGCCCCTACTGCCGGACGACCGGCGGCGGTTGCCAGGTGCCGTCGCTCGCCTGCGGTTTTGGCGCATAAAGTCGCATCACGAGCTGAAAGCCGCCGCGCGGCGTCGGCAGCCAGTTCGCCGCCTTGCGCCGTGCCGACGACACGGTCACGTCGACCGAGCCGTCGCGATTGCGGCGCAAGCCGTTGCGATCGCCGACCGCGACATGGGCGGTTTCGCTGTCGTCGAGGCCGCCCTCCTTCGTGTATGCGGTAATCGACCAGAAGCCGCGCACCGGCGGCAACTGCGCCGGCGTGAAGTGGATCACGTAGCGGTTCGCGCCGTTCAGCAGATGGCCGTCGTTGTCGAGCGTCGCGGTCGCGCGCACCTCGTCGTCCTTGGTGCCGATGCCTGGCTGCGCGTAGGCCGCATACGCGCGCAACCCGTAGTCGGGTCCGTAGTTGCCCACGCCGTCGCCGAACCAGCTCCAGCCGTTCGCGGTCAGCACGTTGGTCGGCGCAGTCTGCACGCGTGCGCGGCCTTCGGCAAGACCGGCCGCGAGGGCGCTGTCCGCGCCGGACGGGAACTGCACCGGCGCGTCCGACTTCACGCCGAGGTCCGCCAGAATGCTCAGTGCATGCGGATCGGGCGGCGCAGGGGGATTGTCGGGCAGCAGTTGCGCAAGGTGATCGAAGAAGGCTTTCGGGTCGAGCGCCGCGACCTGCGAGTCCGGCGTGCCGGCGACCGGCATGTCGCCGGCCGGATAGCTGCGCGGCTCGTCGGACGACTTCGCCGCGCCGGTATAGATGTCGAGCGGCGCGACGCGCATGGCCCGCTGCAGCTTGCGGATTGCCGCGATATCGCGCCCGCCGTTCGACTGCACGCGTATGTTGAGCCACACGTAGCGGGTCGGCACGTCGACGCGCTTGACGCCCTTCGGCAAATCGCCGTTCCAGCCCTGCGGCACGAACGCGACGGTCTGCGCCTTGATGCCGGTCACGCGCGCGCCGGTTTGCTCAGCCGTCGTCGACCAGAGCACGTTGGTCCACATATCGAGCGCACGCGCGTCGACATAACGGTTACGGGAATCGGGGAGCGAGACGAGCACCGGCTGGCCGGACAGATCGAGCCAGGCGGACGAATCGAGCGTGTCGACGCCCGGCGTCGGCCGGTTCGCGGCGCCGACCGGCGGCAGCGCCTGCGCATGGCGCAGCGTATTGAACGGCGCCTGTCCGGGGCCGCTGCCCACCGCCGCGTCGCGCGCGACGCCCATCAGCACGAGCGGATACGCGAACACGTACGAGTCGGCGACTTCGTCCTGAATCCATCCGGTCGGCTTCGGCGTGGCGATGGGAGAAGAATTGCAGCCGGCCAGCATTGCGGCAGCGGCCAATGAGACGCAAACGGCATAGCGTGAATAAAACAGCAAATTCAGCGAATTGGGTTTTTGGCGATTTTTTGTCATTCGACGAACACGCGTCCGTAGGGATACGTCGGTCGGGGCTGCGTGGGCACCGGTCTGGCCCACCGCACGCCTTCCGCGTCTTCCTGGTTCTGTGGATTATGTAGACGGGTTGTATCGTATCCGTGAGACACAGGCAAGCATATCCGCCAAAGGACCGGCCGCAGTGAGCATTTTCGCGGTACGGTTGCGCTTTTCCGCATATTTTTGCGGGATACCTTCAATGACCGGAGGAACTCATGTATATGCCCGCGCACTTTGAAGAGACTCGTGCCGACGTGCTCCATCGGTTGATCGACGATTGTCCGCTTGGCGCGCTCGTGACGGTCGGCCCGCATGGACTCGACGCCAACCATCTGCCGTTCGAGCTCGATGCGTCGAGCGGCCCGCACGGCACGCTGCGCGCGCACGTCGCACGGGCCAACCCGGTGTGGCGCGAAGCGGCCGAACGGCCGGACGCGCTGGTGATTTTCCAGGGGCCGTCCGCGTATATCTCGCCGAACTGGTATCCGAGCAAGCATGAAGCGCATCGGCAGGTGCCGACTTACAACTATATGGTGGTCCATGCGCACGGCCGCATCACGGTGCGCGATGACGAGCGGTTCGTGCGCGGCCTCGTCGCGCGGCTCAC
Source organism: Paraburkholderia solisilvae (assembly GCF_902859875.1). GTDB lineage: Bacteria > Pseudomonadota > Gammaproteobacteria > Burkholderiales > Burkholderiaceae > Paraburkholderia > Paraburkholderia solisilvae. The sequence continues at coordinate 93,218 of NZ_CADIKF010000027.1, read as the reverse complement.
GCGCAGGATGGAAGCGGGCGAGCCGGCGCCGTGGAAGATCGGCGATGCGCCCGAAGACTTTATCGCGCAGATGCTGGGCGCGATCGTCGGCATCGAGATCGAGCTGACGCGGCTGGTCGGCAAGTGGAAGCTGAGTCAGAACAAGGACACGGCGGACCGGCAGGGCGCGCTCGACGCGCTGCGCGAGCGCGGCAGCGATGCGCAGCGGGCGGTGTCGGCGGCAATGGACACGGCGATGGGCAATGAGTAAGGCGCGCAGCGGGTGCGAATCCGCCGCCGCGCGAAGATTTCCTTGACCTTCCCATCATTGGAATGTCGATACTGGGTTTCATCGAGCGGCCCATCGGCCGCGGCAGGAACCCGAAAATCATGACCGACCTCGCTACGCCCTCTGACGCCGCCGCAACCGCGGCCGGCCGCCCCGCCCGCCCGAGCGCCGAGCTCGAAATCCAGGGCATGACCTGCGCGTCGTGCGTGATGCGCGTCGAAAAGGCGCTCGCCAAAGTACCCGGCGTCGCCCGCGCGAGCGTGAATCTCGCCACCGAGAAAGCGACCGTCGACGCCGACGCGTCAGTTCCGCTCGACGCGCTGCTCGCCGCGGTGCGCAAGGCCGGCTACGACGCCGCGCCCGTCGCGCAAGCCGTCGAGGCGGCAAGCGCGTCCGTCCCCGCCTTCGCCCCGCCGGCGACGGCTGAGCTTGCGATCGGCGGCATGACCTGCGCATCGTGCGCGATGCGCGTCGAGAAAGCGCTGTCGAAGGTGCCGGGGGTCGCATCCGCCGCGGTGAACCTCGCGACCGAAAAGGCCAGCGTCCAGTTGAACGGCGGCTCCGGCATCGACCAGTTGATCGCCGCAGTCGAAAAGGCCGGCTATCACGCGACGCCAATCGTGACTGAAACCGTCGCGCCGGCATCGACCGCCGCTACCGCTGCGGCGCGGCGCGACACCGCGCGCCGCGAGCTGGCCGCGGTCGTGGTCGCCGCACTGCTCACACTGCCGCTGATCGCGCCGATGGCGACCGAACCGTTCGGCGTGCATGCGATGCTGCCCGGCATGCTGCAACTCGCGCTTGCGAGCGTCGTCCAGTTCGTGTTCGGCGCGCGGTTCTATCGCGCCGCATGGCGCGCGGTACGCGCGGGCGCGGGCAATATGGATCTGCTGGTCGCGCTCGGCACGTCGGCCGCGTACGGCATCAGCGTCTATCAGCTCGCGATGCACCCGGGCGACACGATGCATCTGTACTTCGAGGCGTCAGCGGTTGTCATCACGCTGGTGCGCTTCGGCAAGTGGCTCGAAGCGCGCGCCAAACGCCAGACCACCGATGCGATCCGCGCGCTCAATGCGTTGCGGCCGGATCGCGCGCGGATCGTCGTCGGCAACGAAGAGCACGACGTGCCGCTTGCGCAGGTGCGCGTCGGGATGATCGTCGCGGTGCGGCCGGGCGAACGGATGCCGGTCGACGGCACGGTGCTGCAGGGCCGCACGCATATCGACGAATCGCTGATCACCGGCGAAAGCATGCCGGTGCCGAAGCAAACCGATGATCCGGTCACCGCGGGTTCGATCAACGGCGAAGGCGCGATCTCCGTGCGGACCACCGCGATCGGCGCGGAGACCACGCTCGCTCGCATCATTCGCCTCGTCGAATCCGCGCAGGCGGAGAAGGCGGCGATCCAGCGCCTCGTCGATCGCGTGAGCGCGGTGTTCGTGCCGGTGATTCTCGCGATCGCCGTCGTCACGCTGGCCGGCTGGCTGCTCGCGGGCGCCGGCGTGGAGCCGGCGATCCTCAACGCGGTCGCCGTGCTGGTGATTGCCTGCCCATGCGCGCTCGGCCTCGCGACGCCGGCCGCGATCATGGCCGGCACCGGGGTCGCCGCGCGCCATGGCGTGCTGATCAAGGACGCGCAGGCGCTCGAAACCGCGCATCAGATCGACGTGGTTGCATTCGACAAGACCGGCACGCTGACGGTCGGCCAGCCGTCGCTGAGCGCGTTCGAGACGGCCGATGGCGTCGAGCGTGCCGATGCGTTGCGCGTCGCCGCGGCGGTGCAACAGCACAGCGATCATCCGTTGGCGCGCGCGGTGGTAAAGGCGTTTGACACGCAGCGGGGGGCTGTCGTGGCGGAAGGTGGAACGGAAGGCGGCGCGGCGGCGGATGCGGGGCCCGTTACGGCGTCCGCCGTGGAGCCGGCCGTCGAGTCTGTCATCGGGCCTGCCGGGGTGCCTGCCGCCGGGTCTGCTACCCTGGCCGTGCAAGCGGCCCGCGCAGTGCCGGGTCGCGGCGTCGAAGCGGACGTCGACGGACATACCTTCGCGATCGGCAGCCGCCGCTGGCTCACGGAGCTCGGCGTCACGTTGCCCGAACGTCTCGCGCTGCGCGCGCAGCAACTGGAGCACGCGGGCAACACCGTGTCGTGGCTGATCACGCGCGGCGGCGCCGCACAACCGTCCGCCGTGCTCGCGTTGCTCGCATTCGGCGATACGGTGAAACCGACCGCACGCGCGGCTATCGAGCGCCTCAGGCAGATGGGTATCAAAAGCGTACTCGTGACCGGCGACAATCGCGGCAGCGCGGCAAGCGTCGCGGCCGCGCTCGGCATCGACGAATTTCATGCGGACGTGCTGCCCGCCGACAAGGCGCGCGTGATCCACGATCTGAAGATCCGCAGCGCGGGCGTCGTCGCGATGGCCGGCGACGGCATCAACGATGCGCCTGCGCTCGCCGCCGCCGATATCGGCATCGCGATGGCGACCGGCACGGACGTCGCGATGCACGCGGCCGGCATCACGCTGATGCGCGGCGACCCGGCGCTCGTCGCCGACGCGATCGATATTTCGCGCCGCACGTGGCGCAAGATCCAGCAGAACCTGTTCTGGGCATTCGCGTACAACCTGATCGGCATTCCGCTCGCCGCGTTCGGGCTGCTCAATCCGATGCTCGCGGGCGCGGCGATGGCGTTCTCGAGCGTCAGCGTCGTGACCAATGCGCTGCTGCTGCGGAGTTGGCGCACGCGGGGGTAGCGGCAACGGCCCCCGTCCGCTCGATTACATCCCGCTTTCGAAAAATTAAAGAAGTTCGCCGGGGATGCCGTTAACAGGTATCAGGTCGCGAATCCTCCAACGTGGGCCCATCGCTCGCGACACGGAACGACTTGCTGTCCCGTCCCCCCCTTTACCGCCAGCTCAGTCATGGAATTGCTCACTTTGCGCCGCGCCAGCGTCGGCGTCAGGTTGGCCATGCTGTCGTGTGCACTGGTGGCGTTGATCTTCGCGGCCTTCACGTGGGCCGTCACTCGCTCGGCCGGCGAGCAGATCAACGAACAGGTGCTCACGCGCATCGCCGAAAAAGATCACTCGATCGCCGATACGATTGCGCTGTTCGACAAAGCGCTCAGCGCTGAAGTCGGCCGCTCGATGTCGCTGTTCGAACATTTCGTGCCGCCGAACTTCGTGCTCGACGAAACGCAGAAAATCGATATCGGCGGGGTTGCGACGCCGGTCTTCAAGGCCGGCGACAAGGTGCTGAACCTCGACTTCTCGATCCCCGACGACTTCCTCGCGCGCAGCGGCGCGATCGCGACCGTGTTCGCGCGCACCGGCGACGACTTCGTGCGCGTGACCACCTCGCTGAAGAAACAGGACGGCTCGCGCGCGATCGGCACGCTGCTCGATCGCAAAGGGCCCGCTTATGGGCTGATATCCGCGGGCAAGTCGTACACCGGTCTCGCCGCGCTGTTCGGCAAGCGCTATATCACGCAATACAAACCGATCTCCGATGCGAACGGCCGTGTGATCGGCGCGCTCTTTGTCGGCGTCGATGTGGATGCGCAGATCCGCTCGATCGAAGACGGCATTCGCAAGCTGAAGATCGGCGAGAGCGGCTATTACTTCGTGATCGATGCGTCGCGCGGCGCGGAGCGCGGCAAGTTCATCGTGCATCCGGCCGCAACCGGCCAGAAAGCCGACGACAGCAACGCGCCGTATGGCCGCATGCTCGACGAGAAGGAAGGCCGTATCGCATACACGTCCGCGGACGCGACGCTCGGCGAAACGGGCGCGGCCGACAAATACGTGTCGTTCGTCACCGTCCCCGAGTGGCAGTGGCTGCTCGGCGGTATCGCGAAACGCGATGAGGTGATGGCCGAAGTGACCGCGACACGCAACCGCTTCCTGCTGATCGGCTTCGTGCTGGTGGCCGTTTTCGTCGCGTTGTTCATGATCGCGGTGCGCCGGCTGGTGAGCCGTCCGCTCGAGGAAGCGGCAAAAGCGTCCGAGCGGTTCGCGGCCGGCGACCTCAGTGTGCGTGTGGCCGACGCAAGCCGCGGCCGCGGCGACGAGATCGGCCGCCTGATGCACGCGATCGACGGCATCGGCGAAGGGCTTGCGCGAATCGTCACGCAGGTGCGCAGCGCGTCGGCCGATATGACGCACGGCACCGCGAAGATCGCGGCCGGCAGCGGCAACATCGCCGCGCGTGTCGCGACGCAGGCGAGCAGCCTCGAAGAAACCGCGGCCAGCATGGAAGAGCTGACGTCGACCGTGCAGCAGAATGCGGGGCATGCCGCGCAGGCGAACACGCTCGTTGCGAATGCATCCGCCGCGGCCGTCGACGGCGGCCGTGCGGTCGAACGGGTCGTATCGACGATGGGCGAGATCAGCCAGTCGTCGAAGAAGATCGCGGACATCACATCGGTGATCGAAGGGATCGCATTCCAGACCAATATCCTCGCGCTGAATGCGGCCGTCGAGGCGGCGCGTGCCGGCGAGCACGGCAAGGGCTTCGCGGTGGTCGCATCGGAAGTGCGCGCGCTCGCGCAACGCAGCGCCGCGGCGGCCAAGGAAATCGACACGTTGATCGCCGCATCGAGCGCGCAAGTCGAAAGCGGCTACCGGATCGCGGAAGAAGCGAGCGTCACGATGCGCAGCATCGTCGAACGCGTGAGCCAGGTGCAGACGATCATCGGCGAAATCAGCGTGGCGTCGCGCGAGCAGTCGGGCGGCATCGAGCAGGTCAACCTCGCGGTCACGCAAATCGGCGAGGCGACGCAACAGAACGCGACGCTCGTCGTCGAAGCGGAACGCGCGGCCGCCGAGTTGCGCGAGCAGGCCGACCGGCTGAGCGATGCGGTGAGCGTCTTCAAGGTGAACGCGTCGGCGCGCGACTGAGCGGCGCACGCCGCCGACCGGTTGCAGGCTTGCTTACGCCTTCGGCCGGAACATTTCGAACATCGAGCCGATTTGCGCGTAGTCGGCCCGATAGCCCGCCCGCATGACCGGATCGGCCGCCAGCGTGTCGAACCGGCCATCCTTCAGATACGCGTTCTGGATGTGCACGCCGACCACCTGCCCGAGCGCGAGGTAGTTGTCCATCGGCTGGCCGTCGAGCGAATGCAGCCGCACCACTTGCAACAGCTTGCACTCGAGCGCCGCCGGCGATTCGCCGACGTGGGGCACCGACACGTTGCGGCCGGCCGCCGGCGTCAGCCCCGCCAGTTCGAATTCGTCGACTTCGGGCGGGACGGGCATGGAAGTCAGATTCATCTGCTCGGCGAGCGTTTTCGACGTCAGGTTCCAGACAAATTCGCCGGTCTCTTCGATATTGCGAATGCTGTCCTTATACGCCTCGCTGCAGAAGCCGATGATCGGCGGAAAGGTCGCGAATGCGCCGAAGAAACTGTACGGCGCGAGATTGAGCCGGCCGTTCGCGGCGCGCGTCGAGATCCAGCCGATGACACGCGGCGCGACGATCGCCTTGAACGGATCGTGCGGCAGGCCGTGACCGACCAGCGGATCGTAGAAGTGGACATCGTTCATACGGTTTGTTTGTCCCGCCGTGGCGGGGCGCGTTACTTTGACGAAAGTGTCCAGCATAGCGCAGAGCGAGTTGGGTATCGATCGTTTGGGTATCGGCCCATGCATCGACCGCGTGTCGATCGCGCATCGACCGCATGTCGACCGTAAACGCAACCGGCCTGCCGCTTGAATCGCGGCAGGCCGGTGGACCCACTGACTGCGCGGCGAAAAACTGCGCCGCGCCGATCACACTCGCATTAATCGTGATGCGGGCGATGATCGTCGTGACGATGCGGATCATCGTGCGCATGCGGATGGTGGTGCATATAGTCGTCATGCGCCCAACGGCGGTGACCGTCCCAGTAACTGCCGTCAGGCTGCCAGCCGAGGTTGATCGACACGCCGACCGGAATCATCTGCGGCTCGCCGTACACGACGGTTTGTGCAAATGCGCCGGTGGCGCTGAGCAGCGCGCCGCCCGCGACCAGCGTCGCGATCAGCGTGCGCGAAGTCTTGTTCAAGGCTTTCATGTTTATTCTCCCGTTGAGGATGTGCTAGCGAGGGTTACCTCATGTTCGCAAGGCTCAGCTTTCGGCCCCGCGCTTGAGAACCACTTTAACGGCCGCGCCGATTCATAAACGTGAAGACTTGTAAGCGCACATTTCACAGGTCGACCACCAATGCGTCCCCGTTATATGCGGATGGCCTGTTTTTGCAGGGTTAATCCTGTGTGCGGACTAACGGATCGCTTCCGGATTTGTCAGCTCGCGTTACATCCCTTTCGTTAATGAAAGCATGAGAAAGGTAATTGAATGCGACCGGATGTTTCGGGCCGGCGCTGTGGAAGGAGACAGACGCCGTTCCGAAGGCCCAAAAGCCCAAAAGCAAAGAGCCCGGTGTGACCGGGCTCTCAGTGCTGCCTTCGACTCCGCGCAAGCTGCTGCGCGTTGGGACGAACCCGAATTAGTCGGTAAGACGGACGCCGAACAGCGTGGCTTGCGCGCGGCGCAGACGCTCCGCTTCGCGTTGGCGCGCTTCAAACGAGTAGTCCGAATCCAGCGGCAGGTGCGGCGACGCGAAGAGGTCGCTGACCTTTTGGTACAGAGCAAAAAGAAAGTTCATGGCGACTCCCGGTTGGTCATTGATGCAGGGTTTTCCCTTAGAGGCGAGTATAGGGTTTTCCCTAGACCGAGTCTAGTGCGCTGCACAAATTTTTTGTAAATGACGCTGCGACAGGGGTTGTGGGGCTGGTGCGTTGCATCATTACAACAGAGCTCGGCGAGCCGTCCGGTTTTCTTTTTGGGGACGGTGCAGCGGCAGACCGCGGCAGACGGCGGCCCATCTGGCCTGCGCCCATGAGGTAGCTTTGAGACGAAATGGATCGGATAAACCGGCCGGCGGACCGCGCGCCGCCGGCTTTGGTCGGCGAAGTCAGTTAATGCGTTTGAGTCGCGGCCGGCTTGTGCTTATGCGCATGCTGCGTCTTTGCCGGCGAGCGTGCTTCCGTCGATTGCCGCGGTGCGACCGCCGCCGGCGCGCCCGCGTTGGCCGCGGGTGCGCCGGGCGCCGTCGGCACAGCAGGGGCGGCGGCCGGCGCTGACGGTTCCGTCTGCAACAGGGTTGCGAGCGTCGCCTGCTGGCTCATCAGCGTTTGTTCGATGCGTTGCTGCTGAACGGTCGTATCGCGCGTCAGCCGCACCAGCAGCACCATCTGCACAACGCCGATCACGACCGCCACCAGTAGCGCGCCAACGACGATCGACAACATCCGCTGCATGCTGCGCGAATGTCCGGCGGCCGCACGACGCTGGTCGGCGATCACGCCATACAGCGCATCGACGGTGTCGGCAAAGGCGGCGGCGCGGGCGTGTTCCAGTTGGGGTGTCGCGCGCGGCGCGGCCTGCGGCTTCGCCGCCGCGCCGCCAGGCGTGCCGAACGCGGACGCAAGCGGCGCGCCGGCCGGCGCCGTGTAGGGTTGCCGTTGCGGCTCGGCAGCGCGGGCGACGGCCGCGGCCGATGTTTCCGCGCCTGCTCGCTCCGACGCCGACGTGGGCTGGGCCAGCGACGCCGCGAACGAGACCTCGTCGGACGCATCGGCGCGCTGTGGCGTCGTCTCAGCCGTGCTGTCGGGCGATGCCGCGCGATCGTCGCGAGCCGCGTTGCCCGCCGCAGCGGTATTGCGCCGCGTGGAGGCCGCCGCGACGGGCGGTGTCACCGCCGACGAAGCAGCAGGCCCGGGTACGCCCTGCGCCGCGCCGTGGCTTTCAGCCTTGGTCTGCGCTTGCGGCACATCGGGCTCGGCGGCCGTCGTCGCGGCAATCTTCGGCTCGACGTCTGAAACGCTTCGCGCCGGTTTCTGCGCGCTACTCTTGCGCGCGGCTTCGGCAGGCGTCGTTTCCGCCTGTTCCGTTCGTTCCGTTCGTTCTGTTTGCGCCGCGCGTACCGCGTCGTCCGCTTGCGCCGCGCGCGATGTGCGGCGCGCGGCCTTCGGGTCCGCCGCCGCCGCGGGCGCACTGCTCTCTTCCGCCACCGCCTCGACCACTGCAAGCACTTCGTCCGGCAGCTCGAAACCGCTCAACGTCCGTTGCCGCACGTCGATGTTCATCGCCTGCAACGCGGCGCGCGTGGGATCGTCGGGGAACAGGTCGAGCGTGCTGTCGTCGGCGGGGACGTCGCTGAGTTCGGCCAGACGCTGCGCCGATCGCGCGGCCCGCGCGAGCTTGTTTTCGGTGTCGGTCGACACGGCGGTGGCAGTGCGCGGCTCTTTCGAGCCGGAACGGGATGAGCGGGAGGTCGTGGGTGCGGCGGGATCGGCCATGTTCTATTCCAAAGTGTTCCCGGGAGAGTCGGGTCGAGCGCCGCTATTATGGACGACAAGCCGCAGCGATTCGATCCCGTCAGCGACGGATTGCCGCCTGCACGTTGTGGAAATGAGTCATCCCGCCGTCAGTTCACCCCGTCAGTTCCCGATCAATCGGCCGTCCCTCGCTGCATCATGAAGCGCCCGCCGCACCATGCGGCGCCGCGTCCGGTTTCCCGTCCGGCTGCTGATCCGGCTTCGCCTCCAGCTCCAGCCGCACACGCAATGGCTGACGCATGTCGGCAGGCGGCAGCACACCGATCGAATGCGCCATCAGCACGGCACGCAGTTCTTCATCGGCCTGCGCATCGCCGAGCGAATCGAACGCCACGCGCGTCACCGAACCGTCGGCGCCGATCCATGCGCGCACGTCGACCGTCGACGGCACCGTATCGCGCTGCGGATGCTGCATGCGGTCTTCCAGAAACGCATGCAGTTCGTTGGCGGTGTCGTCATAGCCTTCGAGCGATCGCTGGAACTGCGCGCCGACCCGTTGCGCGTAGTCGATCCACGCCTGCGGCACGGTCGCGGTTTGCGCGTGCGCCGCGATGCCCCACGCGATCGCACCTACACCGAGCGCGCACATCACCCGATGTTTTATCGCGCCTTTGAATGTGCGCGCGCACCCGCTGTGCTTGATGGTGTTCATCAGTTTCCCCTGCCCCGCCAGCCTCGTTATGCAAATTGAACTCGCCCGTCTGCCTGCGTCTGTGCCTGCGCCTGCGCGCTCAGGCCGGATCGAACGGCAAATAGACGCGCGTGCCGCCGCGCTGGATCAGCAGCGCCGCGTTTTCATGCAACTGACGCAGTTCATCCGCGAGTTGATCGAGCGACGCGACCGGCGTGCCGTTCACCGACAGTACGATGTCGCCCGGCTTCAGGCCGATGCGTGTCGCGCGCCCCGTCACCTGCTGGATCAGCAGTCCGTGATCGAGTCCGAGGCGCTGCTGCTCGCCGGTCGATAACGGCCGCACGACAATGCCGAGACGCGCCGGCGGCACGGCGGTCGCGTTCGCGGCCGCGCCGCCGGCGCTGTCCAGTTCGCCGACCGCGACGCTGACATGCGACGCGTGCCCGGCGCGCCACATCAGCAGATCCGCGTTTTGTCCCGGGCGGATCTTCGCGACCGTCGTCAGCAGATCGACGGAATCGCCGATGTCGTGACCGTCGATCGCCAGCACGACGTCGCCGGCCTGCATGCCCGCGCGCGCGGCCGGACCGTTCGGATCGACCACGCTGATCAACGCGCCGTCGGGTTTCGCGAGCCCGAAGGAGCGCGCCAGCGCCTGACTCACTTCCTGCACGTTGACGCCGAGCCAGCCGCGGCTCACGTGACCGGTCTTCAGCAATTGATCTTTCACGTCGAGTGCGACGTCGATCGGAATCGCGAACGACAGACCCTGATAGCCGCCGGTCTTCGAATAGATCATCGAGTTGATTGCCACGACATGGCCGCGCAAATCGAACAGCGGCCCACCCGAGTTGCCCGGATTGATCGGCACGTCGGTCTGGATAAACGGCACATAAACCTCGCCCGGCAGCGAACGCGATTTCGCGCTGACGATGCCCGACGTCACGGTATTCGCGAAGCCATACGGCGAGCCGATGGCCATCACCCAGTCGCCGACCTCGAGGCGCTGCGGATTGCCGGTGACGACGACCGGCAGATCGTCCGCGTCGACCTTGATCAGCGCGACATCGGACAGCGCATCGGTGCCGATGACTTTGCCCTTGAACTCGCGTTTGTCGGTCAGCTTCACGTCGACCACGCTCGCATCGCCGACCACATGACGATTGGTCAGAATGTAGCCGTCCGCGCTGACGATAAAGCCCGAGCCGAGACTCACTTCCTCGCGATTGCCGATCACGCGGCGCGCGAGAAACGGCGCAAGCGGATTGCCGGGCGCAATGCCGGGCGGCAGCTGCACGCCCATCTGCGTGACTTCATGCGTCACGCTGATATTGACCACCGCCGGCCCGTCGCGCTTCGCAAGCGACGCGAAGTTCGGCAGCACGATCTGCGCGGACCCGGCTGCCTGCGCGTCGTCGGATACCGCGGCGTGCGCCGCGCATGCGCAAAACGATGCGGCCGCAACTAAAGATGCGACTAACGACGCAACGCGCGCGAACATGCCGGAGCGCGCGCGCGATCGTGCCGCGTGCGCCGCCCGCCGGACCCGCGCCATCTTGTCGCGCATACCGCGCATACCCTGCATCAGGCCTTGCATCGCATGCCGCGCGCTGCCCCGTTCAAACCCTTGTTTTGCCGCTGTCATAAGTTCGTTCGCATGTTTTGAAACCGCGCGCGGCGCCGCGTTGCGAGCATCATGCTCGCGGCATCACTTCAACGGCACCGTGGGCGCCGGCGTCGGCGCCGGCCGCTGCGGCGTCAACGATTTGCCCCACGCATTACCGAAGCGGATGCTTTCCGCCGAATAATTGAATGTGCCGGTCTGATTCGACGGCGCCTTGGCCTGCGCTTCAGCAGGATTCAGTTCGCTTGCCGCCGCGCTCGGCTTCGGCGCGAGTTGCTGGCTCAGACAGTCGTACGACAGCGCCTGCACGCCGTTCATTTCCGCATTCACGCACACGTGCTTGCCGTTCCCGGACGCGGCGGCCTGCGCGGCGCCCGAACCGGCATCGGGGTGCGCACTTTGCGCCCAGGCTGTGCCGCAGAACAGCGATACCGCACCTGCCATCGCTGACGCCACCCCCCATCGAAGGACACGTCTATGCTGTTTCATCGCAAGACCCTCTCATGATGTCCCCGTATCGGCGCGCCCCGCATCGGCCGGCGGGCGGCCGGCCGCCGCGAAGCGCTGGAACTCCTTCACATCGGCCCGTTTCATCCAGGGCGGCGGAGTCTCGAGGAAGGAGGGGTCGCGTCGCACCGTCTCGTAGTGGATCAATTGCCTCGACGTCGGAAACGGTGTTTCGCGCGGTGCGTTGTACATCATCTTGAAGAGCCGTGCCCGCGACCCTCGCTGCGTCCACAGGTCGCCGATATCGCGCACCGTCGCATCGAAGCAGAAACGCACCCAGACCGGCCTGCCGCCCATGGCGCCCGCGCGCATGAACTGCGCCAGCGTCAGCAACACATAAGGCAGGTCATGTTGTTCGAGTGCCGGATACGACCAGAGGTTCATCACATCGGCGTAACCGATGAGATAGGTGAAGCGCCGCACCGTCAGCGACGGCACGGCGCGCCGCATCACCTGGAAATGCCGCTGCCAGTTTTCGATAAAGGCGCCGCGCTGTTCGCGCTCGAGCACGGCATCGCGCTTGCGGGCCACGCTCGGCGCGTCAGGCTGATACGACGGCGTCGAGAGCGGGCAACGCGCCTCGTCTTGCGCAACGAGGTGACGGAAGAGCCGGCCCGCATCGTCGGCAATGGGCAGGAGTTCGCCGAAGCAGACCGGACACTGCGGGCTCGCACCGACGCCGATGCCGTAGCGTGCGCCGACGACGTGAAAACCGTAGCCGCCGGCATTCACGTCGTCGGGCAGCCGCGCGGTATCGGACGAGATTCCGGTCACTGGCATCGCCCCTTGCGCGTCCGTCAGTGGACCGCGGCGAGCGCCTTTTTCAGCGCGTTTTCGTCGATCGGCGCGGCCGACGGGCCCGCGAGCTTCGCCATATAGGCCTGGGCGTTTTGCGCTTCACGCTGTTGACGCAGTTGCGCACGCAACTGTTCTTTCACGTCGGCAAGCGGACGCACGCTTTGCGCGCGCGTGTCGGTCAGCTTGATCACATGAAAGCCCGCCGTCGTTTGCACCGGCCCCGCCACCTCGCCGGTCTTCATCCCTTCGACGGTCTTGCGGATTTCCGGCATCAGCAGTCCGTCCGGCACGAAGCCCATGTCGCCGCCGTTCGCCGCGCTTTGCGTCTCCTGCGAATTGGCCTTGGCAAGCGCCGCGAAATCCGCACCCGACGCGCGCGCCTGACGCGCGAGGTCGGTCGCGCGTTTGCGTGCCTTGTCGAGCGTCGCCGCATCCGCGCCCGCCGGCGTGGCGATATAGATCTGCGACAGACGCACCGCGTGCGGCTGCATGAACAGCGTCTGATTGTGGTCGTACGCGGCCTGGATGTCCGCGTCGGACGGGTAGTCGGCAGGCGGCGCCGACACCGATGCGAGATAGCTGCGCAGGATCACATCGCGCCGCGCTTCGTCGATCAGCGCGGTGACTTGCGCCTGCTTGTCCCAGCCCTTCGCATGCGCTTCAGCCAGCACGGCCGAAGTGGCGAGTTTGGCGCGCACCACCTGATCGAGCTTCGCCGGGTCGGCCGCGAGGCGCGTCCTGACATCCGGGCTCAGCGCTTGCAGAAACGCCGTCATATCGGCTTGCGTCACCGACGTGTCGCCGGCGCGTGCGATCACATCGCCCTGCGCATGCGCCGCGCATGACAACGCCAGCATGGCGCCGCTCATAACCATTGCAAATTTCTTCACTGTCCCACTCCCGCTGCTGGAAAAAATCAGTCTGCTGTTGCCCGCGAACACGGATGCGCACACGGCATCATCAGACGGCATCAAACATTCATGATCCGCTTCACAACTCCGCGCCGAGCGACAGACGCACCACGACCGGCTGCTTCATCAGCCGCGGCGGCGGCGCACCGACGGTTTGCGCAAGCAGCAGCGAGCGCAAGTCGGCCTCCGCCGCGTCGTCGCCGATATCGTCGAATTCGACCTGCTCGACATGCCCGGCGCGATCGAGCCAGACACGCACTTTCAGCGTCGGCGGGTCGAACGGCAGCGGACCGCCGTCGGACGGCGCCGATGCAGGTGCGACCGCGCCCGCGTCGGTGTCGACCCAGTTGCTGAAGTAATCATTGAAGCGGCGCGCGGTTTCGGTGTCGGCGCTCAGCGCCGTCTGCAGCGTTTCCGAAACCCGCTGCGCATAGACAAGCCAGGCTTGCGGCGCCTTATCGACGCTCACATGCTGCGCGCCGGTGCCAGCCCACACGCCATGCGTCAGCGCGAGCAGCGCCGCACCGAGCGCACCGGCTACGCGGGGCTTGCCCGGCTTGTTCATTTCGTTTCAACCTGCTGCATGTCCCCAGCTGTGCTTGCAAGACCCGCCGCCGCGACGCCCGGGGCGGCCTCTGCTTGCGCCGCGGCCATGGCCGGCCGGTTGCGCAGATGCAGCAGGAATTCGCGAATCAGGCGGTCCCACAACTCGATCAGCGAACGCAGATTGCGCTCGCTCACGCCGCCCGCCACCACCACGTCCATTTCGAGCACGAGAAACGGCGCTTGCTCCCAGAGGCGCGCAAAGCGCTTCGTGCGATTCCAGCCCGCGACGATTTCCGCGGGCAACTCGCCCTGCACTTGCAGTGCGCAGCTCAGCGTGAAGTCGAGAAACTTGCCGACCTCGGCGGTCGCGTTGCCGAAGCGCACCGCGAAACCGACGCCCTGGCTCGCGCTCATCAGCTGCACGACGCCGTTCTGCTCGGCCGGCGTCACGCGATAACCCGCCGACTTGAATATGTCCGCCAGCTGGTCGACGCTGACCGCTTCAATGAACATATCGTCGCTGCTCTTCTTCGTTGCTGCCTTTGCTGCGGTCGTCATATCGATTCCTGTTGTTTCGATTCGAGTGCCTTGACGGCTTCAGATGCTCTATCGCGTCGAACGAGATGTTTAATCGCGTATGGTGCGACGCGTTCGTGACTGTGTTATTTCGACGCGGCGGCGGCTGGCGCGGCCGCCGAACCCGCGGACGCCGCCGCGGCAGGCGCCGGCGCCGCGTTCGGATCGTATTTGCCCGCATACAGCTGATCGCCGTACTGCTGCGCGATCTCGTCGTACTTCACACGCGCGCTTTGCGCGAACGGCTGACGCGTCTTCATGAAGGTGCCGAGGTCGATATGCTCGTATGCATCGAGAACGTCGTGCCCGACCTTGTAGAGCTGCGCGTTCTTCGCTTCGCAGGTCTGCAGTTGCGTGTCGCGCGCCTTCAGTTCGGTTTGCGCCTGCTTGCGCTGCGCCTCCTGGGTATGCGACTCGGCAAGCAACGCGTCATAAGCGGCCTTCACCTTCGTCAGCTGCTGCGTATCCTTCGCGTGGCTCGAGCGCTCGGCGGACAACGCGCGTTCGGCCTGCTCCTGCGCGCCCGACTTGCCCTTTGCCGCATCGAGCTCGCCCTGCGCGGCCTTCAGATCGTCCACGGCCTTGTCACGCTGCTGCTCGGCCGCGGTCTTGTCCGCCTGCAGTTGCGCCTGCGTATCCTGCAGCTGCCGCAACTGTTCGACGGTCGAACGCAGTTGCGCGCGCAACTTGTCTTCGAGGCCGCTGCTTTGCGCAAGCGCCGGCAGCGAGGTGCACACCAGCGCGGCGCCAAGACACCCGGCTGCCGCGCTCAATAGACGTTTTCGCATGGTCAGCCTCAGAATCTCGCGTTGAGCTCGAGCTGCAGCACGTCGATCGACAGCGGCGGCCCATACACTTCACGCGCACTCAGGTAGCGTGCGGACAGCCATGCGTCGCGCGCGACCGCATACTGCGCGCCGAGCACATAGCCCTTCGCATTGGTGCCGCCCAGGTGGAAGTCGGAATCGGTGAACGCGTCGAGCACCGCATCCGGCTGCAGGTATTTGTACGCGATCGAGAAGTTCCACTGACCCTTCTCGTACGTGTCCGGCTCGCCGAGCGTCGCCTTGAACATGAAGCCGTTACCGCCGCTGCGATAGTCCGCCTGCGTGACCGTCGTGCCCGACGAGTTCGCATTGTTGAAGTTGTTGACCGGCGTCGACGTCGCCTGGAACGCCTTGTTCGCGTCGTACGAGAGGTTGCGCACGAACTCGCCGTCAAGCCGGAGCTTGTAACGGTCCATGAGCTTCGTGTCCCATTCGAGCTTCGCATCGAACAACCGGTAGTTGTAGGCGAGGCCGAACAGCTGCGTGTCCGGTGTGCCGCCCGGCGTGGCGTTCGGGTCCTGCACGATATTGCGCAGCGCGATCACCGTGTTGCCCTTCTGCATATTGGCCGGCGCATCGTTGTCAGTGCTGCAGCTCGTCGCGCCGAGGAACAGCGCGCATGGCGAAGACAGTTCGCCTCGCGAATTCTGGAAGTCGTAGTACGCAATCGCGCCCTTCAGGCGGTTCTGCTCGTTGATCTTCCACTCCGCGCCGAACTGGCCGGCGAACAACCACTTCGTATCGCTGCCGGCCTTGTCGATGCTGTTCGACGGGAAGTTGTCGTCGCTGTACTGAACCGGGAACGCGCCGAGCGTGCCGAACAGCGTGATGTCCGGCGCGGCCGGCAGCGCATGGCTGAAGTTCGCCGCGAAGCCGTCGAATTCGAGGTCCGGGTCGAACAGCAGGTCCGACGA
The DNA here is from genome assembly GCF_902859875.1 of Paraburkholderia solisilvae. Classification (GTDB taxonomy): domain Bacteria; phylum Pseudomonadota; class Gammaproteobacteria; order Burkholderiales; family Burkholderiaceae; genus Paraburkholderia; species Paraburkholderia solisilvae. Next base: position 77,231 of record NZ_CADIKF010000027.1, on the reverse strand, counting down.
GAAGAACGGATTGTCGAAGCGGCCCGCGGTGATCGAGACCCAGCTGGTCGGCGAATACTTGACGTAGGCCTTGTTCAGCCAGATGTCCTTCTTGTCGAAGCCGCCGCCGAGCAGTTGCGTGGTCGACACAGGGTCGTCGTCGTTGCCCGACGCGAGCTGGATGCCGGTCTGCAGGTTGTCCGTGATCTGCGCGGTGACGCCAAGACGCGCGCGCACGCTGAACAGGTTCGAACGGTCCTGGGTCGTGTTGAGGGTCGGCGGCAGCGCATTGTTGGTGTTCGGATTGAAGTCGAAGCCGCCGTTGCGATTGATCTGCGCGAAGTCGGTCAGACCCGTCACGTTGCGCGGCGAGAAGAAGTGGAACTCATCACGTATGCGCATATCGCCGTCGATCTTGATACGCGACACCCAGTCCGGGAACGTGTTCGGCTGTGCCCAGTTTTCCGCCTTCGCCTGCGCGACCACTTCCTGCTTCACCTGGTCGCGAATCTGATCGCGCACCACCTGCGGCACATACGGCACCGCGACGTCGCCCGGCTGCGTCGGCGCGTTCGCGACGACCGGCACCGCCGGTCGCGCGGCAGCGGCCTTCGCCTGCGCAGCTTCGGCCTGGGCCTGCGAAACCAGGTCGTTGGCATTCTGCTGCGTGAGCACGCCGCGCTTCACCAGCAGGTTGATCAGGTTGATCACCGTGCTTTCGGTCGGCGCGGCCGTACCCATCGCGGCCTGCGTCTCGAGCGACTGCGCGTGCACGCCCGTCGTCAGCGCCATCCCCAGTGCCGCCAGCACCGCGAAACTGATTCGCGTGCGGCGCATCGACTGCCCCCCGCCGTGCTGCCCGCCACCCCGTAACACCATCTTCTGAATCATTCTGATTCTCCGCATAACTGCTGATTTTTCTGCTGGCCCCCGCCTGGTCCGCGACGCATAGGTGCGATTCGCATCAGCCCGGCTGGTACCCCTGTATGTCGATCCGCACCGGGTACTGCCACGTCGGCGGCGGCGTCTGGTCGAGCTTGCCGAGCACTTGCATCGCGTTGACCACGGCCTCATCGAGTTTCGGATCGCCGGTGGAACGGCCGATCGTCACCTTGACGATGCGGCCCGACGGCTCGAGCCACACCTTCACGCCGACCGAAAAGCGCGCGCCCTGTCCTGCTTCCTGCACACCCTTGTCGCGCTCAACCGCCTGTCGCAGCGCATACACGAGGTATTGCGTGTAAGTGGCATTGCCAAAACCGTTGCCGGTTCCGCTGCCGGCCATGCCTGAACCGTCGCCGGCCGCAATCGCGAAGTTGTCCGTGCCGGCTTGCGCGGGCGCGTTCATCGACATCTGCTTGGGCATGTTGTCCATCGGCTTGGGCGCGTCCGCGGGCTTCGGCGTCGCGGTCGGCTTCGGCACCGGGGTCTGCACCTCCGGCTGTTTTTCGGGCGGCGGCTTCACCTTCGGCGGCGGAGGCGGCGGGGGCGGCGGCACCGGAATCACCGTCGTCACGCGCGGCGCTTCCGCGCGTTTCACGCCCGCCGTATCGTTCGCGAAACGCCACACCGCGAAGCCGATGCCGAGCACCACCACCACGTAGATCGCGGGCTTCACGAAACGCCTGACACCTTTGCGCTCGTCTTCCGGATCGCCGCCGTGGCCGCCCTCGTAAGTCATTTCCATGAGCGAAGCCTCCGGCTGTGCGTGCGACCGCTGCGATCGCACGTGGGGCGCTGGCCGCTCATGCTGTGCGCGCGTGTCATGATTTCTGCTTGCCCGTCACGAGACCCACTTGCGTCAGATCGAGCCGGCGCAGCAGATCGAGCACATCCATCACCTTCTGATACGCGACCGCCGAATCGCCCTTCAGCACGATCGGCGCGTCCGGCGTCGTCGCCTTGATCGTGCGCAGCCGGTTCTCGAGCTCGTCCATCGTCACCGGGTAGGCGTCGAGGAAGATCTGCCCCGAGTCGGACACGGTGATCGCCTTGGTTTGCGGCTTCGCGAGACTCGCCGACGAGCTCGCCTTCGGCAGATCGACCTTGATCCCCTGCACCGATGCGGTGGTCATGATGATGAAGATGATCAGCAGCACGTACGCGAGGTCCAGCATCGGCGTGATGTTGATGTCGTCGTACGGCTTGTCGTCGTCCTGAACTTGCATGGCGTTACGCCCTCCGTTGTTGCGTGCTGCGGCGCGCGTCGTGTGTGTTCGTCATCGGTGCTGTCCGCAGTGTCCTGATCAATCGGCGGCGATCGTGTGGTCCGCGCTGCGATGCGCTTCCGCAAGACGCGTGACGAACTCGTCGACGAACACCTGCATGTTCGCGGTCACGTTCTTGTTGCGGATCAGCAGGTAGTTGTAGCCAAACAGCGCGGGAATCGCGACGAACAGACCCGTGACGGTCGCGAGCAGCGCGGCCGCGATACCCGGCGCGATCGCGTTCACGTTGACGTCGCCGGCGGCGGCAATCGCGGCGAACGTGATCATCACGCCGACCACCGTGCCGAGCAGGCCGAGGAACGGGCCGCCTGAAATCGCAATGGTCAGCAGAACCATCGATTTCGACAGACGCTGGTTCTCGCGCACGAGGGTCGCGTCCATCGTCGCGCGGATCGCTTCGATCGACTCGCTTGTGATGACCGTGCGGCCGTTTTCGTCGACCCGGCTGTGAATTTCCGCGACGCCCGCGCGGTACAGCCGGTACAGCGACGAGTGGCGCAGACGCCGGCCGTCTTCCGAACGCTCGTCGGTATGCGCGAGACCGACCAGATGACGTCCCGCCACTTCGCGAAAGCGCTTCACGAAGAATGCGTTCGCCTTGTCGATCGTGCCGACGTACTGCGCCTTGTTCCACATCACGACCCACGACGTGAACGCCATGCCGAGCAGGATCACGATGACCACCCACGCGTCGACCGTCACCGACTTCACGATCACGCCGAAGTAGCCGAAGCCGAAGCCCGACTGCTTTTCATCCGCGCCGTAGCCGACCAGCTTCGATTCGGAGCCCTGGCTCATCGCGTCGATGCCGATCTGCGTCGCGGAACGCGCGACCTTCGACAGCCGCAGTTCGTCGATCTCGCCCGCGTAGCCGCTGCCGGCGCCGCCGGCCACATCGCCGCCGACCGCGGCCGGCACGTTCAACGCGGGCAGCGTGGCCGCGACCTGCGCGACCTGGTGGCCGCCGACATACAGCGTGAGGTTCGTGCCGTCCGCGGTCACCGCGATATGCGTCCATTGACCCGCGGCGACCGGCGCCGATGCGGGCGTGCGCGCCGGTGCGGCGCCGCCGTCCACTTCTGCGAACGGCACGCCGTTGTCGAGGCCGATCAGCAGGCCGTTGGCGCCGTCGCGACGCGCGAACAGCAGCGTCTGCGGCGCGAGCGCAGCAGGCTTCACCCACGCGCTGAAGGTGAACTTGCCGCCTGCCGGAATCGCGAGCGACGGACTCGCCGCGAGGTTGACCGGCGTCTTGCCGTCGAACTGCGCGGCCTTGCCGACGATGCCGTCTTCGACGACGCGCGCCGGCGCGTTCTGCGCGTTGTTCGCGTACGCGGTCAAATCTTTCGGCGGCGTGCCCGACGCGCCGTCGAAGTGATAAACGAGCGTGTAGTCAGGGTCGAACGTCTCGGCCGGCTTCGCGCCGTCCGGCGCTTTCTTGTTGCCGTAGTACATCCAGATGTTCTGCGCGGCGCCTGCCGGAAACTGCGGCACGTCCACCCACACGAGCGCGACGCCGAGCACCGGGTCGTACTGCTCGATGTGATAGTTGAGCGGCGTCTTGTCGTCGGCGCCGACGAAGCGGATATCCGCGCCGCTGTCCTGCAAGCCGTCGAACTGGAAGTTGCCCGAATGCAGACGGATCAGCAGCGGCACCCGTCCTGCCGACTCTGCAACGTTGCCGCCCTTCGGCGTCGTGTCGATCGTGATCGACTTGCGGAACGACCAGTCGTTCTGCCACCACGCATTCGCGACCCCTGGCAGCCACATGAAGGCCACCGTCAGTAAAACCAACCAAGCTCGCTTCACAGTCAAATCCCCCGAAAAACCGGCCGGTCACGGCCGGCCCAACACATTTAAAGAAACCGGTCAGAAACTCGCGCGCACATAAAAGTCGAAGTGCGGGCTATACGCTTTCGTGAAGGTCGCGGACTTCATCGGGAACGCCATTTCCACATCGGCGCTCGCGTACTTGAGCAACTGCACGCGCGTGCCGAGACCCACCGACAGCATGTTGAAAGACGACTGCTGCTCCGGAAGCGGGCTCAACAGCCACAGATGCGCGGAATCGACGAACGCATGGAAGCGCCACTCGTTCACGATCGATCCGTTGAAATACTTCGCGACCGACGGGCTGCGCAGTTCGAGCGAACCGAGCACGCCGCTGTCCGCGGTGTTTTCGGCCGACAGGTAGCCGCGCACGGTATTGATGCCGCCCGCCGCGAACTGCTCGCTCGACACGAGCGGCGAGTCCGCGAGCTGGCCGCTCACGTGCGCGTTCAGCTGCAGGTCGTGCGGCAGGTTCTGCGTATGGTTGATATCGAACTTGGCGATCAGGAAGTCCGCGGTCGCGTCGAAGCGCTTGTTGTCGAAGTCGTCGGCGTTGCTGCTAGCGCCGCGCAGATTCGTCTCCAGCGAAACCGAGAATGCCGTCTGCGAGTTCTTCAGATTCAGCTGGCCGTTGTACGCGAACGTGACCGGCACGTAGGTGATCGGCGCTTGCGTCGACTGGCCGCCCAGCACGTCGTTTTCGTCGAAATGCTTGTGATCGATTTCGATGCTCGTCGTCTGCGAATACGTGTCGGTCGACGGCAACGCGTAAATGGCCTGCAAGCCGAACGACGTGCCCTTGCCGAGCACGGTCGTGCCGCCGAGCGACGCGACGTTGCTGTCCGAGTGATACGCGGTGGCGAGCAGGCTCCAGTGCGTGCCCTGCAGCGGCGCGAGGTACGAGAACGTGTAGACCTTCGCGTCCTGCGGGTGCTGCGGCGCTATCAGGAAACTGCCGGAAATGACGTGGCCGAGCTGCCACAGGTTCGAGTAGCTCAGCGAGGCGACCGTGCGCAGCTCCGACGTGTCGGGACTATGGTCGTTGTTCAGTTCGATACTGCCGTGCGCCGGGTTGTGATCGTCGACCTTCAGGTCCACGTCGACGGTTTGCGGCAGCGCGCCGGCCTTCAGCACCGGAATCACCTGACGGTCCTGCGACTTGTTCAGGTCGGTCAACTGCTGTTGCGCCGCGTTGAAATCGGGGACGCTGCCTTCCGCCAGCGCCGGCACCGCATCGCGAATCACCTGCGGCGAGTTGTACTGCTCCCCTTCGACGCGCAAGCGCCCCACCTTCGCCTCGACCACCTGCAGCAGCACCACGCCGCCCTTCACCTGCTGCGCCGGCAATTCGACCACCACCGACTGGTAGCCGCGGTCCTGATAGACCTTCTGCAACGCGTCGCGTGCCGCATTGACATCGGTCAGCGTCTTGCCCGGCCCCTCGAACGGATAGACCGCTTTTTCGATATCGAGGGACGGCAGTTTCGTATTGCCTCGCACGATAAACTCGTTGACGTCGAAGGTCCGCGGCGCGTTGCCCGGTGCGGGCGCCGCGCCGGCCGTTGCACCGCTCGTTGCAGATGCCTGTGCCTGCGCGCTGCTTTGCGTGTTGCCTGGCGCCGGCGTCTGTGCCGCTGCTTGAGCCGTCGCCTGCGTTTGTGCCTGCGCGAGCGGCGCAAGCGTCATCCCGCCCACCAGCAGTGCACCCGCCAGGCACTGCCCGATCCGGTTATTCGATTCCCCGTCTACTACCGGCGTCATGCGCCACCCCTTGATTGCTTGAAATTCTCAGCGTTGTCGTTCCGCTTGCGGCACTTCGCGTCTCGCGCGTTATACGTGTTTCAGGTCAATTTGATGACAGCGGCTCAGTATTCCTAAATAGTTGAGTTGGTCTCGCTCACACCACACATGCTTGCCTGCCCGATCGACGCAGACGTGTTCCACATCCGCGAATACGCACTGCGTTATCGCCTGCCATTCCCGTGAAACGCTTCGCAACGCGCGAACAGCTGACCGGCACTTCGGGTTCCAGCTCCGCGTTGCGCCGCTCGCTTCCCCGCTCGCTTCCCGCTTCCCATCAGGCACTGCGCATAACCGCTACTCAAGCCGCATCCGAACCGACGCATCTATTTGCATAGACGGAACGAACCGCAAGAAACCGCACATTTTTTGTTTGACCAACCCGGCGGGATCGAACACGCGACTCCCTGCCTTGCGCTACCGGCATCACCGCATGTGCAATATGCGGCGATGCCGGCAGATTCGATGACGGGGCGGCGACAGCAGAAGGTTCTTTGCCTCCCTGTCTATCCAGACGTGCCGGGTCATGCAAACCCGCACTTTTTTATCGCACCGGGGTGACAGGCGGAAGACGCCTGGTATCCGGGCGTCGCCACGCGATCATCCTTGCGCGGCCGCAGCCGCTTCTTCGTCTTCTTCACGTGGCTTTTGCTGCCAGAACCCGCCGCGCATCGTCGTGATGGACGGCATCTGCGCCCATTGGCGCGGGTTCAGGATCTCCGCACGCAACACGTCGGGCAGCACCTGCACGTCGAGAATTTCCTCGACACCGTTGTAAAACTCGAGAATGCCGAGCACCGCACCGCTCGCCAGATCGACCGCCGCGACGCCCGCGACCAGTTCGTCGCGTTCGGCTTCGATCGGCAAGCCTTGCGGGCCGCGCTTCATGCGCAGTTTCGACAGTCCGATGAACAGCACGCCGCCATACTCGGCGAGCCCGTGCGTGAAGCCCGGCAAAGTCGTGACGGTTTGCTTCGCGCCGGTCGCCGGATCGATCCGCAACAGCGCGCCGCGCCCGCCTTCGAGCACGTATAGCTGGCCGCCGATGATGCGCGGCGAGTGCGGCATCGACAATCCGCTCGCCACGATCCGGCCCGTTGGCACTTCCATCACGATGCCGCCGTCCACCATCCCCTTACGCCAGCCGAACGGCGTATTCGTTTCGCCGAGCGCGGTCACGTAGCGCACTTTCGATTCGTGAAACGCCATACCGTTGAGGTGACAACGATCGTCCGGACCGAACTCGGTGACGAACGGCGGCTGCCAGATCGGCGTGAAATTGAAGTACCCGTCGATCACGCTGATGCACGAGTAGCGCGTATTCACCGCGAGCACGATCTGATTGTCGAACGCCATGTCGTGCAGGTCGAGGTCGCCCGTATAGTGGGATACACGCGGCACGAACATCGCGTCGTAGTAATCCGGCCGCTCGGGGTAGAGCGGCGCGAGCGACGACACATTCGCGAAAATCATCAGTTCGTGGATGGTCGCGATCGCGAGGCGTTTGCCGCCAACCGCAAGGCCCATCGAACGAGGCAGCTGGCACGCCGACAGCGTCGGCACGCCGTTCTCCACGCCCAGCAACGCGACGCCGGACGGACGCCGGCTGATGGCGAGCGAACACTTCAGGGACGCCAGCACATCGAGAAAGCGCCCGGTATCGCGCAGGTTGATCAACGGCGCTTCTGCGGGGTCTGTCTGCGTGGGAGGGACTGCGGTGTCATGCGGGGACTGCTCCACTACGTTTTCCTTTTTTTGCGTGTGCGGCATTCGACGGATCGAATCGGTCTTTTTTCAAGGTAGCGTATGTTTTGAGTCAAACATGTGACAGAAACAATCGATATGCGCACTCGCATATAAGTTTGCGGGATAGCGGCGCCCGATCCGTCTAAGCAGTAGACACAGGCAAATAGGGCTATTCGAACCCGTTCATGATTTCCGATCCAAAGACTCGCGCCGCATCGGTCGACGGCGCGGGCAACAGCGTGTGCGGCCGCAGACCGCATGCCTTTTTCATCGCAGGTTCGCTTGGGAGCCTCGCGTGCCGTTGAGCATGAAACAGCTGCGCGCCTTCGGCGCGCGTTTCGCGTCCCGCTCGCGTGGCCGCACGCCATTTGCACTTCGCTGGCGCAGCCCGTGGCGGGTGTGGCAAAGCACGTCCTGGTTTGCCAGCACGCTGCTCGCGCCGCCGTTTTCGGTCATCGGCGTTCTGCTGCTGATCAACGCGCACAGCGATTGCCCGACCTTCTGGCCTTCCGCGATGGCGGTGGTCGCGCTCACCAATGCGGTCGCCATCGTCGATGCGAACCAGCGGCACCATCGCCGGCCGTTCGCGAGCCGCACGCGCGTCGCGCTGCGTTATTTCGGCGTGAGCGCGTTTGTCGGCGGCGCGCTGTTCATGATGCTCGTATGGGGCACCGGCATTCTCGAAGATGTGGCGGGTCCGCTGATGCCGGCGGACGGCCCGGCACGGCTGCCCGGCTCGTTCACGCAGCTGCAATGGACGCTTGCCGGGACGGCGGCCTTCTGCGTGCTGTCGTTCGCGCATGCATGCGTGCTGCATGCATGGCTCGCATTCGACGTGCCGGTCTGGTATCGCATCTCGCGCGGGACGTTCGCGCCGGACTTCACCGACGCGGGCAACGAACGGGACGACGCAAAGACCGAGCGCGCGGCGGCCGCCTCCCGTTCGCGAGACCCGCGCGACGACGGTCGTCCATAACGTTGCGAACGCAACGACGTCACGCCTGCGCGCCGTTGTCGCGACACTCCCTGACACCGGAAAACTGACGCAATTGCTCATAGATCGCCGTGTATTCCTGCGGCGATACGCGGCTGAACGTGATCAACACTTCGTCGAGCTCGGGCGAGTCGTCGCTCTGCTGCACGACGAACTGCTTGACGCGCGCGCTCGACGGGCCGAGCGCATCGTGCAGCGAGTGAAACGTGAGCGCGCCGCGCTCGACGAGCAGCGTCAACTGGCGCCGCTGTTTGACGGTGATGAAGCGCCGCTCGATCGGCTTGATGCCGGCGAGGATGATCAGAATGATCACGGTCGCGGCAATCGATGCCGTGTACAGGCCGCCGCCGACCGCGAGGCCGATCGCCGCAACCGACCATAAGCTCGCCGCCGTGGTCAGCCCGCGGACGATCTCGCCGCGCAGCAGGATCGACCCCGCGCCGAGAAAGCCGATGCCCGATACGACCTGGGCGGCCACCCGCGACGGGTCGAGCACGATATGCTCGCCGCCCAGCACGTCGGCAAAGCCGAACGCGGAGACGATCATGATCAGCGCCGAGCCGACGCATACCAGCATATGCGTGCGCAGCCCCGCGGCCCACGACAACCGTTCGCGCTCGAAGCCGATCACACTGCCGAGTGCGGCCGCCATCACGAGCCGCGCGATGAATTCAAGATTGCCTGGCATATCGCCCCCCCTGTTTTTTGTCGATCCAGCAAGATGCGGTCCGCCCCGGCACCCGTCCGGCGTACCATAGCGGGTTATTCGCGTGCTATCCGACGCTGGCGACGCTGGCCGCGCGCCGCCGGAGCGCAACGCGCGTCATTTCAACCTTGAATTCGAATCATGAGCACACCTGCTTCGACGTCCGCCGCCGCGCTCGCACTGCGCGAACATTTTGCACGTATTGTCCTGCCGATCTGGCGCGGTCCGGGCTTCAACGAAGCGCTGAATCTGCCTTACGAAGCCGTTGCCGGCGACGGCCGCCAGCCGCTGCCCGCCGTCCGCTACCGGGCGATGGCCTGTGCGCGCCAGTTATTCGTGTTCGCGCAGGCCGGCATCGCCGACCATGCACAACGGCTGTTCGACGCGCTGCTCCACTACTTTCAGGACCACGCGCGCGGCGGTTGGTTCTATAGCGTCGACGCGCAAGGCGCGCCGCTCGATACGACGAAGGACCTGTACACGCATGCATTCGTCGTGTTCGCGTGCGCGGAATATGGCGCACGCTCGGGCAACCGCGATGCGTTCGACGTCGTACGTCGCACGTCGTCTGTGATCGAAGAACGTTTTGCAGTGCGCAACGGGGCGCAGCGCGCACCCGACACCCACGGACTTTACAACGCGGCGCTCGACGTGGATTTTTCGACGGTGACCGGCACGCCGTTGCAAAACCCGATCATGCACTTGACCGAAGCATGGCTCGCGGCGCGGCAAGCCACCGGCGACGCCGCCTTCGATACCGCGCTCGAGCGTCTGTGCAGCGCGGTCGCCCGCGCATTCATTCACGCGCCGACCGGCTGCGTCGCGGAGTTGCCGCTCGGCAGCGCCGGCAACTGGCTCGAGCCCGGACATCAGTTCGAATGGTTCTGGCTCGTGCGGCAAGCGGGCGAACGGCTCGAGCGAACCGGCCTCGATGCGTCGCTGGCTCGTGCGTTCCTTTTTGCGCAGCAGCACGGCGTGGACGCGGCGACCGGCGGTGTCGCGCTGGCGCTCGACGAACACGGCGCGATCAAGGACGCTACGCAGCGGATCTGGGCGCAATCGGAATACTTGCGCGCGCTCGCCGTGCATCCGGACGCAGCTGTGCGAGCCGTACTGCCGCAGCAGATCGCCCGCTTCAGCGAACGCTTCCTGCGTCCGCAAGGCTGGTTCGAATGCAAGACCGCGGCAGGCGGCGTGTCACGCGACGATATGCCGTCGACCACGCCTTATCACCTCGCCACTGCGTATGCAGCGCTATAAGGCGCCATGACGCGCAGCGCCATCACATCGATGTTGGCGCTGCGGCTTGCATGATGGAAACACAGGGGCTTTGCAACGCCGACGCTCACAGCACGTTGAGCGGCGTCTTCAGATACCGGATGCCGTTCGCCTCCGGCGGCGGTGCGACACCCGCGCGGATATTCAGCTGAATCGACGGGATCAGCAGCGTCGGCATGCCGAGCGTCGCATCGCGCGTCGTGCGCATCTGCACGAAGGCCTGCTCCTCGACGGACTCATGCATATGGACATTGCGTTCGCGCTGGTCGGCAACGGTCGTCTGCCAGCACACGCCGCGTCCGTTCGGCGGGTAGTCGTGGCACATATAGAGCTGCGTATCGCCCGGCAGGCTCAGCAGGCGGCGGATCGACGCGTACAACATGCGCGCGTCGCCGCCCGGGAAATCGCAGCGCGCAGTGCCGACGTCCGGCATGAACAGCGTATCGCCGACGAATACCGCGCCATCGAACCGGTACGCGACATCGGCAAGCGTGTGGCCGGGCACGTGCAGCACGGTCGCTTCCAGTTCGCCGATGCGGAAAGTTTCGTCCGCAACAAACAGGTGATCGAACTGCGAGCCGTCCGCATGAAACTCGGCTTCGAAGTTGAACATCGGCGCGAAGATCTTCTGCACTGAGCGAATGTGTTCGCCGATGCCGATCGCGCCGCCCAGATGCTCGCGCAGATACGGCGCCGCCGACAGATGGTCCGCGTGCGCGTGCGTCTCGAGCAGCCACTGCACGTGAAGCGCCCGATCGCGCACGAACTGGATGATGCGGTCGGCGGATTGCGTCGACGTGCGCCCCGAACGCGGGTCGTAGTCGAGCACCGAATCGATGATCGCGCACGGCGAACCGCGTCCGGCATGCACAACGTAGCTTATCGTGGCCGTTACGGGATCGTGGAACGCTTCGATCTCGGGTTTCATCAAGTCACCTCGGTTCTTACCGGCAGCAACCCGAAGATAACCGAGCTATCGGCCCGCCGCCAGCACCGAATTGGAAATCTCGAACACTGCGACTGCATCTTTCAGCTGGCGGGTCTGCTGATGCAGCGATGCGGCGGCGGCCGCCGCCTGTTCGACGAGCGCCGCATTCTGCTGCGTCATCCCGTCCATCTGCACAACCGCCTGCTTCACCTGCTCGATGCCGCTGCTCTGTTCAAGCGATGACGCGCTGATCTCGGTCATCATCTGCGTGACGCGCGAAATCGACGCGGATACTTCGTGCATCGCCTCGCCGGCGCGCTCGACGAGCGTCGAGCCGTCGCGAATCTCGGAGACCGATTCATTGATCAGCTCCTTGATCTCCTTGGCCGATTGCGCGCTGCGCTGCGCAAGGCCGCGCACCTCGCCCGCCACGACTGCGAAACCGCGCCCCTCTTCGCCCGCCCGCGCGGCTTCCACCGCGGCGTTCAGCGCAAGAATATTGGTCTGGAACGCGATGCCGTCGATCACGCCGATAATCTCGGCGATCCGGTCGGAGCTTCGCGCGATGCCACGCATCTTCGCGACCACGCCGTCGACCACGCCGCTGCCGCGCGACGTTGCGTCGAGCGCGTTCGCCGCGAGCGTGTTCGCTTCGCGGGCATGGTCCGCGTTACGGCTCACGGTCGCGGTCAGCTCCTGCATGCTCGCCGCGGTTTGCTCGAGCGACGCGGCCTGGTTTTCGGTGCGCGCGGACAGATCCGCGTTGCCGGTCGCGATTTCGTTGGCGCCGAGGTGAATCGAATCCGCGGTTTCGCGCACCGTGCTCACGGTGCGCGCGACGCTTGCCTGCATGCTCGCGAGCCCCGCGAACAGGCGGCCGATTTCATTGGTGCCGTGCGACTCGACCGGCTGATCGAGGCGGCCTTGCGCAATACGGTCGAAGTGCCGCCCCGCTTCCTCGAGCGGCGCGAGCACGCCGCGCTTGAGCACCTGATAGACGGCCACCGTGATGCCGAACAGCAGCACCAGAAGCACGATGCCGACCATCTGGAACAGCGCGAGCCGGCCGTCGATCGAATCGAACGACGCGTGACTGATGCCTGCGCCGAACTGCGTGAAGTTGTTCGTCTCGTTCAGGTAAGCGTCCTGCAAGCTTTGCGTCGGCTGATCGAGAAACGCCTGAATATTGCCCGCGTCGAGAAATTGCGCGAGTTCGATGAGCGCGTCATGAATCTTCTGGTACCGCTCGGTGAGCGCCGCCGCGCGCGTGCCGTTTTCGTCGTTGAGCTTCGGCGCCTGCGCGAATGCCGCGAACGAGCGATCCGCGGCGGCCAGCTGTTCGCGCGCGTGCTGAACGATGTCGGCCGGCTCCGCGCCGCCGCGCACCATCCGCGTGCCGGCGCGCGACAGGTTGATGCGCGCGTCCATCAAATGCTGCGTGGTTTCGTTGACCGCGTTGACCTGACCCAGCGCGACATTCGCGAGGTCGCCGACGTCGTCGTGCGTGCGGGTGAGCGACCAGAAACCGAGCGCCGCGCTCACCAGCTGGAACATGCAGAAAGCGGCCAGAACACATAGAAGGCCCGAGGAGACCTTGATCTTGCTTAACATCAGTTACCACCCGCGTATTGCGATAAGAAACCCATTGATTGACTCGGGTTTACGGCAATACGCGCGCTGACTTGAGATCAAACGACGGGGGGGTGGCAAGCCCCCCCGGCGCCGGTGTCTGCCGGCCAGTCCGCGTCTGATTACCGACGTTTTTCACAATAATTACATCGTGATTTTTTCCGGATTACCTTGACTAGGCGTGTTGGCGCTTCCTAGAGTGGGTGGAACGTCACTGCGGGCCTCGCCCCGAAGGAATCCGACGATGACCGATCTTCTGGATCGCGCGCGCGGCGCATTGCATGCGCAGCCGTTCAGCACGCTGCTGGGCACCGAACTGATGTATGTCGGCGCCAACGAGCTGACGTTGTGCCTGCCGATCCGCGACGATCTGCGGCAGCAACATGGATTCGTCCACGGCGGCGTGATCAGCTATCTCGCGGACAATGCATTGACGTTTGCCGGCGCGCTGGCGCTGGGGCCGCGGGTGATTATCGGCGAGTACAAGATCAACTATCTGCGGCCCGCGGTGACCGGGGTGCTGATGGTGCGTGCGGAGGTCGTGTACGCGGGCCGCCATCAGGCGACCTGTCAATGCAGCGTGTTCGTGACGGATGGCGATCGCGAGCGGCTGATCGCCGTCGCGCAGGGCACCGTCAACCGGATCGGCGACGGCACCGAAAATCATAAGGAAGAAGTGCAGGCGGAATGACGGGCGGGATCTGGAGGGAGTGGCGTTGTTACTATAGAAAATTCTGCAGAGCCAGTAACCGGCCGGCGCCGCCACGTTCGGCACGTGAACGACGCCGGCTCCCCACTACCGTAGTGGGTCCAGCACCAGACAATCGCTTAGTCCGCCGCGTACGTCTTCTGCTGCTGCTCGCCGAGCCCTTCGATAGACAGACGCATCGTCTGCCCCGGCTTCAGATACACCGGCGACGGCTTCACGCCCATGCCGACGCCCGGCGGCGTGCCGGTCGAGATCACATCGCCCGGTTGCAGGCTCATGCACTGCGACAGATACGACACGAGCTTCTTCACGCCGAAAATCATCGTCTTCGTGCTGCCGTTCTGGTAGCGATGACCGTCCACTTCGAGCCACAGCTTCAGGTTCTGCGGATCGGGCACTTCGTCGCGCGTGACCATCCACGGGCCGATCGGGCCGAACGTGTCGAAACCCTTGCCCTTGTCCCATTGTCCGGCGCGCTCGAGTTGCCACTCGCGCTCCGACACGTCGTTGATCACGCAATAGCCCGCCACGTAGTCGAGCGCGTTCGCTTCGTCGACGTACTTCGCGGCCTTGCCGATCACGATGCCCAGTTCGACTTCCCAGTCGGTCTTCTTCGAGCCGCGCGGAATTTCGACGTCGTCGTCAGGACCGCAGATCGCGCTGGTCCACTTGTTGAAGATCACCGGTTCCGGCGGCACCGGCAGATTCGATTCCGCCGCGTGATCCGCGTAATTCAGGCCGATACAGACGAACTTGCCGATCTTGCCGACACACGGGCCGATACGCGGATTGCCGTCGACGAGCGGCAGCGACGCCGGATCGAACGCGCGCAGCTTCGCGAGACTCGCGTCGTCGAGCACGCTGCCGTCGATGTCGCCGACCACTTGCGACAGATCGCGAATCTTGCCTTGCGCATCGAGCATGCCGGGCTTTTCCTGACCTTTCGGTCCGTAACGAAGCAGTTTCATTGTTGCGGTTTCCTGTAAGTTCAACAGACGTTCGAAGGAATGAGACAGGCAACCGGTCAGTTCGACCAACCGCCGTCGATCACATGCGCGTGGCCGGTGGTGAACGCCGATTCGTCCGAAGCCAGATAGAGCGCGAGCGCCGCGATCTCTTCCGGCTTGCCGATGCGGCCCATCGGCTGGCGCGCGACAAACGCGGCCTGCACATCGGCGACATGCTTGCCCTGCGCCTGAGCCTGCTCGGCGATCCGCTGTTCGAGCGACGGCGACGCGACCGTGCCCGGGCAAATCGCGTTACAGCGTACACCACGCGTGACGAAGTCCGCTGCCACCGCTTTCGTGAGACCGATCACCGCCGCTTTCGATGCGCCATAGACGAAACGGTTCGGCACGCCCTTCACGCTCGATGCCGCCGACGACATATTGATGATCGAGCCGCCGCCCTTTTCCAGCATGCCGGGCAGAAACGCGCGAATGGTCCGGTACATCGCCTTCGCATTCAGGTCGAAGGCGAAATCCCAGTCTGCTTCGCTGGCTTCGAGAATCGAGCCGGCGTGCACGAAGCCCGCGCAGTTGAACAACACGTCGATCGGACCCACGTCTTTCGCCAGCGCATCGATCGCGGCGCTATCGCGCACGTCGAGCTGGCGCGCGTCGACCGGCTTGCCGGCGAGCGAATCGAGGCGGATGTCGGTCGCAATCACGCGGGCGCCTTCACGCGCGAAAAGTTCGGCGGTCGCAAGGCCGATGCCTTGCCCGGCAGCGGTGATCACGGCCGTTTTGCCGGCCAGTCGCTGCGTCATCTGTGTCATCTGCGTCTCCAGTCTGTTTGATGTTGGTTTGAATCACCGCCGAACCGCGTGCGCCGCGCGGGTCGCGGCGCGTGCCGGTGTTGCGCGCGGGGTCGCACATCGCGGGTCGCAGGTCGCGCGGCGGCAGTTGTGATTGTGCATCCGTCGGCGGTGCATGCGCACTTACAGGCGGTAAAAAGCCGTGGCGTTGGCGCCGAATATCGCATCGCGCTGCGCGTCGGACAGCGCGGCGACGAGCGTCGTCGCGATCGAATGCCACAGCAGATAGTCGCCGTTCAGGTTCAGCACCGGCCAGTCGCTGCCCCACATCAGCCGCGCCGGTCCGAACGCCGCGAGCAGATGGTCGACGTACGGCCGCAGCGTCGCTTCGGTCCAGCCCGCGGCGGCCTCGGTCGCGAGACCCGACAGTTTGCAGTGCAGATGCGGCAGCCGCGCAAGCCGCGTGATGCCGTCCGCCCACGCGTGCCAGCCCGCGCTGCCGTCGCGGATCGGCGGCTTCGCGCCATGATCGACCACGATGCGCAGCGATGGAAAACGCTTCGCGAAGATCTCGAGCGCGTCGACGTGGCGCGCGAAAATCAGCGCATCGAAGGCGAGGTCGTGCGCGATCAGCGCGTCGATGGCCGGTTGCAGCGCCGGGTTGGCGATCCAGTTGTCGTCGGGCAGATCCTGCAGCATCGGCCGCACGCCTTTGAATTTGGGCTCGCGCGCCAGTTCCGCGAGCAGCGCGGGCGCATCGCGTTCGAGCAGCGGCACCCAGCCGACCACACCCGCAATCGACACGTCATTGCGCGCGAGCGCGAGCAGATAGCGCGTTTCGTCGACGCTCGGCGCGGCCTGCACGACCACCGTGCGTGCGACGCCGGCGCGTTCGCGCAGCGGCGCGAGGTCCGCTGGCGCGAATACGCGGTACAGCGGCGCGAGCGCCGGCGTGAGCCAACCGTAATCGCCGCGCGCCGGGTCCCAGTAGTGCTGATGTGCGTCGATCTGCGGCGTCGTCACGTCATGCCTCCGGCAGCGGGGCACGCCGGTCGATCAAGCCCTGGTCCTGCAGCGCTTGCCACAGCGCGACCGGAATGGGCCGCTCGAACGATTCGGCGTTCGCGCGCATTTCGTCGGCGCTGCGCGCGCCGGTCAACACGGTAGCGACCGCGGGATGCGCGTACGGAAACTGCAGCGCCGCCGCGGCAAGCGGCACGCCATGCGCGCGGCACACGTCTTCGAGCCGCGCCACGCGCTCGATCACCTCGGGCGGCGCCGCGGCATAGTTGAACTTCAGGTCGCCGGACACGCCTTGCGCGAGAATGCCCGAATTGAACGCGCCGCCGAGCAGGATGCTGACGTTGCGCTTCTCGCAGTTCGGCAGCAGATCGTTCAGCGTCTGCTGTTCAAGCAGCGTATAGCGGCCCGCCAACAGCGCGCAGTCGATCTCGAACTCGACCATCATTTCGAGTATGGCGTGCCCTTCGTTGACGCCGAGGCCGACCGCCTTCACGACGCCCGCCGAGCGCAATTCGTCGAGCGCGCGAAAGCCGCCGCCGTCGGTCAGTTGCTTCCAGTAGTGCGGGTTCTGGTCGCCGTGCGTCATGCGGCCGATATCGTGAATCAGCAGGATGTCGATCTCGATGATGCCGAGGCGCTGCTGGCTGTCTTCGAACGAACGCAGGATGCTGTCGTGCGTATAGTCGTAAATCGCTTCGAACGGCAGCGGGTTCTGCCAGCCTTCGCTGCCGTCGTATGGATGCGTGCGCGGCACGAAACGGCGGCCGGCTTTGGTCGACAACACGTACTCGTTGCGCGGGTAGCGGCGCAGCGCGTCGCCGAGCCGGTGCTCGGCTTTCGTGTGTCCATAGTGCGGCGCGGTGTCGAAGAAGCGCACGCCGCAGTCCCACGCGGCGTCGACGGTGTCCTGCGCTTCCTCGTCGGTCAGATCGCGGTACAGCCCGCCGAGCGGCGCGGTGCCGAGGCCGAGGCCGCCGACCTGCAGCGGCCGGCGGCCGATCGAACGGCGCTGCCCGATGTTCGAATCGATTGCGGATGTCATCCTCGATGTCTCCTTCTGTTTTCTTATGCGTCGTGCGACCGCCGAACGAATCACCTCGCCGCCCGATGCGGCTTCGCGAAACGCACTACGGCGCGATCTCCACCATCCGCCGCGTCAACACCGCATTGCCCGGCAGACAAGCAGGCCCGACCGGCTCGAATGTCTTGTACGTAAGGATAAACTCCTGGTGCCCGAGCGTTTCGGATTTCGACGGAATGCCTTGCGCGACGCGCACCGTGACGTCGAACACCTCGCGGCCCACTTCGTCCAGCGACGCGCGGCCTTCGAGAATCCGCCCCGCGTCGACGTCCATATCGCCCGACAGATTGCGATACGTGTCCGGATTCGCGCAGACCTTGATCACCGGCGAAATGGCCGAGCCGACCACCGAGCCGCGGCCGGTGGTAAACAGAATCAGATGCGAGCCGCATGCGATCAGCTCCGCGATCTCCGCATTGTCGCTGATGTTCGGAAAGCCGAAACGCGGCTCGCCGTCGGGCACCACGTCGAGCAGATACAGGCCGCCGGTCGGCGGCACGTCGCCCGGCTTCACGATGCCGACAATCGGCGACGCGCCGCTTTTCGCATACGCGCCGAGCGACTTTTCCTCCTGCGTCGTCAGGCCGCCGTCCGCATTGCCGACCGCGAAGCTGCCGTGCCCGAGAATCGAGTAGTAGCGCGCCGCCTTCGCGACACACGCGACGATTTCGTCGCCCAGCTCCGCACGCGCCGCGCGGCTTTTCATATGAAACTCGCAGCCGACCAGTTCGCCGGTTTCCTCGAAGATGCAGGTCGCGCCCGCATCGATCAACTCGTCGAATGCGCGGCCGACCGCCGGGTTCGCGGTAATGCCGCTGGTGCCGTCCGAGCCGCCGCAGACCGTGCCGATCACGAGTTCGCTCAGCGCCATCGGCACCTTGCGTTGCGTCGCGAGCTTGCCGCGCGCCTGTTCGACCCAGTCGATGCCGTGCTGGATCGTGCTGCGCGTGCCGCCCTTCTCCTGAATCGTCAGCACGTCGACGGGCCGGCCGCTCGCGCGCACGGCGTCGACCAGATAGTGCTTGTTCATGCTTTCGCAGCCGAGCGACACGAACAGCACCGCGCCGATGTTCGGGTGCGTGGTGAGCCGTTCCATCATCTTTTCCGCGTAGCTGTTCGGGTAACAGCCCGGGAAGCCGATCAGATGCACCGGCGGTTCGCGCTCGCCCGCTGCGCCGCTCGCCGCGGGGTCGTCGAACGCGTCGAGCGGGTCACGAAAGTGCGTGACGATTTCGCGTGCAACATGGTGCGCGCATTCGACGAGATACGCGACCGCGACCACATTGCGGATGCCCTTGCGGCCGTCGCTGCGCAAATAACCTTGCAGCTGCGGCTGGGCGACGGCGGGTGTGACGGAGGTGTCGGTCATGATCGTTGTTGTGCGGCTCGTAGTTCGGTTCGTTGCGGGGCTCGTAGTACGACTGTCGTGCGGGTCGCGTCGTGTGCCGCCCGGCCGCGCCGGTTCAATGGTTGACGAATGCGTGCCCTGCGTCGTGCGTGTAGGTCGGCAGGTAATCGCTTTCGAGGTTGTGCGTGTGCAGGTGCTCGCCGCGTGCAACGGCGCCGGTCACGTGGCCGATCACCGCGCCGTAGCGCAGCACCTTTTCGTCTTTGACGAGCGCGCGGCGCGCGACCTTGTGGCCGAGATCGATCGTCTTCGCAAGCGTGATCGTCTCGCCCTCGATGTCGAGCTGCGTGCCGGCTTCGAGCCGCGCTGCCGCAATCAGGCAGTTGTCGTCGGGGCTCAGCAGAATCAGGCGTGGGTCTGTCATGGAGGCGGTTCTGTGGGAATGGGCGTTCTGGTCTGTTTCAGTTCTGTCCTTCGCCGCTCGCGAGTCGCGCCACCATCAGCGAGCCGAGAATGATCGCGCCGTAGATCGCCTGAATCCAGAACGACGGGACTTGCGCGAGCGTCAGCAGGTTCTGCACGACGCCGAGCAGCAGCACGCCGGAGAGCGCGCCGAGCATGGTGCCCTTGCCGCCGTCGAGCGAAATGCCGCCGATCACCGCCGCGGCGAACACCGTGAAGATCATCCCGTTGCCCTGGTTCGCATTGATCGCACCGACGTAGCCGGTCACGATCAGACCGCCGATCGACGCCAGCATGCTGCCGAGCACGAACACACCCCACGTGACGCGCTCGACACGAATGCCGGCGGCGCGCGCCGCTTCCGGATTGCCGCCGATCGCGTACAGCGCGCGGCCGAGACGGTGATAGCGCAGCATGAACGCGGCGAGCGCGAAGGCGGCGGCCGCGAGCCACACGGACAGCGGCAGACCGAGCACGATGGTGGTCGCAAGGGCGAAGAACGAAGGCGGCATATCGAACAGCGTGCCGCCCTTGGTCGCGCCGACGAGCATCCCGCGCAGCACGATCAGCATCGCGAGCGTGACGATAAACGCGTTCAGCTTGAGCCGCACCACCAGAAAGCCGTTGATATAGCCGACCAGCGCACCGACCGCGACGATCGCCAGCAGGCCGAGCGCCGCCGGCCATTGCACGCCGAAACCCGCGGACGCCGCCGGCATGACGAGCATCGCGCCGAACGCGGGCGCGATGCCGACCGTCGATTCGAGCGACAGGTCGAACTTGCCGGTCAGCACGATCAGCGATTCGGCGAGCACGACGAGCGCGAGCGCCGCCGACGCGCCGAGTACGCTGATCAGATTCGCCTTCGTCAGAAAGCTCGGGCTCACGAACGCGCCGATCACGATCAGCAGCGCAAGCGCGGGCAGCAACGCCAGATCGCGCAGCCGCGCGAACGCGATGCGCGGTTTGCCGGCGTGCGTCGCACCGCCGTGCGCGGACGCGAACGCCGGGCTCTGCACACTATTCTTCATGGAGACTGACTCCTTCTACGGATGCAATCAGGTCGTGGTCTTGCCAACCTGCGTCGAATTCGGCCGCAATCTGGCCGCGGAACATCACGAGCACACGGTCGCAAGTGCGCAGATCGTCGAGCTCGCCGGACACCACGAGCACTGCTTTGCCTTCGTCGCGCACGCGGTCGACGACCGACAGCAGCGCTTCCTTCGATTTCACGTCGACGCCGGCCGTCGGATCGATCAGCACCAGCACCTGCGGGTCGGTCGCGAGCGCGCGCGCCATCACCACCTTCTGCTGGTTGCCGCCCGACAGACCCGAGACCGGATGATCGGGACCGGGCGCGACAATGCCGAGCGCTTCGATCATCCGGCGGCCGAACGCGTTTTTCTTCGCGGGCGGCGCGATGCCGAAACGGCCGAGCGTACGCGCGATGGTCATCGACGCGTTTTCCGCGATCGATTGCGTGAGCACAAGGCCTTCGTGATGGCGATCCTTCGGCACGCAGCCGATGCCGCGCGCGAGCGCCGCGGGTACGTCGCCCGGCGGCAACCGTGCGCCCGCCACGCGAATCTCGCCGCGCTGCGGCTTGCGCAGCCCGGCAATCGCTTCCGCGACACTCGTGCGGCCGCTGCTGGTCGCACCGGTCAGGCCGATCACTTCGCCGCGCTTCACCTGGAACGACACGCCGGTATAGTCCGCGCCCGTCAGGCCGACCACGTCCAGCGCGACCGGCGTGCCCGCCGGCAGCGGCGCACGCGCCGCGGCATCGGCCACCGCGAGGCCGCCGCGCTCGCCGGTCATCGCCTCGATCAGCCGCTCGCGCGGCAATGCCGCAACCGGCGCGCTGACGATATGCCGCGCATCGCGCAACACCGTCACCGCCTGGCAGATCTCGTACACCTCCTGCAGATGGTGCGAGATAAACAGGAAGGTCACGCCTTCACGCTGCAACTCGGTGATGCGCGTAAAGAGCCGTTTGATTTCCTCGCCGTCGAGTTGCGCGGTCGGTTCGTCGAGGATGATGAAGCGCGCGCCGTACGACAGCGCCCGCGCGATCTCGACCAGTTGCCGCGCTTCGACCGTCAGATCGCCGGCGCGCGCATCTTCGCGCACGCCGATTTTCCAGTGGTCGAGCAACGCGCGCGCGTCGCGGCGCATCGCGCGCCAGTCAATCACGCCGCGCCGCTCGGGTTGGCGGTTGATAAACAGATTTTCCGCGACGGTGAGGTCGCGAATGATCGTCGAATGCTGATAGACGCACGCAACGCGCTCGCGCCACGCATCTCGGTCGGCAATCGGCGGCGCCGGCATGCCGGCGAAGCGAACCTCGCCGGTGTCGGGCTTGCGCAGACCGGTGAGAATCGACACCAGCGTCGACTTGC
Organism: Paraburkholderia solisilvae; assembly: GCF_902859875.1. Lineage (GTDB taxonomy): Bacteria > Pseudomonadota > Gammaproteobacteria > Burkholderiales > Burkholderiaceae > Paraburkholderia > Paraburkholderia solisilvae. The sequence goes on along the minus strand of NZ_CADIKF010000027.1, from coordinate 55,335 downwards.
CCGCCCCGTTGCGCCCAACGAGCGCGTGCGATTCGCCGGGCATCACGCGCATTGTCACCTCGCGCAGCGCGAAGGTCGAACCGAAGCGCTTGCCGACGCCGAGCGCTTCGACGACGGGCGCCGCGGCCCGCGCGCCTCGCGCCGACGCATCCGCCGCGACGCCTGACGCCGCGGTCGGGATCGAACCGTGCGGCGCGTCGCCCATTTCGGCGCTCGTTTCAGCGCTCATTTCAGTGTATTGCCCCACAGGTTCTTGTCGTCGACGTTCGCCTTCGTCACGAGCGGCGCGGGCAGTTGATCTTCAAGCACGCCCGGTTGCAGCTGCACGATCGTGCTGTCGTGATCGGTCGGGCCCGGCTTGAAGGTCTGCCCGGCGAGCGCGGCCTTCATGTAGTAAAGGCCGTACTTCGCGTACAGGTCGGCCGGCTGCGAGATCGTCGCATCGATCTCGCCCTTGCGGATCGCGTCGAACTCCTGCGGAATGCCGTCGTTGCTGACGATCACGACATGCTTCGCGTCGCCCGCCGGAAACAGCATCTGCTTGCGGCGCAGCGTTTGCAGCGTCGGCGCGAGATAGACGCCGCCCGCCTGCATGTAGATCGCCTTCACGTCCGGATTCGCGGTCAGCAGGCTATCGAGCGCGCTCGCGGCGACGTCGCCCTTCCAGCCTGCCGGAATCTCGAGCAGCGACAGGCCCGGGTACTGCTTCAGGCATGCGCGGAAGGCTTCCGAACGGTCGCGGCCGTTCACCGACGCGAGGTCGCCTTCGATCTGCACGACCTTGCCCGACTTCACGTGTTCGCCGATGTATTTGCACGCCTTTGCGCCGTACGCGTGATTGTCGGCGCGCACGACCATCGCGACCTTGCCCTGCGTCGGCGCGACGTCGACTGCGACCACCTGCACGTTCTTCTCCGCTGCCGTATTCAACGCGCGGCTGATCGCGGCCGAATCGATCGGCCCGACCACGATGCCCTTCGCACCGAGATTCACCATGTTGTTCATGTCGGTGATCTGCTGCGCGGGGTCGTTGTTCGAGTTGACCGGCGCGAGGATGTCGATGCCCATCTCCTTCGCGTACTTCGGCAGGTAGTTGTTGTACGACTGCCAGAACGGCGACGTGAGCAGCGGCAGGCCGAGGCCTACCTTGCCGGCATCGGCGGCCTGCGCGGCGCCGCTCGCGGCAAGCCCGGCGACGCACGCGGCGGCAATACCCGCCGACAGCGCCGAACGGACGCCAAAGCGGACCACTAAGCGGACCCCAAAGCGTCGCGCCGGGCGCGACCTGCTGATGACATTCATGGTTTGTCTCCTTCGATTTATGTTTTTACGTTGGCTGAGCTACTATTCACCAATGAACGTATTATTCATATACGAATTTTTTCTAGTCAAGGTCTCTGTGGTGTTGCGACCGTCCGTGTTTTCCCTGGCGGCGGCGGGCCGCGTGCGGATTCCTTGGATAATGGGATGAAAACGAACAGACACGAGACGGTCACAATGGACGTGCACGCAGACGACAGGGACGACGGCGACCGTTACCGCGCGCCCGCGCTGGACAAGGGGCTCGACATCCTCGAATTGCTCGCGGAGCAGAAAGGCGGCCTCACGCGCGCCGAAATCACGAAACTGCTCGGGCGCAACGCGAGCGAGATCTACCGGATGCTCGAACGCCTCGTCGCGCGGCAATACGTGGTGCGCTCGGCGGGTGGCGACCGTTATTCGCTGAGCCTCAAGCTGTACGCGCTCGCGCATCGGCACCCGCCGATGGAGCGGCTGATTTCCGAAGCGCTGCCGCTGATGCAGCGCTTTGCCGCGCAGGCCGAGCAGTCGATTCACCTCGCGGTGTACGACCGCGGCAATCTGTTGCTGATCGCGCAAGTCGACGGGCCGGGCACATGGGGCATCGCGGTGCGCCTCGGCTCGCGCGTGGGTTTGGTCGATACCGGTTCGGGCCGCACGATGCTCGCGTTCCAGACGCCGGAGCAGCGCGCGCAAATGCTGGCCGAGCACACCGCCGTGAAAGGCGAAGTGACGATCGATCACGACGCGCTCGAAGCCGCATGCGCGCATATCCGCGCGGCGGGTTTTTCGCAGAAAGACAGCCAGCAGATTTTCGGCGTCACCGATCTGACCTTTCCACTGCTCGGCTCGTCGGGCCAGGCGATCGCCGCGCTGACCTGTCCGTTCCTGAAACGCATCGATGAATACGTCGCGCCGACGCTCGAGGAAACCACCGCGATGCTGCGCGACACGGTGCAGGCGCTGTCGATGTTCCGCGAGTCGAATCACGACGACGAGCCTGCCGCGCATCCAGCCAGCTAGCACTGGAATTCGCGCGCGCATGCGTTAGAATGGCGGCCCTTTTCGAACCCGCCGCACGCGTCGGTACGCGTGCGCGCTTTTCTTCCATCCGCTCATTCCACCCGCTTCGACACGCAATGGCCAAACTCTTGTCCGACCAGGAATTCCAACGCTTCACCGAACTTCAGCAGAAACAGGCAGGCTTCACGATCACCGCTGAAGAAGCCGACGAGTTGCGCGACATCGTGGCGCGCGCGCAGCAAAAGCGCGACGACCGCGCGGCGGCGATGCACGCAATCGAAACGTATATCCGCCAGTTCGAAATCACGCCGGACGAACTCTTCTCGCCCGAGCAGATCGGCGAGGCTGCACGCTCGTATGGCCTGATTCCCGCGGCGAAGAAAGAGCGCGCATTGCCGCCGACCTTGACCTTCAACGGTAAGCCCTACCAATGGACGCGCAATTTGCCCGATGAAATTCGCGTGCCGCTGTTCGACGCGTTCAAGAACGGGCAATCGGTAAAGGCATTTATCGCGACGCCGAAGGACAGCGCGCGTTGCGCCACGACGATCGCGCGGCTCGAGCGCGAAACCGGCTCGGTCTATGCGGATGCGTGGCTTGAAGAGCTTGCGGTATCGCGCGCGCAAATCGAAGAGGCTGCGACGAAGCTCACAGCCTGAGTGGTCAGCACGTTCAGCACAACGCGCGACCTCTTCGTTCGCTCTTCGTTCGCTCTTCGTTCGTTTACTCACCCGTGCGTTCGCACGTTCGTGCTGTCGTGTTTCTGTTCGTCACTTCCTGTGCGTTCCTTCCTGCTCGTGCGCGTGCCGGCGACGTTCGTTGCCGGCGCTCTCCGTGCGCTTCGATCCCGGCCAGTGGTAAACCGGCTGCGCATCGAACTTATTCCATCGCTCGCACGCTGCCCCACTAAAATATTTTCCGCTGCGTCATTTGCTGTCTGAACACGCACCTTTTTCGAGTTGTCCGGAATATCTTCGCGCCGGGTCATGTATACCCGATTGCATACCGCACAATTCGTCAAGGAGACGGAAATGAAGAAGTTCGCGATGTTCGCTATGGCGCTTGCAGCATTGAGTTCAGCCAACGTATTTGCGCAAGGCAAAACGCGCGCAGAGGTCTATCAGGAACTCGTGCAAGCCCAACAGAACGGCCTCGATTTCGTGACCGATGCTTCGTATCCGGACGTGAGCCCGCTCTATCAGAACACAGTCGCATATCTGAAGCAGAAGGCGCTCGCCAAGAGCGAGCAGCAGGACGGGCACCCAAGCGCTGATGCCAGCACGTCGGCTGCTCATTGAGGCCGCCGACATGCGAGGCCATCACTCCGCGATCGGCGAGCGGCGGGTCCACGACGAGCCAGCGCGCCATGGACCGCGCGCGATGCTCGATGCGGCACACCGCTCCAAAGGACTGTTGCTCGCGTCGCTCGCCGTGCTGGCATGCACCGCGTGCGCGTCGCTGCCGCCTTCAGGCAGCAGCGCGACCGGCGCGAATACATGCGTCGGGCCCGTCAGCTACTGCGACATTTTCTTCGGCTCCTGAGCGCCCGCTCGACGGTGCGAACGCGCCCGGCGGCTCCGCGCCAACGCACAAGCGGCACGCGCGCGGCCCGGCTTGTTATGTATGTTTCATTGCAACGACTATCTTTAGAAACGCTGTAACCCGATCCGCTTCGCGAACGAACTAATGAGTACGCGGTGTCATTCAACACATCGCTGACTTCAGTTCATTCACCTTCACGGAAGAGGTTATTGCGCAATGAAAAACCGCCGCCCTTTGACCGAGCTCGTCGGCTCATGGTTGTCGGACAGAACGAAGTGCGCGCATTGGGCTCCGCTGCCCTTGCGGTTGATTGTCGGGTACGGATTCATGGCGCACGGGTACGCGAAGATCGTCAAGCACCCCGAGGCCTTCGCGACCATTCTTCATGCGCTTGGCGTGCCCGCGCCGCACTTTATGGCATGGGCGACCATCATGATCGAACTGCTCGGCGGCCTCGCGATGCTGCTCGGCGCATTCGTTCCGTTGATCAGCATACCGATGGCCGCCGTGCTGCTCGTCGCCACGCTGACCGTGCATCTGCAATTCGGCTTCACGTCGATCAAGCTGATGGCCGTCACCGCCGCGGGGCCGCAATTCGGCCCGCCGGGCTATGAAACCGATTTGCTGTATCTGGCCTGCCTTGCGGCACTTGTTGTCGGCGGGGCCGGTCCGTTCGCCGTCGATGGTTACATCGGGAACCGGTTACGCCCGAAACACGCATGAGCTTCGGCGACGACCTGCTGGATCAGGTGCCGCGGCTGCGCCGCTATGCGCGCAGCCTGATCAGCAACCGCGAACGCGCAGACGACCTCGTTCAGGACACGCTCGAACGCGCGTTGCGCTACGCGTCGCGCTTCCGTGCGGATACCGACCTGCGGGCGTGGCTGATGACGATCATGCACAACGTATTCGTCAACGATGTCATCCGCGCGTCGAATTCCCGACCGCATATCGCGATGGACGATGCGGGCATCGTCGACGACGAACTCTCGGTCGACGGCCATCACGCGGCGTCGCTCGACATGCGCGATCTCGACCGCGCGCTGCAGCAGTTGCCGCCCGACCAGCGCGAAGTGGTGCTGCTCGTCGGCCTCGAAGAGATGAGCTATGCGCAGGTGGCGCAGGCGCTGGACATGCCGATCGGAACGGTGATGTCACGCCTTGCCCGTGCGCGGCGCAAGCTGCGGGCATTGCTGGCGCGAGACACGGTCCTGTCCGCCTGACGCGTCGCGCTCGCTGCGACACGACACCGCAACGGCGCTCCAGCATCTGTGCGGGCGCGTTCAACCCCGTTTTGTGATGCGACTAGCAGACTCGGCCAACCGGGCAGCCCACCGCACGCTTCACGCTTCACGCTTCACACTCACCAGCGCAATGCCTTTTTAGCGACCAGGGCGCCGACCAGCGTCGGGATCGCGATTCCAAGCAGATACCACGTCGCCCAGAACGGCACGCTGGTCTCCGGGCATCGCAGGCAATAGGCGGCGGTGCCGATCGCACCGGCGAACAGTCCGGCCATCGCGCCCGCCAGATGCAGACGTGTCGGCGCGAGACTGCGCACGACCGCCAGTATCGCAATCAGGCCCGGTACCGACAGCAACGCGATATTCAGCGAGCAGGTGCGCCACGTGTTGCCAAGCAGCAGTGCCGCGCGCGCATCGCGCGGTGCGAGCCACAAGACGACCAGCGCGACCGGCAGCGCGATCGCGGCCGGCACGACGAGCGCCGCCCACACCCGCCCGACAGCGACGCCGGGCCGCGACAGGCGCGCGGTCGCCACCAGCGCGGCGCCGGCCATTGTCAGCGCGAACGCCAGCTTGGCCCAGAAAATCGGCGTCGCGACGAGTGCCGCGAGATCGGCTCTTACGCCGTAACTGAGCAGCAGCAGCGCGACCGCGCCGCAAGCCGCAATCGACAGCGCGGACGCGATACGCCATTCGACGACATGCGGGCCGACCGGTGCAGCGTCAGCAGCCAGAACAGCGATCAGACGGTCGGTATTCATGTTTTCCCTCTACGTATTCTCAGCGCCAATGCCTTGAGCCCGCGATGCACGCCGACCTTCACCGCAGGTTCGGACAGGCCGGTCGCGCGAGCAGTCTCCTCGACCGACCGTCCTTCGAGCTTCATATGGAGAATCGGCAGCTTCTGCCGGTCGGGCAGTTGATCGAGCAACTTGCCGAGATCGCGCCGCGCTTCCGCGGGCTCGATATCGGATTCGGCGAACAGCTCCGGCAGATCATCGAGCGGATCGTGCAGCGCTTCGCGCCGCGCACGCGCACGCAGAAAGTCAGCCACCTTGTAGCGCAGGATCGCGTGTACCCACGCCGTCAAAGGCTCGTCGCGCCGGTATGTGTGGCGCCCTTTGTGGATCGCGAGCAGCACTTCGTGCACGAGGTCTTCCACGTCGTCGCGCAGGTTCGGCAGGCGTTTGCGCAGCAACGCACGCACATGTCTCGCAAGCTCTTGCAAAAACACGTGATAGGCCGCGGCGTCGCCGTCGAGCGAGCGGACAAACAGCGCTCGCAACCGTTCCTCCGCCGGGTATGCGTGGGATGCCTCGGTGCATTGACTCATCGACGGTTGCTCGCGCAGCTCCTTTTGCGTGCTTCATTTGCCAACGCGCGGCCTTTGGAGAGCGCGCGCGATTATTCTGTTAGTTCGTCTGGCGGAGCGTTCCGGTTACAGCGCGACGCAAAAAAATGTAGCCGTTAAGATCATGCGGGCGCAACCGGAAGCCATTTGAAAGGCGATTGGTCGCGTCATTGTTCCGGTTCATCGAGCGCCAGTCTGAAGCCGACGACGCCAGGATCGTCGGTCGATGTCACCGTGAATCCGCACGCTTTCGCGAGCCCGATCATCGCGGCATTTTCGCGCAGCGCCTCGCCGACCAGCCAGTGCGTGCCGCGCTCGCGCGCATACGCGATGATTCTCTGCATCAACAGGCGCCCGAGACCGCGGCCCTTCTGGTCCGATCGCACCGCGGTCGCGAATTCCGCTGTTTCGTTATCGGGGTCGGACACGGCGCGCACCACACCGAGCGTGTGCGTCGAACCGTCGTCGTGCGGCACCGTGGCGATCAGCGCCATTTCGCGGTCGTAGTCGATCTGCGTCATCCGCGCCAGTTGCGAATGGTCGAAGCCGCGTACGGCGCCGAAGAATCGCAGGCGCAAATCGTCGGGCGTCATCGCGCCGATCAGTTCGCGATGCGCGTCTTCGTCCTCGGGGCGAATCGGCCGCACGGTCAGGCGCTGGCCGTGCCAGTCGAAGGTTTGCTCGTAGCGGCGCGGATACGGGACGATCGCGAAGCGGCTGCGTGTCGACGACAAACGGATGTGCGGCTCGATGACCGCCACGCGATCTTTCATCACACGCAGCGCGAGCGACAGGCCGACGATCTCGCGAATGTCGCACACCGCCTGCGAAACCGACGTCAATGCGGCAAGCACCGGCTCCGGGTCCGTATACCGCGCGTAAGCCGACTTCGACACGATGTCGCGCGCGAGAATCGGATTCAGCGGCGGCAGCCCGTACACACATAGTGGCGGCGCGATGCCGTCTTCGGACGGCGCGATAAAGCGAAACACCGGCCCGAAGTTCGCGTCGTCGCGCAGTTCTATCTTGACCTCGACGATCGCAGGCTCGGTCGCGCGTTGCGCCGGCAACGCGACCAGACCGTAGTGAGCGAGCAGCTGCGCGGCCGCGTCGCCATCGAGTTCCGTGATGCCCGCCTTCAGCGCGGCCGACGCTTGCGCCTGCGCGGCGTCGATGGCTTGCGGCACGCGCGCCGGCAAGCCCTCTGGCGTCTGCATCAGCAACTCGCGGCCAAGCCGGTAGTCGACCAGACGGGCGAATGCGCGGGCGAGACGCTGGGGCGTCGAGTGCACCGGGATGCCCTGCTGATGCAGCGCGTCGCGTGTCGCAAGCGAAATACCGCCGAAGAAACATGCGAGCAACCCGCGGTACGCGTAGCGCTGATGCGCGATGAGAACCCGCGCGACCTCTTCCGCAGGCGCGCGGTGAGTCGATGCGTGCACAACGAATGCGGTGCCGCTTTCGTGCTGATCGGCGAGCACCTTGAGCGCGGCGCCGAAGTGTTCGGGCAATGCGTCGCCACCGAGCAGCAGCGGATTGCCTGGCGTCACGCGCGGCAACGCATCGCTCATCGCTTTGGCGTTCTGCTGCGAGCTCGGCGCGAGCGTGTCGCCGGCCGCGTGAAACGCGTCGCATGCGAGCGCCGCGACACCGCGGTCGCTGGTAATGAGCGTGGCCGCTGAGCTGGTCGCGACGCGGCCGACACCGAGTGTTTCGATTTCGTCGAGCAGGTCGTCGAGTGAATCGACGCGCACCATGCCGGCGCGGCGGAACGCGGCCGTGTACAACCCGTCGGCCGGATCGCCGCGCCCCGAACGCAACGCGAGCACAGGCTTGTTGCGCGCCGCGGCGCGCGCCGCCGACATGAACTTGCGCGCGGCGTGGATGGTGTCGACTTCGAGCAGGATTGCGCGCGTGCCGGCGTCGCTGGCGAGATAGTCGAGCACGTCGCCGGCATCGACGTCGGCTTCATCGCCAAGCGCGACCGCATGCGAAAAGCCCAGTCCGCGCGCGGCGGCCCAGCCGAGCACCGCATTGGTCAGCGCGTTCGACTGCGACACCCATGCGACGCCGCCTGGTTTCACGGTGCACGCGGGTGCGCCGAGATGCGCGTGCAACGCGGGCGTGATCACGCCGAGGCTGGCCGGTCCGACGATGCGCAGCAGATGCGGGCGGGCGGCCGACAGCGCGTGTTTCAGATGCACGCGATCTTCGTCGCCGCGGGTTTCGCCGACGATAATCGCGGCGCGTGTGCCATGGCCGCCGAGGCGATGGATGATCGACGGCCAGGTCGCGGGCCGCGTGCAGACGATTGCGACAGTGGGCGGTTCGGGGAAATCGCCGACGTCGCCGAATGCTTTGTGCCCATCGAGCGTGTCGTATTTCGGGTTGACCGCCCAGATCGGGCCGGTGAAAGCGTCTTCCGTCAGACGCTTCCAGACCATCGCGCCCACACTGCCCGGACGCTGCGACGCGCCGATCACGGCAACGGACTTGGGACGAAACAGTGCGTCGAGATTGCGGACGGTCACGGGCGCTCCTCGAATGCTCGAATCCTCGATTGAGAGACGTGCGGCAGATCACCATCGCGCCGCACGTGTTTCAACAGGATAGGCGAAGTCGTCGCGTACCGCGATTTCTTGCGGGCCGGCCGTACGGGAAAGTACGCGCAGCGGCCTGCGGACAGGCGATCAGATCGCCTTGGTAAACGGCGCGCCCGAACGTTCGCGCAATTCGTTGAACACGATCTTCGGCCACGCTTTCTGCGCGACTTCGATCTCGGAGATATGCGACGCGAGATACGTCGGCGCATTCGATGCATCGAACGCGATACGGGCGGAGTACGAATCCATAAAGCGGCGCAGTTCGCCTGCATCGTCGCAGGTGACCCAGCGCGACATTTTGTAGCGCGCGGACATCATGCGGACGTCAACCTTATATTCGGTAGACAAACGATGCGACACAACCTCGAACTGGAGTTGCCCCACCGCGCCGAGCACCATCAATCCGCCGACCACCGGCTTGAACACCTGGATCGCCCCTTCTTCGCCGAGTTGCTTCAATGCCTCGCCGAGCTGCTTCGCACGCATCGGGTCGACCACCTCGACCGTCTGGAAGATTTCCGGCGCGAAGAAGGGCAGACCGACGAACTGCAGGTCTTCGCCTTCGGTAAGCGTATCGCCGAGGCTGAGCGTGCCGTGATTCGGAATACCGATGATATCGCCCGCATAGGCTTCGCTCACGGTCTCGCGCCGTTGCGACAGGAACGTGACGACGTTGTTTGCGCGGAACATCTTGTTCGACCGCGTGACCTTCAACGCCATGCCGCGTTCGAAACGCCCGGAACAGACGCGGATAAACGCGACGCGGTCGCGGTGCGCAAGGTCCATGTTCGCTTGCACCTTGAACACGACGCCGGTGAATTTCGGCTCGTTCGGTTCAACCGGACGCTGCACGGTCATGCGCATCGACGGCGGCGGTGCGAGATCGACCAGCGCGTCAAGAATCTCCTTGACGCCGAAGTTGTTGATCGCCGAACCGAACAGCACCGGCGATTGCTGGCCGGCGAGGAATTCGTCGCGATCGAACGTCGGTGTCGCGCCGGTGATCAGATCGACTTCGTCTTTGGCTTTCGTCCACGCGTAGCCGAAGCGGCTTTCGCCCTCTTCGTGGCTGATGGCCTGCAGCGTTTCGACGGCGCCGCCGAGCGTGTCCTGACCGGCGCGGAATACGCGGACCTGGTCGCGCTGGATGTCGTACACGCCCTGAAAGTCCTTGCCCATGCCGATCGGCCATGTGAACGGCACGGCGGCGACGCCCAGATGCTGCTCGATTTCATCGAGCAGTTCGAGCGGCTCGCGCACTTCGCGGTCGAGCTTGTTGATGAACGTGACGATTGGGGTCTTGCGGCTGCGGCATACCTCGAGCAGCTTCAGCGTTTGCGCTTCGACGCCGTTGGCGCCGTCGATCACCATGACTGCGGCATCGACCGCGGTCAGTACGCGGTAGGTGTCTTCCGAGAAGTCTTCGTGGCCCGGCGTGTCGAGCAGGTTGATCACCGCGTCGCCGTACTCGAACTGCATTACCGAGCTCGCGACCGAAATGCCGCGCTGCTTTTCGATTTCCATCCAGTCGGAGGTCGCGTAGCGATTGCTCTTGCGGCCTTTCACCGTGCCGGCGATCTGGATCGCGCCGGAGAATAGCAGCAGCTTTTCGGTGAGCGTGGTTTTGCCCGCGTCCGGGTGGGAAATGACCGCGAACGTGCGGCGGCGTTGGAGTTCGGAGAGTGACATGAATGCAATTATGACAAATACAATCTGAGCGCCAACAACCCGGTGCCGTCTCCGGCGCGGGCGGGCTGATGTCGACTCTGGAAAAAACGCAGACAGGAATAATACACGCTGCGCCCCCACGTGTCGGACGCCTCGCGCGCCTGTCCCGCAGCGAATGAAGTGGCTGAGTGACTGAATCTGGCGCGAAGGCCGCTCAGTTGTAGCTCAAAATGAACGTCGCCACCGCTCGTATGGTGCCTGGAACCAGGGTCGCGTCCGTCTGCACATAACGCCCTTGAAGTGCAAGGGCCGTGGTTCCCGATCGCGGACCCAGCGAAATTCTGTTTGTGACCGGCGTGTTGCTATCCGTATAGGAGTATGGGGCGGGACCGAGCGGAAGCGGCTGTGCATTGTACAAAATCTGCACGCCGACGCCTTTAGCCGTGGACGTCGGCACGGTTGTAAGCGCCGTACTTTGATTTGCCGGCATGTTGGAATCCGTTAGCGTGATAGCCGGTTTCGCATTGTCTTCGCATTCCAGACCGATACTGAAAGAAGTCGCACCGGCCGTCGTACCCACACCCTTGAATGCCGACGCTGTTACTGCGGGCAACGTTACATCGACGTTGGTGTTCGATACCGAACAACTCGGCACCTTTGTCGGCGTCAGCGTGTAAGCAAAATTCAATCTGCTAGGCGCGTCCGAACCGTTTGCGTATTGCTGGTCCTGTACATGAACTAACGCAGAGAATGAGAAGGATCCCGAGGCGCCCTCAGCCGTCTTAACCAGTTCGAAGCTACCCGCGAGGATATTTGTGCCCGTTTGCCCGCGACCAAAATCGAATGTGTCGTTCGACTTTGTATTGCTGATAGCAGTAAGCGCTGTGCCAGCGGCATTGCGTAGCCGGAAGCCAATGCCGCCCCCCATTCCAGCCGTCGTATATACGTCGGAAAATCCCGGCACCAGTGTATAAGACGACGCGGTTACGCTGACAAACCAGTCACCGTTTGGATTTTCCGTACATGTTATGGGAATGGAAAACACCGCGCGCGCACCAGGCACCGCCTGACCCACCGCCAGCTTTGCCGGAATGCTGACCGACGGGATGTTGACTGTGAGCGGCAGTGGCGCCGTACAGTTGTTATATCTCGCGACACACACGCACGGCCCGCCAGCCAATGTGACGATCAAAAATACCTTAAACAGACAACTGAAGAAATTTTTCATTTTTATTCCCATCGGGCAAAAACTTCGCCGCATTTCCGACCAATCCCGTTCCATCAAATGAGGAGATGACGCGCTGCTTAAGACTAGTTCGCCTCGGACATGTGAACATTCGCCTGCGTCGACGCTGCGCCCACACAATGCCCCTGCACCGACAAATAAGCCGCGTCCGCCTTCCCACTCGATTTCGGCAGCACATAATCCACTCGGCACTGCTCCGCCGCACCATCACCCCACTTCACCACCAGCGAGCCGTTATCCTCCAGGCCGCGCGCGAAAATCCGGCTATCCTGCGCGACTACACCGACATTCCGCCCGTTCTGGTCCACCACTTCCGCACCAAACGGCAGCGCGTCGCCACCCAGCCGCGGCGCCTGAATCAGCGCCGCGCGGCCCGTCACCGTCTTGTACTTCAGCATCACCACCGAGCCGGCGCGCGGCACCGCGTGCCCGGACGTCGATTCGAATTCGACGTCGGTCGACGTGCCCTTCGTGTCGATATCGACGGTATTCATTCCGTACGGCGTCAGGTACGGCACGACCGCGTAACCGTTGTGGTTCACTTTCACGCCCTGCGCGCTGCTCACGCTGGCGCCTTCCGCTCCTTTCGCCTCGACGATCCCGAACGTATCGCCGACCGTCTGCGAGAACGTCACGCCGCCCGGATGCGCGACGATCGAGCCGCTCACGCCAGCCGACATTTGCGCCGAGTTCGCACCGGCGCTCGCGGATGCCGTCACCTGCGCATACGGCGCGCGATACACGCCGCTCACGCCTGCGTTGCCGTTACCCGCGCCCGCGTTTTGTCCATATGTGCCATACGCGTTGTACGAGAACTGGTTGTGCTCACCCGCTGTGCCGCTCACGTTCGCTTGCAGGTTTGACGCATCCCCGGTCTTCGACAGATTCGTCGTCAACAGCGGCGAATGTTGTGCATGCCCAAGCGGAATCGTCGTGCTCAACATGATTTCATTCGACATCGATCCATCCGAGTTGCGCGTGCGTCCGGCCGTAATGCTGTACGTGCCGTACTTGTAGCTGTTCGTATAGCCGGCCTGGAAAAACGTATCGCTGCCGCTACGGTTCCAGTAGTGCTGAGTCGATGCCGTGACGAACACGCTACCGTGCTCCTTCAGATTCTGGTTGATCGTCACCTGCACACGGCCGCGCTCGCGATCCACCGAGTTCAGATCGCCGCCGTGCAGCGCCGCGTCACGCAGCGTCGCGGCGTCCGAGAAGCTCATGTAGCCCGCCGTCGAATAACGATAAGCGGCAACCGTAATGCTGGTGTCCGTCGGATCGATAACCTTGCTGTAGCCGATTCTCAGACTCGTGCCATGCATCGCGTTCTGTCCAGGCACTTGCGTTTGCGACGCGGTCACGTCCGCGGAGAACGCGCCGTATTTCGTATTGAAGGCTGCGCCGCCGTTCGCCGCAAGATATCCGTTCGATACGATCGCGCCGCCGTATACGGTCAGCATGTTCGTCAAACCGCGCTGCATCGTGAATTGCGCGAAGTTTGGTTTCGTCTGCAACGAATCGTTGCGCAGCTGGCCGGCCGTGACTGCAAAGCGCGTTACGCCCGGACGCAGCGATTGTGCAACCGATGCGTACGGCACAGTGAAGCTCTTCGTGCGACCATCCGCTTCGGTCACGGTCACGTCCAGGTTGCCGCCGTAGCCGGTCGCGTAGAGATCGTTGATTTCGAATGCGCCCGGCGACACCGTCGTTTCGTAGATCACCTGACCATTCTGGCGCACCGTCACGCGCGCATTCGTTTCCGCGGTGCCGCGCACAACGGGCGCATAGCCGCGCAGCGATTCAGGCAGCATGCGATCGTCCGTCGCGATCTGGGCGCCGCGAAACGATACGCTGTCGAATACGTCGCCCGTCGTGTATGCATCGCCGAGCGTCACTTGCGAGCGCAACTTCGCGACGTCGTGCTGCACATAGGTCGCCACGTTATCGAACGTCGTCGGCTGGCCGCTCGCGGCGGTCACCGACGATTGATGACGAAAATGCCACGCACCGATGTTCAGGCCGGCGTTCAGGCCGAGATACTCCTGCGTCGAATGCACGCCGGAGCCGTCGGTACGGTATGCGTTCGCGTTGTAGTTGACGAACCCCGCGTTGACGCCTTGCTCCCACATTTCGGGCGGCACATAGCCGCGCGCGGAATTGCGCATGTATTTCTGCGGCACGGTCACGACAATCTTCTGCTCCTGAAAGTCGAATTCAACCGTTGCGCCCGGCACCATGGCTCCCAGATCGACGCACTCGTCCGCATTGGCCGCCGGCGCTGCATCAACGTCGTGCTTCGCACCGGTATCGGCTGCAGCCTTCGCAAAGTCGACGCCGAACCCCTGCAGCGCCTTGCGGCTGAAACAGGGACGCGCGCTTTCGCCGTTGCCGGCCGCAATGAAACGCACGTCGTCGTGCGCAACGCGCGTGTCGTTCACCAGGATGTCGACCGAGTAGACACCCGGCGAAACCAGATTGCCTTTTGCGAAGCGCGCGACATCGACGGTTTGCTGCGGATCGGTGCGCAGGAAAGTCGTATCGAACGCGACTCCGCCATTTGCGCTCGCTGCTTCGGACATTGGCGCGGTTGCCGCATGTGCGCTGCCCAATACCGCGAAGACCGATAGCACGACCATCGTGATCGGCTTCAAACCGGATACAACGGAATTGAAATGGATGTTTGCGTGGGACTGCTGACGGCTGGAGGTTTTCATAATCGGAGAACTTCGAACAGGTGGTTGCTATCTCGAAAAGCTCAAACCGATGTTATTTTTTCGAGATAGCGAAGTACCTAGGACGATTCCGATTTATGAGATGGCCTTTTAAGACACGTGCTGATAGCGTGCGTTTTGGTTGCAGCGCACGCCTATAAAGCAATTGAAGAAGCCGACAGAAGAGACGAACGGGATGGACAACGCGCGTTGCGCATCCGTGAAGGGGAGCGAGCTTACTGATGCAGCGGCGCGTCGCCTGTCAAGGCGCCACCGTAGTCGTTGATTGCCGTAAAGCGAACCGTCGCCGAGCCGGACACCGAATCCATTTTCGGCACCGGAATGACCGTGGTGCCGCGCGGCGGCACCATGCCGCCGGTTTCATTCTTATACGTTTGCGAACCACTTACGACGTCGATTTCACTAAACGACACGTAATACGGCGTCGGATTCGACACGGACAACGCCTGCCCTTTTCCTTGCGGCGCCGGCACAAGTTTCCAATCCAGTTGACGCGGCGCCTCATCCGGACTTCCGGGCAATTTCGCCGGCCGCACGAAAACCTTGATGCGCGTGCGGAACGCAAACTGCAGCGAATTCGTATCGGCCTTCTGCTCGGCTTTTGGCGGAATATCGAGAACGTTAAGCCAGTAGACCGACTCGCGGTCCTGCGGCATCGCGGCGTCGCCGCTGTAAATCACACGCAGCATTTGCGATTTGCGCGGATCCATTCGAAAAATCGGCGGGGTGATCACAAACGGCACTTTGGCTTCGCCCGGTTTGGAATCCGCATTGCCGTCGTCCATCCACACCTGAACGAGCGAAGGATTTTTGCTGTCGTTTTCCAGCTTGACTGTCACTTCGCGCTGATCCAGCGGATAGATGACACGCGTGCCGCCGATCGTCACGCTCGCGTACACGTTGCCCGCCAAGAGCGCACACGCGAGGCTTGCCGCCGTCACCATTCGAATCAGAACCTTCATCGCAACCACCTTTACCCGTTTTCCATCTCGAAATTGGTCTTTTAAAAAAGGCGTTTGTGTTAGCAAACGCCTTCTAAAGACCCTTACTGATATTGCATCGTATATTCGACAGAACTTGTCACCGGACCGGCTTCGGCCTTACCTGTCGCAATGTATTGCGCGAAATAATTAAGGATAGCTGAGCCACTGGTGATCGGCTTGCCATTTTCGGCAATCTGGTTATTGGTGCCGTCACGAATATCGATCGGTTGGAGCTGGTCGTTCAGCAAACGGATTTCGACGTTCTTTGCAGCATCGCCGAGGACCACGTTTTTCAGATAGCCATTCGACTGATCGACCGTCGGGCCATTTTCAAAGCGGGCGAGCGCCTTGGTTGCCAGTCCCGAGCAGCCGCTCAACACCATCTGGATATCACCCATGTTCGATGTGCCGGCCACGTCGCCGGCGACTGTCAGCGAGCCCGCCGGAACCTCCGGCAGATTCGCGCTGATGTTCGCCAGCGAGCCGGTCTCGGCGCCGTTGATCGAGCACGTCGTATCCGTGATGGCGCCGCGAACGTCAAGCGTACCGTCGGCCGCATGCGCATTGATTGACGCCACGCCCACCAGACCAGCGGAAACCAGCGCAAGCGTGGAGAGAAGAGACTTCATGTCTGTTTCCTGAAGAGAGCAAAAGAGGATTACAAACGCCATGACGCACGGCTTACTGGTATTGCATCGTGTATTGCACCGACGTCGATACGCTGCCCGCTTGCGCCTTACCGGTTGCGTAATACTGTGCAAAGTACTTCAACACTGCCGAGCCACCGGTAATCGCCGTGCCGTTGCTGTCGATATCGTTGTTCTGGCCGGTCAAAATATTGATCGGTTGCATGTTCACATTAAGCAAACGCACCTCGACGTTTTGGGCGGCGTTCGTCCCGCTCATGTTCTTCAGATAACCGGACGACTGATCGACTGTCGAGCCGTTCTCGAAACGGGCCGTGGCCTTGGTCGCCGCACCCGAGCAACCGCTCAGCACCATCTGGATATCGCCCGCGTTCGACGTGCCGGCGACCGCGCCTGCCGACGCGAGCGAGCCCGCCTGAACCGTCGGCAACGTCACCGAAATATCGGCCGGCGTGCCTGATGTCGCTCCGTTGATCGAACACGTCGTGTCCGACACCGAGCCTTGAATGGTGATCGTGCCGTCCGCGGCATGAGCGTTGAGCGACGCGATGCCGACCAGGCCACCAGCAACCAAAACGAGCGTAGAAAAGCGCAGTTTCATGTTTGATACTCCAAAAAATTGAACGAAGCAGGTTGAGATTGGCGGGTCTGCATGCGTGTCGCATGGTGGTGCGCCAGTCCTGACTGGCCCATCGCTCCAGCCTCGTTGTCGGAGGCTTTGATGAAGCGCTGAAGCAGTGATCAGGTTGAATAGAATCTTAAAAATGTTGCGGATAAGAGTCCGTAAGACGACTCTTAAAATTGAGATGGTTGTCTCGACAAAGAATGGGACGCTGTCAAAGCGAAAAGGCGAAGGTGAGGGTTTTCAGGAGCCGCAATGAGCCGGCCTCGGAAGCCGATAAAACATCGGAAGGCGAACTGTCGTCCGGGGCAAAAGCGCGTTAAAGACCGGTAATCGCCCGCAACCGACCCGTACCTGGCGCTCTTCCATGTCGTCACGGACTTGCGACACAAAAGAAAACGCCCCATCGGCTGCCCGATGCGGCGTCGTTAAGAAGGAAAGGTGAGGATATTCGGGATGAGCCGCGTGGGCGCCCGGCGAGCCACATCGCGCGCTGGACGCAACGCCGGCCGACGCGAAGCGTCCGCCGGCGCTTACTCTTCAATCAGAAACCGGTCGCGATTCTTCCCCGCCAGCCAGCCGGGCGCCCGGCCGCGGCCGCTCCACGTCTCGCCGGTCTTCGGGTTGCGATACTTCGGAGGAAGAGCCGGCTTGCGCGCCGCCGGACGTTTGCTCGAAAAGCCGAGTTCCTCGGCGGTGATGCCGTATTCGGCAATCTTCTCCCTGATATCGGCTATGGCCTGCGCCACTTCCTTTTCGCGGGCAAGTGACATTTCCTTATGAAGCTTGTCGAGTTGCGCAGTGAGCTGCTTATACGTGGCCATCGAGCATCGTCTCCTTTGAGTGTCGAGTACGGCAGTGTGACCGTACCAGACACAAAAAGTGCCGTGTAGCCTGTATTGCCCGGAGAAAGGAATGAGATCAGCTCTTGCGCGCCCTCGCCTCGAGCGCCTTCAATGCTTCGCTGAGCTTCTTGACGCGGTCCGCCTGCGCCGGAACCAATACCGCGCTGGAGACCGAATTGATGCGATTTCGCCAATAAGACAACGGAATGCCGTCATTCGGCGAAATGCGAGACATTATCCGCTCCAGGTGCTCGATATCCTTTTCGATCTGATCGTGATTCATCGCCTTCCCCGTATTGTCTATATGTCGAGTCACTCGACTATTGCGCGAACGGTGTTGTAAAAAATCGCCCTCACCGTTTCACGAGCTTTATTGTTCGTTTCAGACGTCTTTTCCGGTATTGCGTGAAACAGCATGTGGGTTTTATCTCACACGCATCGTCGCGGCGAACGACTGCAAACGAATGTAAAGCGGCGGCCCGCACCTGTCCGTTGGCCGCCGCACGGAAAGGCGCTACTGACTACCGCACAGATCGGTAAAAATGCCGTATCGAGAGGAATTCGAAGTGGAACACGCGCGGGCGCCGGGAAGAAGCCGCATCGCCGGGGGATAAACCCGGATGCCGACAGATTTATGCGCGCAGAATATGCCTTGCGTGAGAGTCAGCCGTAATTAACAGCGATATAAAAAGCGGCGCCTGATTTACCGTAACCCCGGCAATCGCGCCGCTTCGCCATTACTTGTGTTTGCATGCATACAGCAGACTGCGAACGCCGCTTTCCACGGTTTGACGGACCACTTCATACCCGCCGCCGCCGCAGTTGGCCGCCGCCTGCTGCTCGCAGGAATCTGAGCCGCTCTGACATTGGACGACCGTAGTCGGACTGCCATCCGACGCGAACAACGGCGCGCTGCTGCCGCATCCGCCCAATGCGGCACCCGCCGCCAGCGTGGCAACCACGTACACCGCCCGGAACGGACTGAACGCACGACCGGCGCGCACCGCAAAGACCTTTTTGCGTTTCATAGGCAACCCCGATAGGACCTCTTGTTTTTCGACTTCAGGATTGTGCCATGTGCGCGCTGCATTGCGTCACTGCGCGTCGCTCGTGCTCGCCGGCCGGTCAGGTGCGGCAAGGGTCTTGTAGGGGGCCGGCGCGTGCGCACCCGACCCGATGCGGATAAAGACCTGCTCGACGTCGGGAATCGCCTCGAGTTGCCGGCGCATCGCCTGCCCATCGAACGACGCCGGAGCGCAGCCTTCCACATAGACGAAGCGGCGCTGCACCGTAATCCACAGGCTGGTGCCGTCAAACGGGTGAGGGTCGCTGAAACGCGCATGAATCGCATCGGCGATCGGTTGGTCATACATATACGAATTGGGCTTCGTGCATTGATGCGCGAGCCAGCAGGTGGTGCCGCGTTCGACCCGGTAGTGCGCGTCGTCCTCCATCTGCGCGCGGGTCATCAACGGACCAAGCGGGACCGGACAGTCCGCGATTGCATGCGACAGTTCGAAAAACGGATCGCTGAACCAGTTCTTGCGTTCGACTGCACCGCCGGATGACGCGGGCTGTTGCGCATACGCGAGCGGCGCATGCCACAGCATGCATGCCCCCGCCAGCACGACCGCCATGCCGGCGATGCGCATACGCAGGGTGCCTGAACGTGCCATCGCATCTCCCTCTGCTGTGTCTGCCGGATCCACGCCGGCCAGCGTTTCGGACTTCGATGTTGTATGCCGCAAGCGTGCCGATTTACTTGTGACTGCCAGGCGACAAAACATCCACCGTCGCGGTCGCCGGGGTAATCCGTGGATTCGTGTCGGGGCACCTACAGCGCATGGCCCACGGGCAGAACGTAGGATCTGACAGCCGACACGCTCAGGAGACTCACCGGCACAGACATGTCAGAGCTATCGGAAATCGTGAAAAAGCCGAGGAAGTGATTGCTGGACTGCAGCGCACCACACTGACCGTGGTCGATAACGCCGCGCCCAATCAACAACAGCGCCCGCGTCCACAAAAGATGGACGCGCAGGAGTCGCCCTGCCCAAACCGGGCAGGGCGACTCCTGTTCATGAATGCCGTGTAGCGCAGCGGGCTGCGATTCAGCATCGCCGCCGCCAGAACAACGCAAGCAAGCCTAACCATTCCCACCGTGGAACAGCGTCAGCTTGTTCGACACCGACGTCACGCCCTGCACCTGGCGCGTGACCTCTTCGGCCTGGCTGATCTGCGAGCCGTCCTTGACGCTTCCGCTCAGCGTCACCGCACCGTTACGCGCCTTGACGAACACGCCGGATACATCGAAGCCAGGGGTCTTGCCCAACGCACGCCGTACGGCTTTGGCCAACGCCCGGTCAGCCTGTTTCACCGACTTGGCATTGGTCGACGGCGCGGCCGCAGCGGTGTCGTTCTGTGCGAATGCGGGTGAAGTGGCGACAGCCATGCCGGCCGCCAACAACAGCGCTTGTATGATCCTTCGTTTCATGTTCGCCTCCTCGCTGCACGTTATTGCCATCATATGGCCATGATTTCCAGCAATGTAGGCTATTCGGAAGGAATTCGCAAAGAAGGCGTCCGCGGCGTTGCCGCAAAACGATGCAAGCCAATACGGCGCCGCATCGCAACGCGGCCGGACGATTCAGCAAGCGCTAAACATCACGGCCCGAAGCGCAACGTGGGGTGACGCGGCTCGCCCGATAGATAACCCGACACCACCGGTCTGTTCCGCATACGTGGCGCTTTGGCTGCGCGGTCGATCCATCAGCCCGTGACCGGCCGCCGCGTCAATTTGCGCCAGCGGTAACCGCTGTGCCGGTCATCCTTGCGCATCATTGGTTTAACGAACGATTCGGCGAGGCCGATCACGCATTCCGGTTTCGGCCACTCAGCCTCGATTGCCGCGCGCCATGCTGGAAAACACGCCGTCGCGACGAATCAGACCATGGAACATAGCCGCGGCCAGATGCGCGAGGAAAGTGACGAACAGCAGCATCGCGAGCCACGTATGCGCACCGCGCAGGAACGCATAAAGGCGCGGGTTCTGCGGCACGATCGGCGGCAGATCGAAACCAGGAAACATATGCACCGGGAAACCGCCGGCCGACAGCATCGACCAGCCGATCAGCGGCATCGCGAACAGCAGCAGATACAGCACCCAATGCGAGCCGAGCGCCATGCAGCGCTGCCAGCCCGGCATGTCGGCCGGCAACGGCGGCGGCCGGTGCGTGATGCGCACGATCAGCCGCAGCACCACCAGCACGAAAATCGCAATGCCGAGCGGCCGGTGGATCGCGATCAACGTCAGGTGCAGTCGCGACACGGTGGCGACCATCCCCACGCCGATAAACAGCATTGCAATCACGAACGGCGCCATCAGCCAATGGAAGAAACGCGCGGGCAAACTGAAATGAACATGACCTGCTTTCATTGATGGCCTTCTATCGACGAAATCTGCCCTGCGGGCATATGAGCTTCCTCACGAAGCCTACGATCATAGGACACCGCGTATGCCGACGAACGCGCCGCGAGCAGCGGATCGTCGGATGGCTTGAGGCCGTCGGGCAGCACGGTCGGATCGTAATTGATGTCGCGGCAGTCGCCATCGGCCTGCGCACTTTCGCGTTCGATGGTCAACGTACCCGCATCGATCTGCCTGCGATCGTCCGGCCACGCCCGGGTCGCATCGTCCGTCACGTCGCCCGGCGCGGCCACCGTCAGAATCAGATGCCAGCGCAACGGCCCCTGTGCGAGCCGGCTCGAAAGCTCTTCGGACAGATAGTCCGGTGCGTTGCCGCTCGGCTTCGCCGGCGCATAAGGCACTTCGGGCACCATCGCCCAGCGCACGAACGAAGTATTGCCCTCCGCATCGATCGCCCTGAACGCGTTGATGCTGTAGTAAGCCGCATTGGCGAAACTGCTCGACGGCGGATGTGCCTTGACCCATGTCTGGAACGGCTGCGTTTCCGGATGCGCCGCGAAAAACGCCTTCATCTTCGCCGGATCGGGCTTGCCGGTGGCCGGGTCGGGCTTGCCCGCGGCGAGCTGCTCATAAAACGCCTCGGGTGTATTGACCACGAATATCGGCGTGTTGTTCATCCCGGTGCGCCATTGCGCATGATTCGGCAACTGGAATTCCAGCGCGAAACTCCGCACCGGCGGACCGCCGTCGGGTGTCATCGGATTCGGCCCGGGAATGGCGAAGCGCCCGATCACCGGAGTACGCACCGGGTCGAACACCTCAGCACGTGAAATGCCGGACGCCTTGCCGTTGCCTTCGAAATATCCTGCTACGCATACGCCTTTCGCGTGATTGCGCCGGAAACCCGGATGCACCCCGGAATATGTTTCGAATTTATTGACAATGTGTTGCGGCGTGAGCCGGTCTGGCGCGGCAAAACCCGCGACATAGACAAAAGCGCCGCCCACCGCGAGCACCACTAAACCGATCGCACACAGTCTGCCGATTTCTCCGGCATGCTGGGCGGGATGGCGCAGGAGTTCGGTCAACGAAAACGGTCGTTCGTTCATGAAACCTACCTTTGCGTAAGATTTGCAAAAGGGGCGAACACGGGCTTTGCGCATTTATTCCACCCATAAACGAAGTCGTGCAAATGTAAGGTTAAACGTTGGCCGGCCTGCTTAACGAAGCAATGCAAACAAATACGGCGGCGTTTATCCTAACCACGCTCAAACTTCTCCCAGGAATTCAATCATGTCTGAATGCAGCCAATTTGAACTATTCGGTTTCTGGCGATCGTCGGCCACGTATCGTGTACGTGTCGCGCTGAACCTGAAGAAAATGGACGCGCAGGAAATGACGATCGATCTCGATGCCGGTCAGCAGCAAAGCCCGGAGTTCCTGAAGGTCAATCCGCTCGGCGCGCTGCCGACGCTGATCGAGCCGGGACAGCAGCCGCTCACGCAATCGCTTGCAATTCTCGAATACCTCGAGGAACTGCAACCGACCCCGCCGCTGCTGCCGTCCGATCCCCGCGGGCGCGCGCGGGTCCGCTCGATCTCGTCGATGCTGACCGCCGATACCCACCCGCTCGTCGTGCCGCGCGTGAAGAACTACCTGATGGAGCGCGCCGGTTTCGATCTCGCCGCGTGGCGCGACTGGCAAATTCAATGGTTCGGCGCAGGCATTCGCGCCACGGAGAGGCGGCTTGCCACCGAGACCGGTACCGGCATCTGGTGCCACGGCGATTCGCCGACATTTGCGGATATCGCTCTGGCGAGCATCATCGCCGTGATGCGCGTGTTCCAGATATCGATTCCGAACACCCCGACCATCGACCGCATCATCGCGAAGTGCGATACGCATGAAGCCTTTCTGAAGGCGGCGCCGTACCGGCAGATCGGTGCGCCGCCGGTGCCGGTCAGCGGCCGGTGATGGCTGCGGGCGTGTCCTGAAGTGGGAGACTCTGTTTCGAGTCAGTGCAGCGACGGCTCATCGAGCCCGAAGTGACTGCGCAACGCGTCGTGCAATTCCTGCGCGAGTTGCGCGATAGCGGGCGTCCATGTGTCCGCCGCATCGCACATGCGCTGCAGTTCGCGGCACCGCTCGGCGAATTGCGGCTCGTGGACAATCAAGAACGCGCCGCCCGCGCTATGCGCCCAGTCGCGCAGCGCCGCGCGGTCGCCCGCATCGACAATGCCTGCAAGCTTCGGCAAGTCGGTCGTCAGATGGTCCTTCAACATCGCGAGATAGTGCGATTTGTCGGACGCATCGAGTGTGTCGTGGCCGAACGTTGCGGGTTTATCAGGCTCGTCGGCGGCGTGGTGCGGCTGCGCTTCGCGGGCGCCCACGCGCAGCGCGAGCAGGCCGGTCTGCAATTGTTGCAACGACGCGGGCTTCGGAATGTAACCGGCAAAGCCGCGCTGCCGCCATTCTTGCGCCTGCTCCGCACCCGTGACCGCGCTGAAGGCGACCACCGGCAACGCAGGATGCGCTTCGCGCAAGGCCGCCATCAACGTGTAACCGTCCATCGCCGGCATATGGATATCGGTCAGCACGAGATCCGCGTCGGTCTGCGCAAGCACCGCCAGCGCCTGTTTGCCGTCGCCGACAACAATCGGCACGCAGCCGAGCGTCGTCAACTGCTCGGTGACGAGCGCCTGGTTCAACGGGTTGTCTTCCGCGACCAGCACGCGCATGCCGCTCAACGCTGACGAATCCACCGCCCGCATACCGGCGGCTGCCGGATGCGACGCCGCTTCAAGCGAAGACTCGTCGCGTGAAGCAGTGTCGACGCCCACGGCTTCTGGGCGTGCGCCGCCGTCGTCACTCACAGCAAGCTCGATCGTCGCAGCGAGTGCACACTGACTGAACCCACTCACCTCGAACACGCGTTCGCCGCGTGTGACCGGGTTCAGCGGGCCAGCCGCCGTCATCCATACGACGCCAACCGGAAGCAGCGCGCGCAACGCCGCAATCGCGTCGTCGCGGTACTCGCCGGTGACGATCATGAACGCGGGCCGGTTCACGCGCAGCCACGTCGCAGCCGCCGCAAGCGACGTCATGCAGGTCGCCTGCCAGCCTTGCTGCGTCAGCACTTCTTCAAGCCATTGCGCGGTTGCGATCTCCTGACACAGCACGAAGGCGCTGCCGCGCGAAGTTGCGTGCAACGACGCTGCGTCACGCTCCGCGACACTCGCAGCAGATTCGGATGCCACCGCAAGCGGCAATATCGCCGTGAATGCGCTGCCGACGCCCTGCACGCTTTCAACGGCAATCTTTCCGCCCATCAATTCGCACAGCCGCACGCAGATCGACAGACCGAGGCCGGTCCCGCCGAAGCGGCTCGCCGTGCCGGGCTCAGCCTGCGCAAACGGCTTGAAGATCCGCGCCACCTGCTGCGCGTCCATGCCGATTCCCGAATCGCTGACACGGCAGACAAGCGTATTGCGTCCCTGTTCATCGGTTTGCATGCGCGCGCTTAGCGTCACCTTTCCGCTCGATGTGAACTTGAATGCATTGCTCAACAGGTTGTTGACGATTTGCACGATGCGCGTGCGGTCGCCGCACCAGGTTCGATGCAATGCCGGCGACAGGTGCGCATGAAAATTCAGCGGCCGTCCTTCGACAAGCGGCGCATAGGACAGCGCGAGACTCTCGAGGTCCTCCAGCGGGCTGAATGGTTCGCTGACGAGCTTCATCATGCCGGCATCGATCTTGGAGAAATCGAGAATATCGTTGACGATGCGCCGCAAGCCGTCCGCCGCCATGCCGAGCGCGCGCACCCTCGGCTCGTGCGACTCGAGTCCGGGACTGCGCGATAACAGTTCGAGATTGCCGAGCAGCGCGTTCATCGGTGTGCGGATTTCGTGGCTCATCGCCGCGAAGAAATTGCTTTGCGCGCGCATCATCTCTTCGGTTTTGCGTTGCGCCACGCGCAACTGCTGGCTGAGCCGATGGCTGACAGAGATGTCGAGAATCGCGCAGAACAGCACGTTTTCGCCGTCGTGACGCGCGGCGCCATAGTTGATTTGCAGCATTTGCGCGTCCGGCGCATCGGTCTGCCCCGGCAGCGCGGACACCAGAAACTCCGCCTGTTTGCGTGCCGACTGCGTGTCGCCGGACGGTGACGCCGACGTGCGCAGCCGACATTCCGTATAGGCGGCCGCGATATGCGGCGGCAACCCCGTCGCGTCGCCCAGATGCAGCAGATCGCGCGCAAGCTGGTTCGACGCGACGATCGAAAAGTCATGTTGCCGCACGATGCACAGCCCGACCGGCGTCGCACTCACGACGATATGATTGATCGTCTCGTTTTCCAGTGCATGCAGTGCCTCCTCGTGCCAGATGCGCAGCAACCGCATGCCCCAGAACTTCGCAGTCAACGCCACCGCGGTCACCAGCAACAGTCCGAGCACAGCGATCACGCCGAGTTGCAGCGCCGCGGCGGCAATGATCGCGCGCCACGACACATAGCTGACGAGGAGACCGCGACCGGGCGTGACCGCATCGACGAATACGGCGCCGCGCAGCGTATAGCGGATATCGCCGACGGGCGTGCGGTCGCCGAGTTCGCGCAGCCACTGCGTCAGCGACGGCGCAAGCGGCGGCTTGGACGCAATCGTGCGGTGTTGAATCGAGCCTAACAGGAGTGTCGCGGAATGCGGCGGCTGGCTGAGATCGGCGAGTATTGCGCTGGTGGGAATGGTGATCGCGATCAGCGCGACCGGTTTGTCGCCGGCGCGCTGGATACTCAGGATCGACAGGACCGGCACGCCCAGCAGCGGATCCATATACGGTCCAGCCAGCACGTGCTCGCCCTTGTCGAGCGTGCGCTTGCCCAATTGCGCCGCCAGCGTGCCGAGCAGGGTCTCGCGCAACGAAGCCGCCAGCCCCGCATCGAGCCGAGGCGCCTTCGCATCCGCGTGCGAGGCGACGGGCGGCAGGATCGCCGCATAGTCGCCGTCAAGCCCGATCAGCGTCACCTGAAACGGCAACGCCAACGCTTCGCGTGTCGCACCGGTCGCTTGCGCGGCTTCGGCCACGCGCCACAACTGCGTACTCAACTGGTCGCCCCACGCCGCGCGCGTGCGCTCCGACACGATCACGTCGAACAGCATATCGGGCGCCGTCGACTGACCAACCGCCACGCCGGATTCAGCGACCTCGCGGACCATGTCGTGCGGCGCATCATGCGCGTCCTGCGTCTGATGATAGAACTGCACCGTCAATTCGGTGCGCACCAGAAACGCGACGCTGCGATGAAAAAACAGCGAAATGTCAGACGCATTCTGCGTGCTGAGTCTGCGCTGCAGATCCAGCTGCTTGTCGATCGCGAGCACGGCGAGAAGGAGTGCCGATAGTGTGACGATCGCGATCAGCACGACAATGGTCGCGAAGTACAGCCGCTGCTGGCGCCGCGCATTCGAGGCGAGGGAGGCGAATGCCTCGGCAAGCGACTCCTGCGTGCGGTCGAGGATGTTGGGCATCGCGTTAGCGCCGATGAGGTACGCCGCGGCAACGTGCGCGTCTCGCTTCGCTCGCAAACCACTGCGTGAGCGCGACCGTCCGCGGGCAACAGGGTGAATTCAGTGTAGGCCGTTTCTACCCGCCTCGCGATGTTATGTCTGATGGATCGGCGTAAGCCCCACCTCGACAAACATCGATTGACCCGTCAGCATGAAATGGTCAGCGTCCCGAAGTGTGTGCGGGCCGGCTGACCCGAGTAACAACGGCGTTTTCGCGGCCCGTCCCTTGTGGACGGGCTATTTTTTATCGGCCGCCGCGCCGGACATCGGGATTGCCGCCGCTGTCGTGCGATGACGAGTCGCTACGATGGCCTGTGGTCGCGTCGCTGTCGATGCATGCCGTTCGAATGGATGTGCGCACGGCACGATGGATCCCGCCACGCCATCGCAGCGCAAGCAAAGCCATAAAGCAATAAATACCTGGTCACCACTACCGTGCCGCAAAAATTTCCTAACAACGTACAGGCCGCACAGACAAGTCGCGAGCCGCCCTGCATCGTCATGCATTAGACGCTGCGTCCGACCAGGAATAGTCATCGAACAGTGTTAGGCTCGTTCGACCGGCGCGAGCGCCGTTGTCGGAACCGCACTGACGCGCAGCGGTTGCTGCGAGTGCGTTTCGTGTCTTTCAATAACCGGCAGCAGGAGGATCGCGATGCATGCCCCCGTCGCCGCGCTTCCGGCGCACTTGGCCGCGATGGCTCGCAACAACGCGTGGTCCAATGCGCGCCTTTATCGCGCCTGCCTCATGTTGTCCGATGAGGCCTTCGCCGGGCGCCGCGTCAGCTTCTTTCCGTCGCTGCAGTTGACGCTGAACCACATCCTGCTGGTCGACCGTTACTACTACGACGCGCTCGTCAACGGCGGCGAAGGCCTCGCGATCTTCGCCAGCGACGTACCGTACCCGCGCTGCGCGGACCTGTGGCCGGCGCAGCGCGCGCTCGACCGCGCGCTCACCGGCTGGTGCGACGCGCTCGACGACGCGGCGCTGCAGCGCGACGTGCTGATCGATCGCGGGCCGGAGGTCGGCGTGCAACGCGAGACGGTCGGCACAGTGCTGCCGCATCTGTTCGTTCATCAGATTCACCATCGCGGCCAGGCGCACGCGATGCTGGCCGGCACCGACGTGGCGCCGCCGCAGCTGGACGAGTTTTTCCTGCTTGCCGATGCGCCCGCGCGCGCGCGCGATCTGGCGGCGCCCGATTGAACGGCGCCGATAAAACGCGCGGGGCCGCCCTGACGCAACAGTGTGACGCGCACCGCATCGGGGCACAAAAAATGCAACGGGCGGCGCGGCAAGTCGCGTTAAACTGGCTTCAGCATTCGAGTTGCTTGCGCCGCGCATAGTCTGCCGGGTCGCGCGACAGAACGGCGAAGCTCCCCGTACAATGCTTGTTCTATAACGGATGAGGATATTTTCGATGCGCACCACCGGGTCTTCCGGGGCAATGGCCCTGCTCACCGAGTACGACGACGCGACCGGGCGCGAAATGCGCACACTTCGGCTCGAAGCGACAGAAGACGGTAAAGGCATTCTTCTCGTCGAAGTCGACGAACGCAAACCGGGTATTCACCGCGAAGTGCGTTACGAAATCACGCCGGCTGAACTGATCGCGGCCATTCGCGCGCACGGCGCCGAGTTGCCGGGCGAACAACACAACCATCACCGACAGGGAACCTGAACGGCCGGCGGCATCGCATTCGCGAGCCGCATCCTCAACCATCCCTCTCGCGCCCGCTCCGTCGCGCTTCAGCCGTTCCGTTTCAACTGGCGTCACCCCGATTCCGCTTGCCGTATGGCCTACGCGCCGTACGGCAAGCGAAACGTTGCTTACTCGAGTTTTTCCGTGGTTTCCCGTCGTTTTTCGCCGCACACCCGGACATACTATGGAGCGCGTTGGCACAGCGGCAGGACGCCGTGCCGGCCACACGCCTGAATCAATTTTTGCGGCGCGGGCAAAGCAGGTCATCCAATATTGACGGGCGCTCTGCAGCCTTGCTTGCGCGTGGCGGAAATGCGTCCATAATCCCTAATTACCTGACGCGATAGCGGCCCAGGACGGCCGCGAAAAGTAAACCGATGCTACACGACCTCGTCGAGCAATACGGGCCAGCGCTTGTTTTCGTCAACGTACTCGCCGCATCGATCGGGCTGCCCGTGCCCGCGATGCCATCCCTCGTGCTGTTCGGCGCGATGGCCGCCATGAACCCCGCAACTGTGGGAACGCAACTGTTTTCTGTACTGGTGCTCGCAATCTTCGCGACGCTGATCGGCGATAGCGCGTGGTACGTCGCCGGCCGTATCTATGGCGGCAACACGCTGAAGACGCTGTGCAAGCTGTCGCTGTCGCGTGACACCTGCGTGAAGAAGACCGAGCGGTTTTTCGGCCGCTGGGGCGTGCGCGTGCTCGCGGTCGCGAAGTTCGTGCCGGGCCTGTCGATCGTCTCGATCCCGATGGCGGGCGCGATGGGTACGCCGTACCGCACGTTCCTCACCTACGACAGCATCGGCGCGGCGCTGTGGTCCGGTCTCGGCCTCACGCTCGGCGCGCTGTTCGCGCGACAACTCGACATGCTGTTTGCCGAAGCGGGCCGCCTCGGCAAACTGACGGCGCTGATCGTGCTCGGGCTTTTGCTGCTGTACGCCGCGTACCGCTGGACGCGCCGGCGCCAGTTGCTCAAAAAGCTCGCGTCGTCGCGCATGAGTGTCGACGAGTTGTACGATCTGATGCTGAAAAAAGAAACACCTGTGCTGTTCGATATCCGGTCGGAAGAAAAGCGCAAGCTCGATCCTTTCGTGATTCCCGGCTCGAAGTTCGCTGATGAACGCCAGCTCGATGAAATCGTCGCAAACTATCCGCGCGACCAGAAGCTCGTGATCTACTGTTCATGCCCGAACGAAGTGTCCGCCGCATGGATGGCGAAACAGCTGACCGACGCCGGCTTCACCGACGTGTTGCCGCTGCTCGGCGGCCTCGATGCATGGCGCGACTCGGGCCGTCAGCTCGAATCGCTGGGCGACGAGCCCGCGCCGCATGTCGACGACGTCGGCATCTCGCCGAAGGCCGTGTAGTATCGCGCGGCGTCCGCGCGGTCCGGTCGGCGAACGGTCGCGCATGCGCGCGGCCACCTCACATCCTGATGCAACCGAAGTAAGGAGCAGTCCGATGCTTGCAGCAACCCGCGTTGATGAAGTACAAGGCGGCGAAGTCGTCGCGGACGCGCCGTTCTCGACGCTGTCGACGCGGCGTCATCAGATGTTCCCGCGGCTCACGTCAGCCGAGATCGAACGCGTGAAGCGCTTCGGCGAACTGCATCACTGGCATGCGGGCGAGTTTCTGTTTCAGACGGGCCGCACCGGCCCCGGCATGATCCTGATGCTGTCGGGCACGGTTCGCATTACGCAGCACGACGGACTCGGCCGCGAGACGCTCGTCGTCCAGCACGAGGGCGCGGGCGAATTCCTCGCCGAAGTCGGGCAGCTGTCGGGCAAGCTCGCGCTTGTCGACGGCGTCGCGATGGAACCGGTCAGCGCGGTGCTGATTCCGCCGGAACGCCTGCGCGCGCTGATCGTCGCGGAAGCCGAGCTCGGTGAGCGCATCATGCGCGCGCTGATTCTGCGGCGCGTCGCGCTGATCGAAAAAGGCGCAGGCGGCCCGATCCTGCTCGGCAAGAGTTATGACGCGCGGCTCGTCGCGCTGCAAAGCTTCCTGTCGCGCAACGGCCATCCGCATTCGGTGATCAACGAGCGCGACGAAGACGCGCTGCGCCTGATCGAGCACTTCGGCGCGCAGCCGGAAGACCTGCCGCTCGTCATCTGCCCGGACGGCAGCGTGCTGCGCCGCCCGAGCGACCCGGAACTCGCGTCATGCCTCGGCATGCTCCCGGATCTCGACGAAAAGCACGTGTACGATGTCGCGGTTGTCGGCGCCGGCCCCGCCGGGCTCGCAACCGCGGTTTATGCGGCGTCGGAAGGCCTGTCGGTGATCGTGCTCGACGGCCGCGCGCCGGGCGGCCAGGCAGGCGCGAGCTCGCGCATCGAAAACTATCTCGGCTTTCCGACCGGCATCTCCGGACAGGCGCTCGCCGGACGAGCATTCGTGCAGGCGCAGAAGTTCGGCGCGCACGTCGCCATTCCGCTCAAGGTCAAGGCGCTGCATTGCGAAGAACGGCCGCACCGCCTCGAACTCACGTGCAATGCCGGCATCCGGCACGGCAATGTGCGCGCGCACTCGGTGGTGATCGCAAGCGGCGCGGTCTACCGGCGTCCGTCGATCGAAGGTCTCGACCGGTTCGACGGCCGCGGCATCTACTACTGGGCGTCGCCAGTCGAAGCGAAGTTGTGCAAGCAACAGGAAGCCGTGCTGGTCGGCGGCGGCAATTCGGCGGGGCAAGGCATCGTCTATCTGGCGTCGCACTGCGCGCATCTTCATGTGCTGATTCGCCGCAGCGGTTTCGAAGCGACGATGTCGCGCTACCTGATCGACCGGATCCGTTCATTGCCGAACGTGACGGTTCATCCGCATACGGAAATCGGCTGGCTCGACGCGGACGAAAGCGGCCTGTCGACGATCGGTCTGAAGTCGCCGCTGCCCACCGGCAAGGACCGTTTCGACGCGCGGCATCTGTTCCTGTTCACCGGCGCCGATCCGAACACCGCGTGGCTGCGCACGTGCGGCGTGCAACTCGATGCGAAGGGCTTCGTGCTGACCGGCGCCGACTCGGCCTGCGATCTGGTGACTTCCGTCGAAGGCGTCTACGCGATTGGCGATGCGCGCGCAGGATCGACAAAGCGCGTGGCGGCGGCAGTCGGCGAAGGTGCGGCGGTGGTCGCGCAGATCCATCAGATGCTGGCGACGCAAACGGGTGAAGCGGTCGCGTTGGGCGCATAGCCCGCGCCGCGCGACCGTTGATCAGTGCTCGACCTTGGCGCGCAATTCGCGCGCCGTCTCGAGCAACCCTTCATAGCCCGAGCGTGCATGCTCGGGCAGGTCGGGGTCGCCGACCAGCGTGCCGAGCGTCTCGATCAGGCTGTACAGAATGCCGCGCGCCGCGCTCGCCGCAATGTTGCCGGACGAGACCATTTCACCCACGTGCGTGACTGCGGCATCGAGGTGTTCGATATCGGGCGCGCCATCGCCTTCTGGCCGATTCTGCGGTTGTTTGTCAGGAACATCGCCGGTCATGGTGGTGTGCCGTTTCCGTTGGTCTATCGTTGATCGAAGAGGCTGTTTTCGTTATATACCGATCGCGCGCAGTCGTCCACGCGCGCGACCACACGGTACGTCATCGATCGGCGCGACCAAAGGCCACATAGCGGCCTTTACACCGGGCCTCACAGCGAGTCACACACCGGGCCACACCAGCCCCGCGTTGCCCCTTCATCGCGTCGCCCGGCGTCATGTATCCGACTTCCTGTCCAATGTTCGCGCCGTACACGCGAATCTTCCGCATGCGGATTTCCGCGACGAACACATCGTTGCCCGCGGTTGCCCGTCGCACGTGAGTGACGGCGCTACAGAATGCTGCTTTTCCGAATGAACAGCCGCGGCACCGCACCGAATGCGACCAGGTTGCCGAGCGCGACCAGCGCCAGCCCGAGCACGGCCAACGCCGACCAGCGATAGCCCTCGAACACCGTCGATACCGTGAGCGCAACGAACGGGAACAGCACCGTGCAATACGCGGCGCGTTCCGGCCCGATTCTGCCGACCAGCGTCAGATATGCGGTGAATCCGACCACCGAACCCGGCACCGCCAGATAGACGAGCGCGCCGAGATACCGTGCATCGGTTTGCGGCGCGAACGACAGGCCCGCGAGCGCGCTGCCGACGGTCAGCACCGCCGCGCCGATCAACATCGCCCAGCTATTGGTGACAAGCGGATGCAAACCCAGCGCCTGCATGCGGCTCGACAGCAGACTGCCGGCCGAAAAACAGAGCGTGCCCGCGAACGCGATCGCGAAGCCCAGCCAGACTGCGTGATCGCCGAAATGCCCGCTAATCTGCTGCAGCGACAGGCACACGATGCCGGCAATGCCGAGCAGCGCGCCCGCAATCACCGCGGGTTGCAGCGGACGCCCGAGAAACAGCCGGCCGTTGATTGAATTCAACAATGGCGCGATCGAGAACACGACCGCGACCAGACCGCTCGGGACGGTACGCTCCGCATAGTAGAAGCACAGGAAGTTGAAGCAGAACAACGTGAGCCCCTGTGCCGCGAGATATCGCCACGCCTCGCGCGGCGGGCGCATCGGCCGGCGCATCACCGCGAGCAGCGCGAACAGCACGGCCGCGGCGAGCCAGAAGCGGTATGCGATCGACACCGGCGGCGGCACATCGCCCAGTTGCCATTTGATCGCGATCCATGTGGTGCCCCAGATCAGCACGGTGAGCGAATAAAGCAGCAGATTCATCGAAAGCGCCTGCGTCAGGAAGTCGGTGCTCGACTATGCGGCAGGCCATGCCGGACCACTTGTCTGGAATTGCGCATTTCGCCGGCGCCCGCACGGGCGCGAGCGCCGCGAGCCTTATACTGCGCCTTGTCACCGTTCGATCACACGTGCCGAAACCGCTACTCGCCACCGTTGCGTTGCCCACCGTGGAATCTTCTGCGCTCCCCGCCACTGCTGCCGCCGCCATTGCCGCCGCCGAACCGTCGGATCCGCCGTTCGGCATCCAGTCGATTTGCCATACGCTGGCCGTGTCCGACGCGACACTCGACCGTTTCGCATGGCTTGGCGATCAGCTGGCCGTTGCGGTCTGGACCCGCGAGACGAAGGAAGCGGAAACCGTTTATGAGCAGCCCGGCCATCACACCCTGTCGTGCTATCTCGATGGCGGCCATCGGACCGAGCGGCAGAAGATGCCGGGCCGCTACGGCGCGCCGAGCCGGCTCTGCGCACTGCCCGGCGAGCATGAATCGCGCTGGTGGGTGCGCGGTCACATGCATTTCCTGCATCTATATTTCCTGCCCGAGCATTTCACGCAGCGCGCGATTCGCGAACTGGATCGCGAGCCGCGCGAGCTGACCCTCGCGGACCGGACGTACTTCGAAGATGCGCGTATCGCGAGCCTGTGCCAGTCGCTCGTGAACGGCCAGTGGGATGATGCCGACGGACGCTTGCGCGCGAACGAAACCGCGCACGAGGTGCTGTCGCTGCTGCTGCGCTCACAGGGTGTGAGCCGCGCCGGCGCGGCCCTCAAGGGCGGCCTCGCGGTGGCGACGCGCCGGCGGCTGCGCGACTACATCGACACGCACCTCACCCAGCCGCTCACGCTAGGCGAACTCGCGAATGTCGCGAATCTATCCGAGTATCACCTGTCGCGGATGTTCAGAGTGTCGTACGGACTGCCGCCGCACGCATGGATCGCCCAACAGCGCATCGAACGCGCGCGCGAACTGCTGCGCACCACGACGCTGCCGCTTGCGGACATCGCCGCGCGATGCGGGTACGCAAACGCGAGCCACTTCAGTCATCGCTTTCGCGAGGCCGTCGGCGCGGCGCCGATCGTTTATCGCGCTGCGTTGGGCGTCGCCGGGTAGCGAGATCTTTGATTGATCGACTGACGGCGGGCGGCAGCGCGTGGGCCCACCACCGCGCGCGCCACCTTCACTTCGTCGTGTGGTCTTTCCTGCGCAGCGCTTCGGGCAGGCCGAACATCAGGATCGCCGCGCACAGCAGGCTCATGCAGCCGATCGCATAGAGCGCCGGCGTGGTGCTGCCGGTCACGTCGCGAATCCGTCCGACCATGACCGGGCTCACGATGCCGCCGATTTGACCCAACGTATTGATCAGCGCGAGACCGCCGGCCGCACCCGCGCCGCTCACGAGCTTCGGCGGCAATGCCCAGAACGCCGGAATCGACGCGACCACACCCGCGCCCATCACCGCAAGCGCGATGACGAGAAACACCGTCTGCTTGTCGAAGATGCCGGCGGCAAAGAAGCCGATCGTCGCCATCAGCAGCAGGCCCGCGACGAACTTGCGGCGCTCGCCGGTCGCATCGGACAGACGTCCGACCACCACCATGCACAGCGCGCCGCAAATATAAGGAATCGCGGTCAACAGCCCGATGATCGTCGGATTGTGCGTGCCCGCGCTGCGAATCAATTGCGGCGCCCAGAAGTTGAGCCCGTACGACGCGACCTGGATCAGGAAGTACACGAACCCGAGCGTCAGGAAACCCGGCGTGCGGATCGCCTCGCCGAACGACTGGCTGTGATGCTTCTGCTGCGTCTGACCTTCGATCTGGCTCGACAGGTACGCTTTTTCCTGCTGCGTCAGCCAGCCGGCGTCCGCGACACGATCCTTCAGCACTTTCAGCACGAGCAGGCCGAGCACGATGCAAGGCAGCCCGCCGAGCAGGAACAGCCAGTGCCAGCCGCGAATGCCGTACACGCCGTCCATATGCCCGAGCACGAGGCCCGAAATCGGCGCGCCGACGAGTCCCGAGAATGCGGACGCGAGAAACAGCAGCGACGTGATGCGGCCGCGGAAGCTCGCCGGAAACCACAGCGTCAGGTAATACAGCACGCCGGGTGCGAAGCCCGCTTCCATCGCGCCGATCACAAAACGCAGGCCGTAGAACTGCCACTCGGTGTGCACGAACACCATCGCCGCGGTGGCGAGCCCCCACGAAATCATGATGCGGGCAATCCAGCGGCGCGCGCCGACCTTGAAGAGCAGCATATTGCTCGGCACTTCGAAGATCACGTAGCCGACCACGAACAGGCTCGCGCCGAGGCCGTAAGCAGTATTCGAAAAGCCGAGATCGCTTTGCAGCTGGAACTTCGCGAAACTGATGTTGATCCGGTCGAAGAACGCAAACAGGTAGCAGACCATAATCAGCGGCATCAGCCTCCATGCGACCTTGCGGATGATGTCCGCCGCATCCTGGATGCTGGTTGCCGGTTGCTCTGATGCGATTGCGCCTAGATCACTCATTTGCGTCTCCGTGCCGGATTCAGCTTGCGCGTCCCGGTCGTGCGTGTTGTGTGTGGGGTTGTTTCGGATCGGTCTTCAACGGCTCGAACGGGGTTGACTCTGTGCAGCGTGCGGTGCGGTGCGTTTCACATGCACACGATGCCGTCCGGCACCGGATGCAGGTCCTTGTTGCGGCCGGCCTTCGCCACCTGTCCCGACATCTCATGGCCGAGCAGCGCGGGCAGCGTGCGCGACAGCGTGATCAGCTTGTCGAGATCGATGCCGTGCGGAATGCCGACTTCGTCGCACATGTTCACGAGGTCTTCCGTGCAGATGTTGCCCGACGCGCCCGGCGCGAACGGACAGCCGCCGAGACCGCCGAGCGATGCGTCGAACCGGCGTGCGCCCACTTCGTACGCGGCCATCACGTTGACGAGGCCGAGGCCGCGCGTATTGTGGAAGTGCAGCGTCAACGCGCTGGCGGGAATGCGGCCCAGCACGCGTTTGACGATGCGCGCGACCTGACGCGGATTCGCCATGCCGGTCGTATCGGCCAGCGTGATGCCCTGCATGCCGAGTTCGAGATACCGGTCGACAATCGACGTCACGAGGTCTTCGTCGATCTTGCCTTCGAACGGGCAGCCGAACGTCGTCGCGACCGTGCCGTTGCGCGTAACCGCCGTGCCGCGCGTGAGCTCGACGATCTTCGCGAACGCGGCGAGCGATTGATCGCGCGTCATGCGCATGTTCGCGAGGTTGTGCGTCTGGCTCGCGGACATCACGAGGTTCAGCTCATCGGCACGCGACTCGAGCGCGCGCTCCGCGCCGCGCCGGTTCGGCACGAGCGCGACGTAGATCACCTCCGGGTTGCGGTGAATCTGATGAAACACCGCCTCGCCGTCGCGCAGCGCCGGAATCGCTTTCGGCGACACGAACGAACCTGCCTCGATGCGCGAGAAACCCGCGGTCGACAACGCGTCGATCAGCGCGACCTTGTCGGGCGTATCGACCCACGTCTTTTCGATTTGCAGGCCGTCGCGCGGCGCGACTTCCTGCACGATCAGCTTGTCGTATTGAACGTCACTCATTGCACGGCTCCTTCGCGGCGCAGCCGCGCGATGTCGTCAGGCGCGAAGCCCAGGTCGGCGAGTACGCCGTCCGTGTGCTCGCCGAGCGCCGGACCGCTCCAGCGCACTTCGCCCGGCGTGTCGGACAGTTTCGGCACGATGCCCGGCATCTTCACCGATGCGCCGCCCGGCAGTTGCGCGCGCAACAACATGTCGCGCGCCTGATAGTGAGGATCGTTGACGATATCCGCGACCGAGTAGATGCGGCCCGACGGCACGTCGGCGCGCTCGAGCGCGGCCAGCACGTCTTCGGTCGAATGATGCGAGGTCCAGGCGGTGATCGCCGCATCGAGCATCGCGCTTTGCGCGGCGCGGCCGTCGTTGCGCGCCAGCGCCGGATCGTCGGCGAGGTCGGGGCGGCCGATCACCTGCATCAGCCGCTTGAAGATCGGATCGCTGTTGCCGGCAATCACGACGTACGCGTTGTCTTCGGTGCGATACGTGTTCGACGGCGCGATACCCGGCAGCGCGCCGCCGCTGCGCTCGCGCACGTGACCGAGCAGGTCGTATTCCGGCACGAGGCTTTCCATCAGATTGAACACGCTCTCGACCAGCGACACGTCGACCACCTGGCCTTCGCCCTGGCCGGTCTTCACGCGCAGCACCGACATCAGCGCGCCGATCACGCCATGCAGCGACGCGAGCGAATCGCCGAGACTGATGCCGACGCGGGCCGGCGCGCCGTCCGGCTCGCCGGTCGTGTAGCGGATGCCGCCCATCGATTCGCCGATCGCGCCGAAGCCCGGCCGGTCGCGGTACGGACCGGTCTGGCCGTAGCCGGAGATACGGACCATCGTGAGCTTCGGATTGATTGCGTGCAGCGTGTCCCAGCCGAGACCGAGCTTTTCGAGCGCACCCGGGCGGAGGTTTTCAACGAGGATGTCGGCGTCGGCAACGAGCCGTTTGACGACGTCGGCGCCGTCGGCCGACTTCAGATTCACGCAGATGGATTTTTTGTTGCGGGACTGGAGATACCACCAGAGCGACGTGCCCTCATGCAGCTTGCGCCATTTGCGAAGGGGGTCGCCACCGTCGGGCGCTTCGATCTTGATGACTTCCGCGCCGAATTCAGCGAGAAGCCGTGCGGCGAATGGCGCGGCGATCAATGTTCCGATCTCGACAACGCGAATACCCGAGAGAGGACCACTCATGATGCTGTCTCCTTTAATGCTTGAAAACCCATTGGAAGACAGCTTAGAAGCCACGCGGATACAGCGTCCACCCTCCATTCACCAATGACCTTTCGCGATACGCGAAAGGTCACGGTGCCACATCACGCCGCGCTTTCGACCGCGCGCAGATGGTCGAACAGCAACCGGCCAACGGGCGAAAGCGCACCCGCGTCGCGCACGACAATCACCAGACTGCGTTCGGCCCATTCGTCTTCCAGCTTAACGGCGACGAGACCAAGCGGCTTGCCCATGATCTGAAAAACATTCGCCGGCAGCACGCCCACGCCCATATCGGCCTGGACCATCCGGCAGACCGCATCGAAGCCCGGCACGTGGATGCGCAGCCGCAGCGGCTTGCCCGCCTGGCGCGCCGCCATATGCGTGCGCGCATTGATCGAGCTCGCCGAATGCAGGCCGACGTGGTCGCTGTCCAGCGTTTCGGCGAACGTGACGCGCTCGCGGCCGGCGAGCGGATGGTCTTCGCGCATCACGACGACCAGCGAATCGCGCCGATAATGCGTGGCCTGCAGGCCGCGCGTATCGGCTTCGCCCGAACAGATGCCGAGGTCCGCGAGACTGTCTGCCACCGCCTCGACGACGCCGCCGCTCGGCCGCTCTTCGAGATCGATCTTGATCTGCTCGTTGACCGCGAGAAAGGCGCGCAGATCCTCCGGCAGGAATTCGACGATCGCCGAAAGATTCGCCATCATGCGCACGTAACCGCGCACGCCGCTCGCATGACCCGCGAGTTCGATGCCGATATTCTCGACGTCGCGCATCACACGCCGCGCGTGATGCAGCAGCGTTTCGCCGGCCGCCGTGAGCGTCATGCCGCGTGCGGTGCGCTGAAACAGCGTGGCGCCGACCGCCTGTTCCAGTTCGAGCAGCCGCTTGCTCGCCGCCGAGATCGCGATCGCTTCGCGTTCGGCAGCACGCGTGAGCGTGCCTTCCTCGTAGACGGCGATGAATAACTGAAGCGTCGTGAGATCGAGTCGTCTCAGCAGGTTCTTCAAAACCATAGGTCGGTGCGCAAAAGCGGGAAGTGGGAGCCGGTCCGTATTTTGCCGCGATGCGGCTCAAGGTGCTGGCAAGCGTGCAAATCAGGCCGACACTAGCGCGTTTTGCGCACTGCACATTACGCATGCGGCCACATCGCTTCGCACAGCAGGCTTACGGTTCGGTCTTCACGGCCGTGCGAAGGCCTGGCAGAAAACCGGCTCCCGTCACGCTGCGGGCCAATCCCGCCGCCTTCAATCGATCCCGCTCAGCGAAACCGGATCGCTCGCCGGAAAGGTGTCCATCAATGCCTGATCGACGAGCCAGTCGCGATGCTCGCTCGCGCTCTGTTTCTCAACCGCGGATACCTGTTCGCGTAATTCGAAAACGGGTTTGATATCCTGCTTCATGGTGCGCTCCTTAAACGGGAAAAGGGGTGGTGTGGGCTTCAGTATTGACGAGCCATGCGCCCCATACAATCGTGGCGCGCCGCTTAACGCTGCCAGACATACGACGTCCGCTGCCAATGCGTGGCGGGCCGATCAAACGAGGAGAAGAATCGATGCCGAGCGTCGCGATTGCGATCTTTCCGGGCGTGCAAGCTCTCGACGTTGCCGGACCGGTCGACGTATTCGCCGAGGCGAACCGGTTTGTCGACGCCGCGGACCACTATCACGTCACCCTGCTCGCCGCGGATGCGGGCGTCATGCGCGCATCGAACGGCATGTCGCTAACCGCCGACGCAACCTTCGACGAGACGCGGCACGGCTTCGATCTCGCGCTGGTTGCGGGCGGCCCCGCGTTGCCGGAGCTTGCGCCCGATGCACGGTTGCTGGACTGGCTGCGCGATGCGTCGGAGCGTTGCGCACGTTATGGCTCGATCTGCACCGGCGCCTTCGCGCTCGGCCATGCGGGCCTGCTCGACGAGCGCAACGTCACCACGCACTGGCAGCATGCCGCGCAACTCGCCGCGCAATTTCCCCGCGCGCGCGTGGACTTCGATCGCATCTATCTGCGCGACGAACGTCTTGTCACGTCGGCAGGCGTGACGGCGGGGATCGACCTGTCGCTCGCGCTGGTGAGCGAATTCCACGGTCCGCAAGTCGCGCTCGCGGTCGCGAAACGGCTCGTCGTGTTCTCGCAGCGCCAGGGCGGGCAGTCGCAGTTCAGCCCGTATCTGACCGCGCCGGCCGATGAGACTTCACCGGTCGCCAAAGTTCAGACGCATGTGATGGCGCATATCAGCGAAAGCTTCACGGTGAAGCAGCTTGCGGATGTCGCGGGGATGAGCGCGCGCAACTTCGCGCGCGTGTTCGTGCAGGAAACCGACATCACGCCACACGAGTTCATTGAACGCGCGCGAATGGACGCCGCGCGCAAACTGCTTGAAAGCACGAATCTCGCATTGAAGACGATCGCCTACGATTGCGGGTTCGGCACGGCCGACCGGATGCGCATCGTGTTTACGAAGCGCATTGGCGCAACACCGATGCAGTATCGCGAGCGGTTCAAAAATAGTTGACCGGTGGGCGCGAAGGGCGCGACGCCCAACGAGCTATGACGCGCACGCAATGCTCAACATTGCATGAGAAAATAATATGAATTGACAACCAACTTTCACGGGGTTCCCTGATGCCTGCCACCGACGCTTCCGTTGCCGTTCGCGCGATTATTACCGGCCATACCCGCGGCCTCGGTGAAGCCCTCGCCGACACGCTGCTCGCGCGCGGCATCGCGGTGCTCGGCCTGTCGCGCCGCGCGCATGCGACGCTGGCATCGCGCGACGGCACGCCGTTCGAACAGGCCGCACTCGATCTCGCCGACAGCGAACAGCTCGCGCAGTGGCTGGGCGGCAATCATCTGCGCCGGTTTATCGGCGATGCGCAGCGCGTGCTGCTGTTCAACAACGCGGGCGTCATGCAGCCGATCGGGCCGTTCGATGCGCAGGAGCCAGCAGCCGTCGCACGGTCGGTGATCCTGAATGTCGCTGCACCGTTGATGCTGGCGAGCGCTGTGGCCAACGCCAGTGAGCGCGCGGCGGACCGGCGCATCATCCATATCTCGAGCGGCGCCGGACGCAATCCGTATGCGGGCTGGAGCGTCTATTGCGCCACCAAGGCGGCGCTCGATCACCACGCGCGTTCAGTCGCGCTGGATTCGAATCGCGCGTTGCGCATTTGCAGCATTGCGCCCGGTAGGCTCGACACGGACATGCAGGCGCAGATTCGCGAAACCAGCGTCGACCGGTTTCCGATGCGCGAACGGTTCGTCGAATACAAGCGTACCGGCACGCTGGCCGCGCCGCAGGCTGCGGCGGTAAAAATGATCGACTACGTGCTGAGCGATGCATTCGGCGCATCGCCGACGGCGGATCTCAGAGAACTGCCTTAGGCCGGGGCCGGTAACACCTTCCGACGTGGCATTCAGCAGGCCCTTCAAAGTCCGCTGAAAAGCATGCCTTTCGAATTTTTTCAGCCATTGCCTGCCGCCGAATTTTTTTCGGCAGGCCAAACCGTTTTTTTTGCCGGTCATTCGTTGTAGCGTCAACAGACGCATTTCTTCAACCGCTTGCGGTGCCGTCGAACAATTGGGCTTTTGCGTTCACGCGGCGCCGATGCCGGTACAACGGACCGACACATGGAACAAGGACGAGAAAAGCGCTACGACGTACTGGATGGATTGCGTGGTGTGGCCGCCATCAGCGTCATGCTGACGCATTTTTCGCAAAATACGCCCCACTCATTATTCAAGCACGCGGATCTCGCCGTCGATCTGTTCTTTATGCTGAGCGGCTTCGTGCTGATGCACTCGTACAGGAACAAGCTCCTGCTGGGCCTGAGCGCCCGTGAGTACATCCGCAAACGCATCATCCGGCTCTATCCGATGTTCGCCATTTCGATGGCCATCGGCATTCCGGCGCTGCTGGCCGTCGCGGCCGCAGGACTCTCGAACTACCCGCTGCGTTCGATCATCGCGGCGACGCTGAACAATCTGCTGTTCATGCCGTATCTCGGCGACCACGGCACCGCGAATATGGTCAGCGCAGCCGCGCAGCTACCGGTCGAGAAATACACCGTCGGCGAAATCTTTCCGGCCAATCCGTCCGCATGGTCGCTGTTCTTCGAAATGGTGGCGAGCGTCGCGCTACTCGTGCTGATCCGCCTGCAACGGCGCGATCTGATCAAGGTGATCGTCGGCAGTGCCATATTGCTGTTCGCGACCGGTGTATTGCTCGGTGTCGAGAATAAGGGGGCGATACCGGTGTTTTTTGGCGCGGGCTGGGGAACCCGTAATTTTTTCGCCGGCTTTATTCGGGTTGCCTACGGATTCACGATGGGCGTGCTGATCTACTCGCTGCACGAAAACCGGACCCCGCTGAAATTCGGCAAAGCGATCTCCGTCGTCTTGCGCAACGACATCGTGCTGTATCTGCTGTTCGCCGTGGCCACGGCCTTCCCGTTCGGCATCAAAGGCCTTTTTCCGATGGCGGTGATCTTTTTCGTCGCGCCGTTGA
Organism: Paraburkholderia solisilvae; assembly: GCF_902859875.1. GTDB lineage: Bacteria > Pseudomonadota > Gammaproteobacteria > Burkholderiales > Burkholderiaceae > Paraburkholderia > Paraburkholderia solisilvae. Next base: position 12,801 of record NZ_CADIKF010000027.1, on the reverse strand, counting down.
TGGTCTATCGCGGCGCCGACATCGAACCGAGCGGGCAATTCAGCGCGAAGCTTGCGCATTTTCTCGGCTGGATGTCGTACCCCGTCTACTGCCTGCACTTCCCGATCGGCAGGCTCGTATTCCTGTATTTTCCCGACAGCGAGCAGCATCCGACGCAGGCGATCGCGCTGGCGGTCGCGCTCACAGTGGCGGTATCCATCATCGCCACCAAACTGATCGAGGAACCGGTACGCGCGTATCTGACGAGGAAGTTTGCGTCCAGAAAGCGGGTGAACCTGAAGACCGAACCGGTTGTTTGACAGCGTCGTAAAGGATATCGATCGATTGCGGCTGGCAAGAATGAAGAAGGCCCCCGAAAACGCTCACCTTCGCCACGCACGCGCCCGGCCGACCGCACACGAATCGCGCTAAATCCGCCACGAAAAGCGGCCTTTGCGCCACCTCCAAACAAAAAGCGAGTGCCGCGGCACTCGCTCCCGAAAACGCTCACCTCAGCCCGCCGCTCGCCGACGCCAGCGGGTTCGCTCAAACCATCACACCTTGCGGCGGCTGCGGCGGAACTGGTCGAACAGCACCGCGAGCAGCAGAATGCCGCCGCGAATCAGATACTGATAGAAAGTCGGCACGTTCAGGAGACTCATCGCATCCTGCACCGAGCCCATGATCAGCACGCCGACCAGCACGCCGGAGATGGTCGCGACACCGCCGGTCAGCGACACGCCGCCCAGCACACATGCCGAAATCACGCCGAGTTCGAGGCCGACCGACGTCTTCGGATCGCCCAGGCTCATCCGCGACGCGAGCATCACGCCGGCGAAGCCGGTCACGAGCCCCTGCAACACGAACACCGTGACCTTGATACGCGTCACCGGCAGACCGGCGAGCAGCGCCGCTTCACCGTTGCCGCCGACCGCGAGCACATTCTTGCCGAACACCGTCTTGCGCAGCAGAAAGCCGAACAGCACGAAGCCGACGATGTTGCTCCAGATCGGATACGAAATGCCGAGGAACGAACCGCCGCCGAGATCGAAGAAGCGCTCTTCGGAAATCATCACTGCGTCGCCGTTCGACGTAATGTACGCGAGACCGCGCACCACTTCCATCATCGCGAGCGTGACGATCAGCGAGTTGATCTTGTAGCGCGCGACCAGCACGCCGTTCACGAGGCCGACCGCGCCGCCCGCGAGCACGCCGGCCGTGACGCCGAGTATCACGCTGTGCGTCGCGGTAATCAGCGTCGACGCGACCACGCCGGAGAACGCGACGATCGACGCGACCGACAGGTCCACTTCGCCGAGCGCGAGCACGAACATCATCGTCACCGAGATCGAGCCGATCAGCGTGACCGACAGCAACAGGCCCTGCATGTTGCGGCTCGTCAGGAAGTCCGGCACGCTCACCGACAGCACCGCGAACAGGATGATAAACACCATCACGATGCCGGACTTGTTGATCAGATCCCACGTTCGCGCGGCGTGCGACGCCGCGCCAGGCTGAACTGAACGGGTGGCTTGGGTGGTCGGAGTTTGCATGGTCATCTTCATCCAGTCGCGCGCAGTGAACCGCGCGCCGTTGCTGTCAGCGGCTCAATGCGGCAGAGCCAGTTTGATCAATTGGTCGGGTGTGGCCTGCGCCTTCGGCAGATCGCCGACAACGCGCCCTTCTTTCATCACCAGCACGCGATCGGCAATGCCGATCACTTCAGCGAGGTCGCTCGATACGACGACGACCGTGCGCCCCGCTTCCGCAAGCTCATAGAGCAGCTCGTAAATCTCGGAGCGCGCGCCGACGTCGATGCCGCGGGTCGGCTCGTCGAGCAGAAAGACGTCGATGCGCTCCGCCAGCCAGCGCGACAGGATCACCTTCTGCTGATTGCCGCCGGACAATGTGCCGATCGCCGTTTCGGTATTGCGGGTCTTGATGGACAGCTTGTCGATATACTCGCGCGCCAGGTCGCGTTCGCGCCGCGCGTTCAACAGGAAGCGCGCCGCGCTGAAATGGCGCCGCGCGCTGATGTTCAGGTTGTCGGCCACCGACGCGATCGCGACGATGCCTTCCTGCTTGCGATCTTCCGGGCACAGCGCGATACCTGCGCGCACTGCGTCGCGCGGCGTCGAGAACGCGACACGCTTGCCGTTCAGTTCGATATGTCCCGCGCTCGGCGCTACCGCGCCGTAAATCAGTTTCATCAGTTCGGAGCGCCCCGCGCCGACCAGCCCGAAGAAGCCGACAATCTCGCCCTTCCTCGCGGTGAACGACACCGGCTCCGTCAGCCCCGGCCCGAGCAACCCCTTCACATCGAGCTGCACTTCGCCGGCGGCGCGCGGCCGGTAGCCGTACACGTCCCGAATCGACCGGCCGACCATGCAACTGATCAGCCGGTCGCGGTCGAGGTCTGCAACCGAATCAAACGTTTCGATGCGACGCCCGTCACGGAACACCGTGACGCGGTCGCACAGTTCGTAGACTTCATCCATCCGATGCGTCACGTAAATCACCGCGCGGCCTTGCGCGCGCAACGCATTGATGATTCTGAAAAGATTCTCCGTTTCCCGCGCGGACAGCGAACTGGTCGGCTCATCGAACGCGATCACGCGTGCATCGCGCATCAGCGCCTTGCCGATCTCTATCATCTGCCGCTGCCCGATCGACAGGCGCTTGACCTGCATATTCGGGTCGATCGATTCGCCCAGGCGTTCGAGCTCGTCCATCGCGCGCTTGACCAGCGCTTTTTCATCGAGCACGCCGAAGCGGTTCGGCAGTTGCCCGAGCATCAGGTTTTCCGCAACCGTCAGTTCCGGGACGAGATGCAACTCCTGGTAGATGATCGCGATGCCGGCCTCGATCGCCGCCTTGGTGGTCGTGAACCTGTGTTCGACGCCCGCGAGGCGCAATGCGCCCGACGCAGGCTGATTCACGCCCGACAGCACCTTCAGCAGCGTCGATTTGCCCGCGCCGTTCTCGCCCATCAGGCCGTGCACTTCCCCGCCGCGCACTTCGAACGACACGTTGTCGAGCGCCAGCACGCCCGGAAAGCTGACGGAGATTCCGTCGAGCTCGAGGTGCGTGCCTGCCTCGGTACGCGGCCGCATGTGCGGCGCGCCTGTTTCAGCATTGACCGTCATCGTGCATGTTTCCGTTGTTGCATCCCGCAGTACTGCGCTCGACGCGAGGCCGGTCCGTCAGCGCAGCGGCCTCGCGCGACACACACTTAAATACCCAGATCCGTACGCACGTCCTTCCAGTTGTCGCGCGTCATCAGCTTGCCGGTGGTCTGCGTGTCAGCCGGCGGCTGCTTTCCCGACTTGATCCAGTCGACGAGGTTCTGTGCACTTTCCTTGCCGTGGTTCGTCGAGCTCACCGCGATCGTGCCGTAGAAGCCCGTCGGTTCCTTCTTCTGGAACTCGGCAAACGCTTCGCCCGCACCGTTGATGCCGACGCCAATCACGTCGGATGCCGGGATATGCAACTGCTCGGTCGCGCGCACGCCGCCCAGCACCGTTTCTTCGTTCAGCGCGAAAATCACCCACTTCTTGATGTTCGGGTGCTTCGACAGAACCGGCGACGCCGCATTGAAGCCGCCTTCGTCGTCCGTCGTCTTTTGCGGCGCGTCGAAAATGTTGTCCTTCTTGAAGCCGTTGGCGAGCAGCGTGGCGGACGCGCCGTCGGTGCGCAGCTTCGCGGTCGGCAGCTCATAGTCGGTGATGCGGATCGCGCCCACTTCTTCCGGCTTCCAGCCGCGCTTCTTCATTTCGTCGGTGATCGCCTGGCCCACCTGATTGCCGATCTTGAACGCCGACATGCCCAGATGCGGGACGTCCGCGAGCGGCTTGCCGGTCGAGTCGACGAGTTGATCGTCAACCGTGACGAACTTCATGTTGTAGCGCTTTGCACGCGCCTGAATGGCCGGTCCGAGACGCACGTCCGGCGGGCAGATCACGAAGCCTTGCGCGCCTTGCGCACCGAGGTTGTCGATCGCGGCGAGCACCTTCTCGCCGTCCGGCGTGCCGATGTTGACCACCGAGAAGCCCTCCTTCTGGCCGAGCGCGGTCGCTGCCTTCTCTTCATTGATGAACCATGCCTGCTCCGGCATCTTCACGAGCACGCCGATTTTCAGCGGTGCATCGGCATGTGCGGCGAGCGGCAGCGCGAGCGGCGCCGCGCACAGCGTGGCAACCAGCGCGGACAGCGTCAGGCGGCGAATCGGGTTGGTCATGCGTGTCTCCTTGGTAAAGTCGTTGAACCGTAGATGTGGATTGAATCGTTTATTTGCGGCCTGCTTGCGCACGTCGATGCCCCTCGGTGCACGCAGCGCCGCGTTCTCTCTCGTTACGTGGTTTTTACTGCTCAGTCTTCGAACGGCTCGACCGCATGGTGGCTGCCGAGCAGGAACGCGTCAGCCACGAGGCGCAACGGCCGCACGTCGACGTCCTGCTCGCCGTGGTCGATCAGCCATTGAAAACGCTCATACAGCGCCGGATATTCGCGCTCCGGCGCGAGATCGACCGGCTTGCCCGCGATCGCAAGGCGCTTGCCGCCTTCCGTCAGAAGCACCGTGCCGCCGCTCGTCTCCACTTCGATTTCCCACTGCTCGACCGGACCATATCGCCAGTCGAACGACGCATGCACGGGCACGCCCTGCTCGTCGCTGAAATCGAGTTCGGCGGCAATCGGCGTCTGGCGGTTCGACGGCACCGACAGCGCGGCCGACTTCAGGATGATTTCGCGCGGCAGAATGCGCGTGACGATCGACAGCGCGTTGATGCCCGGATCGAACACACCGAGCCCGCCGGGCGTCCAGATCCATTCCTGGCCCGGATGCCAGCGCCGCACGTCTTCTTTCCAGCGCACGTGAACCGAGTGGATTGCATGCTTCGCGAGGTATTCGCGCGTCACTTCGACAGCCGGCGAGTAACGCGAATGCCACGTCGCGAACAGCGTGCGGCCCGCGGCGCGCGCCATCTCGCGCAGCACCTCGACTTCATGCACGCTCGCGCCGGGCGGCTTTTCGAGCATCACGTGCTTGCCGGCCTCGAGCGCCGCGCGCGCCTGGTCGAAGCGCACGTGCGGCGTTGCGCACAGCGACACCGCGTCGAGTTCGGGCTCGCCCTTCAGCAACGCGTCGATGCCTGGATAGTTGCGCACGCCTTCGACCGTCGCATTGCGGCTTGCGCACGCCACCAGGTCGAAGCGGTCGAGCCCCGCGATCGCGGGCAGATGCTGGTCGCGCGCGATCTTGCCGACACCGACGATGGCGATCGAAAGTTTTCTGTTCATATCGGGTTATGCGGTCAATGGCCCCAGCGCAACGCGAGCGGGTTCGCTTCGCGCGCGAGTTCGAGCAGTTCGGCGCGGGTCGCGCCGGACAGCGCTTCGAGCGGATGACGCACGGCATCGCTCCTGATCACGCCACCTTCCATCATGACGGTTTTAGTGGCACGCAACCCGCACTGGCGATTTTCATAATTGATCAGCGGCAGGATGCGCGCATAGCCCGCGCGCGCTTCGTCGCGCCGCCCGGCGCGGAACGCGTCGAACACCGGACGGATCAGGTCCGGCAGCAGCGCGCTCGACATCGTACCGGTTGCGCCCGCATCGAGGTCGGGCATCAGCGTGATCGCTTCTTCACCGTCGAACGGGCCTTCGATCACATCGCCGCCGGCGGCGATCAGCGCGCGCAGCTTCGCCGCCGCGCCCGGCACTTCGATCTTGAAATAGCGCACGAGCGGCAGTTCGCGCGCGATGCGCACGAGGAACGGCACCGACAGCGCCACGCCGGACAGCGGCGCGTCCTGAATCATCACCGGCACGCCGGCTGCGTCGGCGATGCGGGCGAAATGCTCGTACATCGCGTTTTCATCGACCCGCAGCGACGCGCCGTGATACGGCGGCATCACCATGATGATGCTCGCGCCCGCGGCAACCGCGCGCTTTGCGCGCTCGCTCGCGATCTGCGTGCTGAAGTGGCTGCAGGTGGCCATCACCGGCACGCGGCCGGCGGTGTGCGTGAGACACAGGTCCACCAGCGTGTCGCGCTCCGCATCGGTCAGCACGAACTGCTCGGAGTAGTTCGCCAGAATGCAGATGCCGTCCACTTTCTGATCGACCATGCAGTCGATCACACGCCGCTGGCCGTCGAGGTCGAGTTCGCCCGATGCGGTAAACGGCGTTGGCGCGACGGGGAAAAGACCGGAGAAGCGAGGCGAATTGGCCACTATGTGAGACTCCTGTTGTTCTGCTGTGCGCAAACCGGCGCATTTTCGAATAGCCAAACTATATGCGCGACTGCTTCGTCTAGTGATTAGTGTTTTCCCCCATTCTCGACGCATAAAAAGTCATTCTATTTGTCCGCCAGAACGGGTAAATTCTCGATATGCGGCACGTAATACGGCTGTCATCAGCGTAGACGCGCCAGAATCCGCCCCGCGCCGCCACAGCGAAAAGTCTTGCTACAGCTTAGCTTGGCACCGGCGCGCGGCATCGAATATAGTCTTACTATATTGACAAAAATCCGATTGGAACGACATGACTGATCAACCCCGCAAGCTCCGCTCGGCCCAGTGGTTCGGCACGGCTGACAAGAACGGCTTCATGTACCGAAGCTGGATGAAAAACCAGGGCATTCCGGACCACGAATTCGAAGGCAAGCCGATCATCGGCATCTGCAATACGTTCTCGGAACTCACGCCGTGCAACGCGCACTTTCGCAAGCTCGCCGAACACGTGAAGCGCGGTGTATACGAAGCGGGCGGCTTCCCGGTCGAATTCCCCGTGTTCTCGAACGGCGAGTCGAACCTGCGGCCCACCGCAATGTTCACGCGCAACCTGGCGAGCATGGACGTCGAGGAATCGATCCGCGGCAATCCGCTCGACGCGGTCGTGCTGCTCGCCGGCTGCGACAAGACCACGCCCGCGCTGCTGATGGGCGCGGCGAGCTGCGACGTGCCGGCCATTCTGGTGACCGGCGGCCCGATGCTGAACGGTAAGCATCATGGCCGCGATATCGGCTCGGGCACCGTCGTGTGGCAACTCTCCGAGCAGGTGAAGGCCGGCAAGATTTCCATTCATGAGTTCATGTCCGCCGAAGCGGGCATGTCGCGCTCGGCCGGCACCTGCAACACGATGGGCACCGCGTCGACCATGGCGTGCATGGCTGAAGCGCTCGGCGTGACGCTGCCGCACAACGCGGCCATTCCTGCCGTCGACGCGCGCCGCTACGTGCTCGCGCATCTATCCGGCATGCGCATCGTCGAAATGGCGTTGCAGGACCTGCGCCTGTCGAAGCTGCTCACGCGCGAAGCGTTCGAAAACGCGATTCGCGCGAATGCGGCAATCGGCGGCTCGACCAACGCGGCGATTCACCTGAAGGCGATCGCCGGCCGCATCGGCGTCGACCTGTCGCTCGACGACTGGACGCGCATCGGACGCGGCACGCCGACCGTCGTCGACCTGCAGCCGTCGGGCCGCTTCCTGATGGAAGAGTTCTATTACGCGGGCGGCCTGCCGGCCGTGCTGCGCCGCCTCGGCGAAGCGGGCCTGCTGCCGCATCCGGACGCGCTGACCGCCAACGGCAAGTCGCTGTGGGACAACGTCAAGGAAGCGCCGAACTACAACGACGAAGTGATCCGCCCGCTCGACAAACCGCTCGTCGCAGACGGCGGCCTGTGCGTGCTGCGTGGCAATCTCGCGCCGAACGGTGCGGTGCTCAAGCCGTCGGCGGCCACGCCCGCGCTGCTCAAGCACCGCGGCCGCGCGGTCGTGTTCGAGAACTTCGACGACTACAAGAAGCGCATCGCCGACCCGGATCTCGACGTCACCGCCGATTCGGTGCTCGTGATGAAGAACTGCGGTCCAAAGGGCTACCCGGGCATGGCTGAAGTCGGCAATATGGGCCTGCCGCCGAAGCTGCTCGCGCAGGGCGTGACCGATATGGTGCGGGTGTCCGATGCGCGCATGAGCGGCACCGCATACGGCACGGTGGTGCTGCACGTCGCGCCTGAAGCGCGCGCGGGCGGCCCGCTCGCCGTGGTGCGCAACGGCGACTGGATCGAACTCGATTGCGATGCCGGCCGGCTGCATGTCGATATCGACGAGAAGGAAATGGTCGCGCGTCTCGCCGAATGGAAGGAAGCGCAGACGCTCAACCCGAAGGACGCGAGCGGCTATCGGAACCTGTATGTCGAGCACGTGCTGCAGGCGGACGAAGGCTGCGACTTCGACTTCCTCGTCGGCTGCCGCGGCGCGGAAGTGCCGTCGCATTCACACTGAGCGCACTGAGCATGCGCACGGGCCGCGAGGCCCGTTCTCCTTGCTGGATCAAGCCGGCGCGAAGGTTGCGCCGGCAACCACTTCTGCGACGCGCGCCGGCTGCCTAGCTGAGCCCGCGCCCCGCCAGGCCGAGAATCGAATCGGCGTCCACCCGCGCGTTCTCCAGTTGCACAAGGCTCGCCTGGCGCGCGCCGAGCGCATCGCGGTTCAGAATGGCCGTCAGGATTGCCTTGTGACGCGGCAGCGACAACGCATGCGTGTCCGGATGACGGCTGGTCAGCTTGATCGACTCCGATAGCGCCAGCGACATCATGTTGCCGATATACGCGAGCATGTCGTTGTGCGTCGCGGCCATGATCGCGCGGTGAAACTCGAGGTCGGGCGCAAGCAGCGCCCCGGCGCTCTGCGCATGTTCCATCTGGTCGTACGCGGAACCGATCCGGACGAGGTCCTCTTCAGTGGCGGCCGTGGCCGCGAGCGCGGCGGCAGCCGGTTCGATGATGCGGCGCACCGTCATCAGCGCACGGAAGAACTCGCCTTCGGGAATGCTATTGAGCGTCCAGTACAGCACGTCCGGGTCGAGCATGTGCCATTCGTCGCGTGCGCGCACGATGCTGCCGACGCGCGGCTTCGAAATGACAAGCCCCTTGGCGACCAGCACGCGCGTCGCCTCACGCAACACCGGGCGGCTGACGCCGTACTGTTCGCACAAGGTGGCCTCGGCCGGCAGCCGCGCGCCCGGCTCCAAGCGCCCGCTGACGATCTCGATGCCGAGTTCCTGCACGATCGTCGCGTGCATGCTTTTTCGTTTCTGCAGGTGCCGATAGTCCATTGCCGTTTGTATTCGAAGCCGCTCGAGGGCGGACTTTATGCGCGGAGCCGGTTGCGGCCTTCCGTCGGGAGCTGGCACGCGGAGTCCAGCCCGCCGGGGCTGAGCAAGCATAGCATGCGTATCGTGCGTTGCCCGTAGTTTGCTCATGCGTCGTCAAGCCTGTACCGGTCGCTCGCCGATCGCACGCTGATGATGTCCCACCCGCTTGTCTGCCGATGCGCATCGTCGCGTCGCTGCGCTGCCGCACGACCGGGTTCGCTTTTTGCTCTTGTCAGCTTAGCGGAAGATCGACCCGCCGTTTTCGTGAGGACACGATGTTGAAACGACAATTCTTCGCTGTACTGCTGGCATTCATTGCCATGGAGAGCGTTGCTTTCGCCGCGTCGCAAGACGAGGAAGACAAGGCATGCCGCAGCGACGCGTTCCGCCTTTGCTCATCGGAAATTCCGAACAAGGACAAGATCGAGGCATGCATGAAACAGCACTATGATCAATTGTCGCCGCCGTGCAAGAAGATGTTCCAGTCGTCGTCGTCGGATAACGGCACGCATGACGGCAAGTGAGCGCGGCACATTCGCAAGACGGATAAGCACAACAGGAGGTTGCAGATGAAGACTTTGCCTCTCCCCAGGCTGGCCGCGCTGCTCGCAGCCGCGGCACTCGCGGCCGCCACGGCGACGGCCGCCGTCGCGCAGGATGCGACCAGCGACGGCACGCAAGGCGGCAATGCGGTCCAGCCGGCCGCGCCCATGGCCGCAAGCCCGACCAAAGCGCAGCGCAAGGCGGCGCAAAAACAGGCTCGCAAGGAAGCGCGCGCCCAACGCAATGCCGAACTCAAGAAGCTCGAAGATGCCGGCTGGCACCCGACAGGCAACGATCCGAACTACCCGGAAGACTTGCAGAACGCACAGAAGAAGGCGGGGGTGGGCCAAAGTTCGGGCCAGTGACGCCCACATGACACCATCACGCGCCACAGAGCGACGACGGGGTTACGCAGTACCGGGAGGCCATTCGCGCGGCGCAGCGTATTCTCTGCGGCCGTGCGTCGTGCCGTCTGCGCAGGTTGGCGCCCGCCCGTTTCCGCTGAACCGGTGCCGTCCGGCCTGAGCCGGCTTGGGTTGACCTGGCCTGGGCCGCCGGATATTTCATCCCGTAAGCTCGCCGCCGGTGCGTCCGTGACACTTCGCGCCAACTGCGCTCCCAATGCACGCCGGCAAGGCGTCTATGTGATACTGCCGACGCGCCGAGGGCGCGCTTGCCCGTCGCATTGCGACATCCGGCCCCGGTAGACGACAATTCGACCAGCCCAGCTATTCCAGTCAAACATGCCGACTCCACTAGAACAAGCAGACGGAAAGCCCCACCAGACGGCGGCCGTCGCGACCGTCGATCAGACCCATTTCCGGCGCATCATCCGGCGCAACATCGCGCTGCCGCTCGGCGTCGGGCTCGCTACGGTCGCCGTATTCGTCGCGTTGATCGCGTACCTCGTGTCGACGGTCAATTGGGTCGAGCACTCCGAGCGCGTGATCGGCGATGCGAATGAACTGATGCGCCTCGCGGTCGATCGCGAATCGGCGCTGCGCGGCTTTCTGCTAACCGGTGACGACGCGTTTCTCGCACCGTATCAGGTCGGCCAGCCGCGCTTCGAGTCGCAGATCGCCGAACTGACCGGCCTGGTATCGGACAATCCGCCGCAAATCGACCGGCTACAGCGCATTCAAACCATCCAGTCCCGCTGGAATGCGTACGCGCAGCAGATGATCGATCTCAAGCGCAAACATCAGGACGTCACCGACGCGGTCGCCAATGGGCGCGGCAAAGCCGAGTTCGACGAGACGCGCCGGATCTTCGCCGAATTTCTGACCGTCGAGCAAAGTCTGCGGCAGCAGCGTTCGGACGCGGCGCGCAGCCTGACCAGCACCACCGTCGCGGTGTTCCTCGTGTTCAGCGTGTGCCTCGCCGCGCTGCTCGCGTTTCGCGGACGCCGCGATCTGCTGACCCTGTCCGGCAGTTACGACGCCGTACTGCAGCAGCAGGTTGCGCATACGGAGCAGTTGCAGCAACAGGTGTGGCTGCGCTCAGGCCAGCGGCTCCTCGCCGAGCGAGTGGTCGGCCAGGCGACGCCGCCACTCGTGGGACGCGCGATACTCGAGTCCCTCGCGCAGTACATGGACGTCATGGTCGCCGCGATTTATGTGCGCGACCGGATCAATGGCGAATTGCGGCGCATCGCGACATACGGCTTCAGCGCGGAAAGCGAACAGGGCACGCGCAATTTCCATGATGGCGAAAGCCTCGTTGGCCAGGCCGCTGCTTCGCATCGGCCGATCGTATTGCACCAGGTGCCCGACAATTACATCAAGGTCGTATCCGGCACCGGCGCAAGCACGCCGACCAGCGTGATCGTGCAGCCGATCGAAAACGACGGCGCGGTCAACGGTATTGTCGAGCTGGGTTTCATGCGGCCGGCGTCCGCGCGCGATCAGGAATTCCTGCAACTGGTGTCGAACAGCATGGGCGACTTTATCGAGGCCGCCCTGTATCGCGAGCGTCTGCAGGATGCGCTCGCCGAGACCCAGCAGCTCAACGAGGAATTGCAGGTGCAGCAGGAAGAGCTGCGCGTATCGAATGAAGGACTCGAAGAACGCGGCCGCGCACTCGTCGACTCGCAATCGCGGCTCGAAGCGCAACAGGCTGAACTCGAACAGACCAATGTGCAGCTCGAGGAATACGCGCAGCGGCTCGAACGGCAGAAAGCGGAGCTGCTCTCGGCGCAGGACGCACTCGCCGCGAACGCCGCTCGGCTCGAGCAGTCGAGCCGCTACAAGTCCGAATTCCTCGCGAACATGTCGCACGAGCTGCGCACGCCGCTCAACAGCTCGCTGATCCTCGCAAGACTGCTGCAGGAAAACCGCACCGGCAACCTGAGCGAGGAACAGGTGCGCTATGCGGAAACCATCCACGCATCGAACAGCGACCTGCTCGTGCTGATCAACGACATCCTCGATCTGTCGAAGGTCGAGGCCGGGCAGCTCACGATCGAGCCGGCGAACGTGCCGGTCGATGCGCTGCTACAGTCGCTGCGCGAAATGTTCGAGCCGATGGCCGCGACGAAACATCTGAAGTTCACCGCGCAGCGCGCGCCCGGCGTGCCGGACACGATCGTGACCGACGGGCAGCGTCTGGCGCAGATTCTGCGCAACCTGTTGTCGAATGCGTTGAAGTTCACCGAGCACGGTGAAGTCGCGCTCGACATCTTCGCGAACGAACCCGGCGCGCTGCGCATCGACGTGCGCGATACCGGCATCGGCATCCCCGCGGACAAGCTCGAGATGATTTTCGACGCGTTCCAGCAAGCGGATGGGTCGACCAGCCGCCACTACGGCGGCAGCGGTCTCGGCCTGTCGATCTCGCGTGAATTCGCGCGTCTGCTTGGCGGGCGTATCGGCGTGGTCAGCGAGCCCGGCCGCGGCAGCGTCTTCACACTGTGGCTGCCGACCGCGTTTTCGGCCGAAGCCGCGGCCGCGATCGCGCAAGCCGCGCCTGCGTCCACAGGCAACCTGCGCGGCACCATCAGCGCCGCGCCCGCCGTTGGGTATGACGCCGCTGGCGATACCGCCGCGGCCACGCATACGCGCGCCGCCGCGCGGGACGCGAGCCCAATGGGTACGCGCAACGCCGCCGCTGGCACGCCGGCC
>NZ_CADIKF010000026.1 GCF_902859875.1 Paraburkholderia solisilvae | reverse complement strand
TCTGCCTCTGCCTCTGCCTCTGCCTCTGCCTCTGCCTCTGCCTCTGCCTCTGCCTCTGCCTCTGCCTCTGCCTCTGCCTCTGCCTCTGCCTCTGCCTCTGCCTCTGCCTCTGCCTCTCGCTTCCCCCCTTGTTGACCGCTTTTGATCGCCAGGCGGCCCGCACCAGTGATTTCGCCATACCGGCTGAGCCGGCAATACGATCTCCGCTTAGCGTCGGCCCTGCCGATCCACCTCACATCGACCTCTTCCAATCATTCAGCGCGCCCGCAAACCGCCGTCGCGCTCGCTTCCCTCACCACAGCACAACGGCGCAGCAGCACCCACACCCGCTCCCCGTCCGCAGTAACGACGCGTAACCTTCCAGACATCCTCCGTAACACACCTGCAAGGCGCACCGCATTACTCTTCTGTTTTCTCCGCGCGCCGCGCAGCGTAAGCTACCGGTCGCGCGCCGCCGCGTTGATCGCAGTGCGGCTCCGTTCACGCGGCTAGTTGCAAAAAATGCACAATCGCCGGGCAAACTACGCGCAGCCGCCGGCCGTTTTGCGCCACGCGCCGGCCGATCGACAGGAATTCAATTGCATGCAGTCTGATTTCACCTTCCGCCGTCGCGCGCCCGCTCCACGCGCCATCCCGATCGCCGTCGCCGCGGCGCTGTGCGCGATGCTGGCCGGCTGCGCGGTCGGCCCCGACTACAAGCGGCCGACCACCGACATTCCGGCGTCCTACAAGGAAGCCGCGGAAGGCTGGAAGGTTGCGCAACCGGCCGATCAGCTGGATCGCGGCCCGTGGTGGACCATCTACAACGACCCGCAGCTGAACGCGCTCGAAGACAGGCTCAACACGTCGAATCAAACCATCGCGCAGTTCGCCGCCGCGTACCGGCAGGCGCGCGCCCTCGTCGCGGAAGCGCGCTCCGCGTATTTTCCGGTCCTGACGCTCAACGGCAGCGGCGAGCGTCAGCAGTCGCCGTCACGCAGCGGCGGCTTTGTCACCGGCACCGGCTCGGTCGGCTCGTCGGGCTCGATCACCAACAGCTTCCGGCTGTCGGCTGACGCGACGTGGGAACCGGATCTGTGGGGTCAGGTGAGCCGCACGGTCGCGGCGGAAAAAGCCGGCCAGCAGGGCGCCGCCGCCGATCTCGCGAACGCGCGTCTGTCCGCGCAGGGGACGCTCGCGCAAACCTATTTCACGGTGCGCTCGCTCGATGCGCAGCAAAAGCTGCTCGATGACACCGTCGTATCGTTCGAAAAGTCGCTGCAACTCACGCAAAACCGCTATGCGCAGGGCGTGGCCGCCCGTTCGGACGTGATCCAGGCGCAGACGCAATTGCAGTCCGCGCAGGCCGCGGCGATCGACAACGGTGTCGCGCGCGCGCAAAACGAACACGCGATCGCCGTGCTGATCGGCGAGCCCGCGTCGACCTTCTCGCTGCCGCCCGCGCCACTCGATGCGACGCCGCCTGACGTTCCCGCGCAGTTGCCGTCCGCGCTGCTCGAGCGGCGGCCCGATATCGCGTCGGCCGAGCGCAAGGCGGCGGCCGCGAACGAGCAGATCGGCGTCGCGATCGCCGCGTACTTCCCGACGCTGACGTTTTCCGCGAGCGGCGGTTTCGAAAGCTCGGTGTTTTCGCAACTGCTGACCGCGCCATCGCGTTTCTGGACGGTCGGCCCGCAACTCGCGGCGACGGTGTTCGACTTCGGCCTGCGCAGCGCGCAGACCGATGCCGCGCGCGCGACGTACGACCAGAACGTCGCAACCTATCGGCAGACGGTGCTGGCCGCATTCCAGGACGTCGAAGACAACCTCGCGTCGCTGCGCATCCTCGGCAAGGAAATCGTGGTTCAGCAGCAGGCGGTACAGTCGGCGCAACAGGCGCTCGATATCGTGACCAATCAGTACAAGTCCGGCACCGTCGACTATCTGAACGTGTTGACCGCGCAAACCACCGCGTTCAATGCGCAGCAGAAGCTGGCGAGCATCGAAGGGCAGCGGATGGTGTCGTCGGCGGGACTCGTGAAGGCGCTCGGCGGCGGCTGGGACGTCGCGCAGATGGACCGCGAAGATGGCGGGGTGGCGGCACCGGCTCCAGCGGCCGCCGCGTCGGCGCCGCAAGCGGCGGCGACACCCGGCGGCGCGAAACCGGTTCAGCCGCTCGCACAGAAAGCCGCTGCTGCGCACGCAGTGCACGACGACTAGCGGTGAGGCGCCGAAGGGAGGCTAATTCCCGGCGAAAGCAACTAAGAGAGACTTCCGCGCGATGTCCCCAATCAACTGAGGGCACGGACCGCAGAATCTGAAACGCGTAAGCAGAAGCATGCGACCGGTCAAACTGGGCCGTCGACACGCGTTACACCACGTTCGCTCGCTCCCATCCAGATCCAGGCATAACCGCCGCGACCGCGCTTTCACCATCCGCCGCACGCACCCTCACACGCAAAACCACCGCACGCCCTTAATGCGCGAAACTCAGCGCCACCGTCCCCTGTCCGGTCGGCGCACCCAGCAGATTCAGCAGCCCCGCAAGATTATCGAGCGCATCGGGCGTCGCGCTCGCGGTGCCCTGAAACGACGTCGAGCGCTGGCTCAGCGAGCCGTGGCCGTTCAACAGCAACGGCCCCTTCAACGTCGACAGATCGATCGTGGCCGCCGCGCCTTCCGCCTGAATCACCACGCGATACGATCCAAGCGGCTTCACGCGCGACACGCTCGAGCTCATGTCGTTCAGTCCCACCGCCAGTTGCCCGAACGCATCGCGGCCGAAGCTGCGCCAGTCAGTCCACGACACGCGCACACCGCCCTGCAGATTCAACGTATTGAACGGCGCGCCCAGACCCGCGAGCAGCGACGCCGGCACCGTGATCTCGCCGGCCGTCATGGTCGCGCCGCGCCGCGTGACGTCGACCTGAATCGCATCCGGCATCGCCTCGGTCTGGCGCATCTGCATGCGTACGCGGCCCGTGAAAAGCGGCCAGAACGACGTGCGCCATTCGATACGCCCCGGCAGCAGCGTCGCCCCGCCGCCGTCGGAGCCGGCTGCCAGCATCAGCACCGCCGAGCCTTCCCACAGCGAGCCGTCGGGCTCGACGAGATTCACGTGCCCATGCGTGGCCTTCGCGAATTGCGGCGTGATCCAGGCGGCCGGCAGCTCGGCGAGCAGCACCGCACCGCTCGACAGCAGCGCGACGATCACCCACGGCAACACGGCGCGCACGCGCCGCATCCAGAGATTCATCGTTGATCCTGTCCGCGCGGGGTCACTTGATCGTCGCCGGCTGCAGCGACGCGGTCAGATCGACCTGACCGTCTTCCTTCAGCGCGCTCACGTGCGCCTCGGAGACCTGCACCTTGAACTGGCGGCGCACATCGTCGAGCCACGCGGTCCACGCGGGAAACGACGCGTTTTTCAGCTGGATCTGCACCGCATTGCCGATCACCTGCACTTGCACCGGATTCAACCCGTGATCGGTGAGCGACGCGGTGAGCGCATCCTTCAAGGCGCCGCCCGTCGGCGCGGCGCCTTGCGCGACGCCGGTCAGCGCACGCGCTTCGTTCGCCTGCGCAGTCATTTGCGCGAGTTGCCGCTGCATGCCGGGCAGTGTTTCGAGCAGATGCGCGCGGCCTTCCTGCGCCGGCGACCACAGCACCGACCACGCGATCACGACCGCGAGCACCGCGCCACCCCATGTGAGCAACAGTCTCTCGCGCGGGTTGCGCGCGCCCCAGAAGCCGGCCCATACCTCGAGCAGTTGATCTTTCATTGTCCGCCCCTGATGGTCCACTTGCCGGTGTTGCTGTCGACCTCGCCACTCAGGCCGTTGCGCGCAAGGCGTTGCGCAAAGCCCGGATCGACCTTCACTTGAGGCTTGAACGTCACGTCGAGCCGATGGTTCTGATAGTCGAGCGCGGCGAGTCCGTTGACGGGCAGCGGTCCGAGCGAACGCGCGAGGCCGTCCGCGAGCGACAGGAAATCGTCTGGCGACAGCTCGCCCGCCGCGACGCGCAGTTGCTGCAATTGCCGCGTCATCTGGCCGGGCGCGTCGAGTACGACGGTCGTCTTCGGAAACGCGTTGAGCAACGCTTCGGTCATTTGCGCGCTGAGCGCGTCGCGCTGATGAGCCAGCATGATCCACTGCACGTTCGCACCGATGATCGCGACGAGTGCGGCGCCCGCGACCAGCGCGATCGGCGCGCGCAAGCGCCGCAGCGTCGCACGGTCGAGACGCCACGGCTGCGACGTGAATTCGAACTGGCACAAATCGAAACGGCATTCGAGCGCACGCTGCGCAAGCGTGTCGAACGTCAGCGGGTGCGCGTCGGCGCGCGGCGCGGCGCTGTCGATCGCGCGCTGCATCGGCGCATCGGCGCCCACGCGCGGCTCGCTGCCCGGCAGGCCGGTCAGCGCATAGAGCGTGAGCGGCGCATCGCCGGCCAGCGCATCGAGCGTCGCGCCGACACCGGCGGCGGGCACGGCGAGGCCTTCCCCGATGCGGCCGCGCGCGATGGCCAGCTCGACACGCGGTGACGGCGTTTCCTGCGGCACCTCGCCGAGCAGCACCGCCGGCGACATCTGCGCGGCTTCGCCAAGCAGCGCCACGACAATCGGGTCGCGCGCCGCCAGCAAGCCAGCGGCTTCGGCGTGCACCGTGGTTGCCGCATCGTCCGCCACCGCGGCATCCGTACCGACTTCGGCGGTCGCAGCGGACAGCGCCTGCGCAAGCGCATCGACCGGCGCGTCGTCGACCACGCGCTGCGGCAAACAGGCCGTCACCGGCACCGCCCGCAGATTCCGGTGGCCCGCGCCGACAAACCCCTCGTAGATAAAACGGAACCAGCCGCGATCGATGATCGCGAGCAGACGCCGGCCGTCCGCGAGCGGCCGCGCATCGATCGCGATATGGCAGGTCTGCGGATCCTGAATCAGTTGATCCTCGACCACGTTGGGCAGCGCCTGACGCAGCCGCGGTCCTTTCAGCGCGGGCACCGCGACCGCCATCATCAGCAGGTCGCGCGCGGCGACCAGCAGCAGCGTCGACGACGCGCGCGGCAGCAGCGCAAGCGACCCCCGGCCGGCGCGCATGGTGCGCCCCGACTTGTCGAGCAGCAGGAACGACATGTCCGGCAGTTGCCATTCCTGCGACGGCACCGCCGGATCACGCGGCGGCAGTAGAACGATCAGCGTGCTCAAAGCCCACTCTCTTTGGGAAAGGCGTTATTCATAATTGGTCCCGCTCCCGTACGATACGCGTCGTATGAGTCAACGCGTCGCGATAGACGAGCGTCGTGCGATCCACTTCGGCGCGCTCGTGCTGCACGCGCCCATGCACGATGAAATAGCTCGAATTGACGTCCATCTGGCTCGGATCGAACACGAGCGCCTGCACACCGGCGCCGCCCAGCGCAAGCTGCACATCGCCGATGTTGTGGAAGAACACCGTCTCGCGGCGCGCAACCAGCGCCTGCGCGTTCGACAGGTTCATGCCCGGCACGATCGCGGCAATCACTTCCGCCGGCGCCGTATTCATATTGACCGCGGTAATGGTCGGCAGGATCGTGACGAACGGGCGCAGCCGCTGGACCATCTCCGGCGTGAAGCCGGGCACGTCGAGCAGCGAATCGACGCTCGTCATTTGCAGCGGCGTGACGGTGCTGCTGTCGGAATCCGACAGCCCCGGCGCGTCGGTAAACTCGGCGCCGTCGCCGACCGCGCCGCCGCCCGCCACGACCGGCGCGCTCGCGGGCGCGGTGGGATTGGTCGCGGTGGTCGACTGGAAGCGCGCAGCCGAATGCGCGAGGCTCGCGCGGATCTGCAGCGCGGTGGTCTTCGCGAGCTGGCTGTTCAGGCCGAGAATGACGAGCAGCCGCTGAAACGACGCGATCTGCGGCGGGTTCAGCTGCAGCGAGCCGGGCACCGCGGCCGAAACCAGATTGCGCAGGTTGAACTTCGCCTGCGCATCTTCGATCGAGCCGGACAGATAGGTGTCCGCGCCTTCGGCCGAGCGCACATCGCCGATCTGCCCGAGGAAATCGGACAGGCGCGTTCGCGCGATCGGCACGCCCCAGACACCGCCGAGATACGTGATGCCGGCGGACGTATCGCCTTCCGAACGCAGAATCAGCCGCGTCCAGTCCAACGCGCCGCGGCCGACCCATTGCGCCTGCGCCATCAGCCGCTGATTCTCGATGCGACGCACCTGCACCTGCTGCCGCCACAAAATGCCCGACACGAGAATGGCCGACAGCGCGACCACCAGCAGCGCGCTGATAATCGCGGCGCCGGACTCGCGCGCGCAGCGCGCATCGCGCGCCTGCCGCCGATGCGGCTGGCGCGGCGTCTGCATGCAGATGCGTCGAGTGCTGTGGGCGAGGCCGCGGATACGCGGCAGGCGGGCGTTCACGTGCGTCACTCCCCGACCAGGAACACCCGCGTCACCGGCCGCTTCAGCGAAGCCGCGCCGATGCTCACCTCGAGCCCGGTTACCGCGCGTGGAATCGGCGCGTTGCCGAGTTGCGGCACTTTCAGGTTGTTCAGGTTATCGGTCATCGCGGATTGCACGTCCCTCATCTGCGTCGTCCAGCCTGCCTTCGGCACATACACGCGCGCGGTAATCACGCCGACGCCGGACATCAGCGGCACCGCGCTCCAGTTGCTGTTTTCGTCGCCGGACAGCGCGCGCCGCACTTCGCCGAGATTTCTCAGCGGCGGCGATGCATAACGCGTCACGCGACCCTCCGACACGCGATAGCGCACCACCTGCAGCCGCGGCGCCGCGCCCGGCGCCATCAGCTCGCGCACGATCTGCAGTCCGCTCGTCGCGACCGACACCGACGGCTGTCCGACTTCATCTTCGGTTGCGGCCTGACGCGCGTCGATGCGCATCTGGTCGAACAGTTGCGCGAAGACGCGCTCATCCTCCATCGCACGCGTGATCGTCTCGCGTCCGCGCACGATCTGATCGAGCCCGCGCCACGACAGCACCGCGATCACCGCGAGAATCGCGATCGCGACGAGCAGCTCGATCAGCGTGAAACCGCGCGCGGCCGGCCGTCCGTTCATGCCGCGCCGGACGCCGCGTTGTGCGGCGCGTTCAAAGCGGCCGGCTGGTTTCATTCGGCACCACCGTCACCATCTGCGCGAGCGCGCCGCGCCCGCCGGGCATCGTCACCGACACCTCGACACGGCGAAACACCGGGTTCGGCGTCGCCGACACGACCTCGGTGCAGATCAGCTGCAGGTTGCCCTGCGAACAATCGAAACTTTGCGAACCCACTTCCGGCCATGAATGCGTCAACCGCAACTGCGCGAGCGTGTTGTCCGCGCTCCAGCCGGCAAGCAGCCGCCGATGCAGGTCCGCTTCGCCGTTCGCGAGCTGGCCGACCGCGCGCAGCGACGCGGCCAGCGCAACCGCGATGATCGCCAGCGCGACCAGCACTTCGATCATCGTGAAGCCTGCCGATGCGCGGCGTGGTCCACTGCGTAACTCACCGCTTGATGCATCGCCTGGTGCACCGCTTGTTGCACCACGTAGTGCACCGCACGATGCCGCCGCGGATGCGCGAGCCGCACGGCTACGGCGAAACGCCACGCGCCGTTTCATCAACGCACCTCGTAGCGGCCGTTGCCGGTGCCGACGATCGTCGCGCTGCCTGCGCCTGAAAAGAGCGTCACGCTCACCGGTGCATCGATGCTCTCGGTGCCGAACAGCACGCGATCGCGCTGCGCGTCCGACCCGGACGAGCCCGGAAAGCTGATCGACACGCCGGTTACGCCGCCTTCCCAATTGCGCGGCCCGAGCAGATCGTCGCGCAGCGGACGCCAGCCGTCATCGGTACGGATATCGAAACGAAAGCCGCTTTCGAGCGGCATCCATGCAATCGGCCGCGCGCGCACCTGCGCTTCGTCGCCGGCCGATTCGAACAGCAGCGCGAGACGCTGCGCTTCCTCGTTCAGATCGGTGCGCGGATTGCGCGAGAGCGACAGCGACGCGAGCGACACCAGCAAACCCGCGATCACCAGCACGACCATCATCTCGAGCAGCGTGAAGCCGCGCTGGCGCCGCGTGTGCGCGCGGCGATCGACCATCGGGCAGGGCAGGGAACGCATGGCGTGCAAAAGTAACCGGCTACGAGCGCTTGACGGGGCTTAACGACGGATTGCGGCGAGTGTTATTGCCACGAGCCGACATCGGCATCGTTGCCTTCGCCGCCGGCCTTGCCGTCGGCGCCATAGCTGAACACGTCGATTTCGCCATGCACGCCCGGGTTCAGGTACTGGTACGCATTGCCCCACGGATCGTTCGGCAGGCGCTCGAGGTAGCCGCCGTCCTTCCAGTTGTTCGGTATCGGGTCCGTCGTCGGCTTTTCGATCAGTGCGCGCAGGCCTTGCTCTTGAGTCGGATACCGGCCGTTGTCGAGGCGATAGAGCTTCATGGCCTGCATCATCGTGCCGATGTCCTGCTTCGCGGCAACGCGGCGTGCTTCATCCGGCCGGCTCATGATCTTCGGCACGATCAGCGCGGCGAGAATGCCGAGAATGGCGATCACGACCATGATTTCGATCAGCGTGAACCCCCGTTGACGACGGGCGCGGGCACCCGCGATTTCCGTGCGGCGATTCGTCCACATTTGCATAGCTTGCTACCTCTTCAATAGATGGTTCGATGAGCCGGACGCAGCCGGCCCTGCATACTTTGCGCCTTGCGCGTCGCGCGGCGCATGTTCTGCGGCCGCTTTCAGCGTGCTTTCCGCACGGCGCGGCCGGTCATTCTAATGTGATGCCGTGCAATGGCTTCGATCCATCGCAACTTTCACATTTATCCGTACAATGTCGCGCATGACCGCCCTTCAAGTTCGCCTTCTGTCCCTCGTGTGCTTCGCGGCGCTCTGCGCGACGGCCACGTACTGGTTCGTCACGCTGACGTCGCACCGCGGCGCGACGGTGCCGGCCGCGGCCGCACGCACGCCGGTGTCGATCGATCAGGCGGCGACGCTGTTCGGCGGCCAGCTCACCCGCACCGTCAACCAGGACGTGCGGCTGTACGGCATCCTCGCGCTGCAGGAAGGCGCCGCGGCCATCCTGAGCGTCGGCGGCGAACCGCCGCATGCGGTGTCGATCGGCAGCGCGATCATGCAAGGCGCGAAACTCTCCGAAGTGCGCGCCCGCTCGATCATCATCGATCGCAACGGCTCGCATTCCGAGGTGTTCCTGCCGGCTAACGCGCCGGGTCCCACCATCTACGTGCGCTGAACCGCGTACCGAACCTGCGCCGTTCGCCGCGCCGAAGGTGCTCACTGCACCAGGTTGTTCAGCTCGATGATCGGCATCATCACCGCGAGCACGATCACCAGCACCACGCCGCCCATCGCGAGAATCAAAAGCGGCTCCAGCAAGCTCGTCAGAAACATCGTGCGCCGCTCGAGCTCGCGCGATTCGCCTTCGGACGCGCGATCGAGCATCGTCGTCACGTCGCCGGTCGCTTCGCCTGAACGGATCAGGTGCACGAGCACCGGCGGAAACGTCTTCGTATTGCCCAGCGCGCGCGACAGCGACGTGCCTTCGCGCACGCGCACGATTGCATCGTCGATGTTGATGCGCATCGCGCGGTTGCTGAGCGTTTCGCCGGCCGCCTGCAGCGCGCGCAGGATCGGCACGCCGGCGGCGGTCAGAATGCCGAGCGTGCTCGCGAAGCGCACCGTGTTGTAGCCGCGCACGAGCTTGCCGAGGAGCGGGGCGCTGAGCATCCACCGGTCGAACGCGAGCCGCGGCCCGGGCTGCCTGAGAATGGCACGCACCACGGTCGCCACGACGACGACCGCGATCAGCATCGCCCACCAGTAGCTTCGAACGAAGCCGGACAGCGCCATCATCAGGATCGTCAGAATCGGCAGTTGCTGCTTCGTGCTCGCGAACACATTGACGACCTGCGGCACCACATAGCTCAACAGAAACGTGACGATGCCGAACGCGATCAGCGTGACGATCGCCGGATACGTGAACGCCAGCACGATCTTCTGCTTCAGCGCATTGCGTTGCTCGATGTAGTCCGCGAGGCGCGACAGCACGAGACCGAGCTTGCCGGTGTGCTCGCCCGCTGCGACCAGCGCGCGATAGATGTCCGGAAAATCTTTCGGATGCTGGGTCAACGCGTTTGCCAGCGAATGGCCGCCGAGCACTTCGGCGCGGATCGACGCCATCAGTTCGCGAATGTAGTCGCGCTCCGATTGCTCGGTCAGCACCGCGAGCGCTTCGTCGAGCGGCAGGCCCGCGATCAGCAGGCTCGCGAGCTGGCGCGTCAGAATCGCCTGTTCGCGTTGCGACAGCTTGCGGCCGAGCGACAGGCGCTGGGTGCGTTCGCCGCGCGTGCGCGTCGCCGCCGGCTCGACGACGAGCGGCGTCAATCCTTGCGTGCGCAACTGCGTGCGTGCGCCGCGCGCGCTGTCCGCATCGAGCACGCCTTTTTGCGCCTTGCCCGCGGCGTCGATTGCTTCGAACCGGAAAGCAGGCATCCGCTTAGACTCCGCCCGTCACGCGAATCACTTCCTCGAGCGACGTGAGACCGGACGCGAGCCAGCGGTCGCCGTCCTCGCGCAGCGTGCGCATACCCTGCTTGCGGCCGGTGTCTAGAATTTCGGCGTCGGCCGCGTTGCGATGGATCAGCGAGCGGATCGATTCGTCGACGAGCAGCAGTTCATAGACGCCGCGCCGTCCCGCATAACCCGAGTGCCCGCACTTGTCGCAGCCGACCGGGTGCCACTGCTTGTGGCCGTCTTCTTCGCGCTCTTCCTTGCACACCGGGCAGAGCCTGCGCACCAGCCGCTGCGCGAGCACGCCGAGCAGCGACGATGCCAACAGATACGGCTCGACGCCCATATCCGTCAAACGCGTGACGGCGGAAGCCGCATCGTTCGTATGCAGCGTGGCGAGCACCAGGTGACCCGTCAGCGACGCCTGCACCGCGATCTGCGCGGTTTCGAGGTCGCGGATTTCGCCGATCATGATCACGTCCGGATCCTGACGCAGGATCGAACGCAGCGCCCGCGCGAACGTCATGCCGATCCGCTCGTTCACCTGCGTCTGGCCGATGCCGGACAGGTCGTATTCGATCGGGTCCTCGACGGTCATGATGTTGGTGGTCGCCGTCTCGAGGCGCGACATCGATGCGTACAGCGTCGTCGTCTTGCCCGAGCCGGTCGGACCCGTCACCAGCACGATGCCGTGCGGACGCGCGATCAGCTTGTCGAACTGCGCAAGCGTGTCCTGCGCCATGCCGAGCGCTTCGAGGTTCAGCCGCGCCGCATCCTTTTCCAGCAGACGCAGCACCGCGCGCTCGCCATGCCCGGTCGGCAGCGTCGACACCCGCACGTCGACCGGACGGCCGCCGACGCGCAGCGTGATGCGCCCGTCCTGCGGCAGACGCTTCTCCGCGATATCGAGCTGCGCCATGATCTTGATCCGCGAGATCAGCGCGCCATGCAGCGCCTTCTTCGGCCGCACCACGTCGCGCAGCGTGCCGTCGACGCGAAAGCGCACCACCGACGCATTCTCGAACGGCTCGATGTGAATATCGGATGCGCCTTCGCGCGCGGCCTGCGTGAGCAGCGCGTTGATCATGCGGATGATCGGCGCATCGTCTTCGGACTCGAGCAGGTCCTCGACCTCGGGGATGTCCTGCATCAGCCGCGACAGATCGACTTCGCCTTCCACCTCGCCGACCACCTGCGCGGCGCTGCCGTCCTGGCGCGCATACGCGGTGTTGATTGCTTGCGCGAGTTCGTCAGCGGGCATCCGCACGACCGAAAGCACACCGAAATTGCGCGCCACTTCGGCTAGCGCCGCATCGCTCGTGCGCTCGCTGATCCACACTTCGAGAGAATCCGCGTGCTGATGCGCAACCAGAATCTGGCCGCTTCTGGCAAAACCGTACGGCAGGAGGCGCGCCGCGAGCGCCGACGGCGCCTCGCGGTTTGCGCCGGGCGTGCCTGACGGCAATTCCTTGCCGTCGCGCGCGCCGTCCGCGCCGCTCGGCGCATGCGACGCGGCTATCGGCTGCGTGCTCACGGCTGCGCTCCGGGCGACTGGATGCCCGATCCGATGCCGGGCGCAGGCGCAGGCGGCGGAACCGCCATGGCCGGCGCGGGAACGGCCATCGCCGGCGCAGCGGTCGGCGTGGGCGTCGTCGCCGGAGCGCCGGCCGGTGGCGGCGCCAGCTGCTGACGCCGCATCTTGTCCAGATCGAACAGGTTCAGCGCGGGCGAACCGCCTTCGGCGGGGCCGAGCGGCATCGGCGGAACCACCGGGTCGTCCTTGTCCCTGATCAGGTTGTTGTCCGACTTGTACGCGCCCGTCACGCCCTGAATGTAGTCGTAGCGGTTCGACGTCACCGCTTCCGCAGTACCGCGGTCGGTAATGATCACGGGACGCAGGAACACCATCAGGTTGGTCTTGTCGCGCGACTTCTGCTCCGAGCGGAACAGCTGGCCGATCCACGGGATATCCCCCAGCAACGGCACCTTGCTGTTGCTCACCTGGTAGTTGTCCTGCATCAGGCCGCCCAGCACGATGATCTCGCCGTTATCGGCGAGCACCGTCGACTGGATCGAACGCTTGGTGAACTCCGGGCCTGCCGGGTTGGTCACCGAATTGTTCGTGCCGGTCACGATCGCTGAGTCTTCCGTGTAAAGCTGCAGCTTCAAGATGCCACCGTCGGTGATCTGCGGCTTGATATGCAGCGTCAAACCGACGTCGACGCGGTCAAAGGTGTTGAACGCGTTGGCCGTGCTGCCGCTGGTCAGGTTCGAAAACGAGCCCGTCTGGATCGGCACGTTCGTACCGACCACGATCTTCGCTTCCTGGTTGTCCAGTGTAATGAGGTTAGGCGTGGACAGCACGTTCGCATCGGCAGTCTGCGACAGCGCCTGCAGCAACGCACCGAGCCCTTGCACACCGAAAATATTGTGGATCCAGCCGACGTTCAGGCCCTGCTGGATACTCTGGCTGCCGAGCGCCGTGGCGAGACCGCCGGTGCTGCCGGCGGCCGCGGCGGCGGCCGTCAGGTTGATGATGCTGTTGGCGTTGCCGGTCGCGAGGTTGGTGCCGGCAAAGATCGAGTTGTTGGCGACCTGCCACTGAATGCCCAGGTTGGCGTTGGTGCTCGAATTCAGCTCGACGATCAGCGCCTCGATATACACCTGTGCGCGACGCGCATCGAGCTGCGCAATGACCGCGCGCAGGTTGCGATACACGGGGTCGGACGCGGTGATGATCAGCGAATTCGTCGGGGCGTCGGCCTGGATCATGCCGCCCGGCGGATTGTCCTCGTCGCCGTCCTTGTCGCCGCTCAGAAACGGCGAGCTGCTGCCGGCACCGCTGCCATACGAACTGCCACTGCCGCCGCTGCTGCTGCCGAACGAGCTGCCGCCGCCTATCGAAGAGCTGCCGAACGAACTCGACGACCCGCCCGGCAGCGGCGGCTGGCCGGACGCGCCGGTCGAACTGTTGCCGCCGCCCTGACCCTGGCTGAACGAGTTCGCGCCGCCGCCTGCGCCACCGCCGGAAGACGAATTGTCGCCGCCCTTGCCAAGCATGCCGCGCAAGGTCTTCGCGAGCGTGACCGCGTCGGCGTTGCGCAATTGCACGACGTGCATATTGCCCGGCATGGTGGTCGGCGCATCGAGCTCTTTCGCGAGCACCCTGGCCGCGTTGAGCCGCGCGACATTCGATGCGCGCAGCAACAGCGAATTGGTGCGCGGGTCCGCCGACACCGACACTTTCAGCGTCGCGTCGGTGCTGCCGATCGAACCCGGATCGAGCGCTTTTGAGAGCTGTTGCGCGACGTCGAGCGCATTGGCGTTCTTGAGCGGCACGACCGACACCTGCTGCCCGGCCGCCGTGTCGACGCCCGCGATAATCTGCGCGAGGCGGCGCACGTTATCCGCATAGTCGGTGACGACCAGCGTGTTGTTGGCCGGATAGGCGGCAATCGTATTGTTGGGCGAAATAAGCGGCCGCAGGATCGGCAGCAGGTTATTGGCCGATTCGTTCTTCAGCTCGAACACTTGCGTGACGATCTGGTCGCCGCGCGCAGTCGGCGCATTGCCGATATAAGTCGGCACGCCTTGCAGCTTGGCATCGGCCTCCGGCACGACCTTCAACACCCCATGATCCTGCACCAGCGCAAAGCCCTGCATCCGCAACGCGGATTGCAGCGTCTTGAGCGCCTGATCTTCCGGCACCGGATTTTCCGACACCAGATTGAGCTGACCCTTGACACGCGGGTCAACAATGATGGTTTTGCCCGTCGCGGCCCCGATGGCCCTGGCTACCTGATCGATATCGGCATTGACGAAGTTCAGTGTGACCTGCGCGTGTGCGGCTTGCGCGGCGAACAGGCCAGCCACCATCAGCGCCGTTGCCGTGCGACGCAATACAAAACGGTTTCTTCTCATGGATGTGAATTGGATGCCGGCGCGTCGCGCCGACTGTTCGCAGCGAATACCCCGGTACGACATCGTCTCCGTCGTCGGCTGGCACACTCGATGGGTCTCAATCGCCATGCGGGCGGCAGCGGTCCGGCATTCGGAAAACCACGAACAGTAACAGCTTTTCGTGTCGGAAATGTCACAAAACTCGGTGGCTCTGTAAGAACCCTCTAGTGTCTACCGGCCCTGTAAGGTGTTGAAAGCTTTCGACGTTCAAGCGTGCGCAATGACACACGGACGCCATGGTTCGCGCGGTATATGTCCGTCGGCCAACATTGACGCGCGCTCGTCTGCCGGTATGATACGGGCGGTTCGATGCGGCGAAGACGCGTGCCTAGAGCGGGTTTTCCCCGATGGTGCGTTTTATTGGCACGT
Organism: Paraburkholderia solisilvae; assembly: GCF_902859875.1. Taxonomy (GTDB): domain Bacteria; phylum Pseudomonadota; class Gammaproteobacteria; order Burkholderiales; family Burkholderiaceae; genus Paraburkholderia; species Paraburkholderia solisilvae. The sequence continues at coordinate 87,461 of NZ_CADIKF010000026.1, read as the reverse complement.
CACGTTGCATTTTCTGTGAGCGCGCGCACCGTCCTGATTGTCGAATTTTGATTTGCTTAGTCATCTTGATGGTCCGTTGCCCGATGGTCCGTTGTCCGTCCGCGGGTGCGATTGTGTTTAACTGCCAACCTTTGTCCTGCTGCCGATGAAGCCGACTTTTCCGACCGTTGCCGTTGCTCTTGCCGCGCTCTTCGCGGCCGGCGCCGCTCGGGCGGACTGCTTCGACGAGGCCGCGCAGTACCAGAAAGTGAACTCGCTGATCCTTCGGGCGATCGCATGGAACGAATCGCATAACCGGCCCGACGCGCTGCACAAGAACGCGAACGGCTCGACCGACTACGGCGTGATGCAGATCAACTCGGTGCATCTGACGGTGCTGTCCCAATACGGCATCTCCAGCAGCACGCTGATGGAGCCGTGCAAGAACGTCTATATCGCCGCCTGGCATCTGCGCCAGAAGATGAACAAGTACGGCAATACCTGGGAAGCGGTCGGCGCGTACCATTCGGAAACGCCCGCACTGCGCGACAAGTACGCGCGGCAGATCGTCGCGATCCTGCAGAAGTGGAATCTGATGCCGCCCACGTCGCAGGCGCAGACGCAAACGCAGGCACAGTCAGCACCGTCGCCGTCGGTCCGATAAGCGGCCGTTTGCGCGCGAACGGACCGCCCGTTCCAGTCCGCTTCCGGCGATTTCCCGCTATTTGATGCACAATGCGGCTTCACGCCGGGGTGGCCGCGCGCGGCCTCGCGGCCGCCGGCCGCTCTGAGCGATACTGCGCTTTTCCGATCACGTTTCCCGACCCGCGATGAACCAGCCGCCACTGCCCGTCACCGTGCTCTCCGGTTTTCTGGGCGCCGGCAAGACCACGCTCCTCAATCACATTCTCGCGAACCGCGCAGGCTTGCGCGTGGCCGTCATCGTCAACGATCTGGCCGCGGTGAATATCGATGCCGCGCTGGTGCGCGACGCCGCCGAGCTCTCGCACGTCGAGGAGCAACTTGTCGAAATGTCGAACGGCTGCATCTGCTGCACGCTGCGCGACGACCTGCTTGCCGAGATCCGGCGCCTGGCGGCGCAACAGCGATTCGATGCAATCCTGATCGAATCGACCGGCGTGGCCGAGCCGATGCCGATCGCCGAAACCTTCACGTTCGTCGATGACGACGGCGCGACGCTTGCCGATGTCGCGCGGCTCGATACGATGGTCACGGTGGTCGATGCATTCAATTTCCTGCGCGACTATGCGTGCGCGGACGGCCTCGCCGAGCGCGGCATCGCCGCGTCCGAAGAAGACGACCGCACGCTCGTCGAATTGCTGATCGACCAGATCGAGTTTTGCGACGTGCTGGTCGTGAACAAGGCGGATCTCGTCAGTGCCGACGAACTCGCGAAGCTGCAACGCATCCTTGCGCAGATCAATCCGCGTGCCGTGCAAATCGCGAGCCGGTTCGGCGAGGTGCCGTTGAGCGACGTGCTCGACACGAAGCGCTTCGATTTCGACGCCGCATCGAATGCGCCAGGCTGGCTTGCTTCGCTGCACCACGGGCACGACCATGATCACGCCGGCGAAGCGGATGAGTACGGCATCGGCCACTTCGTCTACCGCGCGCGCCGGCCGTTTCATCCGCAACGGCTGTGGGCGCTGATGCATGAAGAATGGCAAGGTATCCTGCGTACCAAAGGATTTTTCTGGCTCGCCACGCGCAATGACATGGGCGGCATGCTGTCCCAGGCGGGCGGCGCATGCCGGCACGGTCCGGCCGGCAGCTGGTGGGCCGCGCAACCGCGCAGCGAATGGCCGGAAGGCGACGATGAACTGATGGCGGAGATTGCCGCGGACTGGCACGGCGACCCGAACGATATGACGATCGGCGACCGGCGCCAGGAGCTGGTGATGATCGGTGTCGAGATCGATCCCGCGCACTGGCAGGCGAAGTTCGACGCGTGCCTGCTCACCGACGACGAATACGCGCTGGGCCCTGAAGGCTGGCTTCGATTCGCAGATCCGTTCCCGTCGTGGGACGCGAATTTCGAAGACGACGAAGCGCACGACCACGATCACAACCATGACGAAGATCACGACCACGATCATCGCGAAGGCGAAATCGTGCATCGCCATCCGCACTGAACAGGCAGTGCGGCAACCTCGCGCCGCAAGCGGATGGCTGACGCGCCGCGACTGCTTCGCAATTGTTTCGGGTGGCTGAACGCCACTGCGGCGTCACGCGCTAACGGAACCTGCGCACCGGAACGCAGGCGAAAAAAAACCCGCCTAACGGCGGGTGCCAACAAATGCAGCGCGATCGCTTAGCGCTTGTTGACTGCGTCCTTGAATGCCTTTCCGGCCGTGAACTTGACCGTCTTGGCGGCCGGAATCTTGATGGTTTCGCCGGTCTTCGGGTTGCGGCCCGTACGTGCTGCCCGCTTGCCCGAACCGAAACTGCCGAAGCCGATCAACTGAACTGCGTCACCCTTCGACACCGCCTTCTTGATTACCTCAAGGAGCGTGTCCAGCGTTTCGCCGGTTTGAGCCTTGCTGGCGCCCGTCTGCCCTGCGACGGCGTCGATCAGTTCCTGTTTGTTCATTAAGGTTCCTTTCTGGTTTAGGTTGACACGAACAGCGCGAACGCGCCGATTATACGTGCGCGCGCCGCGCCGTCGAGCAGCGACGGCTTGGGAATTCCCCGACCTAAGCAATGCGCTGCCGCACTGCGTCGAACACCGTGCTGCCGCTTCCCTCGCGGCGCTTGCTATGATAGCTCAGCGCAAACCCAATCAGGACAAGGGTTTCGAAGAATTACACGGCGCTTTGCCCGATCCGGCATGGAAAGTGGCAATTTGCGCTCCGTTAGCCCCGTATTCGCGTCCCGAGCCGTGTTTCGAGGCCTTGCAGCGTTGGTTTTTGCCAACGTTTTGCGTGCCTCAGTTACCGCAAAACCCCCGCCGCAAGCGCTTCCAGCGGATTTTGCACGGCGCCGGTTGCGAACTGCCCGACAGTTTTCCGCTTCGCATGAGCGCTTCCTTGACACCTGCCACGCTCGCTTTTCGCGCAGACGGCACGCCGTATTCGCCTCGCCACGACGACGTTTATCACAGCGCTTCCGGCGCGTTCGCCCAGGCCGAGCACGTGTTTCTAAACGGCAATGGCCTGCCCGAGCGGTGGCGCGGCCGCCGGATCTTCAGCATCCTCGAGACCGGCTTCGGGCTAGGCGTGAACTTCCTCGCGACGTGGGCGCAGTGGCGCACCGATCCCGCACGCTGCGAGCGGCTGCATTTCGTATCGACTGAGAAGCACCCGTTTTCGCAAGCGGATTTGCGCACCGCACACGAAGCGATCGTTGCGGATGCATCCATCGCGGCGCTCTCCCGCACGCTTGTCGATGCATGGCCGATGCTGGTGCCGGGCGTGCATCGCCTCGAATTTGAAGAGGGACGCGTGACGCTGACACTCGTCTTCGGCGATGCGCTGCAAACACTGCCGTCGCTGTGGATGCGGGCCGACGCGTTTTATCTCGACGGGTTCGCGCCTGCGAAAAATCCGGATCTATGGAGTTCTGACGTATTTCGTTCGCTCACACGCGTGGCGGCCGATGACGCAAGCTTCGCGACCTACTCGAGCGCCGGCGAGGTCAAACGCGGACTTGCGCAAGCCGGCTTCGAGTGCACGAAGGTCGAGGGCTTCGCAGGCAAGCGCGCGATGCTCGTCGGCCGCTTTGCGCCGCGCTGGCGCGTGCGGCGTTACGAACCGCCGCTTCCGCTGGCGGTGAGCGAACGGCACGCTGTCGTGATCGGCGCGGGACTCGCCGGTTGTGCGCTAACCGAACGGCTCGCCGCGCGCGGCTGGCACGTGACGTCGCTTGAACGGCATCGCGCCGCCGCACGCGAAGCCTCCGGCAATCCGGCGGGCGTATTTCATCCGATGCTCGCGCGCGATGACAGCGTCGCTTCGCGCATCACACGCGCCGGATTCCTCTACGCATTGCGGCGCTGGTCGATGCTCGACGCCGCGTCGCGTCCGGCTCGCGGCGTCGACGGTCTGCTGCAGATCGCTGAATCCGAAGACGAAGCGCAAGACTTCGCACAGGTGCTCGCCGCACTTCGCTACCCGCCGGAATTCGTTATGCCGGTATCGCGCGGCGAAGCGACGCAAATCGCCGGCGTGCCGGTGACGCGCGGCGGCTGCTTTTTCCGTCACGGCGGCTGGCTCGATCCCGCGCAGCTATGTGCAGCGCAATGCGCAAGCGCGGGCGAGCGACTCGAGCGGCGCTACGGCGTCGAAGCCGCGCGCATCGAGCGATCAGGCGATCAATGGATGGTGCTGGACGCAGCCGGACAGGCGATCGTTCGCGCACCGGTCGTGATCGTCGCGAATGCCCACGATGCCGCGCGTGTTGCCGGTTTGCACCATGCGCCGACGCGCAGCGTACGTGGCCAGTTGACGCTGCTGCCGTCCGGCGCCGTCGAAGGATTGCGCGTGCCGGTGATCGGCGAAGGCTACGCAATACCGCTTGCCGACGGCATCACGCTAACTGGCGCGACCTACGATATCGACGATCCGGAAACTGCGCTGCGCGCCGACGCGCATGTCGAAAACCTCGAACGCGTCGCGCGCATGCTGCCTTCGCTTGCGAGCGGGTCGACCGGCGCCTTGCTCAACATCCACGCGCAGGATCCACCAAACGGATTGAGCGGCCGCGTCGCGTTCCGCTGCGTGACGAGCGATCGACTGCCGATGGCTGGTGCGCTTGCCGATGAAGCCGCCGCGATTGCCGGCGCCGGCCGGCTGCGCGGTGCATGGCCGCGCGACTTGCCGCGCGCAAACGGCCTCTTTGGCGCATTCGCCTATGGCTCACGCGGTCTCGTCTGGGCAGCGCTCGCCGCCGAACTGATCGCATCGCAACTCGAAGGCGAACCCTGGCCGATCGAGCGCGAGCTCGCCGAGGCCATCGACCCCGCGCGCTTTCTTCTGCGTGCATTGCGGCACGACACATTCGTTTAAGCAGACTCAACCGCGCGAGCGAAGCGAACCACTTCACGGCGCTAGCGAGCCGATCGAGGTTATCCACGCGCACGTGTGGATAACCGGTCGAATTCAACGCTGAACAGGTGTGGAATCGATGTGGACGTAAACGGGGTAACTCCGGTATCGCCGCTGCGCTCCAAAAGTTACCCGCAGAAGCCAGCGGCACGCACACACGCTATGCGTGCGGTTATGCGTGCGCCAACGCGATGATTTGGTTTGGTAAACCGGCGTTGTCCACAAAAGAGCCCGGCCCTTGTTAACTGCTACTACGTATACATACAGGTAAACCTTTGAGTAGAACCCTGCTGTCGGTTCAGCGCACCTGGGCTTTCGCAAACTTTCCGCAAAAAACCGAGCCCAAATCTGCAGCCACGGCCGGCCGCCAATTCGATTGCACACGCAACCTGTTTTCCACGGAACGACCGGCAGGATATGACCGGAGCACGCAGTAAAAGGTCGCTTTTTCCTGTTGCTATCCAGATAGCGTACGTTTTACCTTCGATGACGGTAAGTTCGACGCTTTTGCAACCGGTTCCGGCGAGCTATGGCACAATCGCCGTTCTTCAAGCGCCCTGTGCCGCAGTTGGTGGCGTAGCGCACCCAAGGAACGGTTGCCGGATCATCAGAATCTGATTCGTAAGTCGACGGCGTTCTATCACCCGTGTCGAAGCCACTTGCAGTGACCGTGGCTTCGGCGTGTTCGTCCTGTTTTTCACCCGATCGTTGACAACGCGCAACGCAGGTCGGCGCAAAGCGATCGCTGCAGGCACCCGCTTCGCACCGAGTCCGGGATTTGCTCAGGGGTTTGCTCATCGGCGGATCCCTGGCGCCGGCTTTGACCCGTTGCGGTTGTTGCATAAGGAGAACCCACCACGATGAAGTCGGCGTTTTCATTCTTTCCTGCCTGGCCTCTGACACCCGATGCCATTTTCTGGGCCGGCCTTGCGCTGCTTGCCGCGGGTCTGTGCGGCGAACTGTGCTATCGCGCCTGGCATCTGCCGCGCATCTCCGGTTACGCGGTAATCGGTTTGATTGCGGGCTCCGCGGGGACGGGCGTGATCGATGCGGACTCGGCGAGCGCGGCACGTCCATTGCTCGACGTGGCGCTCGGACTGCTGCTGTTCGAGCTCGGCAGCCGGCTCGACTTGCGCTGGATCCGCCGCAATCCATGGCTGATCCTGTCGAGCGTCGCGGAAGCCACGCTGACCTTCGTGCTGGTGCTCACCGTGTTGCTGTTCGTGCACGTGCCGGTAATGACCGCGATGGTGCTGGCATCGATTGCGATGGCGACTTCGCCCGCGATGGTGATCCAGTTGAAAACCGAATTGCGCGCCGAAGGCCAGGTCACGCAGCGTCTGATGACGTTGACCGCGTTGAACAGCATGTACGCGGTCGTGATCGAAAAGCTCGCGTCGAGCTGGCTGCATCAGGAGGTGTACGGCAACGTGTTCGCGACGATTCTTCAGCCGCTCTATCTGCTGGTCGGCTCGCTGATCCTCGCGTATCTGCTCGCGCGCACGTGTACGTTCTTTTACCGCCGCGTGAACATGCAAGACGAACATTCGTTCGTCGCCCTGTTCGGGCTGGTGCTGCTGGCCATCGCGATTGCGCACGTCTTCAAGCTGTCGACCATTCTGGCGCTGCTTGCGGCCGGCATCATCGTGAAGAATCTCGAAGCGCGGCCGCAGCTGTGGCCGCAGCATTTCGGCACCGCCGGCTGGCTGATGACGGTGATCCTGTTCGTGCTGACCTTGACCACCTTCGAATGGCGCGATATTGCGCTGGGCGGCGTCGCGGCGTGCGGGCTGATCATTGCGCGGCTCGTTGCCAAGGTGGTCGGCGTGATGGCGTTCGCGAGGCCGAGCGGCCTGAACTGGAAGCAGGGCGCGGCGCTCGGACTATCGTTGTCGCCGATGTCTGCGCTCGCCTATTTGCTGGTTGACGATACCTATACGCTGTATCCGAACTTCGATCCGATGCTGCGCGCGGTCGTCATGTGTTCGATCGTGGTGCTGCAGCTGGTCGGACCGTGGCTCGTTTACCGAAGCCTTGCGCTGGTCGGTGAACGGCGCGAATAACGGATATGACACGCGCGCCGGAAGCGATGAAGGCGATCGAGGCGCCGCGCGCGCACATGCAACCTTACGCTTGCCGCTGCGCGCCTGTCGCAGCAAGCCGTCGTAGCCACCGACGGCACAGTCGTTGAGCGATGCGCCGCCGTGCTCTCGCACCGGCGCATTCGCGAATGTAACCCAGAGTCAAGGGACGCCATGTCACTCGAAACCTTCGTCGATTCGAAACCGTTCACGTTCGGTATCGAACTCGAAATGCAGATTGTGAACACGCATGACTATGATCTGACCAAAGCCGCGTCGGATCTGCTGCGCCTGATCAAGGACGATAAGATTCCAGGCAATATCACGCCGGAAATTACCGAAAGCATGATCGAGCTGTCGACCGGCATCTGCACGTCGCACGAGCAGGCGTTGACCGATCTGCGCACGATTCGCGACACGCTGGTCGCGGCCGCGGACCGGCTCAACGTCGGTCTGTGCGGCGGCGGCACGCACGCGTTCCAGCAATGGAGCGAACGGCAGATCGTCGATACGCCGCGTTTTCAATATTTGTCCGAACTCTACGGTTATCTCGCGAAGCAATTCACCGTGTTCGGCCAGCACGTGCATATCGGCTGTCCAGATTCGAATAGCGCGCTGTTCCTGCTTCATTCGATGTCCCGATTCATTCCGCATTTCATTGCGCTGTCAGCTTCGTCGCCGTTCGTGCAAGGCATCGATACCGGCTTTCATTCAGCGCGTCTGAATTCGGTATTCGCGTTTCCGCTATCAGGACGCGCGCCGTTTGTGCTGACCTGGGACAGCTTCGAGGAATACTTTTCGAAGATGGTCCATACGGGCGTCGTCAACAGCATGAAAGATTTTTACTGGGACATCCGGCCCAAACCGGGTTTCGGCACGATCGAAGTGCGCGTGATGGACACGCCGCTGTCGGTCGATCGCGCGGCGGCGATCGCCTGCTATATCCAGACGCTCGCGCGCCATCTGCTTCTGGACAAGCCCCTTACGCCAAAAGAGGACGACTACCTCGTCTATACGTTTAACCGTTTCGAAGCCTGCCGGTTCGGACTCGCGGGCACCTGCATCGACCCGCAAACCGGCGAGCGCCGGACCATTTCGGAAGACATCATTGAAACGCTCGAGCGGATCGCGCCGCATGCCGAAGCATTGGGATCGGCGAAAGCGCTCGACGAAGTCGGCGTGATCGCGCGCGGTCAGGTAAATGACGCGACCTGGTTGCGGTCGGTGTACAGCGAGGAGAAATCCCTGCACGAAGCGGCGCGCCAGCAATGCCTTCAATGGCGCGCATGAAGGCGCGCCGTGAATCCGGAGACATTCTGTCATCTTGAGGAACCCGCTTTTAAGCGGGTTTTTTTCGTTTAAACAGTCCCGGCTTCGGCCTGCCAATTTCTTTCCAATGTTTACATATACAAACGTAGTAGTAGTTAACAAGCATTGCAGTCGCCTGTGGACAACAGAATAATCTCGTGAAAAGTCAAAGCCCTGCGAAAACGATAACCCTGCGCAGCAAGGCTGGGCGCAGGCCGGCAACTGCTGGTAACCTGACCGCGCGTTTGACCGGAACAGGTGTTATCAAGAATTCACGCACAGCCAGTCTCCAGTCTTTTCCCATGGTTATCCACAGATTGCGTTGGACAACTTAGCTGTACGATTTGCCGCTCTCGAATAGAATGACGACTTCGTCGCAGCGAATGGTCCCGCTGCTCTCCGGTTTGAGGTCGATCCAATGGTTCATTGGTCCAGCAACAGGTCGAACGGGGTGCAATGGTCGCTGCGGATAAAAAGAGAGTGTGCGACTCTCCAGTAACACGCCGGGACAGGCGTGCAGAGCAGGAAATTTTTGAGATAGTAGGAACAGGCTCGCCGGCTTTTCTGGCGGGACAACCCCACACGGCTGCCGGCGTGTAGCATTGCTGCCAACACACTGAGGCAAGCTGTCAATAACCAACGAATGACTATGAGCGAAGGCGTTTACGGAGAGCAGGCTACCGGGCGGGTGACCCACAGCCTGTTACGACTCAGCACGGCAATGCGTAGCCAGGCATGGGAATGGGCGGAAGGCGCAGGCCTGACGCCGACCCAGGGCGAAATCCTGGTGCTGCTGATGCAGCGCAAGGGCCCGATGCGTCTCGGCGAGATCGCACGCGAAACGGCGTTGACCGCCGCGACGACGAGCGATGCGGTGAGCACGCTGGAAGGCAAGGGCCTCGTCGAGAAGCGGCGGGCGCTGGATGACGGCCGCGCCCTCGCGGTCCGCCTGACGGCGCGCGGACGCACGGCGGCCAAGCGCGCGGCGCAATGGCCTGACTTCCTGTCGAAGGCGGTCGGCACATTGCGCGACGATGAACAGGCCATGTTCTATCGCACGCTGCTGAAGACGGTCCGGCAACTGGAAGTGCAAGGCCATATTCCGGTGCACCGGATGTGCGTGACCTGCACGCATTTCGAACCGAGCAAGAATCCGAAGAAGTCGCTGCACCGCTGCGCGCTACTCGACATTACGATGTCGGATACCGATCTGCGGCTCGACTGCTCGGTTCACGAAACCGCGGACGTCGCAACGCAGAAGAAAACCTGGAAAATCTTCGCGCAGCAAGCCTGATTCCGTTGCTGAACGACGGAGCCGGGTTGCGGCGGCAGCGCGTGCGCTGCATGAAGATGCCAGGGGTAGCGAAGTAGCGGGGCGCAACGCCTCGCTGCTTTGCAATACGGTTGCGATGCCTTACCGGGTAACGGTTTGCCGTGTGCTCTCTCGCGTTGGCGGGACGGCGTTTCTATTGTCAATGTGATGTGGGATATGCCGATGAATCACGAAGTTCTGGCCATTCGCCATGTGCACTTCGAAGATCTGGGCAGTCTCGAACGCGTACTCGGCGACCGCGGCTGGCCGGTGCGCTATCTCGACGTCGGCTTCGCGCGCATCGAGGCGCCGGATCCGGTCGCGCCGTCATTGATGGTGGTGCTCGGCGGCCCGATCGGCGCGTACGACGATGAACGTTATCCGACACTCGGGCCGTTGCTCGCCATGATCGAAAAGCGCATCGCGGCCGGCTTGCCGACGCTCGGCATCTGCCTCGGCGCGCAATTGATTGCACGTGCGATGGGTGCGCGCGTCTATCCGTCCGGGTACGCGGAAATCGGCTGGGCACCGCTCACGCTGACCGACGCCGGACGAGTGTCACCGATTCGTCATCTCGATGGCGCCGCAACGTCGATGCTGCATTGGCATGGCGATACGTTCGACTTGCCCGCGGGCGCTGCGCGCCTTGCGTCTACGCCGCTTTGCGAGAATCAGGCGTTTTCGTTCGGCAATCACGTACTCGCTTTGCAGTGCCATCCCGAGATTCGCACCGAACGCTTCGAGCCGTGGCTGATCGGACACGCGAGTGAACTGATCGCGCATCGCGTCGATGTGCAGCAATTGCGCGCCGATACCGTCCGCCTGGGTCCGGGTCTTGAAGTGGCCGCGTGGCGGATGTTCTCCGAATGGCTCGATCAGCTCGACGCAGAGTCGTGAAGTCGGTCGCAAGCGGATTGCCCGTTATTTCGCGGCTGCGGCGAAATGTCTCGCGGGCGGCAACGTTAAGGCGTGTTTGAGCAGATCCGATACGCTTCTGAACTGACGTTCCAAAACCTGTGGTTTGCATCCACCCGTTCAAAGCGGATCCGGATGCTTCTGCGGTGAGCCCTGGTCCGGTGCTATTCTCGAACGCTCCTCCCTCGTTCGTCTGGACCCCATCCTATGAGCGCCTTGTTCTCTCCGCTCACGCTGCGTAGCGTGACGCTGCCGAACCGCATCGTCGTCTCCCCGATGTGCCAGTACTCCGCCGAACGCGGCGAAGCCAACGCGTGGCACATGATCCATCTCGGCCATCTCGCGTTATCCGGCGCGGGTCTGCTTTGCATCGAAGCGACCGCCGTCGAGCCCGACGGTCGCATTACGCCCGGCGATCTCGGCTTATGGGACGACGTGACCGAAGCGGCGCTCGTGCCCGTGCTTGCCGCGATCCGCAAGTATTCCGGCATTCCGGTTGCGATGCAGCTTGCGCATGCGGGGCGCAAAGCGTCGAGCCATGCGCCATGGGACGGCGGGCAACTCATCCCGGTCTCCGCAGGCGGCTGGTTGCCGCACGCGCCGTCGGCGTTGCCGCACAAGGCCGGCGAAGAGCCGCCGCTCGCACTCGACGTGGCCGGGCTCAACCGCATTCGCGAAGCGTTTGGCGCGGCGGCGCGCCGCGCCGTGCGGCTCGGCCTCGATGCGATCGAAATCCACTGCGCGCACGGCTATCTGCTGCACGAGTTTCTTTCGCCGGTCGCGAACCAGCGCGGCGACGAGTACGGCGGGTCACGCGAAAACCGGATGCGTTATCCGCTCGAGATTTTCGACATCGTGCGCGCCGCGTTTCCGGCCGACAAACCGGTCGGCGTGCGCGTGTCGGCGATCGACTGGGTGGAGGGCGGCTCGACGCTCGACGACACGATCGCATTCGCGCAGGAGCTGAAAAAGCGCGGCTGCGACTGGATCGACGCGTCGAGCGGCGGCGTGTCCGCGTTGCAGAAAATTCCGCTCGAGCCCGGCTATCAGGTGCCATTCGCGCAAGCGATCCGGCAGGCGACCGGTCTGCCGACCATCGCCGTCGGTTTGATCAGCGATCCCGAACACGCGAACCGGCTGATCGAAGCGGGCGACGCCGACCTCGTCGCGATGGCGCGTGCGATGCTGTACGATCCGCGCTGGCCGTGGCACGCGGCCGCCCAGTTGGGCGCATCGGTCAATGCGCCGCCGCAATACTGGCGCTCGCAGCCGCGCGATCAGAAGACGCTGTTCGGCGATATTTCGTTCGGGCAGCGCTGATACGGCGGCGTTCTCGCCGGAAGCGGCGCAGCGTGCATGGCCGAGGCTTGAACGAAGCCGCCTCGACCGTGTACGATGCCGGTTGTGATGCGCATGCGCATCATCTGTCGACGCGGCGCCAGCAGGGCGCCGCGTTTGCTATCCGGCTCGGGAAAGCAGCGCAATGCCACGCGGGCTGACCGGAAAGCGGCGGACCATCAACAGAGCCGGCCCATCAGGTTGAGTGAGAGCCGGTAGTGGACGGAAAGTCCCCCTGAGTTTTTCACAAGGATTCATTCAATGAGTTCACGCAGGATCGCCGTGCGCCAGTCAGGCATTCACGGCAAAGGCGTGTTCGCCGTCGAACCGATCGCAGCGGGCGAACGCCTGATCGAATACAAGGGTGAACGGATCTCGTGGAAAGAGGCGCTGCGGCGTCATCCACATAATCCGGACGAGCCGAATCACACGTTTTATTTCGCGCTCGACAATGGCGGCGTGATCGATGGCAAGGTGAACGGCAACAGCGCGCGCTGGATCAACCACTCATGCGCGCCGAATTGCGAAGCGGAAGAAATCGACGGCCATGTGTATATCGACGCGATGCGCGATATCGAGGCCGGCGAAGAGCTCTTCTACGATTACGGTCTGGTGATCGACGCGCGCCAGACCAAGAAGCTCAAGCGCGAATACGAATGCCGCTGCGGCGCACGCAAGTGCCGCGGCACGATGCTCGCGAAGCCTGAAAAGGAAAAAGACGCGAAGGAAAAGAAAAGCAAAAAGAAGAAGAAATAGGCCGCCTGGTGTGCGACCGCGCGCGCCTGGAATTCAGCCCGCGGTTGTTGCAGCCGTTGCCCGTGCGACGGCTGACATCGTAGTCAGAGATCGATCGGCGCTTTATGCGCCGATTTTTTTGCGTCCGGAATCTGAGGCGCAGGCAATGCCGCTTCGCGCGGCTCGCTACGTTCCGCGCGATCCTTGTCCTGATCCTTATCCGGCTCGACGCGCGTTTTGCCGATCACGATGGGGATGCGCACGATAAAACGCGCACCGCCTTCCGGCGCGTCTTCGTAATGCACGCTGCCGTGATGCAGCACCATGATGTCGTGGACGATCGCCAGCCCGAGGCCTGCACCGCCGTCGACGCCGGCGGTTTGCGATTCGGTGTTGCGGTCGCCGCGGAAGAAACGTTTGAAGAGATCGGGTTGCTGGGTGGCCGGCACGCCGGGACCGTTGTCGTCGACCGTGAGCTCGGCCATGCCGATGCCGTCGATCACCGTTTCTTCGACCGTCATCGTGATACGCCCGCCATGCAGACGCGACAGCGGCACGTACTTCAGCGCGTTGTCGAGCAGATTCGCGATCACCTCGCGCAGCAGCACCGGGTTGCCGCGTGCGATCAGCGGCCGGTCGTTCGATGGGTCGTCCAGACGCTGGAAGCCGAGATCGACGTGCGCGGCAAGCGCGCGCGGCACCCATTCGGCGCCGGTATCGAACGCAAGCGCCGCGATGTCGATATTGACGAAGCGCGCAGCCTGCTCGCCCGGCTCCGCGCGTGCGAGCGAGAGCAACTGGTTCGAGAGCCGCACCGCGCGATCGGCGGCGGCGCGCAGCTCGCGAACCGCGGCGAGCGTCTGTTGCGGATCGCGCGCGACCGCGGCCTGTTCAGCATGCAGCTTCACCGCGGTGAGCGGCGTGCGCAGCTGATGCGCGGCATCCGCGATGAACTTGCGTTGCGAATCGAGCGCGGCCTTCAGGCGATCGAGCAGGCCGTTCAACGCGCCGGTGAGCGGGCGGATCTCGACCGGCACATACGTTTCGTCGACGGGCTCGAGCGACGTGTGCGTCTGCCGGTTCAGCGAATCGGCGAGATCGGTCAGCGGATTCAGCTGCTGGTTCACGACGCGCCAGACGATCACCCAGCCGGCGAGCAGCAGAAGCAGCAGCGGCATCATGATTGCGATCAGGAATTCGGCGGCGATGCGGAACCGGTGACGCACCGGTTGACCGACTTCAATGACGATCGGGTTGCCGACCGGCTGATCGACGCGCACCTGCGCGACGCGCACGGTCACGCCGTTGTGCTGCGTTTCGAATACGTATGCGTAGTGCATCCGCCGCACGCTGGTGCCTTGCAGCGGCAGGTTGGGGTCGCCGGCAATTTCATTTTCGCCGGTGCTGATCCGGTAGACGAGATGTTCGACCGGGTCCGAGAACATCGCCTGCGCGAGCGGCGGCACCGCGATGCGCGCGTTCGGTCCGGCGATCTGGATCTGCTTGGAGATCGCGGTGGCGAGATCGGCCAGCGACCGGTCGACGACGTGCTGCGTGTATTGCCACGCGAGCCAGTAAGCGATCAGGCCGCTCATCAGCGCGAGCAGCGACAAAGGAGCGGCGAGACGGCGCAGCAGCGAGCGGCGCAGACTGTTCGCGGCCGGATAGGTCATGCTCGAACCCGCGAAATAACAATAACGGCGAAGAACCGCGAGGTGCGAACCTGCGGGCGTTAAAACCGCAGGCCGTCGACAAAGGCACGCACACCACGGTGGCTTCACGCTGCATTTCTCGCATGAAGCCACGCAGTGCAGCGCGTAAGACGTTCGAAGGGATCACGGCGCCGGTTGCGCGGGCTCGCCGTAACCCGGCAAGACCCGCCACAACCCGACGCCGCGAATGACTTCGTTAAACGCTCAGCCGGCTGCGGTCATGACGACCATTATGCAGCCTGACGGATCTCTTGCAGCAAATAACCGAAACCGCGAACCGTGACGATCTCGACGCGGCAGTTTTCGAGCTTTTTGCGGACCCGGTGCACGTAGACTTCGATCGCGGTGTCGCCGAGATCGCCGCCGAAGTGCGTCAGGTGGTCTTGCAGTTGCGCCTTGCTGACCACGCGGCCGTGACGCAGCAGCAGCATTTCGAGTACCGCGAATTCGCGCGGCGACAACTCGAGCGGCTTGTCGTCGTTGAAGATGCGGCGATCGACACCCGACAGGCGCACGCCGCCGAGCGACACTTCCGGACGCGGCATATCGCCGTGCGGACCGCTGCGACGCATCACGGCGCGGATGCGCGCCTCGAGCTCGGCGGGTTCGAACGGCTTCAGCATGTAGTCGTCCGCGCCGGAGTTCAGGCCTTGCACGCGGTCGTTCAATTCGTCGCGGGCGGTCAGCACGATGACCGGCGTATGCCGGTTGCTCTGCCGAAAACGCGACAGCAACGTCATGCCGTCGATACCGGGCAAGCCGAGATCGAGGATCACGAGTTCGTGACGGTTTTGCGTGAGAGCCTGTTCGGCGAAGATGCCGTCGTGGACCATGTCGACCGTGAAGCCGGCTTGTTCGAGGCTGCTTTGGATGCCGCGTGCAATGGGGCGGTCATCTTCGATCAGTAGGAGTCGCATGGATTTCGCTCAAGTACAATGGGTTAGGCATGTCAGGCACGCGGTTCGCCGCTGCGCCTGCTGCACAGGAGGCCGCCGCATCTCGCGGCGGGGATGATCACGAAAGTCATGTCCGAAATCACGATCAACGAACTCGAAGCCGCGATCAATTTCTGGCGAGCCCGCTCGCCTGCGCAAGGCGACGAACTCGTTCTGTGCAAGGAGGCAAGCGCGCTCTCCAAGCCGTATGCGTTGCTGATTGTACAGCGACGGCATGCGGTGTCGCATGAAGCATTTGACGAGTTGGCACGTGATGCGTGGAATTCTTACGTTCGCCTTAAGGATGGCCTGTAGAAGTGAAGGTTTGGTGGCCTGAATACCTCCAAAATCCTTTCATATCTGCAGCCATAAGTCATTTCAATACCGGTTTTTCACGCCTGCTTTTTCATGCCTGTCTCGCGATGCTGTCGATGAAGCGCGCGAGTTCGACATCGCGAACCGTGACGCCGTTCACTTCGTGCGTCGATAGCGTGATCCGTACCTTGTTGTAGACGTTGAACCACTCGGGATGATGATCCATTTCCTGAGCCTTGATCGCGACGCGCGACATGAAACCGAATGCTTCGTTGAAGTCCGCGAATTCGAGGCTTCGTTCGATCGCATCGCGCTCCGCGACGGATTGCCAGCCATTCAGCTGCCGCAATTGCAACGCGCGTTCGTCAGCGCTCAGTTTCTGGATCATCGGGAACCCCCCGTTTCGGATGTTCGGCTCGTCATACAAGACCTCGCCATTCTTTCACGGAAGAAAATCCGTTGCAGCGAGTTGGGCAAGACGCGCGCGCAGCATGCTTGCGCGCGCGGGTCTGGCGCAATCAGCGTGCGATAATTACGCGTTAAATCGGCGGAATATGCGGGGAAAACCCATGGTGGAGCTCGATCATTTCGATCTGGCGCTGATCGACGTGCTGCAGCGCTTCGGTCGTGCGACCCATCAGCAGCTCGGCGAGCAGGTGCCGCTCTCCGCGTCGCAAATCGGCCGGCGCTTGCAGCGGCTCGAGGCGATCGGCGTGGTCGACGGGTATCGCGTCGTGCTGCGGCCGGAAAAGCTCGGGCTTGGCGTGACCGCGTTCACGAGCCTGAAGCTCAAGCACCACGGCGATTCGATCATCGAGCAGTTCCAGCAGCAGATCGACTCGCTGCCGGAAGTGCTCGAATGTCACGCGGTGGTCGGCGACGCCGACTATTTGCTGCGCATCGTCGCGCCGGATCTGACCGCACTGTCGGCCTTCGTGATGAAAAAACTGATGCGTGTGCCCGGCGTGGATAGCGTGCGCTCGAACATCGTGCTGACGACGTTCAAGCGCAACGGGCCGCTGCCGCTTGGGCATCTCGCGCCGGGCAGCGCGGCGGATTAGGCGCGCGCCGCGCGGCTTCGCAAGCCCGCGCAAGTGGGGTTTGCGCGATTGATTCGCAACAAGCGGCGCCGGCGCGGCGCGAATTCACGCGATTTCAAGCGACCTTCAACGGCTCCTGCGCCGGATTGAGCAAGTCGACATAGGCGACCGCGACCAGATCCGACTCCGGCACGCCCAGCTTCCTGAACATCTCGTGGGCTTCGGCTTCACCCCCTTCCTCATCGTCGTCCTGCGCGAGCACCACTTCGAGCTCGATGAAATCGCCGAGTCCGTCGACGCGATCCAGATGAATCCGCGTGCGGCCCACCAGGTACACGTGACGTTCCTTCGATATGAGGCAACGCGTGGTCAGCGCGGTCGCGAGCAGCGCGTGCATCGCTTCGGGGTTCGTCACCGGGCTTCTCGTGTAGTACGACACCTTCGGGCCGTCGCGGTCGTCGCGCTGATAGAAGATCAGCTCGGCGGGCGTGCCGTCGTCGAACTGGCGCAGCTTCAGACGGCCGCGCGGCACGTCGTAGAAGCTGTCGTGCTGGCGGAAGATCAGCGGAGCATCCGGCGAAAGGGCGGCGGCGCGCTCGCGAAGCAGGTCGAACTGAGGGGCGCGGGCTTTGATTTCGATGTTACGGGCCATGTAGAAGCTCCTGGTGAGAGAGGCGGTGATTTGACTTGCGAACGTGCGACGCGCAACGGCTGCACAAAAACGCGCAGTGCAAACACGCGCCGCACAAACATGCGGACGCAACGGCAGACGAAACCACGGACCCGGAATGACGCGGCAGCGCGGCGACGGCGACATGCGTACTGGCAGGCCGATGCGTGCCGGATACCGAACCGGAGGCCGGGCGGGAGAAACCGGAAGAACAGCTGGAGACGGGAACCGTCAATCTAGCAAAAACCGCGCGACTGCGCGTTGGCGTAGCGGACCTGGCCGACTGACATGAGCGTCGCTCATATCGCCCACTGTGTGTCGATCAGCTTCAGCGCGGCGGCGATCGCGGGTTCGTCCTTGCGTGCGGCGAGCGTGATGAAGCTGAGTTCGGTCGGCACGGTGATCTCGTCGACGATGGTCAGCGCATGGGCATGCGCTTCGGCCAGCGCGATCGCGTCGCGCGCGAGTGTGAGCCCGACCCCGGATTTGACGAGGTCGAGCATCGACTGCTCCTGGTCCACTTCGGCGACCTTGGTCGGCTGCGCGCCGGCTTCCGCGAAACGGCGCGACAGCAGCCGGTGGTGCGCGGAGGCCGGTGGCGTCCAGATCCATGGCAGGGCGGCGAGCGCGCGCCAGTCGCGCGCGCTCTTTACGCGATCCTTCCAGCCGGCCGGGGCGAGCACGCGGTACTGGAAACGGGTGAGCGTCACCGTGTGAAACACGGCGGCGTCGCGCGGGTCGTCCTCTTCCGGCTGCCCGATGTAGTAGCCGACATCGAGCTCGCCCGCGCGGACCTGCCCGAGCACCCAGCCGGACATGCCGTGCCGCAGCGCGGTTTCGAGATGCGGCCAGGTTTCCACCAACTGGCGCAAAAAGCCGCCGAGGCGTAGAAATTGAGGATCGAGGATCGTGCCGATGCGCAGCCGGCCGCGCACTTCTTCACGCAGCGTCGCCGCGGCGCGCTCGACGTCGCCGGCGGCGGCCAGCGCCCGTTGCGCGTGCGGCAGCAACGCCTGGCCGTCGCGCGTCAGCGTGAGTCCGTGCGACGTGCGCGTGAACAGCGTGACGCCGAGCGCTTCCTGCAGATGCTTGATCTGCAGGCTGACCGCCGGCTGGGTCAGATGCAGCAGGGCAGCGGCACGCGTGAGATTACCCTCGCGCGCGACCGTTGCAAACGCTCTGAGCAGAGTCAGGTCCATCGCCTGATATTAGCGCGACTTATATCGCATTTGAGCATTACTCATTGGATTTCGCATCCGGACCGCGATTACGCTTCGATTTATCGAATCGCAGGTCGCGGATCGACCCTTCGCGTCAATATGACGCGCGCCGCAGTTGTCGATTCGGTTATCGATTCGGTATCGATTCTTTCGATGAGGAAAGCATGAGCGAGACAGATCAGAACCGTTCGCGCGTGCGCGACCTGACGCATGTAATCAACGGACGCGCGCTCGAAGGCACGAGCCAGCGCTTCGGCGATGTGTTCAATCCCGCGCTCGGCAGCGTCGCGGCGCGCGTGCCGCTTGCGAGCGTCGCTGAAGTGGATGCGGCGGTGGCCGCGGCGAAGGCCGCGTTTCCCGCCTGGAGCGAAACGGCGCCCCGCGGAGATGGGGCCTTTGGCGACGGCCGCGCATCGCGCGAAGGTGACGGGTTATGTCGATGCGGGCGTGAAGCAAGGCGCGCGGCTCATCGTCGATGGCCGCAATCATCAGGTGGCGGGTTACGAACAAGGCTTCTTCCTCGGCGGCACGCTGTTCGATAGCGTGCTGTTCGGCGACCATCACGCGTACGGCGAGGACAGCGTGCGGTTCCACACGCGCTACAAGAGCATCATGCAGCGCTGGCCGGACAGTATCGCGAAGGGCGCGGAGTTTACGATGCCGGTGGCAAAGTAGCATCGAGTAACGCGCATCGGCGCGAAGTCATACGAAGTCGCTGTCACGTTCACGCCGCCGCGTGTCATTGAACGCGCAAAGCGCGGCGGCGGTGAACGGCACGCAGCTCTGTATTGCGCAAAGAGAAAGTGCGAACGCGTTGAAGACGCGCGGGATCGCAAAAGGAGACCAGCAATGACCACGACTCATCCATCGTCGACATCCGCCCAGACGGCGCGCAACCGGACCGTCGAAGGCGAGTTCGATTACATCGTGATCGGCGCCGGCACCGCGGGATGCGTGCTCGCGAATCGCCTGAGCGAGGATCGCGATGTGTCCGTGCTGCTGCTCGAAGCCGGCGGCAAGGACGACTACCACTGGATTCACGTGCCGGTCGGCTACCTGTACTGCATCGGCAATCCGCGCACCGACTGGCTGTACAAGACCGAGGCCGAGCCGGGCCTGAACGGCCGCGCGCTGTCGTATCCGCGCGGCCGCGTGCTCGGCGGCAGCTCGTCGATCAACGGCATGATCTACATGCGCGGCCAATCTCAGGACTATGACGAGTGGGCCCGCGTGACGAACGACGCGTCGTGGTCGTGGGACGCGGTGCTGCCGGTTTTCAAACGTAGCGAAGACCATCATGGCGGCGCGAACGAGTGGCATGGCGCGGGCGGCCCATGGCGCGTCGAAAAACAGCGCCTCAAATGGAAGATTCTCGAAACCTTTTCGCATGCCGCGCAGCAAACCGGCATTCCCGCCACCGACGATTTCAACCGCGGCGATAACGGCGGCGTCGGCTACTTCGATGTGAACCAGAAGCGCGGCATCCGCTGGAGCGCGGCGAAGGCATTTCTGCGGCCCGCATTGGGGCGGCCGAATCTGACCATCATCACGGGCGCGCTCACGCAGCGTCTCGTATTCGAAGGCAAACGCTGCGTCGGCGTCGAGTATCGCGGCAATGATGTCGATTACGTCGCGAAAGCAAAGTGCGAAGTGATCGTCAGCGCCGGCGCGGTGAATTCGCCGCAGTTGCTCGAACTGTCCGGCATCGGCAACGGTACGCGTCTGCAAAACCTGGGCATCGAGGTCCTGCAGGACTTGCGCGGCGTCGGCGAGAATCTGCAAGACCATCTGCAACTGAGGATGGCTTACAAAGTGCGCGGCGTGCGCACGCTGAACACGACGTCCGCGCATTGGTGGGGCAAGCTGATGATCGGGCTGCAGTATCTGTTGCTGCAAAGCGGTCCGATGGCGATGTCGCCGTCGCAACTCGGCGCGTTTGCGAAGTCCGATTCCGATGACCGGTCGATCACCCGTCCCGATCTCGAGTACCACGTGCAGCCGCTATCGCTCGATCGCTTCGGCGAACCGCTGCATCGTTTCAACGCGTTTACGGCCTCGGTGTGCCATTTGCAGCCGACCTCGCGCGGCAGCATCCACATCAAGTCGCCGGACCCGCACGCGCCGCCGCTGATCGCGCCGAACTATCTGTCGACCGAATACGACCGGCACGTCGCCGCGAATGCGCTGCGTTTGACACGCCGCATTGCCGCCGCGCCCGCGCTCGCGCCATATTCACCGGAGGAGATTTTGCCGGGCGTGCAGTTCCAGACCGAGGAGGAATTGCAGCAGGCGGCCGGCAACGTCGGCACGACGATCTTCCATCCGGTCGGCACGTGCCGCATGGGGACGACCGATGACCCCGCAGCGGTGGTCGATACCCGGCTGCGTGTGATTGGTGTGGATGGCTTACGTGTGGTCGATGCGTCGGTGATGCCGGTCATTACCTCGGGCAATACCAATTCGCCGACGTTGATGATCGCCGAGCGCGCGAGCGAGATGATTCGCGCCGATCGTCGTGCGCAGCGCGGCGGCGTCGCGACATCGAGCGAAATGCCTGCCGTGACGCCTATGTCAGTCGCGTGACACGATCATATTTGCGGCAGCGCATGGCGGTTCAACGCATGTGCCGGATGCTCGCCGCATACTTAGTGCAAATCCCAATGAATGCGCTGCATCAATGGGGCGACAATGGCAGCCATGCTGCGTAGCGCGGCATGGCTTGCCGTTCGTATTGGTGCATCACGCCACGACCGGCAACGGGGGTTCTACCGCCATCCGACCTTGCGCACGTCTGCGCGGATACCGTAGTGCTTCGCCTTACTTCGCATGGAAGGGAACATGATTCTCGGCGATACGATACTCGAAACACGCGGGCTCACGAGGGAGTTCAAAGGCTTCATAGCGGTCAACGGCGTCAATCTGCGCGTGCGGCGCGGCTCGATTCATGCACTGATCGGCCCGAATGGCGCGGGCAAGACCACCTGCTTCAATCTGCTTACGAAGTTTCTCGAACCGACTGCCGGGCAGATCGTCTTCAACGGTATCGACATCACGCGTGAGCGTCCCGCGCAGATCGCACGGCGCGGCATCATTCGCTCATTTCAGATTTCCGCGGTTTTTCCGCATTTGACCGCGCTGCAGAATGTGCGGATCGGCTTGCAGCGCGCGCTGGGCACCGCGTTTCATTTCTGGAAGAGCGAGCGCACGCTGCGTGAACTCAACGACGAGGCGCTCGATCTGCTGACGCAAGTCGGCCTCGCCGATTTCGCCGATGTGCCGACGGTCGAACTGTCGTATGGCCGCAAGCGCGCGCTCGAAATCGCGACCACGCTCGCGATGGAGCCCGAACTGATGCTGCTCGACGAGCCCACGCAAGGAATGGGTCATGAAGACGTAGACCGCGTGACCGCGTTGATCAAAAAAGTATCGACGGGCCGCACCATCCTGATGGTCGAACACAACATGAATGTGATCGCCGGCATCTCCGACACGATCACGGTTCTGCAGCGCGGTGAAGTGCTTGCGGAGGGCGCCTACGCGGAAGTGTCGAAGAACCCGCTCGTGACGCAGGCGTACATGGGCAGTGCCGATGCCGCGCTGGCCGGAGCCCATGCATGAGCGCGGTGACCGAGAACGAAAACATCGAGGCGGACGGGGCGTCGAGCGCGGAGCCTGCGCTCGAGATCGCGGGGCTGCAGGCGTGGTACGGCGAGTCGCATATCCTGCACGGCGTCGACCTGAGCGTGGCGCGCGGCGAAGTCGTCACGCTGCTCGGCCGCAATGGCGCCGGGCGCACCACGACGCTGCGCGCGATCATGGGCCTCACCGGCCGGCGCACGGGTTCGATCCGCATCGGCGGCCGCGAAACGATCGATCTGCCGACCCATCGCGTCGCGCATTGCGGTATCGGTTACTGCCCTGAAGAACGCGGCATTTTTTCGAGCCTCTCATGCGAGGAAAACCTGCTGCTGCCGCCGCCGGTCGGCGACGCGGCGCACATGATGTCGCTCGACGAAATCTACGACATGTTTCCGAATCTGCGCGAGCGCCGGATGAGCCAGGGCACGCGCCTGTCGGGTGGCGAGCAGCAGATGCTTGCGGTCGCACGCATCCTGCGTACCGGCGCGAATCTGCTGTTGCTCGACGAAATCTCCGAGGGCCTCGCGCCGGTGATCGTGCAGGCGCTCGCGCGCATGATCGTCACGCTGAAATCGCGCGGCTACACGATCGTGATGGTCGAACAGAATTTCCGCTTTGCCGCGCCGCTCGCGGATCGCTTCTATGTGATGGAGCACGGGCGCATCGTCGAGCATTTCGGTGCAAAGGAGCTCGATAGCAAGATGCCGGTCCTGCACGATTTGCTCGGGGTGTGAGCGGTGCGGGAGCTCGATCCCGGCCGCTCTCGCAACGCACATTGCCTCTGATAAACACAACGCAGAACGAAGGAGACACACACATGAAAAGGAAAACTCTCGCGCGCCTCATCTCATTTTGCTGCGCGGCGGCGGCCGGTATCGCGCTCACCGCGGGCAGCGCGCGGGCAGCCGACGATGCGGTGAAGATCGGCTTTATCACGGACTTTTCCGGGCTGTATGCGGACATCGACGGCCAGGGCGGCCTTGAAGCGATCCGCATGGCCGTCGCGGACTTCGGCGGCAAAGTGAACGGCAAGCCGATCCAGATTCTTTACACGGACCACCAGAATAAGGCTGATATTGCCGCGTCGCGCGCACGCGAGTGGTTCGATCGTGAAGGCGTCGAAGCGGTTATCGGCGGCACCAACTCGGCAACCGCGCTATCGACCAACCAGGTCGCAGGCGAAAAGCACAAGGTGTACATCAATATCGGCGCGGGCGCCGACACGCTGACCAACGAGCAATGCACGCCGTACACGGTCCACTATGCGTACGACACGACCGCGCAGGCGAAAGGCACCGGTTCAGCGATCACGAAGCAGGGCGGCAAGACGTGGTACTTCCTCACCGCCGATTACGCGTTCGGCAAGGCGCTCGAAAAGGCGACGGCCGACGTCGTGAAGGCGAACGGCGGCCAGGTGCTCGGCGAAGTGCGGCATCCGCTGTCGGCCTCCGATTTCTCGTCGTTCCTGTTGCAGGCGCAGGCCTCGAAGGCGCAGATTCTCGGCCTCGCGAATGCGGGCGGCGATACGATCAACGCGATCAAGGCGGCGAAGGAATTCGGCATTACGAAGTCGATGAAGCTCGCCGCGCTGCTGATCTTTATCGACGACATCCACAGCCTCGGCCTCGAAACCACCCAAGGCCTGGTGCTGACCGACAGCTGGTACTGGAACAAGGACGCGAACACGCGCAAGTGGGCGCAGCGCTACTTCGACAAGATGAAGAAGATGCCGTCGAGCCTGCAGGCGGCCGACTACTCGGCCACGATGACGTACCTGAAGGCGGTGCAGGCGGTGGGCTCGACCGACCCGGACAAGGTGATGGCGCAACTGAAGAAGACGCCGATCGACGACTTCTACGGGAAGGGCTACATCCGCCAGGACGGCAGCTTTATCCACGACATGTATCTGATGCAGGTGAAGACGCCGGCCGAATCGAAAGAGCCGTGGGACTACTACAAGATCACGGCGACGATTCCGGGCGAACAGGCATTTACGACGAAGCAGGAAACGCGCTGCGCGTTGTGGAAATAAGCGCCGGCGGATGTCTGCCGCGCGGATGAACGCCGGCAGGCGCGCAGGCTCCGCGTGCTGGGCGCATTGAGCCGCAACGGGTTCGATGCGCCCAGCGCGCTTTCGCTTTCACTTTGACGACGCGTTCAATGGATATCTTTGGCATCCCGCTGCCGGCCATGTTGAGCCAGTTGCTGCTGGGTCTCGTGAACGGCTCGTTCTACGCGATCCTGAGCCTCGGCCTCGCGATAATCTTCGGCTTGCTCAACGTGATCAACTTCGCACACGGCGCGTTGTTCATGCTGGGCGCGATGCTCACGTGGATGGGCTTCGCGTATTTCGGCCTGCCGTACTGGGTGATGCTCGTGCTGGCGCCGGTCATCGTCGGATTGTTCGGCATGCTGATCGAACGTTCGATGCTGCGCTGGCTGTACAAGCTCGATCACCTGTATGGCCTGCTGCTGACGTTCGGGCTCACGCTCGTCGTCGAGGGCGTGTTCCGCTCGGTCTATGGCGCGTCCGGTCAGCCGTACGACGTGCCCGCGTTACTCTCCGGCGCAACCAACCTCGGCTTCATGTTCCTGCCGAACTATCGCGCGTGGGTCGTGGTGGCGTCGCTGATCGTCTGCTTTGCAACGTGGTTTGTGATCGAGAAGACGCGCCTTGGCGCGTATCTGCGCGCGGGCACCGAAAACCCGAAACTCGTCGAGGCGTTCGGCGTGAACGTGCCGCTGATGGTCACGCTGACATACGGCTTCGGCGTCGCGCTCGCGGCCTTCGCCGGCGTGCTCGCCGCGCCGGTGATCCAGGTCTCGCCGCTGATGGGGCAGCCGCTGATCGTCACGGTGTTCGCGGTGGTCGTGATCGGCGGCATGGGGTCGATCATGGGCTCGATTCTGACCGGCCTCGTGCTCGGCGTAATCGAAGGATTCACGCGTGTGTTCTACCCGGAAGCGTCGGCGACCGTGGTGTTCGTGATCATGGCGCTCGTGCTGCTCGTGCGGCCGACCGGTCTCTTCGGCAAGGAAAAATAATGCAGAGAAAAGCGCTCTACGTGCTGCTGCTGATCGGACTCATCGTCGCGCCGTTCGCCGGCGTCTATCCGGTGTTCGTGATGAAGGTGCTGTGTTTTGCGCTCTTCGCGGCGGCGTTCAATCTTCTGATCGGCTATACGGGGCTGCTGTCGTTCGGGCATGCGATGTTTCTCGCAACGGCCGGCTATGTCACCGGCTACGTCATTCAGACGCTCGGCTCGACGCCCGAGATCGGTGTGCTGGCGGGCACCGCGGCGGCGACGCTGCTGGGGCTCGTGGTCGGGCTGTTCGCGATTCGCCGGCAGGGCATCTACTTCGCGATGGTGACGCTCGCGCTCGCGCAGATGGTCTACTTCGTGTTCCTGCAGGCGCCGTTCACGCATGGCGAAGATGGTCTGCAAGGCGTGCCGCGCGGCAAGCTGTTCGGTTTGCTCGATCTGTCGTCCGATCTGACGCTGTACTTCGTCGTGCTGCTGGTGATGGTGCTCGCGTTCCTGCTGATCGTGCGAATCGTCCATTCGCCGTTCGGGCAGGTGCTGGTGGCGCTCAAGGAAAACGAACCGCGCGCGATCTCGCTTGGCTATGATACGAACCGCTTCAAGCTGCTGGCGTTCGTGCTGTCCGCGGGTCTGGCGGGCCTCGCCGGTTCGCTGAAGGTGCTGGTGCTCGGCTTCGAGACTTTGAGCGACGCGTACTGGACAATGTCGGGCCTCGTCGTGCTGATGACGCTGGTCGGCGGCATGGGCACGCTGTTCGGACCGCTGCTGGGCGCGGCGCTGATCGTGTCGCTCGAAGACCGGCTCGGCGATATCGGCAACGCGGTCGCCTCGATGACCGGCATCGACTGGTTCCGCTCGCTCGGCGAATCGGTGACGATCGTCACCGGGCTGATTTTTATCGCATGCGTGCTGGCCTTCCGGCGTGGGATAGTCGGCGAGATCGTCGCGCGTGTGAGACCGCTGCGCGCGTGATGCGCTGAGGTCGGCATGGAAGCGTTTCCGGTTGCTTCGGTATCCGATCTAAAAACAGCGTGATGCAGCGCGTTCAGACGGCTTCACAAGGTGTCGACAGAGATGCCCTACTACGGTGCGTGTCTGCACCACTAGGGTAAATGCTAGTTGTTAGGAAAAGGCTGCTTGTTTAATCTTCACACAGTTCTGATGCACCCGAATTTTGCAGGTGGAGAACGAGGAGACAATGAGGCGCTAAGCGCCCATACGAAAGCGCTGTTGGACCAGGTCCAACAGCGCTTTTTACTTTTTGCTCGCGTCTGTCATCTGTCCGGCACGTTCGTCGTAACGTGCCATCCATCGCACCGCTATCTGCGCTCGCAAACGCTTGCCTCGTCCAATTCCGCTAAACTCGCCATTCCCTGTTCAGGCCGGCCATGGCGTCGGCCGTTCAAATTCGGCCCTTTATCTCAACTGCGCGTTGAACGGGCAAAAGGAGTGGAATGAAGTCGGCATGGCGATGGATCAGCGCGGCACTCGTCGCGGCAAGCGTGTGTGCGATATACAGCAGCCCGGCGGCGGCGGACGTCAAAATCGGCATCACGGTATCCGCGACCGGCCCGGCGGCTTCGCTGGGCATCCCTGAAAAGAACACGGCGACGTTACTGCCGAAAGAGGTGGCGGGGCAGAAAGTCGACTACATCGTGCTCGATGACGCGACCGACTCCACCCAGGCGGTCAAGAACGCGCGCAAGCTGACCAGCGAAAATCACGTCGACGCGCTGATCGGCTCCACGATCGTGCCGAACTCGCTGGCGATGATCGACGTCGCGAGCGAAGCGCACACGCCGATGATCTCGCTGGCCGCTGCCGCGACCATCGTCGAGCCGATGGATGCGAAGCGCGCGTGGGTCTTCAAGACGCCGCAAAACGACATCCTGATGGCCACCGCGATTGCGCAGCATATGGCCAGCCACGGCGTGAAGACCGTCGCGTTCATCGGCTTCGCGGATGCGTACGGTGAGAGCTGGTTCAAGGAATTCTCGAAGGCTGCGGATCTCGCGAAGATCAAGGTCGTCGCGAGCGAGCGCTTCGCGCGCAATGACACGTCGGTGACAGGGCAGGTGCTGAAGATGATGGCGCAGCACCCGGATGCGGTGCTGATCGCCGGCGCCGGCACACCGGCCGCGCTGCCGCAGAAGACGCTCAAGGAGCGCGGCTACAACGGCAAGTACTATCAGACGCACGGCGTCGCGAACAACGACTTCCTGCGCGTGTGCGGCAAGGATTGCGAGGGCACGTACCTGCCGGCGGGCCCGCTGCTGGTGGCGGACCAGCTGCCGGAGGCGAACCCCGCGAAGCAGGCCGCACTGACGTATAAGCATGCGTACGAAACCGCGTTCGGCGCGGGATCGGTATCGACATTCGGCGGCCATATGTGGGATGCTGGATTGCTGCTGCAGCGTGCGATTCCGCTCGCGTTGAAGAAGGGGCAACCGGGCACGCCGGCGTTTCGTGACGCGTTGCGCGCGGAGCTCGAGGACACGAAGGATCTGCCGGCGTCGCAGGGCATCTTTAACATGAGCGCCAATGATCACGCCGGGCTCGATCAGCGTGCACGCGTGATGGTGCAGATTGTCGACGGCAAATGGAAGCTCGTGTCCGACTAGGCGACGGCGACGCTTGCCGGTGCATCCGGGTAGAAAAGGCGCGTGCAGTTTGACGCGCCTTTTTTAATGGCTGCTTGCCGGGAAAATCATTGTTGGCGCGCTGTTTGTCGTGCGAGCGGCCGGGGCAGGTGCGCGGCGCGCGATTACGCCACGAAGGTTGAATGGCAGGCATCCGGACGCGGTGCTGATCGCCGGTTCGGGCACGCCCGCCGCGCTGCCGGCGAAGACGCTGAAAGCGCGCGGTTACTCGGGCAAGGTCTATCAGACGCACGGTGTCGCGAATAACGATTTCCTGCGCGTGTGCGGCAAGGATTGCGATGGCGAGCTACTGCCGGCCGGGCCGATTCTCGTGACTGAGCAACTGCCGGACTCGAACCCGGCGAAGCGGTCGTCGCAGGCGTACAAGGATGCCTACGAAAAAGTCTATGGCGTGGGCTCGGTGTCGACGTTCGGCGGACATGCGTGGGATGCCGGTCAATTGCTGCAGCATGCGATTCCCGCAGCGCTGCAGAAAGGGCAGCCGGGCACTGCGGCGTTTCGCGCCGCGTTGCGCGACGCGCTTGAGAACGTGAAGGACCTGCCGGTGTCGCAGGGCATCATCGATATGACGCCGGCTGACCACAATGGCCTCGACCTTCGCGCCCGCGTGATGGTGCAGATCGTCGACGGCAAATGGAAGCTGCAGAACGATTAGAAAAGTCGCGTCGTGGCTTGCGACGCATAAGCTTCGTATCGAGCACAATGGCAGGCGCTGCTGCGCCGGGGCGCTGTCGCAGCGAGGTTTGCGCTGGTCGGGGGCGCGTGGTGGCACGGTGTTCCGGTGGCGGCATACTGGACGACGCCAGGACGCCAGGACGCCAGGACGCCAGGACGCCAGGACGCCAGGACGCCAGGACGCCAGGACGCCACGGCGCACGACGAGCACTGTGCAACGTCACCGCGCCACGTTGCGGCCGTGATATACGAATGAACTCGCATGGCTTCAACGCCGGCTCGGCCCACCTGACGCCGGCCGGCGTTGCCCTTTGTTTTCCCCGTTTCCGACTTTCGACGCTCGAGGACGAGTCTGTATGGATCTATCAATCGCGGCGATCCTCGCGCAGGACGGCATCACGACCGGCGCAATCTACGCATTGCTCGCACTCGCGCTGGTACTGGTGTTTTCAGTCACGCGCGTGATCTTTATCCCGCAAGGAGAGTTCGTTTCATACGGCGCGCTGACGCTCGCGGCGTTGCAGTCGCAGAAGTTTCCGGCCACGTGCGGGCTGCTTGTCGCGCTGGGCGTCGCGTGCTTCGTCGTGGACACAGCCGGACTCGTTCGGCGTCCCGAACGACGCCGCCATCATGCGGCGCGCACGCTCGCGATGCTGGCCGGCAAATATCTGCTGTTCCCGATCGCGGCGTATGCGCTCACGCACGGCCTATTCACGCATCCGCTGCCGATGATCATGCAGATTGCGCTCGCGCTGCTGATCGTGATTCCCATGGGCCCGTTCGTGTATCGGCTTGCTTTTCAGCCGATCGCCGGGACGACGACGCTATTGCTGCTGATCGTGTCGGTCGCGGTGCACTTCGCGATGGTCGGCCTCGGGCTCGTGATGTTCGGCGCGGAAGGCTCACGAACCAATGCGTTCTCGGACGCGACGTTCAACCTCGGCGCGATGACGATCTCCGGACAGAGCCTGTGGGTGATCGGCACAGCGGTCGCGCTGATCGTCGCGCTGTACCTGTACTTCGACCGCACGATTTCCGGCAAGGCATTGCGCGCGACATCGGTGAATCGTCTCGGCGCGCAACTGGTCGGCATCGGCACGACACAGGCGGGACGCGTCGCGTTCACGCTCGCCGCGGGCCTCGGCGCGCTGTGCGGCATGCTGGTCGCACCGCTGACGACGATCTACTACGATTCCGGCTTTCTGATCGGCCTGAAGGGCTTCGTCGGCGCGATTATCGGCGGGCTCGTCAGCTATCCGCTGGCGGCCGCCGGCTCCGTGCTGGTCGGGTTGCTCGAGTCGTATTCGTCGTTCTGGGCGAGCGCGTACAAGGAAGTGATCGTGTTCACACTGATTATCCCGGTGCTGCTGTGGCGCAGTCTCGCGACGCCGCACGCGGAAGAAGCGGAGGAGTGACACGATGAAACGGATCGTTCGCAACGGACCTTTCTGGCTGTTCCTCGTCGTGCTGTTCGCGCTGCCGGTGTTGCCGGCGCCGCTGCAAGTGCCCGAGTACTGGATCACGCTGCTCAACTACATCGGCCTCTATTCGATCGTCGCGATCGGCCTCGTGCTGCTGACCGGCATCGGCGGCATGACGAGCTTTGGGCAGGCCGCGTTCGTCGGTATCGGCGCCTATGCGACCGCCTGGCTGACGACGCAATTCGGCGTGTCGCCATGGCTCGGATTGATCGCCGGCGTGGTGGTGACCGCGCTGGTCGCATTGCTGCTGGGCGCGGTGACGATGCGGCTGTCCGGGCATTTCCTGCCGCTCGGCACGATCGCGTGGGGGCTCGCGCTGTTTTTCCTGTTCGGCAATCTGGATTGGCTCGGCAAGTACGACGGCATCAACGATATTCCCGTGCTCGACCTGCTCGGCATCCAACTGGAGACCGGGCGGCATATCTACTATCTGATCTGGATCGTTGTCCTGGCGGCGGTCGTCTCTGTTCAGAATCTGCTTAATAGTCGGCCCGGTCGAGCGATTCGCGCGTTACGCGGCGGCGGGTCGATGGCGGAGGCGATGGGCGTCAATACCGGCTGGATGCGGGTTGTCATTTTTGTTTATGCGGCGGTGCTGGCGTCGATTTCCGGTTTTCTCTACGCGCATTTGCAGCGTGCGGTGAATCCGACCCCGTTCGGGTTGAATCACGGCATCGAGTATCTGTTTATGGCGGTGGTGGGCGGCGTGTCGCATGTGTGGGGCGCGGTGCTCGGCGCCGCGATCCTGACGCTGCTGCAGGACTACCTGCAGACGCTGTTGCCGAAGCTGCTCGGCCAGAACGGCGACTTCGAAGTGATTGTGTTCGGCGTACTGATGGTCGTGCTGCTGCAATACGCGCGAGGCGGCGTCTGGCCGCTCGTCGCGCGGCTTTTTCCGCGTGGGCCGCGCGCGCATGCGCCTGACCACGTGCATCCGCTGCCGATGCGCAGCAAGCCGGCGGCCGGCGAGCGGCTGCTGGTCGTCGAGAAGGTGCGCAAGGAGTTCGGCGGGCTGGTCGCGGTCAACGACGTCAGCTTCGAGGTGTGCGCCGGCCAGATCATCGGGCTGATCGGGCCGAACGGCGCCGGCAAGTCGACGACGTTCAATCTTGTGAGCGGCGTGCTGCAACCCACTCGCGGCACCCTGACGTTCCGCGGCGAGCGCATCGATGCGCTGCATTCGCGCGAGATCGTCAGGCGCGGGATCGGGCGGACCTTTCAGCATGTGAAGCTGCTGCCGGGGATGACGGTGCTCGAGAACGTCGCGATCGGTGCGCATTTGCGCGGTCGCGCCGGTGTGTGGCGCAGCATCGCGCGGCTCAACCGGTCGGAGGAAGCGCGTTTGATGGCGGAAGCGGCGCGGCAGATCCGGCGCGTCGGGCTCGAGCAGCATATGTACGACGAGGCCGGCAGTCTCGCGCTGGGCCAGCAGCGGATTCTCGAAATCGCGCGCGCGTTATGCTGCGACCCGACGCTGCTGCTGCTCGACGAGCCGGCGGCCGGTCTGCGCCATCAGGAGAAATTGCAGCTGGCCACGCTGCTGCGCCGGCTGCGCGAAGAGGGGATGAGTGTGCTGCTGGTCGAGCACGACATGGATTTCGTGATGAATCTGACGGATCGGCTGGTGGTCATGGAGTTCGGGACGCGGATTGCCGAGGGTTTGCCGCAAGACGTGCAGCAGGATCCCGCGGTGCTCGAAGCGTATCTGGGCGGAGTGGAATGATGACGGTGACGGATAGGAAGACTTCGGACGGCTCGTCGTCTTCGACGCCGATTCTGCAGGCGAGCAATCTGTCGGTTCGCTACGGAAAAGTCGAGGCGCTGCATGATGTGCGCATCGACGTTCGGCCGGGCCAGATCGTCTCGGTCATCGGGCCGAACGGCGCAGGGAAGTCGACCTTGCTGAACGCGCTTATGGGCTCGCTGCCCGTGACCGGCTTTGCGCGAGGCGCAATCCGCTATCGCGGGGACGACGTGATTGCGCTGCCAGTCGAACAGCGAGTCGCGGGCGGCATGTGCCTCGTGCCGGAAAAGCGCGAGCTATTCGCGACGATGACGGTCGAGGACAATCTTGTGCTCGGCGCGTACCGTCGCAGGAAAGCCGGGGAACGGAATTTTCTCGATCAGCTCGACCCGGTGTTTGTTCTGTTTCCCCGGTTGAAGGAACGTCGCAAGCAACGGGCGGGGACGCTGTCCGGTGGCGAGCGGCAGATGCTGGCGCTGGGGCGTGCGCTGATGGGCAAGCCGGACCTGCTGATGCTCGACGAACCGAGCCTTGGGCTTGCGCCGCTGATCGTGAAGGAGATTTTTCATATCATCGGCGCGTTGCGGGCAACCGGTGTGGCAACGCTGCTGATTGAGCAGAACGCACGCGCGGCCTTGCAGATCTCCGACTACGGCTACGTGCTGGAGACAGGTGAACTTGCGCTGGAAGGCGCAGCGGCCGAGCTGGCGCAAAACCCGCAAGTGATCGAAACCTATCTGGGGCTCGCGAAGAAGACGGCCTGAGGCTGCATCGCGTTGCGATGCAGCGTTGCGCTTGAGCATCGAGAGCGGCGTGTTTCACGTGAAACACGCCGCTTTTTCTTTGTGCACGCGATCCAACGAAAATCGGGCCAAAAGCGAACCCGTTATAATTCGCCCATACATTTTTCTGAAAGGCTCGCGCAATCGCCCGCGTGAGATCTCCCGATGCTTTATCCCACAGAGTTTGACGTCATCGTCGTCGGCGGCGGGCACGCCGGCACCGAGGCGGCGCTGGCTTCCGCGCGCATGGGCAACAAGACGCTGCTGCTCACGCACAACATCGAAACGCTTGGCCAGATGAGCTGCAATCCGTCGATCGGCGGCATTGGCAAGGGCCATCTGGTGAAGGAAGTCGACGCGCTTGGCGGTGCAATGGCCGCGGCCACCGATGAAGGCGGTATCCAGTTTCGCATCCTGAATTCGTCGAAAGGGCCGGCGGTCCGCGCGACGCGTGCGCAGGCGGACCGGTTGCTGTACAAGCAGGCGATCCGGCGGCGGCTCGAGAATCAGCCGAATCTGTGGCTGTTTCAGCAGTCGGTCGACGATCTGATGGTCGAAGGCGATCGCGTGGTTGGCGCGGTGACGCAGGTCGGCATCCGCTTTCGCTCGCGTGCAGTCGTGCTGACCGCGGGGACGTTCCTTGACGGCAAGATTCACGTCGGCCTGAATAACTATACGGGCGGCCGCGCTGGCGACCCGGCCGCGGTGTCGCTTTCGGCACGTCTGAAGGAATTGAAGCTGCCGCAAGGGCGCTTGAAAACGGGCACGCCGCCGCGCATCGACGGCCGGACAATCGACTTTTCGAAGCTGGAAGAGCAGCCGGGCGATCTGGATCCGGTGCCGGTGTTCTCGTTCCTCGGCCGCGCGGAGCAGCATCCGCGTCAGGTGCCGTGCTGGGTCACGCATACGAATGCGCAGACGCATGACATTATCCGCGGCGGACTCGATCGATCGCCGATGTACACCGGCGTGATCGAAGGCGTCGGGCCGCGCTATTGTCCGTCGATCGAGGACAAGATTCACCGGTTCGCGTCGAAGGAGTCACATCAGATCTTCCTCGAACCGGAAGGGCTGACGACCAACGAGTTCTATCCGAACGGTATCTCGACGAGTTTGCCTTTCGACGTACAACTGGAGCTGGTTCGCTCGATGCGCGGCCTGGAACAGGCGCACATCCTGCGGCCGGGCTACGCAATCGAGTACGACTACTTCGATCCGCGCGCGCTGAAGGCGTCGTTGGAAACGAAGGCGATCCACGGGTTGTTCTTTGCGGGACAGATCAACGGTACGACCGGCTACGAGGAAGCGGCGGCGCAAGGGCTGCTGGCTGGGATCAACGCCGGCTTGCAGGTGCAGGGCAAGGACGCGTGGAGCCCGCGCCGCGATCAGGCGTATCTGGGCGTGCTGGTCGACGATCTCGTCACACGTGGCGTGTCGGAGCCGTACCGGATGTTCACGAGCCGTGCCGAGTATCGGCTGAGTCTGCGAGAAGACAATGCGGACATGCGTCTGACGGAAGTCGGCCGCGAGCTTGGCGTTGTCGACGACGAACGCTGGGATGCATTCAGCCGCAAGCGCGACGCTGTTTCACGTGAAACAGATCGCCTGCGTACCACGTGGGTCACGCCGAAGACGCTTTCTCCTGACGAAGCGACGGCGCTGCTCGGCAAGTCGATCGATCACGAATACAGCCTCGCCGAGTTGCTGCGCCGCCCGGGCGTGTCGTACGACGGGGTGTGCGCGTTGCGTGAAGGCGCATGCGGTCCGGCCGAGGCGCTGGCGGACGATCCGGTTCTGCTTGAGCAGATCAAGGAGCAGATCGAAATCGGCATCAAGTACCAAGGCTATATCGAGCGCCAGGCTGACGAGATCGAGCGTAACGAAGCGCACGAAAACACGCGTCTGCCGGAAGGGCTCGACTATGCGGAAGTGCGTGGGCTTTCGTTCGAGGCACGTCAGAAGTTCACGCAATTCCGGCCCGAGACGATCGGCCAGGCGTCGCGAATTTCCGGCGTTACCCCGGCCGCGATTTCGTTGCTGATGGTTCATCTGAAACGCGGCTTGGGCCGCCGCTCAGCCAAACCGGCCGGCACCGAAGCCGGCACCGACAGCGCGCCGGTGGCTCAATGACGGCGCGCCACGGCAGTCCGGCCGCCGCCAGTCGCGATACGCTGGCGGCGCTGCTGGCCGAAGGCGCCCGCGCACTGAAGCTCGATCTCACCGACACGCAATCCACCAGACTGCTCGATTACGTCGCGCTGCTCGCGAAATGGAACGCCGTCTATAACCTGACGGCGATCCGCGACCCGCGGCAGATGCTGATCCAGCACATCCTCGATTCGCTATCGATTGTTCCGCACCTCGCGGCGCGAGGGCCGTCGTCGGCGCTTGACGTCGGGTCGGGCGGCGGCTTGCCCGGCATCGTGCTCGCGATCGTGCTGCCGGACTGGCGCGTCACGCTGAACGATATCGTGCAGAAGAAGACGGCGTTCCAGTCGCAAGTGAAGGCCGAACTCGGACTCGCGAACCTGTCGGTGGTGACGGGCCGCGTCGAAACGTTGCATCCCGGGGTTGAAGTGCCCGAAAAATTTGACGTGATTGTGTCGCGCGCATTCGCAGAGCTCGCGGATTTCGTTACACTGGCCCGTCATCTGGTCGCGGAAAACGGCGCGATCTGGGCGATGAAGGGCGTGCGTCCCGATGCCGAGATCGTACGCCTGCCGGCCGGCGCCGAAGCGAGGCAGGTCATCCGGCTCGACGTGCCGTCGCTCGACGCCGAGCGGCACCTGGTCGAAGTCCGGATCGACGGTCGTTCGGCTGCGGCGGCAAGCTGACTCGCCCACACCCATACCCAACACATTCAGGCAGCAAAGGGACACTTCAAAGATGGCAAAAATCTTCTGCGTTGCGAACCAGAAGGGCGGAGTCGGCAAAACGACGACAGCTGTCAATCTCGCCGCGAGCCTCGCATCGCAGGGACAACGTGTTCTGCTTATCGATCTCGATCCGCAGGGCAACGCGACGATGGGCAGCGGTGTCGACAAGGCCGCCTGCGAGAACACCGTCTACGAAGTGCTATGCGATGGCGTGTCGGTAGCCGATGCGCGAGTGAAGTCGGAAGCCGTTTCCTACGACATCCTGCCGGCGAACCGTGAACTTGCGGGCGCCGAAATCGAGCTGGTCGGCGTGCAGAACCGCGAGCGTCAGTTGAAGGACGCGCTGCTGCACGTCACGGCAGACTACGACTTCGTGCTGATCGACTGCCCGCCGGCGTTGTCGCTGCTGACGCTGAACGGATTGTGCGCGGCGCATGGCGTCGTGATCCCGATGCAGTGCGAGTATTTCGCGCTCGAAGGCCTGTCGGATCTGGTCAACACGATCAAGCACGTGCACGCGAACATGAATCGCGACCTGAAGGTGATCGGCCTGCTGCGCGTGATGTTCGATCCGCGCATCACGCTGCAGCAG
This sequence comes from Paraburkholderia solisilvae, assembly GCF_902859875.1. Taxonomy (GTDB): domain Bacteria; phylum Pseudomonadota; class Gammaproteobacteria; order Burkholderiales; family Burkholderiaceae; genus Paraburkholderia; species Paraburkholderia solisilvae. The sequence continues at coordinate 51,345 of NZ_CADIKF010000026.1, read as the reverse complement.
CAGGTCTCCGATCAATTGAAAGAGCATTTTGGCGACAAGGTGTTCGACGTGGTGATCCCGCGCAACGTGCGGCTCGCGGAAGCGCCGAGTTACGGGCTGCCGGGTGTCGTGTTCGATCGCGCGTCGCGCGGCGCGCAGGCCTATGTGCAGTTCGGCGCGGAAATGATCGAACGGGTGCGCGCGCTATGAGCTCACAACGCCAATCATCCAAAGCCGACCGAGGAAACACGATGAACGCAGTAGCAAGAAAGAAGGGGCTGGGCAGAGGACTGGAGGCGCTGCTGGGCGGAAGTGCGGACATCGCCGAGGCCGTGAAGATCGACAGCGCGCCGCATACGCTGCCGCTCGCGAAGATGCAGGCGGGCAAGTATCAGCCGCGCACGCGCATGGACGAGGGCGCATTGCAGGAGCTGGCCGCGAGCATTCGCGCGCAAGGCCTGATGCAGCCGATTCTCGTGCGGCCGATCGGCGGCGAGAGGTTTGAAATTATCGCGGGCGAGCGCCGTTTCCGTGCCGCACATCTCGCGGGCCTCGACGAGGTGCCGGTGCTGGTGCGCGACGTGCCGGATCAGGCCGCCGCGGCGATGGCGCTGATCGAGAACATTCAGCGTGAAGACCTGAACCCGCTTGAAGAAGCGCAGGGCATTCAGCGGTTGCTCGACGAATTCCACTTCACGCACGAACAGGCGGCTGAATCGGTCGGCCGCTCGCGCAGCGCGGTGTCGAACCTGCTGCGCTTGCTGAATCTCGCGGCGCCGGTGCAGACGATGCTGCTCGCCGGCGATCTCGATATGGGCCACGCACGCGCGCTGCTCGCCGTCGACTCCGCGACGCAGATCACGCTCGCGAATCAGGTGGTCAACAAAGGCATGTCGGTGCGCGAGACCGAAAAGCTCGTCACCGCCACCAACAAGGCGGCGCCCGCACCGAAAGCGCGCGCCGACCACGACGGCGGCCGCGATACGCGCCGGCTCGAGGACGAACTGTCGGACCTGCTCGCTGCGACCGTGAAGATCAAGCTCGGCCGGCGCGGCCGCGGCCAGGTGACGGTCGAATTCGGCGACCTCGATGCGCTGGAGGGCATACTCGCGCGTCTGCGCGGCAACGCCGCCGCCGCATAAGCGCGCCTGACCGTGCCATCGGCGGAACGCGCGTTCAAGCCCGCGCACAATGTGCTGCGGGCGGTCTGGGCATTTGTCGCGAAGGAGCCGGTGCTCGCGATCCTCGCGCTCGCGCTGATCCTGCTGCAGATTTTCCACGCGCGCCCATGGACGACGCTGCCGTCGCTAGTCGACTGGCAGACGGTGTTGACGCTCACCGGCCTGCTGATTCTCACGAAGGCGGTGGAGTCGTCAGGATTCCTGATGTGGGCTGCGCATCGCGTCGTGCATCATATTCACACCGAGCGCGCGCTTGCCTGCCTGCTGGTCGGCCTTGCCGCGGCATTATCAACAGTCCTGACAAACGACGTCGCGCTCTTCGTCGTCGTGCCGCTCGCGCTGTCGCTGCATCACCTGACGCCGCTGCCGTTGAGGCGTCTGGTCGTGTTCGTCGCGCTCGCAGTGAACGCCGGCTCGATTCTCACGCCGCTCGGCAATCCGCAGAATCTCTTCCTCTGGCAAACCAGCGGCGTGTCGTTCGGCCGCTTTGTCTGGACGCTCGCGCCGCTGTGCGCGGTGTTGATGGCGATGCTGGTTCTGCTGACGGCCGCGTTTTTCCGCGGCAAGCCGCTCGACCTGTCGAAGGATGTCGACCTGCATCCGGTGGACCGGCCGCTCGTCGGCGTCGCGGCCTTCCTGTTTGTCGCGTTCGTGCTGCTCGCGGACGCGCATCGGCCCGGCATCGGACTCGCGGGCGTCGCGCTCGGCTTTCTGATCTGGCGTCCGTCGATCGTGCTGAAAATCGACTGGCTGCTGCTGCTGATTTTCGTGCTGATGTTTATCGTGCTGCGCAGCGTCGCCGCGTTGCCGCTGGTGCACGGGACCGTGAGTGCATGGCAGCTTACGACGCCACTAAAAACCTACGTAGCAGGGGCAGTGCTTTCACAGGGCATCAGCAACGTGCCGGCCGCGATCATGCTCGCTGAATTTTCGAAAGACTGGCGCGCGCTGGCGTTCGGCGTGAGCGTCGGCGGCTTCGGCATCGCCATCGGCTCGCTTGCGAATCTGATCGCGGTACGCCTCTCGAACGAGCGCGGCATGTGGACGCAGTTTCATCTTTTTTCGGTGCCGTTCTGGCTCGTCGGCGGTGTGCTTGGCGGATGGATTCTGTTGCATTTTTGACACCGACTCATACAGCATAAAATCACGCCGGCGGCGCTGAAAAAGCCGTGAAAGAACTTCGCCACGAAAGGGACTCCGCCGCTCAGTCCGGTCGCTTACATTTACAACCGCTTTCGCCCGAAAGAGATCAATTTTCGTTTCGCCGGAGGCCGCCGCGTGGTATTTATTGAACGCCCTAAAGTCTTGAATTGGCTGCAACTATCGCTTACAATCGCCCGGATTTATTTGCTCGGTACCCCCGTAAGCGGTGAGTAAGCTCGCGGGCTGAATAGAACTTGGCGAGACACTGCAATGGCGGTACAAAAGTCGGGCACGGCGCGGCATCACGCGTCGAAGCAAAGCAACGACGAACACCGTACTGAGCCAGTCGCGTCTGAGGCGGTATCAGATTCGTCTCAGGGTCTTCGCACTGCGCATCACGATGCGTGGGATGCTGAGCAACAAGATAACAATATCGTTCCGCTCACTCGGGTAGAAGCAGAAAAGCTATTCGGCCCGAACGTGAGTCGTCCATCGCGCGTCACGCCTTACAAGGTGGTGGCGGCGCAAATGGTTTTGTCCCTGGGTGCGACGCTGCTGTGGTGGCTGTTCTACAAGCCGCCGGGTGCTGCTGCGCTGTCCGCATTTCTCGGGGGAGCGATTTGCTGGGTGCCGAGCGCGTTGTTCGCGGCACGTCTTAAGAAGTTGAGCGGCGCTGAGACAGCAATGAGCTGGATGATCGGCGAAGCGCTCAAGATGGGGGCGACAATCGCGATGTTCGTTGGCATCGCGTTCTGGTATCACGACGTGCAGTGGGTGCCGCTGCTGGTCACCTACCTGGTCGCGCTCAAGACGTACTGGATTGCCCTGGCCTGGCGGTAACGAAGGAAGGTAAAGAACACCGGCTGACGCGGTAGCGGTACCGCGTCGCCGAAAGGCGCGCGTGCTCGAGACGGCCCGCGCCGGGCAGGGCTCGCAACGCGAACGGCGGCGAGCGGCCTCGAACGATTTTCGACAATTTGGGTGGCAATAAAGATATGGCAGCTAGCGAAGGAACGCGCGCTCTGGATCCGTCCGAGTACATCGCGCATCACTTGCAGAATTTCTCCACCGCGCATCAGACGTCGATTTTCGACATTCATGTCTGGAATCTGGACACGCTCTTCTGGTCGATCGTCTGCGGCCTCGTCACCATTCTCGTGCTGCGCCTCGCGGCGCGCAAAGCCACGCCGGGCGTTCCGGGCCGCTTCCAGTGCGCGGTCGAGATGCTCGTCGAGATGGTCGAAGACCAATCGAAATCGATGATTCACGGCAACCGCCGCTTTATCGCTCCGCTCGCGCTGACCGTGTTCGTCTGGGTCGCGCTGATGAACTCGCTGGACTTCCTGCCCGTCGACCTGCCGGGCCGCGTGATCGGCTGGCTGGGCCTGTCGGAAGTCATCCCCCATCATCGCATCGTACCGACGGCAGACCTGAACGGCACCCTCGGCATCGCGCTCGGCGTGTTCGTGCTGATGATTTATTACAACCTCAAGATCAAGGGTCCCGGCGGCTTCGCGCATGAACTGCTGTCGGCCCCGTTCGGCGCGCATCCGCTGCTGTGGATCCCGAACCTTGCACTGAACATCATCGAGTTCGTCGCGAAGACGGTTTCGCTCGGCATGCGGCTCTTCGGCAACATGTACGCGGGCGAACTGCTGTTCCTGCTGATTGCCCTGCTGGGCAGTATCTGGAATTTCGGCGCGGACACGACGGTGCTTGGCTTCATCGGCCACGTGATCGCGGGCAGCGTGTGGGCAATCTTCCACATCCTGATCGTTCTGCTGCAGGCGTTCATTTTCATGATGCTGACGCTGGTATATATCGGCCAGGCACACGACAGCCACTAACCCCGGTCCTGTCGGCTAAAAGAATCGCTTTAATTTTTCTAAATCCCAGTTCCAAAAAGACTTTTCACAAAGGAGTGATCATGCAAGCTTTCATCGCCAACATCCAGGGTCTGACCGCCATCGGTATCGGCATCATCATCGGCCTGGGTGCTATCGGCGCCTGTATCGGTATCGGCCTGATGGGCGGCAAGTACATCGAAGCGTGCGCCCGCCAGCCGGAACTGATGAACCCGCTGCAAACGAAGATGTTCCTGCTCGCAGGTCTGATCGACGCGGCGTTCCTGATCGGCGTCGGTGTGGCCATGCTGTTTGCGTTCGCGAACCCGCTGCTGTCGAAGCTGGCAGGCTGAGGTTCCTCGGAAGTGTGCGCCTGACCTATAACAGGGAAGGGTGCCAAGCGGAACGGGCACTGGGCGCTGATCGAGCACTGATTCGATGAGCGCCTTGCCGTTTCCCGTCTCCCCCGTCCGAATAGCAACATTTGAGGAAACACCGTGAATCTCAACGCAACTCTGTTTGCGCAAATGGTCGTGTTCCTGATCCTCGCGTGGTTCACGATGAAGTTTGTGTGGCCGCCGTTGGTCAACGCCCTCGACGAGCGCGCGAAGAAAATCGCCGATGGCCTGTCGGCCGCCGAAAAGGGCAAGGCGGAACTCGAAGCCGCGCACAAGCGGGTCGACCAGGAACTTGCGCAGGCACGCACCGACGGTCAGCAACGGATCGCCGAAGCCGAGAAGCGTGCCGTGTCGGTCGCCGATGAAATCAAGGCGCAGGCACATGCCGAAGCTGCCCGCATCATCGCTCAGGCGAAGGCTGACGCCGATCAGCAAATCGTGAAGGCGCGTGAAGCGCTGCGCGCCGAAGTGGCGGCGCTCGCGGTGAAGGGCGCCGAACAGATCCTGAAGCGCGAAGTGAACCAGTCGGTTCACGCCGATCTGCTGAATCAACTCAAAACCGAGTTCTGATCATGGCCGAACTTGCCACCATCGCCCGTCCGTACGCTGAAGCGCTGTTTGCGGTTGCCCAGACGGGTGACGTGAACGCGTGGTCCGCGCTCGTGCAGGAACTGGCTCAGGTTGCGAGCCTGCCGGAAGTGGAATCGATCGCGACGAGCCCGAAAGTGAGCCGCGCACAGGTCGCCGAGCTGGTGCTGGTCGCGGTGCAGTCGCCGCTGAAAGACGACGCGCAGGCGAAGAACTTCGTGCAGATGCTGGTCGACAACCATCGGTTGCCGCTGCTGCCGGACATCGCCACGCAGTTCGACGCGCTGAAAAACGCGCGTGAAGGCGCGGCCGATGCTGTGATCGTCAGCGCGTTTCCGCTCGAAGGCCAACAGCTGAACGACCTCGTCGCGACGCTCGAACGCAAGTTCAAATGCAAGTTGAAGCCGACTGTTCAGGTGGATGCGTCGCTGATCGGCGGCGTGCGCGTGACGGTGGGCGACGAAGTGCTCGATACCTCGGTCCGCGCGCGGCTGGCCAGCATGCAAACGGCGCTTACCGCTTGATTGTGCGAACTACGGCGCAGAACGCGCCTGGCGGCTGGCACGCAACAGAATTGACTATCAGGAGCGAATAATGCAACTCAATCCCTCTGAGATCAGCGAGCTGATCAAGAGCCGGATCCAGGGCCTTGAAGCGAGCGCAGACGTTCGCAACCAGGGCACCGTGATCTCCGTGACCGACGGTATCGTGCGCGTTCACGGCCTGTCGGAAGTGATGCAGGGCGAAATGCTCGAGTTTCCGGGCAACGTGTACGGCCTCGCGCTGAACCTCGAGCGCGACTCGGTCGGCGCGGTGATTCTGGGCGAATACGAAAACATTTCGGAAGGCGACATCGTCAAGACGACGGGCCGCATTCTCGAAGTGCCGGTGGGCCCGGAACTGGTTGGCCGCGTGGTCGACGCGCTCGGCGTGCCGATCGACGGCAAGGGTCCGGTCAACGCGAAGCTGACCGACGCAATCGAAAAGATCGCGCCGGGCGTGATCTGGCGTAAGTCGGTGTCGCAGCCGGTGCAAACGGGTCTGAAGTCGATCGACTCGATGGTGCCGATCGGCCGCGGCCAGCGTGAGCTGATCATCGGCGACCGTCAGTGCGGCAAGACCGCGGTGGCCGTCGACACGATCATCAACCAGAAGGGCAAGGACCTGATCTGTATCTACGTCGCGATCGGCCAGAAGGCTTCGTCGATCATGAACGTGGTGCGCAAGCTCGAAGAAACCGGCGCGATGGCCTACACCATCGTCGTGGCCGCTTCGGCTTCGGAATCGGCCGCGATGCAGTACCTCGCGCCGTACGCCGGCTGCACGATGGGCGAATACTTCCGCGACCGCGGGCAAGACGCGCTCATCATCTATGACGATTTGACCAAGCAGGCCTGGGCCTACCGTCAGATCTCGCTGCTGCTGCGCCGTCCGCCGGGCCGTGAAGCGTATCCGGGCGACGTGTTCTATCTGCACTCGCGTCTGCTCGAGCGCGCCGCGCGCGTGTCGGAAGAGTACGTCGAGAAGTTCACGAAGGGCGAAGTGAAGGGCAAGAGCGGTTCGCTGACCGCGCTGCCGGTCATTGAAACGCAAGCCGGCGACGTGACCGCGTTCGTTCCGACCAACGTGATCTCGATTACCGACGGCCAGATCTTCCTCGAAACCGACCTGTTCAACGCAGGCATCCGCCCGGCTATCAACGCTGGCGTGTCGGTGTCGCGTGTCGGCGGCGCCGCGCAGACGAAGGTCATCAAGAAGCTGTCGGGCGGTATCCGTACCGACCTCGCGCAGTATCGTGAACTGGCCGCGTTCGCGCAGTTCGCATCGGACCTCGACGAAGCGACCCGCAAGCAGCTCGAGCGCGGCCGCCGCGTGACGGAACTGCTGAAGCAGCCGCAGTACCAGCCGCTGCAGGTGTGGGAACTGGCTGTGTCGCTGTTCGCCGCGAACAACGGTTACCTCGACGATCTCGAAGTGAAGGACGTGCTGGCGTTTGAAAAGGGCCTGCGCGAATTCCTGAAGACGAGCCATGCCGATCTGATCAAGCGCATCGAAGACAACAAGGACTTGTCGAAGGACGACGAAGCCGCGCTGCATGCGGCCCTCAAGGACTTCAAGAAGTCCGGCGCTTACTGATCCGATCCGCGAGACATAACCGGACCTCGAAGCAGCGCGGGCAATTGAAGTCAGCCCGCGCGCGGTTTCGATCAAGGAGCAAGCAATGGCTGGAATGAAGGAAATTCGCGGCAAGATCAAGAGCGTGCAAAACACGCGCAAGATCACCAAAGCGATGGAAATGGTCGCCGCATCGAAGATGCGCCGCGCCCAGGAGCGCATGCGCGCGGCCCGTCCGTATGCCGACAAGGTCCGTGACATCGCTGCGCACATGAGCCGTGCGAATCCTGAGTATCGCCACCCGTTCATGGTGTCGAACGATGCGGCGAAGACGGCCGGTTTCATCCTCGTCACCACTGACAAAGGTCTGTGCGGCGGGATGAACACGAACGTGCTGCGTGCGTCGCTGCAGAAGTTCAAGGAGCTCGAAGGCGAAGGCAAGACGATCGACGCAACGGCGATCGGCAGCAAGGGTCTCGGCTTTCTGAACCGTCTGCGCGCGAAGGTCGCGTCGAACGTCGTGCAACTGGGCGATACGCCGCATCTCGAGAAGCTGATCGGCGCGGTGAAGGTGCAGCTCGACCTGTACTCGGAAGGCAAGGTCTCGGCGGTGTACCTCGCGTACACGCGCTTCATCAACACGATGAAGCAGGAGCCGGTGATCGAGCAGCTGCTGCCGCTGTCGGCCGACAAGTTCGAGGCGAGCGACGACGGCGACAAGACGACGCCGAGCACGTCGTGGGATTACATCTACGAGCCGGACGCGCAAACGGTGGTCGACGAACTGCTGGTGCGTTATGTCGAAGCGCTGGTCTATCAGGCCGTCGCGGAAAACATGGCGTCGGAACAGTCGGCCCGGATGGTCGCGATGAAGGCCGCTTCGGATAACGCGAAGACGGTCATCAACGAGTTGCAGCTGTCGTACAACAAGAGCCGGCAGGCCGCGATCACGAAGGAACTGTCGGAGATCGTCGGCGGCGCGGCGGCAGTTTGAGCGTAGCCACCGGTAGGCGACTGGAAACGACCGCGCGCGACTGAATGCGATCGCGCAAACAGAACAAGCTGCGGGCAACCCACCGCGCCGTAGCGCGAGTGAAGAATTGAGTATCTAAAGGAAAAGCGATGAGTACAACTGCTTTGGTAGAAGGCAAGATCGTACAGTGCATCGGCGCGGTGATCGACGTGGAATTTCCCCGTACGCACATGCCGAAGGTCTACGACGCGCTCATTCTCGAAGGTTCGGAACTGACGCTCGAAGTCCAGCAGCAGCTGGGCGACGGCATCGTGCGGACCATCTGTCTGGGTTCGTCGGATGGTCTGCGCCGCGGCGTGGTGGTGAAGAACACTGCGAAGCCGATCAGCGTGCCGGTCGGCAAGCCGACGCTCGGCCGCATCATGGACGTGCTGGGCCGCCCGATCGACGAAGCGGGCCCGATTGCGAGCGACACGATGCGCTCGATCCACCAGAAGGCGCCGGCGTTCGACGAACTGTCGCCGTCGACCGAACTGCTCGAAACCGGCATCAAGGTGATCGACCTGATCTGCCCGTTCGCGAAGGGCGGCAAGGTGGGTCTGTTCGGCGGTGCGGGCGTGGGCAAGACCGTCAACATGATGGAGCTCATCAACAACATCGCGAAGGAGCACGGTGGTTACTCCGTGTTCGCGGGCGTGGGCGAGCGGACCCGTGAAGGGAACGACTTCTACCACGAAATGAAGGACTCGAACGTTCTCGACAAGGTGGCGCTCGTGTACGGCCAGATGAACGAGCCGCCGGGCAACCGTCTGCGCGTCGCGCTGACCGGCCTGACGATGGCCGAGCACTTCCGTGACGAAGGCCTCGACGTGCTGTTCTTCGTCGACAACATCTACCGTTTCACGCTGGCCGGTACTGAAGTGTCGGCGCTGCTCGGCCGGATGCCGTCGGCGGTGGGTTATCAGCCGACGCTGGCTGAAGAAATGGGCAAGCTGCAGGAGCGCATCACGTCGACCAAGACCGGTTCGATTACGTCGGTGCAGGCCGTGTACGTGCCTGCGGATGACTTGACCGACCCGTCGCCGGCTACGACCTTCGGCCACCTGGACGCAACGGTCGTGTTGTCGCGCGATATCGCATCGCTCGGTATCTACCCGGCAGTGGACCCGCTCGACTCGACGTCGCGCCAGATCGACCCGCACGTGATCGGCGAAGAGCATTACGGCATCACGCGCTCGGTCCAGCAGACGCTGCAGCGCTACAAGGAACTGCGCGACATTATCGCGATTCTGGGCATGGACGAACTGTCGCCGGAAGACAAGCTGTCGGTCGCGCGCGCGCGCAAGATCCAGCGTTTCCTGTCGCAGCCGTTCCACGTCGCGGAAGTGTTCACGGGCTCGCCGGGCAAGTACGTGCCGCTGAAGGAAACGATCCGTGGCTTCAAGATGATCGTCGAAGGCGAATGCGATCATCTGCCGGAGCAGGCGTTTTATATGGTCGGCACGATCGACGAAGCCTTTGAAAAGGCCAAGAAGATCCAGTAATGGTTGGCGCGTTGGTCGTGAGGCGTGAGTTTTAAACCGCGCCGCATGCATCACGCTCAACCAGAGCTCTGCATGGGATGGGAGTAAGCGCGGAAGCGCCAGCTCCCGTCGACAGCTTTGCATGGGACATGAGTAAGCGCTCAAGCGCCAACTCTTGTCGACAGCTTTGCATGGGATGGGAGTAAGCGCTCAAGCGCTAACTCCCATCGACAGGAGTCGAGACTTTATGGCAACTATCAAGGTAGACGTCGTCAGCGCGGAAGAGCAGATCTTCTCGGGCCAGGCGAAGTTCGTTGCGCTGCCGGGCGAGGCGGGCGAGCTCGGCATTCTGCCGGGCCACACGCCGCTCATCACACGGATTCGTCCGGGTGCGGTGCGCATCGAAGTGGAGAGTGGCGAAGAGGAGTTCGTGTTCGTCGCCGGCGGCATTCTCGAGGTGCAACCCGGTGCGGTGACGGTTCTCGCCGATACCGCGATCCGCGGCAAGGATCTCGACGAGGCCAAGGCCGAACAGGCCCGCAAGCGCGCGGAAGAGGCGCTGCAGAACACCGGCTCGAACCTCGAATACGCAACCGCGCAAGCGGAGCTCGCGTATGCAACGGCGCAACTCGCGGCGATCCAGCGGTTGCGCAAACTGCGCGGTCAGCATTGAGCGACGCGCCGTCGTCGGCGCATCAGGCGATGAGATGAAAAGCAGCCCTTGTGGCTGCTTTTTGTTTGTGTGCCGCTTGACGTTGACGTCAAGTTCTCGTGGAATCGCTGCCCGCTGCCCGCTGCCCGCTGCCCGCTGCCCGCTGCCCGCTGCCCGCTGCCCGCTGCCCGCTGCCCGCTGCCCGCTGCCCGCTGCCCGCTGCCTGACTGCGGCGCTTCCACCGCGGCTCAGAAAAGGTGCGGGAAAGACTTGATGCCGCGCGCCCGCGCGCAAGGGCACAATTCCTTCCAAACCTATTTCTGGAAACGGGGATTCGTCCAAAGGAGACAGTCAACATGGCGACAACCGGAGGACATTCCCGCGGCACAACGGTAGACATCCCTCGTGACAACGAGGCGACCGGCACGGCTCGTATCGCGCCGAAAGATGGACGCTCCTACGTGCGCGGCTCGACCGACATCCCGCTCAGCGCGGCGACCGTCGGCCAGTTCCTGCTCGATACCGCGCGACGCTTCCCGTCCCGTCCGGCAGTCGTATTCCGGGAGCAGGGCATTCGCTGGAGTTGGCAGGAGTTCGCCGACGAAGTCGATATCTTTGCGTCAGGTCTTCTCGCGCTCGGTATCGGCAAAGGCGATCGCGTCGGCATCTGGTCGCCCAACCGCGTTGAATGGCTGCTCACGCAATTCGCGACCGCGCGGATCGGCGCGATTCTCGTGAATATCAACCCCGCGTACCGGCTTGCGGAGCTCGAGTACGCGCTAAACAAGGTCGGCTGCAAGGCGGTGGTGTCGGCCGAGCGGTTCAAATCGTCGATGTATCTGGACATGCTCAGGGCGCTCGCGCCGGAACTCGCGACACAGGCCCCCGGCAAGCTGAGCGCAGCCCGGTTGCCTGAGCTGCGCGTCGTGATCCGGGTTTGCGACACCGACACGCCGGGCATGCTGTGCCTCGCCGAAGTGATCGAGCTCGGACGGCAGACGCTCGATACCGCGAAACTCGACGCGCTGACCGCCAGCCTGTCGCCGCACGACCCGATCAACATCCAGTTCACGAGCGGCACGACGGGCAGCCCGAAAGGCGCGACGCTGACCCACAGCAACGTCGTCAACAACGCGCGTTATATCGCGATGGCGATGCGGCTGTCGGAGCAGGATTCGCTATGCATCCCCGTGCCGCTTTATCACTGCTTCGGCATGGTGCTGGCGGTCCTCGCGTGTGTATCGGTGGGCGCGAACATGGTGTTTCCGGGTGAAGCGTTCGACCCGGCCGCGACACTCGCCGCTGTTTCGGAGGAAAAGTGCACCGCGCTGCACGGCGTGCCGACCATGTTTATCGCCGAACTCGACCATCCGGACTTCCGCCAATTCGATCTGACGCATTTGCGCACCGGCATCATGGCCGGTTCGCCATGCCCGATCGAGACGATGAAGCGGGTCGCGTCGAACATGCATCTGTCCGAGATTACGATCGCGTACGGGATGACCGAGACCAGCCCCGTGTCATTCCAGAGTTCGACCACCGATCCGCTCGACAAACGCACGACAACCGTCGGACGCGTGCAGCCGCACCTCGAGGTGAAGGTGGTCGACGCGGCGGGCAACACCGTGCCCATCGGCGAAACCGGCGAGTTGTGCACCAGGGGCTATTCAGTGATGCGCGGCTACTGGAACGACGACGCGAAAACGCGCGAGTGCATCGTTGACGGCTGGATGCGCACCGGCGACCTCGCGGTGATCGACGCCGACGGTTACTGCAACATCGTCGGCCGCCTGAAGGACATGGTGATCCGCGGCGGCGAGAACATCTACCCGCGTGAGATCGAGGAATTCCTGTTCCGTCACCCGAAGATTCAGAGTGTGCAGGTATTCGGCGTGCCCGATCCGAAATACGGCGAAGAGCTTTGCGCGTGGATTGTGCTGCGAGCCGGCGAGCATGCAACAGCCGACGAAATCCAGGACTTCTGCCGCGGGCAGATCGCCCACTACAAGGTGCCGAAATACATCCGCTTCGTCGACGAGTTGCCGATGACGGTGACCGGCAAGGTCCAGAAGTTCGTGATGCGTGAGCGGATGTGCGAAGAACTGAGGCTGAGCGCGGACAAGACCGCCTAGCCCTGGAGCGCGGCGCATGATGGCGCCACGCGAGGACTTGTTGCGGCGCCAGCAAACCAGCACGCGGCAGGCGCGTAGCAAATACCTCGCGAATGCCTGAAAAATGCGTGGCAGATGAGACGCCGCAAACGCCAAACGCTGCACTGCGCAAACGTTTAGCGAGGCAAAAAAAAAGCGGGCCTGGAGCCCGCTAAAAACCACACGCTACGGGGTTAGCGCGAGGAGACCAAAGGAGGAATCGACTGGACGACGAATTCGCCGCCGACCACGACTCCAACAGGGATGCCCCTTCTCAGGGACCCGGCAATTTGCCGACCGGCTTGAATGAAAGATGTCCGCTCACACCACACACCAAGCCACATCCGTGTTGAACCCGTGAGAGGCATTGTGGGCGAATTAAACCGGGAACGCGGTAACAAAGTGTTTCAGGTTGTAACGCCCGCCAGTCAAGGCTCTCCGGGATTTTTTGCCGTTATTTGCCGGTTAAAAGTTCGTTTTTACCGACTATTTGAAAGTGACTAAATCTCTATTTACCGTTCTGGTTTGATACGGTTATTGCGGCGCTTCCTGGCGCGCGAGAGGCGGGAAATTTTGCCGCGCGGGAGCAGATCTGCTTTGAGGAGTTGGTTGAAGCCTAGTCGCTTCCGAACGTTTTGCAAGGTCGGAAGCGGACGGCTTTGAAAAATGCTGCAATGCAAATCGGGCGGTCGAAAGGTGCCGCGATCGCACATCAGACAAAAGCGGAGACGGCGGGCGCGCGCTGACCGCGCGCGCCCGCACCGTTACAGGTCCATCCTGTCGGATTCCGCCATGCGGACGGCCCAGCTCGAAGGGGCGCAGCCGTCTACTTCAGCCATTTATCGGAAATGCGCTGATATTCGCCGCTTTCTCGCGCAAGATGCAGCCATTGGTCGACATACTGCTGAAACACGATATCGCCGCGCGGCACCATCCACGCCTTTTCGCCGTACTGAAACGGTTTGTCGGGATGCACCGAGCACAGGCCGGGATTCAGCTTCTGCTGCAACAGCGTCTCGGACGCGTCGGTGACCATCACATCCGCCTTGCCGTCGAGGATCTGCTTGAACACCGTGACGTTATCCGGGTAGACGGTCAGCGTCGCGTGCGGGAAGTAGCGCTTCGCGAAGCGCTCGTTGGTGCCGCCCGGGTTCACGATCACGCGCGTCGACGGCTGGTCGATCTGCTCGACCGTCTGGTACTTCTTCACATCGTCGCAACGGACGATAGGCGTCTTGCCGTCGACCTGATACGGCTGCGTGAAAAACGCCCGCTTCTGCCGATCGAGCGTGGTCGATACGCCGCCCACCGCGATATCGCACTTTGCGATGAAGTCGTCGAGCAGATGCGGCCACGTGGTCTTCACGAATTCCGCCTTCACGCCGAGCGATTTTGCGAGCGACTCGGTCATGTCGATGTCGATGCCTTCGAACTGTCCGTCCTGCCGATAGTACGAATACGGCTTGTAGTCGCCGGTCGTGCACGCGCGCAGCGTGCCGCGCGCGATGACTTCGTCGAGGCGTGACGGCGACGGCGCCTGCGTCGAAGCGCTCGCGCCACCGGCGGACTGCGCGTACGCCGGACTCACATCCAGCAACGCACCCGACAGCACGCACGAAATTGCGACGGAAAGCGAATACGACAGCACACGCGACGTTGCGGACGCGGCTTTATTCTTCATAAGATGTCCTCCTAGGGGTCGCTTATTCTACGTAGTGAATGCTGAAAACCGTCGCCGTCGCCGCGCGTGCACTTCGGAATCGCGCGCATCCATTCGTGAATGGCGCGGCGCCTTACGCGAAGACGACGCCGACGTTACCCGCGCATCGCACACGGCTGCCGCGTAACTGACGCCTGATCGGACATCGCGTCCGGTAAAATGCGTTTTTGCTTTCAGGCATTCAGGCGTACGCGACGTGGCTCAACAACTGATCAACGACACTTTCCTGCGCGCGCTGCTGCGCGAGCCGACCGACTACACGCCGATCTGGCTGATGCGCCAGGCCGGCCGCTATCTGCCTGAATACAACGCGACGCGCAGCCGCGCCGGCAGCTTTCTCGGTCTCGCGAAGAACCCGGATTACGCGACCGAAGTCACGCTGCAGCCACTCGCGCGCTATCCGCTCGACGCGGCGATCCTGTTCTCCGACATCCTGACGATTCCCGACGCGATGGGTCTGGGCCTCGAATTCGCGACGGGCGAGGGGCCGAAGTTCGCGCGGCCGGTGCGCACCGAAGACGACGTCGCGCGCCTCGCCGTACCCGATATCGACGCGACGCTGCGCTACGTGACCGACGCGGTGCGCCAGATCCGCCGCGCGCTGACCGACGCGCAAGGCCGTCAGCAAGTGCCGCTGATCGGCTTTTCCGGCAGCCCGTGGACGCTCGCGTGCTATATGGTCGAAGGCGGCGGCTCGGACGATTTCCGCACGGTGAAGTCGATGCTGTACGCCCGGCCGGACCTGATGCATCGCATTCTCGACGTCAACGCGCACGCGGTTACCGCATACCTGAATGCACAGATCGAAGCGGGCGCCCAGGCCGTGATGATTTTCGACACGTGGGGCGGCGCGCTCGCGGACGGCGTCTACCAGCGCTTCTCGCTGCAGTACATCGCGCAGATCGTCGGCCAACTCAAGCGCGAGCATGACGGCCGGCGCGTGCCGGTCATCGCGTTCACGAAGGGCGGCGGCCTGTGGCTCGACGATATCGCGGCGTCCGGTGTCGACGCGGTCGGCCTCGACTGGACCGTGAATCTGGGCCGCGCCCGCGAGCGCATCGGCGGCAAAGTCGCGCTCCAGGGCAATATCGATCCGTCGGTGCTGTTCGCTCCGCCGTCGACGATCCGCATCGAAGCGCGCGCGGTGCTCGACAGTTATGGCAACCACCCGGGCCATGTGTTCAACCTCGGGCACGGCATTTCGCAGTTCACACCACCGGAGCACGTCGCGGAGCTGGTCGACGAGGTGCATCGGCACAGCCGGGCGATACGCGCGGCAGCGCAGAAATAAGCAAACCGAATAACCGGGCAACGCGCGCCGGAACGCTTCGCGCAGATGACAGAATTGTTGCAACGCAATGACCTGGGCTCTCGCCTTAAGAGGAAATTTGCATTCCACAGGCCGTCGAATGGCGTTCTGCCGGTTGTCAAGACTTGACTTATACACACTAATCACGCTGCGGCGCGGTAGAAGCGGAATTCGTCACATTGTGCTTGCCAAGCTTCGGATCTTCGTGTGAACGCCTTAGCCAGCAAGGGTTTGACCGGGGCCGGAACAAGTGTGCGGAAAGCCACAGAAAGCCCTAGCGGACGCCATCCGCGGGCGCGTGGGGCGAAGTTCTCAACAAAGTTATCCACAGAACGCGGAAGCAGATAATTTGTTCTGCCGAATCCAAAACTTAGCACCGAATGTGATGTTTCACTTTAAGTTCGGTACGAACACCCCAACGCTACCGGGGGCACCGTTCGGGGCACCGTTGCGGCGACGCCGGATCGGCTGGTGAGTCCTATGTTCGTCCGGGTCGCGCTCGACCATCCGCTGCCCACATTATTCGACTATCGCTGCGAAGCGGACGCTGCGCCGCATCCCGGCACGCTGGTCAGCGTTCCCTTCGGCAAGCGGCGCGTGGTGGGGCTCGTCTGCGAAGTGACCGTTCACAGTGACGTGCCGGAAGACCGTCTGCGCGCGGTGGATAGCGTGTGCACCGCGTGTCCGCCGCTATCCGCGCAGTGGCTGGAGCTCGCGGCGTTCGCCGCCGATTACTACCAGCGCGGTCTCGGCGAAGTCGCGTTGCCGGCGCTGCCGCAGGCGCTGCGCGATGCGTCACGGTGGGCGCGGCTGCTGGCGCCGGAGGAGCGCTATCGCCTGCTGCCTGCGGGACGCAGCGCGCTACCGGACGCGCTGCCGCCGCGCGCGACTGCGCTGCGGCGTCTGGCCGACGAACTCGCCGGCGCCGAATTCCTGTCTGCCGCCGACGCGCGGGCGCTGCACCCGAAAGCGGTGGCGACGCTCGACGCATGGCAAGCGAACGGCTGGGTCGCGCTGGAGGTGATCGAGGCGGGCGGCGTGCTCGCGCGCAGCGGGCCGGCGCCGATGGAAACGCCGGGAGATCCGCACGAATCGACGAGCCCGTCGGCCGATGCGCCGAACGGCCACGCCCAGGCCTGTGCCACGCTTCCCACGCTGACCGACGAACAATCCACCGCCGTCGACGCGATCCACGCGGCGCAAGGCTTCGCACCCTTCCTCCTGCACGGCGTAACCGGCAGCGGCAAAACCGAGGTTTACTTGCGCGCACTCGCCGCGCTGCTCGAAGCCGATTCCACTGCGCAGGCGCTGGTGCTGGTCCCCGAAATCAACCTCACGCCGCAATTCGAGGCCGCGTTCCGCGCGCGCTTCGCGGCGCTCGACGACTACGCGATCGTCACGTTGCACAGCGGCCTCGCCGAAGGCGAACGCGCACGCAACTGGCTCGCCGCGCATACGGGCCGCGCGCGTATCGTGCTTGGCACACGCCTCGCGGTGCTGGCATCGCTGCCGCGTCTCGCGATCATCTGCGTCGACGAGGAGCACGACCCGGCGTACAAGCAGCAGGAAGGCCTGCGCTATTCGGCGCGCGATCTCGCGATCTGGCGCGCGAAGCAACTGGGCATTCCGGTCGTGCTCGGGTCGGCGACGCCGTCGCTGGAAAGTTGGTGGCAAGCCGATCAGGGCCGCTACAAGCGTCTGACGCTCGCGCGCCGGGCAGTCGCCGACGCCGTCTTGCCGAGCGTCAAACTGATCGACCTCGAAGATGAACGGCGTCGCGGCCGCGCGTCGGTCGAAGGCATCTCGGGACCGTTGCTGACAGCGCTGAAAGCGCGTCTCGAGCGCGGCGAGCAAAGCCTGGTGTTCCTGAACCGTCGCGGCTACGCGCCGCAGCTTGCATGCGACGCATGCGGCTGGGTGGCCGGCTGCCCGCGCTGCAGCGCGTACGTCGTGCTGCACAAGCCCGAGCGCGCGCTGCGCTGCCACCACTGCGGCTGGGAATCACGCATCCCGCGCGCGTGTCCCGAATGCGGCAATGTCGATATCGCACCGCTCGGCCGCGGCACGCAGCGCGTCGAGGAAACGCTCGCGAAGCTGGTGCCGGGCGCGCGCGTGCTGCGCATCGACGCCGACAGCACGCGCCGCAAAGGCAGCGCGCAGGCGCTGTTCTCCGACGTGCACGCAGGCGAAGTCGACATCCTCGTCGGTACACAGATGGTCGCGAAGGGCCACGATTTCCGCCGCGTGTCGCTGGTCGGCGTGCTGAATGCGGACACCGCGCTTTTCTCACATGACTTTCGCGCGAGCGAGCGGCTCTTCGCACAATTGATGCAGGTGAGCGGCCGCGCGGGCCGCGCCGGTTTGCCGGGCGAGGTGCTTGTGCAGACGCGCTATCCGCGGCACGCGCTTTACCACGCACTCGCGCGTCATGACTACATCGGCTTTGCGAACGCGACGCTTGCCGAGCGACGCGACGCGCATTTGCCGCCGTTCGTCTATCAGGCGATGCTGCGTGCCGAAGGCCGCACGCTCGAAGCGGCGCTCGCGTTTTTGCAGCAGGCCGCGGCCGCGCTGCACGAGATTCCGGCCGCTGAACGGGTGACGGTCTACGACGCCGTTCCGCTCACAATCGTCAAGGTGATGCATGTGCACCGCGCGCAATTGCTGATCGAAAGCGCGTCGCGCGCGGCGCTGCAGACGACGCTGCGTGCATGGCCGCCGATGTTGCGCGGGCTCAAAGGTGTGCTGCGCTGGAGTATTGAAGTCGACCCGCTCGATATCTGAGGGCGGTCGCGAGGACACGCGCGCCGCGCATGCATGCCGCGCCTGCAAGCCTGTCCCGCGCGCAGGCGCAGCACATGCACACGAGGCAACAACGCACATGCACATGCACGCACGGCGCATGCGTATACGCATATATCGCGAATGCTGCCGCATAAAGCGACGGCACGCGCGCATCACGTCCCGCGGCGCTCGACGCCACCCCTCCACAAATCCCTTTCAGTCATATCGATAGAGCGAAAGATCGTTTCGTTTCACTAACGTACTCGCCTATATTTCGCCGGATCGGCGCGTGTTTTTAACAACAATCGAAGCAGCACGCGGCTTGTCACCGTTCCGACTGCGGGGGAATGAAAAATGAGCGATACGAAACATACGTTGCCGGCCGGCGGCGCACATGCGCCGAAGACGGATGCCGCGCGCAGCACGCCCGGCGGACGGGGCCTCTTTTCAACCGAAGACTGGTGGGCCGTGTGGATCGGCCTGCTGGTGGTCGTCATCGCGCTGGCGCTGTTTGCATCCGGCAGCAGCATCAAGTGGCTCGCGGTCGCGCCGGTGAAATGGACCGACGCCACGCAAGCCGTGCATGACGTCGTCGCGCACGTGCCGAACTATCTCGCGCTATTCGTCGTATTCGCGGTGCTGTTCAGCATCGGACTCGGCGCGCTGAAGCAGCGTATTGCACACTTCGTGCCGTCGTTTGCGATCCTGTTTATCGTGTCGGTGCTGATCTTCGAACTGGGCGCGTGGGTCAACGCATCGAAATACAACCTCGAGCCGCCGCTCGTCGCGCTCGCGCTGGGGCTCATCATCTCGAACGTGTTCACGCTGCCGGCCTGGTTCTCGGCCGGCCTGCGCGTCGAGTTCTATATCAAGGTCGGCATCGTGCTGCTCGGCGCGACGCTGCCGTTCACGCTGCTCGTCTGGGCGGGCCCGGTCGCGGTCGGGCAGGCGACGATCGTCTCGCTCGTCACGTTCTTCGTGATCTTCTTCGCCGGCAAGGCGCTCGGCCTCGACAAGCGTTTCGCGGCGGTGCTCGGCGTCGGCGGCGCGGTGTGCGGCGTGTCGGCTGCGATCGCCATCGCAGGCGCGGTGCGTGCGAAACGCGAGTACGCGTCGGTGGCGATCACGCTGGTTATCTTGTGGGCGATCGTGATGATCTTCGTGCTGCCGTTCGCATCGCGCTCGCTCGGCTTAACGACCGCGGTGGCCGGCGCATGGATCGGCACGTCGGAATTCGCGGACGCGGCCGGCATTGCCGCCGCGCAGGCCTACGGCGACTTCGCGAAGCACGCGGGCGGCGCGATCGCCGGCGCGCCGGAAGCCTCGCTGCAAGCGTTCACGCTGATGAAAGTGGTGGGCCGCGACATCTGGATCGGCATCTGGGCGTTCCTGCTCGCGATCGTCGCGACCACGCGCTGGGAAACCGAAGACGACGCCGGCGGCGCGGTCAAGGCGAAAGCCGACGCCGGCGAGATCTGGGCGCGCTTTCCCAAGTTCGTGATCGGCTTTGTGATCGCGTCCGCGCTCGTCACGTGGATCGCGAGCCACTACACGCTCGCCGACTACCGGAAGGTGGTTACACCGGAACTGGTCGCGCCGATCACCGCGCTGCGCACGTGGGCATTTATCTTCTGCTTCTTCAGCATCGGGTTGACGACGCGCCTGCGTTCGCTGAGCGCGACCGGCGTCAAACCGTTCGTCGCGTTCACGGTGGGCGTGGCGGTCAATATCGCGATCGGTTACGCGCTGTCCGCGCACGTGTTCGCCCCGTACTGGAACAGCTTGGGGCAGGGTTCGTGAGCGACGTCGCGCGCGACGAGCGGCCCGCGCCGGGCGCGCCTTTCACCGCCGGTGAGACGCGCCGGCCGAGTTGCGCCGGTTGCCGATACCGCGCCGATGATCGGCATTCAATCGAACAGAGCATTCCCGGCCTCGCTGTCTTCAGTTCAGGCTTCGGCGCGAGCGTCGCGACGACGCGGTTGTGCACGCTGCACGATCGCTTCGTTTCGCCCGACGACGCCTGCCATCAATTCACTTCACGACGTTGAATCCGGCCGGGCGCGGCGTTAGCCACGCGTCCGGACAACCCGCCACACCAGCCGGGTCCGCATGCCGCGCCCGCCGCACGCTTACGCGTCGTGTGCCTCGTACTTGCCGTCCCGCGCCCGGCCCGCATGCGCGTTCCCACGCGCCGCACGCACGCTGCGCGTGGCGTCGCGCGTCGCGCCGCGGATAAACAGCACCGCGCACATCGCGCACATCGTCCAGATCGCTACGACTACCGCCCACTTTTCCATTACTTTTCTTCCCTGATTGCCGGTCGTTTTTACTCGTTCCGCGCAATAACGTGCATTGCTTACCTGTATAACGGCGCGCCGCGCGGTTCACTTAGGGCGAACCGCAAAAGAATTTGCCAGGGAAAGTACCGACCCTCGCGGCGCCGGCGGCAACTGTCCTCGAATCTCGCAATCCCTTATGTGATAAGCCTCACGGCGAGGTGCAACCAAGCTTGCAAACAGGTTGCACCTTTTTATTGAGAGAGGTACGATTCGCCAACTTTTCAGTCTTTGGCCGGCGCCCGCGCGTCGGCGCATCAGCATCAAGAAGGAAACATGGCGAGCACCACACTTGGCGTCAAAGTCGACGACCTGCTGCGTTCGCGGCTGAAAGACGCCGCCACGCGCCTCGAACGCACTCCGCACTGGCTGATCAAGCAGGCGATCTTCGCGTACCTCGAAAAGATCGAACACGGCCAGCTTCCCGCCGAACTGACCGGCAGCCACAGCGCAGCGGACCTCGACGGCCTCGCCGGCACGCCGGACGAAGACAGTGCCTCGCATCCGTTTCTCGAATTCGCGCAAAGCGTGCAGCCGCAGTCGGTGTTGCGCGCGGCGATCACGGCTGCGTATCGCCGTCCGGAGCCGGAGTGCGTGCCGTTTCTGCTCGGCCAGGCGCGCCTGCCGGCGAACCTGTCGAACGACGTGCAGGCAATGGCCACGAAGCTCGTCGAGACGCTGCGCGGCAAGCGTTCGGGCGGCGGCGTCGAAGGGCTGATCCACGAGTTTTCGCTGTCGAGCCAGGAAGGCGTCGCGCTGATGTGTCTCGCCGAAGCGCTGCTGCGCATTCCGGACCGCGCAACGCGCGATGCGCTGATTCGCGACAAGATCAGCAAGGGCGACTGGCGCTCGCACGTCGGCCACGCGCCGTCGCTGTTCGTCAACGCGGCGACGTGGGGCTTGATGATCACCGGCAAGCTCGTCACGACGAATAGCGAAACGGGTCTGTCGTCGGCGCTCACGCGGCTGATCGGCAAGGGCGGCGAGCCGCTGATCCGCAAAGGCGTCGATATGGCGATGCGCCTGATGGGCGAGCAGTTCGTCACCGGCGAAAACATCTCCGAAGCGCTCGCGAACAGCCGCAAGTACGAAGCGCGCGGCTTTCGCTACTCGTACGACATGCTCGGCGAAGCGGCGACCACCGAAGCGGACGCGCAACGCTACTACGCGTCGTACGAGCAGGCGATCCACGCGATCGGCAAGGCGGCGGGCGGCCGCGGCATCTACGAAGGGCCGGGTATTTCGATCAAGCTGTCCGCGCTGCATCCGCGCTATGCGCGCTCGCAGCAGGAACGCACGATGAGCGAGCTGCTGCCGCGCGTACGCGCGCTCGCGATTCTCGCGCGCCGCTACGATATCGGCCTCAATATCGACGCGGAAGAAGCGGACCGCCTCGAGATCTCGCTCGACCTGCTCGAAGCGCTGTGCTTCGATCCGGAGCTCGCCGGCTGGAACGGCATCGGCTTTGTCGTGCAGGCGTACCAGAAGCGCTGCCCGTTCGTGATCGACTATATCGTCGACCTCGCGCGCCGCAGCCGTCACCGGATCATGGTGCGGCTCGTGAAAGGCGCGTACTGGGACAGCGAAATCAAGCGCGCGCAAGTGGATGGCCTCGAAGGCTACCCGGTGTATACGCGCAAGATCTACACGGATGTGTCGTACGTCGCGTGCGCGAAGAAGCTGTTGAGCGCGCCGGACGCCGTCTATCCGCAGTTCGCGACGCACAATGCGCACACGCTGTCCGCGATCTATCACCTCGCCGGGCAGAACTACTACCCGGGCCAGTACGAGTTCCAGTGCCTGCACGGCATGGGCGAACCGCTGTACGAGGAAGTGACCGGCCGCGACAAGCTGAACCGGCCGTGCCGCGTGTACGCACCGGTCGGCACGCATGAAACGCTGCTCGCGTATCTCGTGCGCCGCCTGCTCGAAAACGGCGCGAATACGTCGTTCGTCAACCGCATCGCCGACGAAAGCGTGCCGGTGCAGGAGCTTGTCGCCGACCCGGTCGAGGAAGCGTCGAAAGTCGTGCCGCTCGGCGCGCCGCACACGAAGATTGCGCTGCCGCGCCATCTGTATGGCGCGCAGCGCGTCAATTCGATGGGCCTCGATCTGTCGAACGAACATCGGCTCGCGTCGCTGTCGTCGGCCTTGCTGGCGAGCGCGCATCATCCGTGGCGCGCGGCGCCGATGCTTGCCGACGACGCGATCGCCGGCGGCACCGCGCGCGATGCGCGCAACCCGGCCGATCATCGCGACGTGGTCGGCACGGTGATCGACGCAACGCCCGAGCACGTGAACGCCGCGCTCGCGCATGCGCTCGCCGCTGCGCCGATCTGGCAGGCGACGCCGGTCGAAGCGCGCGCCGATTGCCTCGCGCGCGCAGCCGATCTGCTCGAAGCGCAGATGCACACGCTGATGGGCCTCGTCGTGCGCGAAGCGGGCAAGTCGCTGCCGAACGCGGTGTCGGAGATTCGCGAGGCAATCGATTTCCTGCGCTACTACTCGACGCAGATCCGCGACGAGTTCTCGAACGACACGCACCGTCCGCTGGGTCCGGTCGTCTGCATCAGCCCTTGGAACTTCCCGCTCGCGATCTTCATGGGCCAGGTGGCCGCGGCGCTCGCGGCCGGCAACACGGTGCTCGCGAAGCCCGCTGAACAAACCTCGCTGATCGCCGCGCAAGGCGTGCGCATTCTGCGCGAAGCCGGCGTGCCGGCCGGCGCGGTGCAACTGCTGCCGGGCGACGGCGAGACGGTAGGCGCGATGCTGGTCGCCGATCCGCGCACGCGCGGCGTGATGTTCACCGGCTCGACCGAAGTCGCGCGGCTGATCAACAAGACGCTGTCCGAGCGCCTCGATCCGGACGGCAAACCGATTCCGCTGATCGCCGAAACCGGCGGCCAGAACGCGATGATCGTCGATTCGTCGGCGCTCGCGGAGCAGGTCGTCGCGGACGTGTTGCAATCGGCATTCGATTCGGCCGGTCAACGGTGTTCGGCGCTGCGCGTTCTTTGTCTACAGGACGATGTCGCGGACCGCACCATCGAGATGCTGAGCGGCGCGATGAAGGAACTGACGGTTGGCAATCCGGACCGTCTGTCGACCGACGTCGGCCCGGTGATCGACGCGCAGGCGAAGCGCGGCATCGACGCGCATATCGCGGCGATGCGCGAGAAAGGCCACCATATCGTGCAGCTGCCGATGCCGGAAAGCGGCGCGTTCGGCACCTTCGTGCCGCCGACGCTGATCGAGCTCGACAGCATCGACGAACTGGAGCGCGAGGTGTTCGGGCCGGTGCTGCACGTGGTCCGTTATCGCCGCAGCGCGCTCGACAAACTCCTCGAGCAGATCCGCGCGACCGGCTACGGGCTCACGCTCGGCATCCATACGCGGATCGACGAGACGATTGCGCATGTGATCAGCCGCGCGCACGTGGGCAACATCTACGTGAACCGCAATGTGATCGGCGCGGTGGTCGGCGTGCAGCCGTTCGGCGGCGAAGGGCTGTCGGGCACCGGACCGAAGGCGGGCGGCGCGCTGTACCTGCCGCGTCTGCTGGCGACGCGCCCGGCGGGCTTGCCGAAGGCGCTCGCGCAGACGCTGGTGGCGGAGGCGCCGGCCCAGCAGTCGAGGGCGGCGTCCACGTCTGCATCCGCGTCTGCATCCGCGCAGAACGGCCACACCGAGGCCGCTGCGGTTGCGGACAAGCCGTCCGCCGCGCTTGGCGCGCTGCGCGACTGGTTGATCGCCGAACGCGAGCCGGCGCTCGCGGCGCGCTGCGACGGCTATCTCGCGCACGTGCCGGCTGGCGCGACCGCGGTGCTGTGCGGTCCGACCGGCGAGCGCAACACGTATTCGCTCGGCGCGCGCGGCACGGTGCTGTGTGTCGCATCGACGGCCGGCGGCGCACGTGTGCAGCTCGCAGCCGTTTTGGCGACGGATAATCACGCGCTCTTCGAAGGCGCGGCGGGCGAGCAGCTGGTGGCCTCGCTGCCCGCGTCGCTGAAGCGCCGTGCGAGCGTGAAGAAAAACGGCGACGCGTCGCCGTTCGACGCGGTGCTGTTCGAAGGCGACAGCGACGAACTGCTCGCGTTGACGAAGGAGGTCGCCAAGCGTCCTGGGCCGATCGTGTCGGTGCAGGGCGTCGCAGCGCGGGCGCTGGAAAACGGCGACGAAGACTACGCGCTCGAACGCCTGCTGACGGAACGTTCGGTTAGCGTCAATACGGCAGCGGCAGGCGGCAATGCGAATTTGATGACGATCGGCTGAGCGAACCTTCGCCAATCGATTCAAAAAAACGGCAGCGGCACGGCGACCCCGAGATCCGCTCCATCCACACCCTGGTACCAAGGAGATGACATGCAACACACGATGAAAAAGCTGGCAGGCGCAACGCTGGTTGCCGCTATGTCGCTGGCGGGGGCCGCGCACGCTCAGCAGGCCGAAGATGTGAAGATCGGTTTCGCTGGTCCGATGACCGGCGCGCAAGCGCACTACGGCAAGGACTTCGAAAACGGCATCACGCTCGCGGTTGAAGAAGTGAATGCATCGAAGCCGGTGATCGGCGGCAAGCCGGTGCGCTTCGTGCTGGACGTCGCCGACGACCAGGCCGACCCGCGCACCGGCACGACGGTTGCGCAGAAGCTGGTCGACGACGGCATCAAGGGCATGCTCGGCCACTTCAACTCGGGCACGACGATTCCGGCTTCGCGCATCTACGCGAACGCGGGCATTCCGCAGATCGCGATGGCGACCGCGCCGGAATACACGCAACAAGGCTTCAAGACCACCTTCCGCATGATGACCTCCGATACGCAGCAAGGCTCGGTGGCCGGCACGTTCGCGGTGAAGAAGCTCGGGATGAAGAAGATCGCGATCGTCGACGACCGCACCGCGTACGGTCAAGGTCTGGCTGATCAGTTCGAGAAGGCCGCGAAGGCGTCGGGCGGCACGATTGTCGACCGCGAGTACACGAACGACAAGGCCGTCGACTTCAAGTCGATTCTGACCAAGCTGAAGTCGATGAATCCGGACCTGATCTACTTCGGCGGCGCGGATTCGCAAGCGGCGCCGATGGTCAAGCAGATGAAGACGCTCGGCATGAAGGCGCCGCTGATGGGCGGTGAAATGGTCCACACGCCGACCTTCCTGCAAGTGGCCGGCGATGCGGCGAACGGCACGGTTGCGTCGCTGGCGGGTTTGCCGCTGGAAGAAATGCCGGGCGGCAAGGACTACGTCGAGAAGTACAAGAAGCGCTTCAACGAAGACGTGCAGACGTACTCGCCGTACGCGTACGACGGTGCGATGGCGATGTTCGACGCGATGAAGAAGGCGAACTCGACCGACCCGGCGAAATACCTGCCGGTGCTCGCGAAGACCAATATGCCGGCTGTCACGTCGAAGGACCTCGCGTATGACAGCAAGGGCGACCTGAAGAACGGCGGCATCACGCTGTACAAGGTGGTCGACGGCAAGTGGACGACGCTGGAGAGCGTGGGCGGCAAGTAAGCCGTGCTGGGCGCGGTGGCTGGGTTTTTTCGCGTCGGCGCGTTTTGGCAAACGCTTCGATAAACGGGTCGATAAACGGGTCGATAAACGGGTCAATAAGATCAGGCAGCCGCAGCAACATCCGCATCAGCAACACTTAATCAGTCAAGGCAAGCCCCGCGAGTGCAAGCTCGCGGGGCTTTTTTTCGCCTTCAGAACCGGTGAAGCGTCGCAACGCGAGATCAGATGAACTTAAATTTCTCTTCATGTTTCTGCTCGCGGAAATGAAGCCTCACATCACTATGCTTGTTTGCACGGGCTCCTGCTCGCTTGCGTTGTGCAGCGGCCTGTGGATGTGACTGATCGGGATTCCCGAATAGGAGGCTTCAGAATGAATGCGTGTTTCAGCGCGTTAGTCGCCGCGTGTCTCGCCATGGGCGCAGCCTTGCCGTCGTATGCGCACGCGGAGGATCTCTCCGCCGGCGCACCGTTTACGTCGAGCCAGAACACACCAACCACGCAGCCGCCGGCGAACCAGTCCGGCAACTGGCAGCCCGATGCAACGAGCAGCGAGACACGGGCGCAGGTTTATCAGGATCTGGTGCATGCGCAACAGGACGGCCAGATCAGCTATCTCGATCGCACGGTCTACGCGCACCACTAGATCAGGATATCGAAGCAAATCAACACCCATACAGCGCGACGCATGGCATTCGCCGGTCGTGCATTCAAGGACGTGCATTGAAATGAAACGATGCATCATATGCATAACATTGCGGACGGCTTTCTACGCTGCGGCAGCGATGGCCCTGGCTAGTTGCGCCAGTCTGCATGGACAGCCGAATGGCCCTGGGGACTGTGTCGGGCCGCCTGGCTTTTGCGTTCCGTACTTCGGTGCGAACACGATTATTCCGGACGCGAAGCCGGCGGTCGTTTATGCGCGTCTCGATCTCCGATCGGATAAGGCCGCTGCTGCCGCTAAGGCCCACTGGAGTTGATACGCACCGGGAATGTTCTCTGAACGTCAGGGCAGAGCGCCGATCCGTTGCCGCATAATGAAGTGCAGGCGCTTGCGCAATCATCCGGCATCAGCGCCGCACCGCGCATCCGGAAGCCGCCTATGACCGACGACAAGAACGCAACGATGACCGATATCAGCGAAACACGCCATGAGGCGCGAGCCCGGGCCGCCGACGTGCTGGTCGGCCTGCTGAAAAACCAGCCGTTTCGCGAGCGCGTCGCCGAGGGGTGCCTCGTGGCGCTGCAAGCGGTATGTGGCGCGTGTCTCGCGTACGGTGTCGCGATCGCGCTGCATACACAACAGGCGTTCTGGGCCGCGATCACCGCGATTGCCGTCACGCAGCATACGTACGCGGATACCCGCAACCTGTCGCGCGACCAGTTTATCGGCGCGATGGCGGGGGGCGTGTTCGGCTTCGTCGGCGCATCGCTTGGCGCGGGCACACATGAGCTGCTCGGCTATGCGACGACGGTTGCCGCGGTGATTATCGCGTGCTGGTGCGTGAACGTCGGCAGCGCGGCGCGCCTCGGCGCGATCACCGCGACGATCGTGCTGCTCGTGCCGATGCAAGGGCCGCTGTGGGACGTGCCGCTGTTCAGGCTCGTGCAGGTGATCATCGGCACGCTGTCCACGCTGTTTGTCAGTTGGCTTTTCGCGCAAGTCCAGCATCGCGTCCGGCTGCGCGGTCGGCAACGCTAGTGTTTGCATCGGGCGTCCCTGTCAGTGCAAACGGTCACTCAGTCGCCTGGACCGAACAGATTCTGCGCGTAAATGCCGAGTCCACGCGTGACGCTGGCGAGCCGATCGCCGAAGACCGAACGCGCATTCGGAAAGCTGGCGGCGATCGCGTCCGGAAGAAGTGGCGAGCCTCGTCGGCTTTCTCTGCAGCGACAACGCGCGCTATCTGACAGGTCAGGTGATGCACGCGAACGGCGGCGCGTTTCTTGGCTGACCCGTCATCGTCGTCGCTCGTGTCGTGCTATGTCGCGGCGTTCCGTTCGAGGCCGGCGCCAGTGAGATGAGATCCAGCCGGGCGCCAGACGACAACCCGCCTTCGTCACCTGCCATCCATCTGTACTTCGTCCATGTGCCCGGCGACGGCGGCCATCACACGCCAGCGGTCGCTCGCCAGCACGTCTTGCGCGTCGATGCGTCCGAACAGATCCAGCAGCGGCGCAACGAGACCCGACCAGCCGGTCTGGTGACTGGCGCCGAGCCCGGCGCCGTTATCGCCGTGGAAGTACTCGTAGAACAGGATCAGGTCACGCCAGTGCGGATCGTCCTGGAACTTGCCGGTCCCGCCGTAGACGGGGCGCTTGCCATCCGCATCGCGCAGGAATGTACCCGTCAGCCGGCGGACGATTTCCTGCGCGACCTCGAACAGCGTCATATGCGGCCCCGACCCGGTCGGGCACTGCACCTTGAATTCATCGCCGAAAAAACCGTAGAGATTCATCAGCGCCCTGACAATCAGCAGATTGACCGGCATCCACACCGGACCGCGCCAGTTGGAGTTTCCACCGAACATCCCGGTATTCGATTCAGCGGGCAGATACTGCACCTTATATTCCTGCCCGCCGACCTGGATCACGTACGGATGGTCGAGGTGATAGCGCGACAGCGAACGGATGCCGTGCGGTCCGAGGAATTCGTTCTCATCGAGCAGGTAGCCGAGTACGCGCTCGAGTTTGCGGCGGTTGAGGATCGACAGCAGCCTGCGTTCGCGATGGCCGATAAAGCCGTCGTCGGTCGGCGCCACATGGGCGAGCAGCTCAGGGTAACGCTTGCGGAATTGCGCGATCATCGCGATCAGTTTCGGACAGCGCGACAGAGGATCGGCTTCGAAAACCGTCGACGCGCACAGCGGCAGCAAGCCTACCATCGACCTCACCTTCAGGCGCATGGTCTGGCCGTCGGGCAGGCGCAGCAGATCATAGAAAAATCCGTCCTGGTCGTCCCACATCTCGTCCGGATGATGGCCGCGCCGGTCCATCGCGTACGCAATCCACATGAAGTGCTGGACGAACTTGAACGCGATCTCCTCGTACATCGGGTCGTACTCGGTCAGGATGATGGCCATCTCCAGCATGGTCTGGCAATAAAACGCCATCCACGCGGTGCCGTCCGCCTGCTCGAGCGATCCACCGGTCGGAAGCTGCGCGCTGCGATCGAATATCCCGATGTTGTCCAGCCCCAGAAAGCCGCCCGCGAAGACGTTGCGGCCCGATGGGTCCTTGCGGTTCACCCACCAGTTGAAATTGAGCATCAACCCGTGAAACGAGCGCTCGAGAAAACGCGGGTCCGCGCGCCCCAGCGCTTTCTCATACTTGTAGAGCCAAAGCGTGGCGGCCGCATGCACGGGCGGATTGACGTCGCTGAAGTTCCACTCGTAAGCGGGGATCTGGCCGCTCGGATGGAGGTACAGCGTGCGCAGCATCAGCAGCAACTGCTCCTTGGCGAAATCGAAATCGACAAGCGCCAGCGCGATCGTATGAAAGGCCAGGTCCCAGGCCGCGTACCACGGGTACTCCCACTTGTCCGGCATCGAGATCACGTCGGCATTGAGCATGTGGAACCACTCGGCATTACGCACATCGCGCCGCGCGGCTTCGAGCAACGGATGACTGCGGTGCTCGCGCAGCCACCATTCGAGATCGAAGTAGTAGTACTGCTTGCCCCACAACATGCCGGCCAAAGCCTGACGGTGCACGCGCCGCTGGTCTTCGGTCAGCGTCTTGGGAGCAATGCGTTCGTAGAACGCGTTCGCATCCGCGATGCGGCTGTTGAAGGTTTGGTCGAAATCGTCGAAGGCACGGTGGCCTTGCTCGACTGCGGTCAGGCGTAACCGGAGGGTCGCGCTGCCGCCGCCGGGTACGTCGCACACGTAATGCGCTGCGGCCTTGGTTCCGCTCCGCGCGGGGTTCACCGCGTCGCGCTGCCCCGCAATGACGTACGCATGAAATGCGTCCTTCACATAGGGCGAAGCATTCGGTTGATTCCACAGACGCTGTGCATTGCTTTCGTTTTCCGTGAAGAGCAGTTCCGTTGCGCCGTCGCAGTAAAGCCAGTACTCGCCTAACTCAGGATGCGTCGCACGAATGACATCTTGAGCCGCCTCGCATAGCGACGGCCTGCGGTCATCGTGGCCCCACGACCAGGTATTGCGAAACCACAGCGTGGGCAGGACCCGCAGTTGTGCCGCTTCGCGCGCGCGATTGTGGATGGAAACGCGCACGAAGATGTCTTCCGGACTCGCCTTCGCGTATTCGACGAACACGTCGAAATACCGGTCGTCATCGAAAACGCCGGTATCGAGCAGTTCGTACTCGAGTTCTTCCCGCGATCGTTGCCGGTTGATTTCGACCAGATCCCGGTATGGAAACGCCTGCTGCGGATACTTGTACAGATACTTCATGTACGAGTGCGTGGGCGTGCTGTCGACGTAGAAGTAATACTCCTTCACGTCCTCGCCATGATTGCCCTCGCTATTGGTCAGGCCGAACAGCCGTTCCTTCAGGATTGCGTCGCGCCCGTTCCAGAGTGCGAGCGCGAAGCACAACTGCTGCTGGTCGTCGCATAGTCCGCCGAGCCCGTCCTCGCCCCACCGGTAGGCGCGCGAGCGGGAATGGTCATGGGTGAAGTAGTTCCAGGCGTCGCCGTTTTCGCTGTAGTCCTCGCGGACCGTTCCCCACTGTCGTTCGCTGAGGTACGGCCCCCACTTCTTCCACGGAATTTGCGCGGTACGCGCGTCGTTCAGGCGTTTTTGTTCGGCGACATCGACGATAACAGGACACATGCTTGCCTCCGTAACGGCGCATGGACTCGGATACGGCGAATTGAGGAACGTCCCGTGGATACTTTGACAATGTAGGAGGCGGCACGTAGCAAGGCAACACGATGATGAGCACCGCGCGTCGCGAAGGTCGAGCGAACTGTCTGTTGTTTCCGTATCGCGGCGGACGATGCGCTCGCTACGACAGAACAAACGGATCGCGCGGTCGCGCGACGGTCGGACGGCGCGACGCAATGCGGAATACGTGTCGGGCGCGGCCCGACTTTCGCTCGGCACTGCGTCGGGCAGACGGCAACACTGCTCCGCTCCAGACCCGTCGCCGACCGCTGAAACGCCCGCTGGACAAGGCTTGTCGCGATATGGCACAGACTCTGCGTCAGAAGTCGCTCCCAGCCGTCGCACGACCCGCCATCGATCGCCCCGGATGCACTGCACCGGATGCACGCCTGGAACCCATGTATCGCGCCCCGTTCGGGCCGATATGCCATCGACCAGACCGCTGACCGGAGCACGTCATGTTGATCCTGTTTATCTATCTGTATCCGCTGATGAGAAAGGCGCTTGACCGTGCGGAACACAGCCGTCGTGACGCATACCTCGCGTCCGCTGGCGACATGGGCGAGCTCGAACGGCGCATGCATATGGCGGAGATCGACCGCTGAGGCGATCAAGCCACGCGCGATGCATTGCAATGGCACAGCGGCGTAGCGCACAGCCATCGTGATTTCCGCGAGCGCGTGTTCCGTGCGTCCTTATCACCGAACACAGACGCGCGCGTATCTTGCGCCTCGCATCATCGACATGACGTTACGTATCGTTCACGTGATGGACCAAAGGTCAATGTTCAAATCGCTGGATGCCGAATAAGCTGGATCGTGCAGGAGTCCGTGTTGACTCCAGGGAGCGCGCGATGGGCACGATCAGGCATTGCTGCAGGATGGAGCATCCGACGGAAAGCGGACGCCGCAAGTGGCTAAAAGCAGCGGGCGGTACCGTGATGTTCGTTGCGGGAATCGGGTTCGATGCAGCCGTCGCCGAAGCGGCGGCGCTCACGAAGGCGAAGCGCGATGCGCTCACCCCCGACGAGGTCATCGCGATGATGAAAAAAGGAAACGAGCGTTTCCGCACGGGGCAGATGCAAACGCGCGACTTTCTCGCGCAGAAGCGGGCGAGCGCGACGGGCCAGTACCCCGCGGCCGTTATTCTCAGTTGCATCGATTCACGCGCTCCCGCGGAGATCATCCTGGACATGGGCATCGGCGACACATTCAATGCGCGCGTCGCCGGCAATGTCGCCAATCCGGACATACTCGGCAGCCTCGAGTTTGCGTGCGCGGTGGCTGGCGCGAAAGTGGTGCTGGTGATGGGCCATACCGCGTGCGGTGCGATCAAGGGCGCCATCGACAATGTGCAACTGGGCAACCTGACGGGGCTGCTCGACAAGATCAAACCGGCGGTCGAGGCGACCGACTACAGCGGAGATCGGAGCAGCAAGAATGCCGCCTTTGTTGACGCTGTTGCACGGTCCAATGTTCAGCAAACGGTAGCGGCGGTGCGCAGCGGCAGCCCGATTCTGCTTGATCTCGAAAGCAAAGGGCAGATCAGGATAGTCGGCGCGATGTACGAGCTGAACGGCGGCGCGGTGAAATTTCTGTGAGGTGAGCCGGTAGAGGTCGGCCGCCACGACAGATACAGGGCATGTGCCGGGTGACTTACGATTTTGCGGGTTGTCCAGACCGGACCGGGCTTGCCCAGCTTGCTCGACTGACTCGATATCCGGCCGGGTCTCGCTGTGCTTCTGGAAGTATCGACGCGTGAGGCGTTCGAAAGGCGCTCGAATGCATTCTTTCTTCGTGTCCCGCTCGATGCCGTCGCCGATCGCCCGGTTTGCGGCCGTCGCCGTGTAAACTATGCGGTTTTTGCGCGAGGAAACCGTGCAGCTTCCGCAGCGCACGCCATACAGCGGCGCGTCGCTGGTCCGCGTACTGGCGCGCATCACGCAGACCAGCGTGGCCGCTTCCGATGTCTCGTTGCCGGACCGTCTGAGCCAGTGGCTCGGCTGGACGGACGCGATCGCGTTGTCCAGCGCGCTCGACGCCGTTGCGCCTGCGCCCGCCGCCGGTGCGGTGCCGACGACGCTCGCGACTGCTGCAGCCGCCACTGCTACGCCGACGACGCTCGCCACTGCCACTGCGGCTACTGCGGTGTCGACGACGCCCGCCGCTGCCACCGCTGCAGCTGCTGTGCCGACAACGCTCGCCACCACCGCTACCGCTGCGCCGACGATGCGCGGCGACGCGACTGCGGCCACGCTCGAGGCGGCGCTGTGCGCGCGCACGCGCGCCACGCTGACCGATGCGATCAATAGCTGGCGGTATGGCGGCGCACCGGCGGGCAGACGCGGTGGCGCGACGCGCCTGCGCGTCGAAGCACGCGTCGAAGCGGACGCCGCAATTGCCGCCACCGTAGACTTCGCGCTGTTCCGTCAGCGCTACCAGGCGTTGCAGCAGTCGATGGAAACCGCCATTGGCGAACTGCGCGGCCGTCTGCGGGCGACGCTTGCTACGCGCGGCGAGCGTCACGCACGCCTCGCGCTCGTCGACGCGACGATGGAGCGCGCGCTCGATGCCCGCGAGCGCAGTGTGCTTGCGTCCGTGCCGACGCTGCTCGAAGCGCACTTCACACGACTGCGCGATACGGCGCTCGCGGCAGCGGCGACGCAAACGGAAGCGGCGACGCAAACGGAAGCGGCGACGCAAACGGAAGCGGCGACGCAAACGGAAGCGGCGACGCAAACGGAAGCGGCAGCGCAAACGGAAGCGGCAGCGCAAACGGCAGCGGCAGCGCAAAAGGAAGCACCAGCGCAAGCAACAGCATCAGCGCAACAGAAAGCGCAAATACAAGCCGTCCCCCCCGCCCCCCCGCCTCGCAATGACCAACCCGTCGCCGCGCCGTCCGCCGACACCTGGCTCGACGCGTTCCGCACAGACATGCACGCCGTGCTGCTCGCGGAACTCGACGTTCGTTTTCAACCGGTCGAAGGGCTGCTCGCGGCCCTTCGCGCCAGCTAACTACCGGGACACCCACGCAGCACCATGTCCAGATACCGAATCCATCTTGCCGTCTTTGTGTTGGGCCTTGCCGCCGTGCTATGGGTCGCCATCAGTTATGCAACGACCAATCCGCTCGCGCTCGTCGTCGCGTTGCTGATCGGCGCGTGCTATGTCACGGGCGCGGTCGAGCTGTACCGCTATCAGCAGGCCACCGACACGCTGATCGTCGCCGTCGATACGCTGAACGCGCCGCCGCCGCAGCTCGGCGCATGGCTCGACAGACTGCATCCGAGCCTGCGCGGCGCAGTGCGGCTGCGCGTCGAAGGTGAGCGTGCGGGCCTGCCGGGTCCGTCGCTCACGCCGTATCTGGTCGGCCTGCTGGTGCTGCTCGGCATGCTCGGCACACTGCTCGGCATGGCCGCGACGTTGCGCGGCACCGGCGCCGCGCTCGACGCCGCCACCGATCTGCAGGCCGTGCGCGATTCGCTTGCCGCGCCGGTGCGCGGCCTCGGCTTCGCGTTCGGCACATCGATCGCGGGCGTCGCCACCTCCGCGATGCTCGGCCTGCTGTCCGCCCTGTGCCGCCGCGAGCGCATCAAGGCCGCGCAGCAACTCGACGCGAAGACCGCGACGGTGTTGCGCGTCTTTTCGCTCGCGCATCAACGCGAGGAAACCTTCCGGCTGATGCAGCGCCAGGCCGAGTCGTTGCCCGCGCTGATCGATGGCCTGCGCACATTGATGGGCGCGCTGGAACACCACAGCGCAACCGCGAGCGAGCGGCAACTGGCGAACCAGCAGGCGTTTCACGCGAAGACCGAGCTCACGTACGCGCGGCTCGCGAACTCGGTCGAGCAGTCGTTGCGGCAGAGTGTCGGCGAACATGCGCGCGCGGTCGGCGCGGCGATCCAGCCCGTCGTCGAGACGACGCTCGCGAGCCTCGCGCACGACACGACCGCGCTGCACGAGCGCGTCGCGCAATCCGCGCAACAGCAGATGAACGGCCTGTCGCGCGGCTTCGCGTCGACCGC
Organism: Paraburkholderia solisilvae; assembly: GCF_902859875.1. GTDB lineage: Bacteria > Pseudomonadota > Gammaproteobacteria > Burkholderiales > Burkholderiaceae > Paraburkholderia > Paraburkholderia solisilvae. The sequence continues at coordinate 16,265 of NZ_CADIKF010000026.1, read as the reverse complement.
GGAACAGGTCGCGAGCACGTGGAGCGGCGCGCTCGACGCGCAGCGCGCATCGAACGACGCGCTCGCTGAACGCATGAGCGCGACGCTCGATCGCTTTGCCGCAAGCGCCGACACACGCGCATCGAAGCTGCTCGACGACGTCGCCGCACAACTCGTGGCATCGGCGGCGCAACTTTCAGAGACATGGACCGGCGCACTGGCGCAGCACGCGCAGACACACGACGCACTCGCCGCGCGTCACGAAGCGGCGCTGACGACGGCCGCCGCGAACTTCGAGGCCGCGACGACGGCCGCGGCGGCAAGCATCGAGTCGCGCGCGGCGTCGCTGGTCGAGCGTGTCGATGCTTCGCATGCCGCCTTGCAGACGGGTCTTGCCGCCGCCGACGACCAACGCCTCGCCGCGTGGGCCGCGACGCTCGAACAGACCGCGTCGGCGCTGTCGCGCGAATGGGCCGAGACCGGCGCGCAACACGCCGCGCGCCAGCAGCAGATCTGCGACACGCTGGCCGATACCGCCCGCCAGATCGCCGAGCGCGCGCAGGCCGAAGCGCGCGGCACGATCGACGCGATCGGACGCCTCGTGACGGCGGCGTCGGAAGCGCCGAAGGCCGCCGCCGAGGTGATCGCGGAGTTGCGCAACAGCCTGTCCGAAAGCATGGTTCGCGACACCGCGATGCTCGAGGAACGCACGCGTCTGCTGCAAACGCTGGAGACGCTGCTCGATGCGGTCAATCTCGCGTCGACCGAACAGCGCGCGGCCATCGACGGACTGGTGTCGACCTCGGCCACGCTGCTCGAGCGCGTCGGCGAGCAGTTCTCCGGCAAGGTCGAAACCGAGACCCGCAAGCTCGATACCGCCGCCGCGCAGGTGGCGGTCAGCGCGATCGATATGGCGAGCATGGGCGACGCGTTCGGCGCGGCCGTCGCGTCGTTCGGCGAATCGAACGGCAAGCTGATCACGCATCTGGAGCGCATCGAGCGCGCGCTCGACCAGTCGCTCACGCGTAGCGACGACCAGCTCGCGTATTACGTCGCGCAGGCGCGCGAGGTGATCGACCTGAGCGTGATGTCGCAGAAGCAGATCATGGAAGACCTGCAGCATCTGGCCGGAGCGCGCGCGTCATGAGCGACGACATCGATGTCGGCGTCGAGCCGGGTGCGCCGATCTGGGCCGCGTTCGGCGATCTGATGTCGGTGCTGGTCGGCGCATTCGTGCTGATTCTCGTGAGCGTGATCGGCGTGCAATTCGAACTGTCGAGCCGGCTGGAGAAGGAAGTGCAGCAGCGCAAGGCCGAGGCGCAGCGGCGTCAGGCGCTCGAGCAGGCGCTCGCCGCGCCGCTCGCGGCCGGACGCGTGACGCTCGTGAACGGACGCATCGGCATCAGCGGCAATGTGCTGTTCGCGGCGAACTCGGACCAGTTGCAGCCGCAGGGGCGCGAGTTGCTCAAGTCGCTGGCGGGGCCGCTCGCCGCGTATCTGCGCGTGAACGACCAGGTCCTGATGGTGAGCGGTTTCGCCGACGACCAGCAGGTGCGCGCGGGCAACCGGCGTTTCGCGGATAACTGGGAACTGTCGGCGCAGCGCGCGCTGACGGTGACGCGCGCCTTTATCGACGAAGGCGTGCCGGCGCCGTCGGTATTCGCGGCGGCGTTCGGCTCCGAGCAGCCGGTGAGTTCGAACGCGGACCCGGAAGGGCGCGCGAAGAACCGGCGCGTCGAGATCGCGCCGGTGCCGCGCCTCGCAGCGGGCAACGGCGGCAAGCATGAGTGACGTGCGATGAGCGACGTGCGCGACACGCAGCCCGTTCTTCCTTCCGCAGTGGACGATCCCGCATGCGGTGATGCGCGCGCGACGCTCGAAGCGTGGCGCGAAGCCGGAGCGGATCGCCTCGATCCGCTGCGCTTTGCGGCAATCGACGCGCTGGCGCGGCGCATCACGACGCTTCAGTCAGATGGCGAATTGCGTCGCCTGCTCGACGCGCGGCTCGCGGCGTCGATCAGCGCGTATCACGGCGAAATCGAACGCAAGCGCAATGCGGATGCGATCGAAGCACCGGCGCCGCAACCGGGCGACGCGCAGCGCGACACGTCGCTCGCGGCTTTGGCCGCATCGCTGAAACAGCGCCCCGACCGCGCGCAGACGCTCGCCGACCTCCTTCAGTATTTCGATGCGGTGTGGTCGAAGTTGAGCGCGGGGCGGCAGTTGCGCCAGTCGCTGGCGCAGGTGCCGGGCAACGCGGGGCCGTTGAATTCGAGCCGCCTTGTGCATCGCGCGCTGTCGCTGATGAACGACCTGTCGCCCGAGTACCTGCAGCATTTTCTGTCGTATGTGGAAACGCTGTCGGCGCTCGGCGAGCCCGGTGGCGGAGCGCAGGCGCCGGGCGTGGAAAGCGTGCCGCGTGGAAAAAACGTGAAAGGCGCGAAGCAGGCGGTCAGGCGCAAGCCGAAGGCTGGCTGAACACACCACTGCCGCGTGTGCATGCGTCCGTCCGTCGTCGACCAGGCGGCCGTTCGATGCCCATCGGCAAACGCATGCCTGCCATGCTCAGTGACGACGCGCGCCGCTCAATACACCGATGCAATACCCGGTGGCCGGTGTTTGAACCGTCGATGCACCCAGTAATACTGCTCGGGAAACTTGACGACCTGTTCCTCGAGGAACGCATTCATACGGCGTGCGTCGACCACATCGCTGCCCGATGGGAAATCCGCGAGCGGTTCGAAAATCGTCAACTTGTAGCCCTGGTAATCGGGGAGTACCTCAGTCACGAAGGGAACCACCCGCGCGCGTCCCAGTCGGGCGAGACGCGACACGGCCGTGAGCGTGCAGGCGGGAACGCCGAAGAAGGGCACAAAAACCGAGTTGTCCACGCCCTGATCCATATCCGCCGCGAGCATGACGGGCTTGCCGGAGCGCAGCAATTCCACGACCTTTCTGGCACTGGTCGCGCGCTCGATCATCTCCGCGCCGAATCGGCCACGTTGCCGTTTCGCCAGATCGCATAGGCCTGTGCTCGACATTCGCGTGTACAGCGAGGCGACGGGGAAGCGCGTCGAGTAGAGCATGCAGCCGACCTCGATGCCGACAAAGTGAAAACCCATAAAGATGGTGGGCGGCGCATGATCGTCATCGAGATCGATTTTGCTGTCGATCTGGACGATATCGCGGATCGACCGCGCACTGCCGAACCACTGAATGCCTCGCTCGAGATAGCTGCGCACGACATGGCTGAAGTGCGCTCTCGCGAGCTTCTCATGTTCGCTGCTGCTCTTGCTCGGGAAGCAAAGGCGCAAGTTGACGAGGACGATATGCTTGCGGCGGCTCGGAAGCGCATACAACCCGGTGCCGACAACCATCCCCAGCCGAGCCACGAATTTGTAAGGAAGCACGGAAAGCGTGCGGAGCAACGCCACAATGAGCGCAAGGCTGAGGCGTTTCAAGGATGGTCCCCTGAGGGTGCTTATGTTTGGAAAGGGAGGTCAACGCGCCAGCCGGGCGACCTCTCTGCTTGTCACAGCCTGATGGGACGGTCTCCCTCAGGCGATTGATCGCTATTGATCGCGGACCTCGCGGACCATACAGCTTAGGCGTACTTTCCGGGTTACCGCGACGATTTGCGAAGTTACCGGATGTGACAGACGGCTCAGATACGACGGCGCCACCACGATAGGCTCAATGAAGAACCACAACCGGAGAACTGCAACCGGAGAACCGCAACCGCCGGATCGCGGAGCGCGCACGTCTGTAGCGGGTGGCGACTACCGGTCACCACCTCGACGTGGCACACAAGCCTTCTTGCCGTGGCAATGGGGCTCGATGCAAGACGATGCGCAGTCCTGGCCGAAGTGGTCGATAAGCGGCCAGTCGCGAAACAATACACTACATAGCGAGAATTTCCCTCACTGCCGCATCGATAAATTTGGCGTCGACAGGATTGGCTGAAGGTCCGCCCGCAAAATGCCCCCAGACCGATTCGATAGGCCGCAGCTGTGCGTGAGGCATTTTCGACACTTCGTACTCGCTATCTTCCGGCGGAAAATAGAGGTCGGTGCGTCCGGGCATCACAATGGCCTTCGCGGTGATACTGCCGAGGGCCCGATCGAAATCCCCTTCATAGAGCGAATTCGCGGAAATATCGCCGTTCTGCCAGCTCCACATCATCGACAGGATATTGTTCGCGTCCTTCTTCAGGAAGTCGCCTTCCCAGAAGTGGACAATAAAGTCCTCGAGCGAGCCATACCCCATCGCTTCGATGTCGAGCCGTTGACGCAGAAACGCCTGCGAAAACCCCCAGCCGGCGAACACACGGGCAGCGGCGCGCATGCCGCGCGTCGGCGGTGCATCGTAGAAGCCGTTCTTGAAGTCCGGGTCCAACAGCAAGGGCGCCTTGAGCCCTTCGATAAACGTGAAGTTGTGCCGCGAGCATCGCGCTGCCCCGCAAGCCGGCACAATGCGCTGCACCATCTCCGGATACATCGCGGCCCAATGGAACGTCTGCATCGCACCCATCGACCAGCCGACGACGAGCCTGAGCGACTCGATGCCGAACTTCTCGGTCACGAGGCGATGCTGCATCGCGACGTTGTCGTAGAGCGTCACATGCGGAAAACGGCCGCGATCATAAGGCTGCGGATGGTTGCTCGGCGAACTCGATACCCCATTGCCGAACATATTCGGCACGATGATGAAGTACTCGCGCGGATCGAGGCCCATGTGATCGCCGATCAGCCATTCATTGTCGACATGGCTGCCGCTATAGAAGGTCGGGTAGACAATCGCATTGTCGCGCGCCGCATTCAGCCGGCCGTACGTCTTGTAGCTGAGCAGCATGTCAGGCAGCGTCGCGCCGGATTGCAGTACGACGCGGCCAAGATTGAAAGTTTCGAAGTCCGTCATATAAGCCTCATGGTCAACTGGCGACGACATTGAGAAATTTTCGGGTGCGCTCGTGAGTCGGGTTGTCGATGACCTGCTGCGGCGTTCCTTGCTCGATCACCTCGCCGCCGTCCATAAAGACGACGCGATCGGCAACATCGCGGGCAAAGCGGATTTCATGCGTGACCACGACCATCGTCATGCCGGCATCGGCCAGCCCGCGCATCACGCCCAGCACTTCACCGACGAGTTCCGGGTCGAGCGCTGAAGTCGGTTCGTCGAACAGCATCAACTTCGGTTTGATCGCGAGTGCGCGGGCAATCGCCACGCGCTGCTGCTGGCCGCCGGATAACCGGTGCGGCAAGAAGTCCGCATGTGCGGCGAGACCCACGCTCTTCAGCAAGTCGCGTCCGAGTGCTTCCGCCTCGGCGCGCGGCACGTCATACACCTGCCGCTGCGCTTCAACGATGTTCTCCAGTGCGCTCAGATGACTGAAGAGATTGAAATGCTGGAACACCATGCCCACGCGTGCTTCGGCGCGTGCACGCGCGAGGTTGTGTACGGGCCGCACCGTGCCGCCGCCGCCTGGCACTTCGCGATAACCGACATACTGCGAATCGACCTTGATGGTTCCCCAGTCGAGCGGTTCGAGATGGTTGATAAGCTTGAGCAGCGTGCTCTTGCCGGAGCCGCTCGGGCCCAGGATGACGACCACTTCGCCATGCGCGATCGACAGGTCCACGCCGCGCAAGATCTCGCGTTTCGCATACGATTTCCAGACATTCCTGCATGCGACAAACGGTTCATCGGCGCGGCGCGGCGTGCGGCTGTCGGCGGGCAGCAGCGTACCGATCCAGGCGTGATCGTTCGCTTCCGTCTCCTGAGCCGCGACCGGCAAAGCGATCGGCGCTTCCACCGGCTTCGCATCACGCGTCGAGACGCGCAGTCCGAACCACGAGAATGCGATCTTGCGGTCGCGCTCGTGATCGAACATGCGTTCGAGCCACACCTGAAGCACGGAGATCCCGCTCGTCAGAAACAGATAAATCACCGCCGCCGCGCCGAACACGGTAAAGAACTTGAAGTTCTGCCCGACGATCTGCTGCGAACGAAACGTCAATTCGTTGACGAAGATCACGGACGCGATCGACGTCAGCTTCAACATGCCGATGGTGTCGTTGGCGAGACCCGGGATGATCGCGCGCATCGATTGCGGCAGGATAATGCGGCGCAGCGTCAGCAACGGTCCCATGCCGAGCGCGGCGGCCGCGGTCGATTGCGAACGGTTCACCGACAATATTCCGGCACGGAACAACTCGGCACTGAACGCCGCCTCGTTCAATGCAAAGCCGATCACCGCGGTCGTGAATTCATCGAAACGCAGACCGATCAGCGGCAGCGCGTCGAAGATAAACACGAGTTGCAGCAGTTGCGGTGTGCCGCGCACGAACCAGATATACCCCCACGCCGCCGAGCTCAAGGCCTTGAACCGCGACAGCCGCATCAGCGCCAGTCCGAGTCCGAGCGCGAGGCCGATCGCCATCGCGATCAACGTGATCTTCACCGCGAGCCACGCGCCGCCGAGCAGAAAAGGCGAGCCGACATAACCGGCCAGTTCCTTGAAACCGTCGAGCACCTGAACGCCATCGAGACCGGCGGCCATCGCCGGCTGCTGCAGCGCGAGCATGGCCAGCACGCCGAGCGCGCCGGCGAAGCTGTGTTTGATACGCAATGCCTTCATTTCCGAACCTGATTCCTGACGCTACCGGCGCACGACGTCGTGTGCCGCGCAGGCATCGTTATTGAGTGAGCAGCGTGGTCGGCGTCTCCAGCGACGGATCGACACCGTAGCGCTGGAAGGTCTTCTTCTGCGTCTGGTTGGCCTGCATGATCTTGAGTCCGTCGGATACGGCGGCGATCATGTCGGCGTTGCCTTTCTTCACGCCCACGCCGATCTTCATGCCGCTCGTCACCTTGAAGCCGCGCATATAAAGCTGCGGGTTCTGTTTCGCGAGGCCGTCGACGAGCGCGAGGTCGTACATCATCACGTCGGCGCGATGGCTGGCGACAAGGCGCGCGCCGGATGCGATATCGGCCGACGTCATGATCGTCACGTCAGGCTTGTGCTCCGCTTTGCATTTGGCGGCCTGCGCTTGCGCCATCGTCAGCTCGGTGGTGCCGATGCCCGCCGTGACCGTGAGGCCGCACAGCCTGGAGATGTCGTCGATCTTCTTAGGGTTGCCCGCTGCCACCAGGCCACCAGTGCCGGCCTGCATATACGTGACGAAAGTGGTCTCCTTCGCGCGTTCCGGTGTGTAGTACAGCAAGTCCCACATCACGTCGATCTGGCCGGCGCGCAGTGCGGGCAGCAAGCCGGGCCAGCCGGCCGTGAAGAATTCCGTTTTCACGCCGGCGCAATCGAACACGGCGCGCGCCATGTCGGCATCGGCGCCGATGATCGTGTTGAAATCCTTGCTGTCGCGAAACGCGTATGGCGGCGACTCCGGGTCCACGCCGATCTTGATGGTCTTGCCCGCCAGCGACGGATATTTCTGCGCGACCTTGGACGGTTCGCACGATTGCGCCGACGCGCCTTGTGCGAGGAGGAGCCCGGTGACTGCGCATAACAGCAGTCTGATTGCCTTTGAGATGAACATCGCGAATCCTTCGAAGTTGAACGAGATGAAAGCGGAAGAGGCGGGGCGGCGAAGCGGGAAAGATGCGTACTAACGGCCGAGGAAGTCCATGTGGCTTGCGATTGAACCGGGCGTGGTGATGCAGATGCGGCCCTCGTTGCGCGCGCGGGCGATATGCTCGAGCGCCCGGCGCAAATGACACAGGCGATGCGGCTGTCCCATCAGATACGCATGCAGCGCAATGCCCATCACCAGCGGCGCTCGCGCGGATTGCCGCAGCATTTCCTCGAAGTGGTCGATCACCAGATCGGCGAACGACTTTGCGTCCATCTGACGCGCGAGAATCATCGGGATATCGTTGACCTCCTCCGGATACGGAATCGCCCATAGCGGTTGACCGTTGCGCGTATGCATGCGCGTGGGCTGATCGTCGTGACACCAGTTGAGCGTGTACTGGTAACCCGCTTCGGCCACCAGATCGCTCGTGACATGACTCTCGGAGAGCCACGGCGATAACCAGCCCGCGGGCTGCTGCGCGCTCTCCGCCGCGATCCGTTCGCGGCATGCGACGATCAGCGCGCGTTCGTCGTCTTCAGTCAGCGTGCCTTGCCGTTCCGAATTCGTATGGCCGTGCGCGACGAGTTCATCGCCGCGCTGGGCGAACGCCGCGACCAGTTCGGGGCAGTGATCGTAAAGGGCCGTGTTGATGATGGCCGCGGTCGGCAGCGCGAGTTCATCGAAGAGATCGAGACAGCGCCACGCGCCCACGCGCAGTGCGTACTCGCGCCACGCGTGATTGAGCACGTCGGGTTCGGGCATCACCGGGCCGATCGTCGGCCCCAGTCCTTCGCCGAATGAAAAGTGCTCGATGTTGAAGCCGATATAGACCGCTAGCCGCGAACCGTCAGGCCAGCGATAAACCGGGCGGTCGTTGATCGGCGAATAGTGAAAGCGCCCGTGGCCGGGCACCGCGCGATAAGCGGGAGAATCCATGGTCCGGTGAGTCCTGTCGAGTGGCGCATGCGCCTGAGTTCACGTCAGAACCATGGTAGGAAAGCCAAAATAGCGGCATCGCGCTTGCAGCGAACAAACTCTTGTCCGCATGCGCATTGAATTCCGGCATGCGCTACATCGCGTTCTTGAAGAGCGCCTTGCGAATGATCGCGTGCACGCCCCAGTTGCCATCCACCACCTGCGTCACCCCGAAGTCGACCGCGACTGAGATCAGCGAGATCGCTTCATCTTCGGAAAGGCCCTGGGTGGTCATCAGAAAGCGTCGTGTTTTGATGAACGCATCGCGCATCGCGAGATCGAGCGTCGATTTCTCGTACACGGCGCTTTGCGCATTGGTGCCGAACTCGGCCAGATAGTTGGGATAACTGAAGCCATGAAGCACCCATTCGTCGGCTGTTTCGACCAAAGGATAGGTGAGGTCTGAAAACACCTGCTTGCCAAGCGTCTCTTTCTTGTGAAGCACCAGTTTGAAGTCGCCGGTGAGCGAACATTCGATCGCGGTGCCGCACAATTCCGAGTCTCCTTGCGATGCGTGCGGGTCGCCGATCGACAGCAGCGCGCCGGGCACCCCAACGGGCAGAAACACGCTCGCGCCGCGCGTGACGCGCCAGTTGTCGAGATTGCCGCCGAAGGTCGACGGCGGAATCGAATCGATCAGCCCCTCTTGCTGAGGCGCGACCGAGATCACGCCAAAATGCGGACGCACGGGAATCTGCACATTCTTCAGCACGTCGTGATTCTCGACGATCGTCGAATGATCCACCGGCACGCCGGGGTAGTCGATGGTCGGATGCATCACGCCGAAGGGATCGCGCTGAGGTGTCCAGCGAAAGTTATAGACGGCGCGTGCGCAGGCCGTCTCGCCCGAGGGGGCGTCGGCGTCCAGTTCGTAGATGGTGACCACTTCGCGCGGCTTCGGCTCGGTCAGCAACTCGCGATAGTGAAAGCCCCACCATGCAGCGGCATTGCTGCCGAACGCGCGGCCGGCGAATTTTGGATTCGCGCAACGGCGCGGGTGAATATCGAGGATGCGCACTTCCAGCACGTCGCCCGGCTGCGCGCCGCGCACGGCGATCGGCCCGGTGCAGATATGCACGCCGAAGCCTTCTCCCGCGCCGCGTCCGTAGATGGACGCGTCCATGGGACCCGCGCCGCGGCGGTTGACATTCTTGCGGTCGGCGCTCCAGTGGAACACGCTTTCGGCGCCGGGATCGCCCTGCACCATGCGCTCCCAGTCATCCGCCGCGTGTTGTGTCAGCGTTTCGATCGTCACCGTGTCGCCGCTATTCACTTCGAGCACGGGCTTGAGATCGTGGCTGAAGTAGCCCCAGTGAATCGTGTTGGCCGTGGCGCGCAACAGATGATGACGCGGCTTGCCGGACTCGCGCGGCGGGGGCGTCGAAGGCGCTGCGGGCGGCTCAGGCGGCTCCGTCGAGCAGGCGTCGTCGGCCACTTCGTGCACCGCCCCCTGGGTGGCGAGCTGTGCATGCGCGAGCAGACTCCCGGCATTGACGGGCAAGCCGCGCGAAATTCGCTGCACGAGATGACGCGCCAATTCGAGGCCCGCTTCATGCCGGAACGTGCGCGGCGACGCGCCGTATTGCTCGCGAAATGCACGGCTGAAATACGCGGAGTCGTTGAAACCCCAGCGAAAGCAGACATCGGCAATCGACACTCTTTCATACAGCGGATTGACGAGGTCCGCGCGGCAGCGCTCCAGCCGGCGTGAGCGCAAGTACGTCGAGAAATTCTGTCCGACCGCCTCAAACAGCTTCTGCAGATAGCGCGGCGAGACGCGCTCTTCTTTGGCGATGGAAGTCAGCCCGAGATCGGGGTTGGCGAGATTGCCTTCGATGGTCCGGCAGACGCGCGAAAAGAGCGCGGCCTGCGAGGGCGTGAGGCCGCTGAAGCCGCCTTCCTTGTCGTGACCGGCAAGGCTCGCGACGAGAAATTCCGCGAGCGCGAGTTCGAGGGGACGCAGCTCGTCGAGTGACAACGTCTCCACGCTTTCGGCAATCGAGCACAGGAAGCCGGAGAACACGTGACCGATTCCAGCCTCGCCCGACAAGCGTCCGGCACGCAGCGAGAACGGCGTAAGAAGCCGTGCGTTGATGGCGGAGCGGGGTACCCGGATCGCGAACGCGCGGAAGTCGGATGTGAACGACAGGCACGCTTGCTCTCGCGACGACGCGTAAACAATATCGCCGATAGCAATCCGTTCGCGCACGCCGTCGGCGTCGAGCGTGGCGCCGCCGTCCAGATGCAGCACGATGACGAGACTGTCGGCGCCGTCGACCTTGAGTTCGATGGTCTGCGTGAACGCGGCCAGCGCGATCAGCTCGAAGCCGTTGCTCGACTTGCGCGACTTGATCGTTCCATGCAAATGACGCGCGGCCGCCTGAGGCACGCTGCAGCGCAGGCCGAGCCGTTCGAGCGTCTCGTTCCATGCGCGCAGACGATCCACTTCGGCGTACGACTCGGTGGTGAAACGCTGTAAGTCCAACCTGAGCTCCCGGACCCTGACGAACGTCAGTCCGCTGATGCAAAAGCAATGTCCGCGCCATCGAGGAAAGCGTAGTTAGCGCTGCCATACGGTGCTAAAACGGTGCGCGGACGCACCGCTACGGCGCTGAAATCGCCGGCGCGTAAGCGCACCGTTGTAGCGCACGCGCACACCTTGCACGCGAAGCTTTTTCTTTTAAAGCAGGGTGGCAACGCTGAACATATGCATCCTCCTGTTTGCAAAACGCAAAAGGGGATCTCAGTCCATGTTTAAAAGACCAATTGACGCGACGGGCGTGAACGGCCACTTTACGGGCTTCCGGCGGCGCGGCGCGCGTCAATGGCTTCACTTTGCATGCATCTATCTTTCGCTTAGATAACCGAAAGATTTTTCCCTTTGGATAATCGCTGTGCCTTAAGCATCGCCTAAGGACACATACAACAAAATCGTCTCTGCTTATCCGTGCCCGGTGCGCGGCAGAAATATCGGAACGGCGATACGAAACCCGTTTTCGAGCCTATCGGTGCGACATATCCGGGATCTACGCGAGCGGTTTTCAGATCAACTTGGGCTAGCCGATTTTCAGATTGCTACCGCGGCACCGTCGCGTCTGAACAGATCGCGTTGAGATAACAGTTCGGTAATGTGCCGGTCACGCACAGGTAAGCAATGCGCCTGCAGCATGGGCTCATTCACCGATGAACGATGAGGCATTATGGAAGTTCACAGGTCAATCGCATTGCGTGCCCGGCTGGTGCTGTTCTCCATGTCGATGGTGTTGGCAATCTTCTTTTGCTTTGGAACGGACTGGTTAGCCGGGTTGGCGGACGAGCGGGCGCCACGATGGATCTTGCAGTGCGCGACGCTGACGATGGCCGCTGCGCTGATTGCGGTGGCGCAACGGTATGCGCGCCGCGCGTTCGAGTCCGCTACGGTTGCCAGAAAGGTTCAGGTACTTTGGCAGGCTTCCGAAAGCGCAGCGATCGCGAAGGATTGCCCGCGTGCATGGCTGGTGCAACTTCATCTGGAATTGCAGGGTCTGCGCTGCGACGAAGTCTTTACACCGGAGATATGACGATACGGGCGCCAGCACATAGGTGAGAGCGACGGGCGCATGGTGCCGCTGCACCATGCGCCCTTTTCATATCCGTATAGAGTTCAGCCGGCCTTCGCGTCCCGCTGAATCTGCTCCGCCGCCGCGAAGCGCAGCACTATCTTGCAGCCGGGGCGATTGTCGTGAATATCGATCGACGCATCGTGCACGCGCGCGATCGCGGCGACGAGGCTCAGGCCGAGTCCATGACCCGGCGTCGCGCAGGTGGCGGCGCATCCGCTCCGATAGAAGGGCCGCAGCACGGCTTTGCGTTCCGCGGGATCGATACCCGGCCCGTTGTCGGCGACGTGCAGCACCGGGCAGGCCCCGTCGAAGCCAACGCCGAGCGCGACCCAGCCGCCGCCCGGCGTGAATTTCAGCGCATTGTCGAGCAGGTTTTCGATCGCGCCGAACAGCAGGTCGGAGTCGCCGGTCACCTCGACTCGCAGCGGTGCGTCCACCGTCAGCGTCAGCCCGCGATGTTCGGCAAGCGGCTCGTACAGTTCGGCGACGTCGCGCAGCACGGCGTCGAGCGCGATCCTGCCGAAGCTGGCGCGGCGGCTGCCGGATTCGATCTCCGCAATACGCAGCAACGCGGTGAAGCGGCCCAGCACGACATCCGATTGACCGATCGCGGCATCGATGGCCTGAGCATACGCATCGGTTGAATTCGCGCGGCGTTGCGCGCGTTCGAGCCCGGCGCGCAGATGCGTCATCGGTGTGCGCAGATCGTGCGCGATACCGGCGCAGACGCCGCGCACTTCGTCGACGAGGCGCTCGATTTCATCGAGCATCGTGTTGACGATGCCGGCGAGCCGGTCGAGGTCGTCGTTCGTGCCGCGCGTCGGCAGGCGCCGGTTCAGCTTGCCCGCCATAATCTCGCGACCGGTTTCGCTGATCGCGCGGATGCGGCGGTTCGACATCGCGTTCAGCGCGGCGCCGCATGCGATAGCCAGCAGGATGGCCAGCGTCACGCCGGCGCACAGCGTCTTCACCAGCGTGCCGTCGAAGTCGAGTATTTCATCGATCGAATGCCCGACGATAATCTTCAGGCCGCTCGTGGTCGGAATGATGACGCCGCGATAGTGGGCCAGCACATTCGCATGGTCTTCGCGAACCCTCTGCGTGTAATTGAACGGCGTGCGGTCCGGCTCGTCGGGCAGCACCGGCACGTTGCCCGCGAGCCATCTGCCGGACGCATCGAACAGGCCGTACGGGCGGCTTGTCGCGATGTCGCGGCGGGTCAGCGCCGCAATGGTCGCGATCGCATCCGCGCGGCCGATCTGATGAAACTCCGCATACTCGCCGCGCAACCGTTCGTCGACCTCGTGAAACAGATAGCCGCGCGTCAGCCAGTAAAGCAGCCCGAACAGCGCGATCGCCGTGCACACGAAGACCGCCAGCAGCGCGCCGATGCTGCGCAAATGAGTCGGCGATACGCGCCTAGGCGGACGCATGGATGATGTAGCCCGCGTTGCGCACCGTCACGATCAGCGCCGAGGTGCGGCCATTGAGGCTGATTTTGCGTCGCAGGTTGCTGATATGCATGTCGATCACATTCGTTTGCGCGTTGAAGTGGTAGTTCCAGACCGCTTCGAGCAGCATTGCCCGCGTCACGACCTGGCCGACGTGCCGCATCATGAATTCGAGCAGCTTGTATTCGCGCGGCTTGAGTTCGACCGCGTGGCCCGCGCGGCGCACGTCGCCGGTGGCCGGATCGAGCGTCAGGTCATCGATGCGCATGACCGCGGAGCCGTTGCCGTTCAGCGAACGGCGCCGCAGCAACGCTTTCAGGCGCGCGTTCAACTCGAGCGCATCGAACGGCTTCACCACGTAGTCGTCGCCGCCGGCGCGCAGCCCGCGCACGCGCTCGTCGACCGCGTCGAGCGCGCTCAGGATCAGCACGGGCGTCTGTTTGCCGATATTGCGCAGCGTCGACAGGATCGACAAGCCGTCGATATCGGGCAGCATGCGGTCGAGCACCACCGCATCGAATTCGCCGTTGGTCGCGCGCAGCAGGCCTTCGAAGCCAGTCGGCACGCACTCGACCTCGAAGCCGAAGTCCTCGAGGGCGGCGCTGACTTCGATCCTCGCGCACCGGTCGTCTTCGACGACCAGCACGCGAGGCTTGCTGGCGGACGCACCGTGCATCAGCACTTCACCTCGCGGAAGACGGCGTGGCCGACAGGTTCGACAACTGCGCGGACGAGCCGGCGTCGGCCCGTTGCCGGGGCGGCCACCAGTGCGTATCCGGCAACGGCGGCGTGCCTTCCTGCGCAACCGCCTGCAGCGTGTCGGGCGGCAGGCCGAGCGCGCTGAGAATGGTCGGCGCCACCTGGGTCGTCGACACCGGCCAGGTCACCTGGCGGCCGATGCCGGCCAGCCGCGGGTTCGCGACGAGCAACGCCACGTGCACGTCGTCGTCATGGAAGCCGCCGTGTTCGGTGAGCTTGCCGTCGCGCGGCGGCGTGAAAATCACGCCTTCGCGCGACACGATCACGATGTCCGGTGTGCGGCTGTCGCCGGACGGCGCGGGAAAGCGCAGCGCGAGCCGCTCGCCGCTCAGCACGTCCGCAATGCCGAGCGCTTTCGCATGCGCACGCAGCGCGTCGGTGACGGCGGCGGTCGCCGACGCGTCGTGCAGCCAGACGAGCGCGCCGTAGTCGGTCGTCAGTTGCGCGAGCGCACCCGGCGCCGCGGCGTCGATCACCTGCGCAAGGCGGCTTTCGTCGATCTTGACGAGCCGCGTGCCGTCGATCGGACCGTTGCCGTGTTTTGCCGTCACGATGACGAGCGTGTCGTCGCGCAAGTGACGGCGCTCGAGTTCCGCGACGAAACCGCCGAGCAGCCGGTCGACGCTGCCGATCGCCTTGTCGACGCCGGGCGTCAGCGCGCCGTCGGCGTCGCGATAGCCGTACAGCTTCTGCGCGACGTTGACCGCCTGCAGGTTCAGGCCGAACACGTTCGGCACCGCCGCATGCGCGGCGCCGTCGTGCGTGAGCCCGTCGATTTCGTTGACGATCGCGTGCGCTTTCATTGCATCGTAGTCTTCGGTGTGCGCAAGCGACCCGGTGATCTGATCGGTGGCCGCGTGATTGACGCCTTCGTAGTTCGCGCCGATCTCCGGCAGGAACAGGTCGTCGACGCCATGGCCGGACGGTCCTTCGACCAGTTCGTAAGTCGGATGCTTGTCGATCCACGCAGTGTAGCCGCCTGCGTCGTGCACTGCTTCGAACACGGTATTGACGCGCAGATACGCATGCGGATAAACCGGCGCGCAGCCGTGCCGCGGGTCGCGCGGCAGCTTCAGCGGGTCGATCAGGTCATGGCCGTGCCCATCGTCGAGGTCGAGCGATTCGTCATAACGCACCCGCGTGCCGCTGTGGCTGCAATCGCTGCCCGGCGCGGCAAGCGCGCGGTCGTACGAGTCGTCGTAGTAGACGCCGGTTGCGGCCGGCGTGCCGCCGGTCACGAGCGCGAGGAGGCCCGGAAACGAATCGGCCGGCACGACGCCGCGCGCGTTGGTGTAGTCGATGCCCTGTGCAGCGAGATGCGCGAGCGTGCTCGCCGGGTGCGCGGCGATAAAGCGGACCATGTCGCCGGCATGCAGCCCGTCGACACTCACCAGCAGCACGTGATGCACCGGCGCATCGGCGGGTAACGACGGGGCGGCCGTCGCGGAAAGCGTGCACATCGCGGACAGCCCGAGTGCCGCGACCAAAGCGGAAAAAATCGGTTTCATTCGTGATCGTTCAGATTGAAGTTGACCCACAGTTGTTCAGAGAGTGTCTTGCCGGCAAACGCCGGTTCGGGCTTCGGACAGTTCGCGTCGCGCACCGCCGCGAGTGCCGCGCGGTCGAGTACGCCCACGCCGCTCGAGATCACCACGGACACGTCGGAGACCGCGCCGTCGCGATAGCGGAAGGCGACCCGCGTGCGGCCTGACATACCCGCCATGCGTGCGGCTTCCGGGTAGCGCAGCGCGGCCTCGATCGCGGCGCGCAACGCGCCTTCGAAACTCGGTGAGGGTCCGGCCGGCGCCGCCGTCGCGGCAGGTGGCGGAGGCGGCGCCGCGGTCGGTGGGGTTGATGGCTGCGGCTCAGCGGGGGCGGGCAGCGGAGCCGGCATTGACACCGGCGGCGTG
>NZ_CADIKF010000025.1 GCF_902859875.1 Paraburkholderia solisilvae | reverse complement strand
GCATGCGCTACACCGACCCCGACGGCGCGCTGCCACCCGCCGCGGCGCGCTGGCTTGGCGCCCAGGTCGAGCAATGGCTGCGCGCCGGCGTGCTGCTCGCGGGCCGCGATCTCGCCGGCATCGATCTGTCCGGCTTCGACCTGTCGCGCGCGGATCTGCGCGAAGTGCAGCTCGAAAACGCCGACCTGCGCAACACGCGCTTTACCGGCGCACAGCTCGATCGCGCAGTGCTGACGGGCGCGCGTCTCGATGGCGCGGACTTCTCGGGCGCGAGTCTCGTGGACGCGAACCTGAGCCATAGCAGCGGCCGAGGCGCCGGCTTCGCGGGCGCGAATCTGAGCCGCGCATGGGCATTCCATGCGCACTGGCCGGAAGCGAACCTGAGCGACGCGCGCCTCGACGATTGTGTCGCGCCGGAGATCGAACTCGCGGGCGCGCACCTCGAGCGCGTGACGGCGGCGCGCTCGCTGCTGCTCAATGCGCGCGCGCCCGGCAGCCATTGGCGCGGCGCGCAGCTGACCTCGACCGTGTTGTTGCGCGCGCAACTGTCCGGCGCCGACTTCGGCGCGGCGACGCTGCGCAAGGTCGTGCTGATGGACGCGGTGCTCGCGAACGGCCGCTTTGCCGACGCGATGCTCGCCGACGTGGCGGCCGGCGGCAAGCTCGCCGACTGGTCGCACGTGGTTGCAACGGGCCTGCGCGCGCAACACTGCAGCTGGCATCAGGCGACGCTGGCGGCATCCGACTGGCGCGGCGCGTCGGCCGCGCAGTGCGATTTCGGGCGCGCGGATTTTTCGCATGCGGTGCTCGATGATGCATCGTTCGCCGGCTGCCTGCTGACTGCCGCGAAACTCGCCGGCGTGCATGCGCAACGGGTGGACCTGTTTCGCGCGGTGTGCCGCTCGGCCGACTTCAGCGACGCGATGCTGCGTGACGCGAGTCTCTACCAGGCCGATACGAGCGATGCGGTGTTCGCGCGCGCCGACCTGCGCGGCGTCGCGCTCGAGGCGGGGCGGAGGGCGGTCGCATGAATGCCGCTCTCGGCGCTATCGCACATGGGCCGTCGGCGACTGCCGCCGCGACGCTCGCGCAGATCGACGCGCAGCTTCGCCTTGGCCGGCCGGTCACCGGCATCGATCTGTCCGGCGTGCCGTTGCGCCGCCTGAACTGGGCCGGCGCGGTGTTCAAGGACGCGGCGTTTGCCGGTGCGCAATTTATCGATGTCGACCTGAGCGGTACGCGCTTCGTGCAGTGCGACCTGTCCGGCGCCGATTTGCGCGGCGCGGTGCTGGACCGCTCGGCGTGGGTCGAATGCCGGATGCCGCGCGCGGATCTGTCCGCGGTGCGCGCGTCGTACCTGTCGCTGCTGCAATGCGACGCGTCCGCGTCGATCTGGCGCGACGCCGCGCTGCACCTGTCGACGCTGACGCGCTGCGCGCTCACGGGCGCGCAATTCGCCGCCGCGTCATGGACCCGCAGCGTGCTGTTCGGTTGCGACGTCGCGGGCGCCGACTTTATGCACGCGCGTTTCGATCAGTGCGCATTGAGCGGCACCGACTTGCGCCGCGCCAACCTGACGCGGCTCGACGCGAACACATCGGTGTTCATGGACTGCAACTTCGCCGGCCTGCCGCTTGCCGGCATCCGCCTCGCGCGCTGCACGCTGCAACACTGCGACTTCAGCGATGCGGACCTGAGCGATGCGGTGCTGACCGAGGCGAACTGCCGTGGCGCGACGATCGCGCGGGCCAAAGTCGGCGGCCTGCGCGCCGAATGCGCGCTGCTGATCGATGCGCAACTGACCGACCTCGATCTGTCGGAAACCACGCTCACCGGCGCGCTGTTCGGCAATGCGACGCTCGCCCGCGTGCGTTTCGATCGGGCGCGTATCGAACAGACCATCTGGCATCACAGCCGGCTGACCGATGTGTCGTTCGCGCACGCGAGCCTCAACTATGCGCAGTTCGATCACGCGCGCGGCGAGCGGGTGTCGTTCGAGCGCGCACAGCTCGAACGCGTCAGCCTGCACGACGCGCAATTCCGCGATTCGTCGTTTGCCGGCGCACGCCGGTACCGGACCCGATCCACCGATGCAAAGCTGCTGGCCGCGCAACGCGGCTCGCTCGCGAAGGAGAAACTACGATGACCCGGCAAGGGGTGACGCAACGCGAGGTTTGCACCACGAGCCCGCTATGGCATGAATCGAAGCTCGCGGTCGAACTCGGCGAGCACCGTTTTCTGCTCGACGACGGCCGTCTTGCGCAGACGGCGCTGTCGTGTCTGATCGAACCGCGTGTCGGCGATCGCGTGCTGGTCGCGACTTGTGCCGACGCGCTCAACTATATCGTTCATATCGTCGCGCGCCCGGCCGGCACGAGCGTCGCCGATGCGACGCTCAGTGCGCCCGGTGTCGCGCATCTGTCGGTCCGGCAAGCGTCGCTCGAGCTGGTCGCGACCGAACGGGTGGCGCTGCGCTCGCTGAAGGACATCGACATCGTCGCCGCTGCCGGCACCTTGAGCGTGAGCGCGCACGATCTGTTTCGCACCGTGCTGCAAACGGTGGTCGACACGATGCGGCATTACGTCGGCAACGCGGAGCACTACCTGCTCGACGTCGAGCAACTGCTGCGGCAGCACGGCGCGCAGGTGATGGTGACCGCGGAGAAAGACGTCAAGGTCGACGCCGACCGCATCTCGATGGGCTGACGATATGTTCGCGAATACCAATCTCGGTGTGCTCAATCTTGCGTTTCCGGACGTCTGCAAGCTGTTGCCGGTGCCGATCCCGTTTCCGTTTCCGAATTTCGCGCTGTCGTTTACGCATATCCCGACGGTGTTCAACGTGATCTTCGGCGGCGGCCTCGCGGAAAACCTGATGACGCAAGGCACGGTGAGCCTCGGCGACATTTCGGCGGGCGGCGTCGTGTCGCAGATCGAAATGGGCCCGGACCGCCCGGTGCTCGGCAGCTTCAAGGTGATGGTCGGCGTGATGTTCGCCACGCGCCTGACGTCGCTGACGATGCAGAACGGCATGCCGCCGAACGCAGTCGGGTTGTCGCTGACGCCCGCGCAGTTTCGCGTGCTCACGCTGGGATGAGGGGCGTCATGAATCGGGTCCGGGCGGCTGGGCACAGGCTGGACGGCGCGCGTGCGCGCGGCAGGCGGCACGTGGCCGCGCGGGCCGTGCTCGCGATGCTCGCCGCGGCGGCGTCGCTGACCGCCGGCTGCGGCTGGTTCGGTCCGCCGACCGCGAAGCTGCGCGAACTGACGATCGTCGCCACCACCGACGCGAATCGTTCGAGCGCGACCGCGCTCGATCTCGTGTTCGTCTACGACCGTCCGACGGCGAGCGCGCTGCCGCGCAGCGGGCCCGACTGGTTCGCGCACCGGGCGGAACTCGAAACCGCGCTTGGCCCGAAGATCAGCGTGCGCTCGGTGCAGTTGCCGCCGAATCAGTCGCTTGGGCCCCTGAAGCTGAGTTCGCGCGAGAAGGATGCGCTGACCGTCTATTGCTATGTGAATTTCGTGGTGCCGGCGGGCCAGGGCGTAGCGGACCTGACGCCATACAAACGGATGCGCATCACCTTGTCGCCCGGCAGCGTCGCTTACGACGGCACGCGCTGAATGGCTGCAATGAAGGGCCGCACCATGTGTGACACACCTGCCAAACATGCAGTGAAGAGGATCAAATGAACCGGTCTAACGGCTTTCCCGAGGTTCCGTACGGCATCCAGTGGTCGGAAGGGCTGATGCTGTCGCCGCAGCACCTGCAGCAGAATGAGCGCTTCTGGCAGGCGCATGTGCGCTATCTGAGCGCGCGCGCGAACCCCGACTATTGGGGGGTGCTGTCGCTCGAACTCGACGAGGGGCTGCTCGAGCGTGGCCGCGTCGTCGTGCGCTCGGTCGAATGCGTGCTCGACGACGGCACGCCCGTGCTGCTCGATCGCCAGACCGACGCCGCGCTCGAACTGGACGTGACGGGCGAGATGCAGGAGGCCGGCAGCCGCCGGCGCATCGCACTGGTGCTGCCGACGCGCGGCGATGCGGCGGCAGCACCGGGCACCATGAACCGGCGCTTCGAGTCGGTGGCGGGCGGCTCTGCGGTCGACGAGAACACCGGCGCGAATCCGGTGCCGATCGCGCGGCTCAAGCCCGCCTTCCGCCTCGCGACCGGCTGGGCGCCCGGGGCGAACCTGCTCTGCGGCTGTCCGCTGCTCGAACTTGAACGCACCGTGCTAGGCACGTTCCGCCGTACCGCCTACCATCCGCCGCTCACGTCGATCGCCGCGTCGGCGTTGATGAAGGACAAGGCGCTGCATGCGCGCGTCGACGCGGTGCGCGACACGCTGCGCATGAAGCTGCGGCAGATCGCGCAGGAAGCGGCCGCCGCGTCGACGCGCGGCGCGGACGGCGACAGCTTTCTGACGCTGGCGGCGCGGCGGCTGTCGACGGTGCTGCCGGCGCTCGACGTGCTCGTGCCCGGCGCCGATGTCGCGCCGCGCCAGCTTTACCTCGCGCTCGCGCAGACGGTGGGCGGCCTCGCGTCGCTGGATATGCCGCCGGACCCGCCGGTGCTGCCGCCGTACGATCATCTCGACTGCCAGACCGGTTTCGACATCGCGCTGTCGTTTATCGAAATGCGGCTGGCGGCGATTCGCCCGATGTACGAGCGCCTGCCGTTCGAACAGATCGGACCTGGCGAATTTACGCGCGCGCTGCCGGCCGATGCGGGCGACACGCTGTTGATCGAGGTGATGCCGGCGGCCGCGCAAAGCCGTGCCGACCTCGAGCACTGGTTCGACAACTGCACGATCGCGCAACCCGCGCTGCTGCAGGCGCTCGAGCAGCGCCGCATCCCGGGCGCGACGGCTGTGCCGGTGCCGGCGGTCGGACGGCACGAGGGGCTGAACCCTGGCGCGCTTTACTACGAGATCCGCAACAGCGCATTCGAATTCGACGGCGCGCTCGAGCCGATGTTCGCACCGGGACGGCCGCTCGCGATCCGGGGCTTCGGCCGCCTCGCCGGCGTGCATGCGCCGGCGGCGATCGTGCTGTATCGGGCGCCGAGCCGGCATCCGGCCGAGCCGCCGCGGCAGGAGCCGGCGTTGGCGGACACGGCGTCGACGGCGGCGGGTACGCACAGCGCGGAGGGTGGCAATGGTGCGGCTCTCCGCTGATGGCGCCGGTGCGCGTCAGCGGCTGCCGCTTTACGCGTACTTCTGCGACTTCTACGAAACGCTCGCGGACGTGAAGCCGACGTTGTTGCGCGCGGGTGCAGGCGCGCCTGCCGGTGCGCAGCCGGGCGGCAGTGCGTGGGCCGAGTCGGAATCGCCCGCGAGGCGCGCGCACGAGCGTCTGCTCGAACAGTTGCGCGCGCAACGAAGCGCGGTCGAACACGACGGCTCGCCGGATGAATGCGCGCTCTATCGCGATGCGCAGTATGCAATGGCGGCGCTCGCGGACGAGCAGATCCTGCTCGAGGTGCGCTGGAACGGTCGCGCCGAATGGCTCGGGTTGACGCTCGAAGGCGCGCTGTTCGATACGCGCGCGGCGGGTGTCGGTTTCTATCGGATTGTCGATCAGCTGCTGGCGACGCAGGCGCCGACGCTGCTGCACGCGGAACTCGGTCTCGTGCTGCTGGCGGCGCTGGAACTCGGTTTTCGCGGCGGGCTGCGCGGCGATCGCGAAGCGGACAGGCTCGCGCGCCGCCGCCTCGAACTCGCCGCTTTCGTGCGCGGCGTGCGTGGCACGCACGACACCGGCCGCGCATTCGAACAGGCCTACGAGCATACGGTGCGGCTCGCGGACCCGGAGTCGAACGGCAGCCGCCTCGCGCCGCTGTCGCCGTGGTTCTACGGCGCGCGGCTCGCGCTGGCGGCCTACCTGATCGTGGCCGGCGCGATCTGGTTTACCGCGCTCAGCCCGTTCGAAGAACTGCTCGCGAACGATGCCGCCGCGCAGCAGGCAAGCCTGCGAGGCGTCGGCACCGGGCGTTTCGATGCGGCGCAGTCCGGCAATGAACTGGAAAACCCGCACACGGTGCAGCAAGCCGCGGCCGGCGGCAACGTCGGCACGCAGGCGAGCGGTCCGGTTCAAAGCGGCGCAATCGATGCAAGCGATGCAAGCAGTGCAAGCGGCGGGACGGCGCAACCGCGCCGCTCACCCGGCCGCACCACAAGCGGCCAGACGAGCACGCAGGCAAGCGGACGCGTGCGCGATGGCGCGCTCGGCAAGCGCAAAGGAGACGCGCTGTGACGCTCGCTTTCGAGATTCTGCTTGGTATCGGCATTCTGCTCGGCGTGCTCGCCGGCGTGCTGATCTGGCGTGCGCGCGGCGGCGCGCATGCGTCGGCCCCCGCGCAACCGGAAAGCGCGGACGCGCCGCCGCGCGGCGCTGGCCGCTGGGTGGCCAAGGTCTTCGAAGCGATCGACTATGCGCGCACCCGCCGCGCGTGGCGCTACCGGCTGCCGTGGTTGGTGTTGCTCGGCGAGCGCCAGTCAGGCAAGACCAGCTTTTCGCGTTCCGGCCCGGAACTGCAGCAGCCGCATCCGGACCGGCGCTATGCGTCGCTGCGCGCGTCAGGCGCCAGCTGGGCGGTGATGAATCGCGGCGTGCTGATCGATATCGATGGCGCGATATCCGCCGCCGCATCGGCCAACGGCGCCGCGAAAGCGACCGGCGCGGCCGCACTCGTCAATGGCGCGGCGAAAGCGGCCGGCGCGCCGGCACTCGCGAATGGTGCCGCGAATGGTGCCGCGAATGGCGCGGCGAACGGCGCCGCGAATGCGGCCGGCGCCGTGGCGCCGAAGGCGCCGTCGCGCTGGCTCGCGCTGCTCTCGACGCTCGTCGATCTGCGCCCTGAGCGGCCCGTCGACGGGATCGTGCTGACCATTTCCGCGCGCACGTTGCTCGAGGCGGACCCGCAGGCAGCGGCGCGTGCCGGCGCGGATGCGTACCGCCAGCTGTGCGACGTGCAGGACGCGTTCCAGTTCGTGCTGCCCGTGTATGTGGTGGTCACGCAGTGCGACGCCGTCAGCGGTTTCGGCGCGTTCTGGCGTCAGCAGCCGGCCGCGTACAGCAAACAGATGTTCGGCTGGTCGGCGCCGCTGAACGCGTCGAACGACACGCCGGCCGAATGGGGCGAGGCCGCGCTGGCCGCGGTGCTCGAACAGTTGCGCACGATCCAGACCGAAGCCGCCGCGCGTTCGGTCGCCGAACTCGAGATGAGCGAACGCGAAGGCGCGGTGCTGTTTCCGTCGCGGCTGCACGCATTGCGCGACAGCCTGTCGCGCTGGCTCTCGCTGAGTTTTCGCGCGACTGTCGACCGCCCGGGGTATGTGTGCCGCGGCATCTATTTCATCGGCGACACCGACGGCGACGGCATGATCTCGACCGGCGCGGCGCGTCACGACCTGTCGTTCGTCGACGGTCTGATCGACGACAAGATCTTCGCCGAATGGGGCGGCGCGCGCGCGAGCCGCTCGTCGGTGTGGTCGCGCAACCGCTTTTTGCGCAGCTTCCAGCTCGGCGCGGTGGTGTGCGGCGCGGCGTTCGCGATTGCGCTGTCGTTCGCCGGCTATCGCCTGTACTCGACAGTCGCCACGCTGGACCGCTCGCTCGTGCAATTGCAGAACCTGACGCCGTACCAGGGCGGCGTGTGCCCGAGCGCGACCGATATCTCGACGCTGCTGGTCGCGCTGCACGATCTCGACACGCGCTCGTTCGATCTCGCGAACCCGTGGTCATGGTCGTGGCCGTGGCCGCTGCATCCGTTGCGCGACGGCGCGATCCGCGTTGCGACCGCGCACGCGTTCAACGGCGTGATCCTGCCCGGGCTCGGCTGCCAGCTGACCAATCGCGCGCACCAGCTGATCGCGCACGGCGAAGACGTCGGGCCGGTCGCCGCGGAAGGACAGCAGCGGCTGCTGCAGGCGCGCAACGATCTCAACGCGCATTTGCGCGCGATCACCGATCTCGAACATGCGCTTACGACGTATCGGGAAATCGTGCGCCCGCTGTCCGGCGGCGAGACGCGCGCCGGACTCGAGAACTTCGCGCATCTCGTCAATTTCGCGTACGGACTGCCGACTGCGCTCGTGATGCAGAACAGCGACGACAGCGTGCTGGCGCGCGCGGTCTGGTGGGGATCGACCGACTATCAGCCGAATCTGCCCGACCGTCTGCCGCAGATCTACTCGGCCGACATTCTGCATGACGAACAGGTGCTGCACGACGAACTGATCTACGAGGCGTCGGCCGGTAAACGGTTGCTGGCGCAACTGAACGGCAACGAAGGCGACTCGGCCGCGCAGGCAAGCTATCTGGTCTGGTGGCTCGGCTGGGTGCGCGACAACTGGTTCGGCTCGACGGCGGCCGGCGGGCGCCGCAACCTGTGCGAGCAGATCCGCACCGATCTCGTCGCGCAGACGCTGGCGCTCAAGCGCGCGGGCTCGGTGATCGCCGCGGGCGCGCCGGTCGCGGCCGGCGAATCGAACATGGCATATGGCGATCTGCCGGACGCGACGCAGCGTCTTTTTTCGAGCGAGCAGTGCGACGACAAGGTCTATGCGGCGCTCGACGCGCTCGCGGTGCCGCCGTACGACCCGCTGATCGAGACGACCCGGGGCGGACGCGCATTCAATCCGGCGTTTGCCGCAGAGTTTGACGGTCTGACCGAACTGAGCAGCCTGCCTTATCTGCAGGTCACGCAGCGCCCGGAGCCGCTGGTGTGCCAGGCGGATGGCGCGGCGCCCGGTGCGTGGAATGCCGAGGCGCTGGCCGGCGCGCTCAAGTATGCGGACCAGTATCGCGCTTACGCGCGGCGCTTTCATCTGCAGCCGGCGAATGCGCCGGGCGCGCGGCCGCTGTTCGGACGGATCGCGCTCAAGCAACTCGAGAACGCGTTGAACCACGCGCTCAACGAAGCGCAGCGCACGCCGCCGCGCACCGGCGTGGAGCGCGCGGTGGCTTCGGCGGCGGCCGATGCCGGCATGCTTGCCCCGGTGTCGTCCGACGAAGACGCGCTCGCGCAGGCGAGCCGCGATCTCGTGCAGACGCTCGGCTCGCTGGTGGCGGTCGAGCGCAGCTACGCGGAATTCGGCTTTACCGGCGGCTACGCGTCGCTATCGGGCTGCCTGCAGCAGTTCGCGTCGAATCATCTGTCGCAAGTCACCGGCCTCGCGCTGCAAAGCCGTCTGTATATGCCGCAGGCGGACCCCGCGGGACCGGACTTCTACGATCTCGGCACAGTGGCCGTCACGCGCGACTACCTGTCGCGCCAGGTGGCGCGCGCGCAGGTGCTGGCCGGCTATGCGGCGCCATTTACCGCGCTCGCGCAGAACGTGGCCGTCGTGAATAGCGGCAGCGCGCAGCCGAACGAGCAGACCGTCGCGTTCTGGAACAACTCGATCGCGGAAGTGAACCGCTATGTGCCGGCCAACGATCCGTCGGGACAGCTGGGTCAGCTCGCGTCGCTGTTCGTCGACCGGCTCAACGGCATGGAGGCGGCCAACTGTCATGTGCGGCTGCAGGGTTATCAGCCCGCGGACGAAGAGGCGAACAACCTGTTCGCGTCGCTGCGCCGCACGCTCGTGGCCGATACGAATCTGCGTTGCGCAGGCACCAATGCCGACGCGTTCGGCCAGTTGTTTATGAGTTTCGATGCGGCGCTCGCCGGGCGTTTCCCATTTGCTTCGCTCGATGCGCGCGACGCGTCGCCCGGCGCGGTGCGCGATTTCTTCGGCGCTTATGCGCAGCAGCGCACCGCATTGCGCGCGCAGGCGGCCGCGCTGCCGAAAGCGCAGCGCGTGGTGGTCGTGAAATTCCTGGATCAGCTCGACGCCGCGCAGACCTTCTTCGATGCAACCTTGCGCGCCGACGGCACGCTCGCCGTGCATCTGAACGCAACGTTCAATGTGCGGCCAGCGGCGGAGCGGGGCGCGGACCAGGTGGTCAACTGGGCGCTGACGTCCGGCGATCATGCGGCCGGCTATCCGAACCGGCCCAGCAGTCTCGACTGGTCGGCAAGCCAGCCGCTTGCGCTCGATCTCACCTGGGCCGACCTGTCCGCATGGACGCCGCGCGGCGATCCGGCGCGGCCCGGCGAGCCGGAGGTCGACGGCTTGACCGCCACCTTCACGACGACCGGCACGTGGGCGCTGCTGCGCATGGTGCAGCAGCACGCGAGCGACAGCGGCGCCACGCCGGCGGATGGTGTGACGCTGCGCTACGACGTGCCGGTCGTGACGGCGGCGGCCACGGCCACCACCGCGGCCACCACCGCGACGGCGTCGGCGTCGCAGCCGGCGGCGATCACGAAAATCGCGCGGCTGCTGATCAATCTGCAGTTGCAGGGCACGGACCCGACGAGCCGCAGCGCGGTTCTGCTGAAGCTGCCGATGTTCCCGACGCGCGCGCCGTCGCTCGATGCGCCGCTCGCGAACCGCGCGGCGCGCTTTTCGACCGCGCTGCTGCCGGACGTACCGCCGATTCCGACCTTGCCGCCGCTGCCTGAGCCGGGCTCGCCCGCCGAAGCCGGCGGGGCCGGCGGGGGCGGAGGCGACGCCGCGCCGGAGAAAAACTGAAGCAACGACCTTGAAGGAAGCACGATGTCCCACGCTCTTCGCAATGCAAACGAATTCCTTGCCGGGCACTACGGTGTGCACGGCGATACGCTGCTTGCGCCGATCGATCCGGCGCGGCCGGCCGGCGATCCGCTGCGCGGCACGCCCGAGTGGCTGGCCATCCGGCGCGCGCGCGAACACGACGACGCGACGCTGCCGCTCGGCGCATGGACGCACGATCTGAAACGCGCCGCGTGGGACCAGGTGGCCCATGCAACGCTCGATGCGCTCGCGCGCCGCAGCAAGGATCTGCAACTGGCGGTCTGGCTTGCCGAAGCGTTGCTGCATGAGCACGGCTTCGCGGGGCTGGCGGCCGGCATCGCGGTGCTCGACGCGCTCACGGAACGCTATTGGGAGGCCGCTTATCCGCTGCCGGCGGATGGCGGCTTCGAACATCGCGCGAACCTGTTTCGCTGGCTCAACGACAAGCTGGTCGTGCCGGTGAATCTCGTGCCGATTACGGGGACGAGCGATGCGGGGCGTGTCTACGCGTGGGCCGATTGCGAACGGCAGCGGCGTCAGCCTGCGACGGCCGATGTGCACGGTATGCACGAGCGCGGTCAGATGCCGGGCGCGGACAACGATTTCGACGCGGACGATTTCACGCGTGCATGGCGCGCGACTGCCGACGATGCGTTACTGCGCTCACACATCGCGCTCGGCGAGGCGATTGACGCGTTGCTGCATCTCGCCGCGACGCTCGACGCGTGCTTCGACGAAGACGGACCGGGCGTCGGTGCGCTGCGCGGCCAGCTCGAACAGATTCGCGGTTTTATCGCGGGCGAATTGCATCAGCGCGGCGTGCCGCTTGTCGCAGACGAGGATGAAGCCACACCTGAAGCGACGCACGAGGCGCCGGAAATCGGTTACGAAAGCGGCGGCGCGCCGCCGTTATCGCGCGACGATCAGCCGGAACGGCGTGACCCGCCGGTCTGGGCGGACGACCGTGGCGCGCTGTCCGCGCACGCCGCGCCGCTCGGCCGGGCCGGCGTGTACGCGCAACTGGCGGTGGCGGCCGCCGAGCTCGTGAAGCTCGAGCCGCACAGTCCGGTGCCGTATCTGATTCGGTGCGCGATCGAATGGGGCGAGTTGAACACCACGCAGCTATACGAGGAGTTGTTTATCAAACGCCAGGGGCAACTGAATATCTTCGAACTGGTAGGGCTCACGATGCCTTCAGCGGAAAACGCATGAGCGCGCATCGGCAGACTTTGCGACAACCCGCGTGGCAGGCGGCGACTCAGCCGCGGCGGCGCAATTGCGCCGCGATTTCCGGCGGCAGTTCGTACGCCAGGGCGGTGCGGGTGCGCAGCGGCAACGGCGTTTCGATTGCGGCGGCGACGGGTTGGCGTGGCGTGCGGGGCGCGACACCCCACGCGGCGAGCGCGCGTGCGCGCCGCGCCGTATCGCCGGCGTCGGCCGGCTCGCGCGTGCCGAGCACGGGGCGCGTCATGCCGTTCGGTTGCACGAGCGTGACGGGCGTGCCGTCGGGCAACCGCATGAGGGTTTCGTCGGCCGGTTCGGTGCGGCGCGGCGGTGAGTCAGGCGGCGAGTCAGGCGACGAGGCAGGCGAGGAGAATCGGCGATCGTTCAAGGGCTTGCTCCACATCACAAGGCAGGCGCGAGTATCGGCGCTCGCCGCGGATTGCGCAAGTATGCGGCGCATAAACGCATTGCCGCGCGCAGTTGTGTTTCATGGAATCGCACAGGTACGGCGTCCCTTGCGCGGTGACCGCGCCGCGCGGATACGCGGGAGTGTCTGATGGCGCGCATCTATCAGACGGCGACGTTAGGCGAAGCGCAAGTGCGCATTGCGCTGATTCGCGACCGCGGGCGCGCGGATCTGCTCGCTTGCCGCGTCGATAGCTGGGGTGCGGCGTATGGCGACGCGTTGTGGTTCATCACGCGTAGCCGTGACGACGCGACGGTCCTCGCGTATTTCTGCGACGAGGGGATGGCGCAACTGAAGGTGTGTTTTGTCGACGCGCGCGGCGCAGCGGGCTGGCGTGTCGCCCATCGAATGAAGGGGAGACTCGGGTGATGCGCGGGCTATGCGGATGGCGACAGACGGGACGCTTCGCGGGACTGGCGGCCTGCGCGTTAGTGCAGGTTATTGCACGTCATTGCGCGTCCGGTATGGCCGCTGCTGTTTTCGTGCTGGACGCGCCGGCCGATGCCGCCGCGGCGGGCAGCAGGATCACCGGAGGCAGCACGCCCGCCTGCAACTGGCGCTGAACGACGAGTTGATCGGCGCGCGCCGCGTCAGGCGACGGATAGTCGCCGACCGCGACGATAAACGGCTGACCCGCATCGCTGACCGGCACGACGAGCGCCTTGTAGTCCTGTGCGATGGCCGAGGCAGCGAACGAGGTGGCCGCATCGCGCGACGCGAAGCTCGCCGCCTGCAACGCATAGCGGCCGTGAGGCGGCGGGGGCACCGGCACCAGCAGGCTGGCGAGCGGCGTCGAAGCGGCTTCGGCGGCTTGCGCATGAGCGGGCGCCGCCGCCGGCGCGGCGGCATGCGGTGCGGCGCGTGCATCGGACGGCGCGTGCAACAGGGTCGCCGCGCGAGCGGCGAGTGCGGCGAGCGGCGTTTTGACCGCGGGCGGCGCAAGCGCACCGGCAGCGAACATCGCCGTGCCGAACGCGAGCAGCAGCAGTAGGAACAGGGTTTTGAGCATGGGCTATCGAGGCTGAATAAGCAGCCGAATGACAACGGGCCGATGGATTGTGCGGCTTGCCGTGGCGATAGGCAAGGGTGGAATTCACGGCGAACCGGGACGTGTATCAGGCGCCTGCCGTTTGCGAGAAAAGGGCGTGCGGGTCCCGATGGAAAGCAGTCGTCGACGAGGAAGCGAGCATGTCCGCATTGCAGGTACAGGTAGAGGTGGAGGCAGAGCGCGGCGTCGCTACGGCGCGCGGCGTGCATACGATGGAACCGTTCGCGAGCGGGGAGCGCGACATGCGCAGCGGGTTTGCCGCGAGCGCGCAGTTCGTCGATCAGCTTGCCGATGCGCTCGCGAATCCGGCCTTGGCCGCGGCATGGGCGAATGCGGTCGTCGGCTATTGGGAGGCAGAACTGGCGGCCGGCCGTATCGATCCGCACGAGCCGCTTTATCTGCTCGATCTCGCGCCGGCGCAGGGGCGGCTCGCATGGCTGCTTCTGCAAGCCCTGGAAGAACGGCTGCCGGGCAGTCCGGCCGCGACGCTCGACTACTGCTACGTGGTTTGCGAGAGCGGCGACAGCGAGGGCGGCGCAGCGCCGAGTGCGATGCATGGACCGTGGACCCGGCTTGCAACGAAGCACGGCTTCGCATGGGGGCAATGGCGCGGTGCGATCGGTTCGGGTTTGCAGATCGCGCATAGCGGACTGGTGATCGCTTGCCCGAGGAACCCGGTTGTGCTGCTCGCCGCCGGCTTGTTCGAGCGGCAGTCATCGAGCCTTTGGGCCGCGCATCGGGGCGAGTGGATGCAGGGTCGCTATGCGTATCGGCCTGATACGCAGCTGTCGGGTGAGCAGGACGGCGACATGCTGAACTGCGCATGGCACGCGATGCCCGTTCACGCCATGGACGCGCACTGCGAGCCGCTGGCCGCGCATTATGTCGCGCAGTTGCCGAGCGCGCCGCTGCTGCTGCCCGTCGAGACGCTCGCCATGCTCGATGCGCTCGACCGGTTCTGCAGCCGCGCCGGTTATCTGTTGCTGGCGGCGGCCCATGGCGTATGCAGCGAACAGCAATTGCGGGCCGGCATGTTATGGCCGAAATCCGCGTGGCTGCAACACGACGCGCCGCTGCCGGTGAATTTTCATGCGCTCGCGATGTATCACGCCGCGTACGCGGCGACCGTCTATCAGCGGCAGCTCGCCGACGACGGCCTGGTCGTGCATGCGGTGTGGTGGCGCGCGGGCGAACCGCCGCTCGATGAGCGCGTCGCCGCGCTGCGCGCGAGTCTCGACGCGCATCACCCGGACGACAGCGCGTCGCTCGCGGCGTCCGCTGAAGCGCTGGCGGCAATCGCGCCGCCCGACACGCTGCTCGCGTTGCTGCGGCTCTCCCACCATGATTCACGCGTCCTGGCGCGGCTGGTGTCCGGCTACGGCAGCCGACCGCTGCATTTGACGGACACGGCGCTTTACGCATGGCGGGCTGCACTGCTGCGTGTCGCACAACGTCATCTGCCCGATAGGCGGAATCCGTCCGTGGATCAGCAACTGGGCCTGATGGCGATGCATGCAGGACATTGGGCCCTTGCTCGCGATGTATTCAACGGTGCGCTCGCATCCGGTCACGAAGACGTCGCCGCGCACTATTACGTCGCGTGTTGCCTGTCGGCTGCCGGATATCCGGACGATGCGATCGCACATGTTTCAACGGCGCTCGAACTGGAGCCGTCCAATCGCACCTGCGCCGCGCTGTATCGCGCGCTGCGCAGGCGCGATGTGCGCTGGCGATCGCGCGGCGGATACCGGCCTGCGCTCGCGCGCGATCGGGACGTATGCATCGAGCCGCTTTCCGGCGGACACGCGGATGGCCTGTTGCGCCAGTTTTGTAGCGATCCTCACATTGCTCCGATGACGAATCTGCCCGCGCTGGCAAGCCGCGAGCAGGTGCTGGAATGGATCGGCAACGAGTGGCGCGACGTGGGACGTTGCAGCTACGCGGTCGTGAGCGGCGAGTGGGGGCCGGTTGGCGTCGTGAGTTATCGGCGCAGCGGCGTAGCTGCGGAGATTTACTTCTGGATCGGCGGGCACGCACAGGGTGCGGGTTTGGGCTCGCGTGCCGCAAGACTGCTCGTCGCCCAAGCCGCGGCGGAAGGTGTCACCGACCTGTTCGCGTCCGCCTATGCCGACAATGTTCGTTCAATTCGCACACTGGGTCGGATCGGCTTTGAACGGTTGATTGTCACCACTGTCGATGATGGTCAGCTTCACTATCACCGGTCGTTAGTGGAAACGCCTGTGCCAGTGGCTGACACGTTGGCACTGTTCAAGCGCTTCGATGAGGCCATGAATGCGCCGCAGCAGCCGTCGAACCCGCGTGCTTTAAACGATGGATTGGATTGCATGACCCCCGCCGCAGTTTGACCTCCTTTCAGGAAAAGATAAATGACCAAACGAAAAGCCCCATCTGCGCCGTCGCCATCCTCATCGACGGCGCCGTCAACGCCAACACCTACGCCTCCTCGGCCTCGGCCCTCGTCGGCGTTGTCGTCAACGTCGTCCTCGTCGTCGTCCCGGTCCCGGTCGTCGTCCTCATCGTCGACTCTCTCTCCGATGCCGCCAACTCCGGCGCCGTCGTCATCGGGCACACGCACGCTTTCCGAGTTCCGCTTCAGTAAGGGGCATGGCGCCCACGCCGGAGAGCGTGGACCTAAACGCGGCAAAACGGAGATACGTCCGTCGGCGGTGACATCGGTCAATGAGCTACGCAATCGAAGCCGTTCCCTCGACGGCGGGACCACAAAATTCGGCGGAGGGGACGTCCAGGTGAGCCTTGTACCGAGGCGAAGCGACCCGACCCAATTTCGCGCGATCGGGACCAAGACGGGTGGCGGCGGAACGGACGGACCGACCTCGTTCCCGATCGACCCGGCCAATGTGCCCGCCAGCGCATTGAAACGAACTGGCGTAAGAGCTTCACAAGTGGTCAACGAACCGGATTCACCTCGGCGCAAGGGCACGCCCTGATGACAGTGCGGCAGGCAGCGCGGTTGCGCGCTGCCTGCTGGACAGACACGCCGCCGCGCGTCGCGCGCTCGCGCCGGTTGAGCCCTATCCGACGGATAGGGCTCGATTCGTCCGGATATATTGGACGCATATTTTCTCCCGCTCTAAACTGCTCCAACGCTTGCGGAATCGCGACGCGTAAGCCGTTCGAATGACGGCTGCCGGCGGCTTCGCAAGATTCAGTCTGCTGACGAAATATGAGGACATCGATGCTATTGGGTAAGGTTGGCCGTCGCTTGTGCGCGCCTATCGCGTGGGTCGCGATAGGCATGTCATGTCAATGCGCCGGCGCGTATGCGCAAGAGCCGCCGGCGCATGACGAAAATCCGGGTTCGATTGCCAGTGCCGACGCGCGCGACACGCTCGTGCGCGATCTGCCGCTCGATGGCGGCGGCTATCAGCGTGTATTGTTTTACGGTCCGAAAGCCGGCATGCGCGGCATCATCGTGATGTTTCCGGGCGGAGCCGACGAAATCGGTATCGAGCGCGACGGCGCAATCCGCAGCGGCGACAACTTCGTCGTGCGGACGCGCGAGTTGTGGGCTCGTCGCAAGTACGGCGTGGTGATCGTCGATGCGATCGACCATCGGTCGATGCGCGGACAGCGCAGTACCGCGGAATACGCAGCCGTTACGCAGACAATCCTTGGCTTCGCGCATTCGCTATCGAATGTACCGGTATGGGTGATGGGCACGAGCCAGGGGTCGATCGCGGCGATGAATGCCGCGTCGCATGCGGGACCAGGCGAACTGGCCGGCGTGGTCCTGACCGAATCCGTTTCCGTTGTCGGCAAATCTCGCGAGACCGTGTTCGATGCGCAACCGCAGGACGTTCGCGCGCCCGCGCTGATCGTCGCGAATCGCGACGACCGATGCTGGGTCGCGCCGCCTTCGATGGCGAACGAGATCGCGCACGCAATGCGTAACGCGCAGCCCACGGTGCTGTTCGAACAGGGCGGCGTGGCGCGGTCGTCGAACGATTGCGGTTCGCGATCGCCGCACGGCTATTGGGGCATCGACGAGAAGGTGGTGAACGACATCGATCGATGGATGCAGGACGTGTCGCCCACCACCGCCCATAGCGCGGCGCAAAGACCGCATGCGGATTGAACGGGCCGAAGGCCATGCCGCTGGCGGCGCCGCCGTAACCGCCGCTGTTCGACGCATCTTGCGCGGGCCGGTCGTTCAAACGGCCGCAGCCATCGCGCGAAACCGCGCTCGTTACCGTCCGTGCCGAACCAGCAGCGCGAAGAATGCCCCGCCCAGCAGCGCCGTCAGCACGCCGATCGGCAGTTCATCCGGCGCGACAAGCATGCGCGCGGCGACGTCCGCCCAGATCAGCAGGATGGCGCCGAACAACGCCGAGGCCGGCAGCAGACGCGCATGATCGGCGCCGACGAGGCGCCGGCAGACATGCGGCGCGACCAGTCCCACAAAGCCGATCGCGCCGCTCACGGCCACCATTGCGGCAGTCAGCAGCGAACTCACGGCGAACACCTGGCGGCGGGTTCGCGCGACATCGACGCCGAGTGTCGTGGCAACGATATCGCCGCTCATCAACGCATTCAGTTCGCGTCGCCAGCCGATCAGCAACAGCAGGCCGCCGGCGGCGAAGCAGGCCGGCACGCCGAGCACGCCCCACTGCGCAAGACCGAGCCCGCCGAGCATCCAGAACAGCACCGACGCGGCCGCGCGTTGGTCGCCGAGGTAAAGCATCAGATTCGCGCACGCCATCATGACGAACGACACCGCGATGCCCGATAGCAACAATCGTTGCGAGTCGAGCCGGCCGCCGCGCGCGCCGAGCACGACGACCAGTGACGTGGCGGCCAGCGCGCCGGCGAAGGCAAGCACGGGCAGCGTAAGCGGCCCGAATGCGGCGCCGATCCACAACGTCGCGGCCACGGCGCCGACGCTCGCGCCGGAACTCACGCCGAGCAGATGCGGGTCGGCGAGACGATTGGCGGTGGCCGCCTGCAGCGCCGTGCCGGCGACCGCAAGCGACGCGCCGACCAGCGCGCCCAGCAGCACGCGAGGCAGGCGGATCAGCCAGACGATGCTGTCTTGCGGTCCGGCGGCGGCGCCCGCCGGACCGCCGAACAGGTGCGCGAATACGATGCGCGCCGTCATGTCGGGTGCGACGTAAGCGGGCCCCACGCCTGTCGCAATCACAATTGACACCGCTAACAGCAAGACCAGCGTAACGATCGGAAGATGGCTTTTGCGGGTCGCTCGTGCGACGGAGATTGCTTGCATCGTATCCATCACCGTCCTTGTGCGGCTTGCTCGGCCGCCGCCGGCCTCGGCGCGAACGCAGCCAGATGCAATCCATGCGCAATCGTCTCGACCGCGTCGGCATTGCGTACGCCAGGCGTCGCGGCATCGTAATGCACGACGATAAAGTGGCGCGATCGCACTGCGTCCACGTTCGCCAATGCCGGATTGCCAATGAGAAACTGGATCTTCTGGTCCGCCGTCACCGCGCCATAGTCGACGATCACAATCGCCTGTGGATTGCGTGCGACGACGCTTTCCCAACTCACCTGGGTCCAGCTCTGCGCGATATCGTCCATCACGTTTTTGCCACCCGCCGCGCGGATCAGCGCGCTCGGCATCGCCAGTGCGCCCGCGGTAAACGGCTTGTCTTCGCCGCTGTCGTAGACGAATACCCGCGTGCGTTCCACCTGCGGGCCGAGCGTGCGCGAGACCGCATCGATGCGCGCCTGCATGGCTGCGATCAACGCATGTGCACGCGCGTCGACGTCGAAGATCGCGCCGAGATTGCGCAAGTCGTTGTAGACATCATCGAACGATGCAGCGGGGCGAGGCATCACGTGTGCGCACGATTCGGTCAATTCGTAGCTTGCGATGCCGAAACGGGCCAACGTGGTGGGTGTGATAGGACCGCCGACACGCATGCCATAATTCCAGCCTGCAACATACAGATCGGCGCCTGACGCCACCAGCGTTTCAAGCGACGGATAGCGCAGCGCCAGTTCGGGCAGTCCGCTCAGTTCGTCATGCAGCGACGGCTGCGCAGTCTTCCAGCCGTCGATGCCGGTGTAGCCCGCCATGCGCGAACGCAGCCCCAGACGCAGCATCATCTCGGTCAGGTTCACGTCGTTGCTGACCGCGCGCGACGGCGCGTGTGTGAACGTCACATTGCGATTGCAACTGCGCACGGTGACCGGATAGTGGCCGGCATACGCGACCGGCGTAAGCGCCGCGAACGCCAGCGCGGTGAAGAAGAAGCGCGCAATTCGTGCGGTCATGACAGCGTCGCTCCATCGCCCGCAATCAGCGTGATGCGCGGACGCGACGACACAGGGTGTTTGTCCACCAATGCGTTGACGCCGTACACGGTTTTCAGCATGTGCTCGGTCAGCACCTCGTCGGGCGTGCCGCAACCGGCGATTTCACCCGCCGCGATCACATAGATCCGGTCGCAGAACGCGGCAGCCAGGTTCAGGTCGTGAATCGCGGCGATCGTCGTGATCCGCTGGCGTTTGACCAGTCCGAGTATTTCAATCTGGTGGCGCGGGTCGAGATGATTGGTCGGTTCGTCGAGCATCAGCACTTGTGGTTGTTGAACGAGCGCGCGCGCCAGCAACGCACGTTGCTTTTCGCCACCGGACAGCGATGCGAATAACCGGTCGCGTGCCGGTTCGAGTTCGACATCGCGCAGCGCGCGATCGACCTGTGCCGCGTCACCGGGTGTGGCGCCTTCAAGCAGCCGCTTGTGCGGCGTGCGCCCCATCGCGACGACTTCCGCCACACTCAGTCCGAAGTCGTCCGGCGCATCTTGCAGCAGCACCGCGATGCGCTGCGCCGCCCAGCGTGCGCGATGGGACCAGACATCGTCTGCGTCGAGCGTCACGGTGCCGAGCCGCGGCCTCGCGTAGCGGAACGCGCAGCGCAACAGGCTGGTCTTGCCGCTGCCGTTCGGACCGATCAGCCCGACGAATTCGCCGCTGCGGGCGTGCAGCACAATCTCGCGCAGCAGGTCCGCATCGTCGCGGCGACGCTCGACTTGTGGCGGCGACCAGTTCAGTCCGTCGATCAGCAGTGACGTCACGAGGCGGCTCCGTGGATGAAGATGTTTAGAAATTGATCGTCGCGGTGACCCAGCCCGAACGCGGCGCTCCAAGCAGCCACTCGGTGCCGTCGTTTTGCGTTGTGACCGCATACACGCGGTTGGTCAGATTGCGCAGATATAACGCTAGCGTGAGATTGCGCGTCACCCGCCACGACGCGGACGCATCGAACAACGTATACGACGGAATCGGCACGGTATTCGCGTTGTCGCCGAAACGCCGCCCGACGTATTGCACGCCGGCGCCCGCCTTCCAGCCCGGCGCAAATGCCCATTCGAGCCATGCGTTCGCGGTCTGCTCCGGAATGTTGAACGGCACGTTTCCCGCACGCGATACGCTTTGCCCGTTTTCCTCTTCGCTGAAGTTGTCATACCGTGCGCGCAGCAGCGCGGCATTCGCGTTGATCGACCAGCCGCCGCCGAGTTGCAGTGCGCCGGACCACTCGACGCCGCGCGACGACTGCTTGCCGACCTGCTCGCTCAGATCCGGATTCAGAGGATCGGTGGTGAGCAGGTCGCGTTTGACGATCTGGTAGAACGCCAGTGTCCATGAACCGCGGCCGCCCAGCACCTGCTGCTTGATGCCCGCTTCCCATTGTTGTCCGGTCGACAGCGTAAACGCGCTCTCGGACTGCGACAGCGTAATCAGCGAGCCGACGCCATCGGTGCCGGTCGTGTACTGCGCGTAGATCGACAGATCCGGCGTAAGCGAAAACACGAGGCCGGTGCGCCAGCCGGTATGCGCAAACGTCTTGTCGAACGACGACGCAGCGGTGGTCGCGGTGGCGAACGTGTCCCGATGAAAATCGATATGGTCGTAGCGCAGTCCGCTGACCCACGCGAGCCTGTCGGTCAGTTCGAGCCGGTCTTCGGCGAACAGCGACGCCTGATGCGTGATGGTGCGGAACGCCGGCACCGTCGGGTCCGGGCTCATGAACACACCCGGATCGAAGTTGAACGCCGGCACGATCGACGAGCCGTCGAATGGCGAATTGCTGGTATCGAGAAACGAGATCACGTTGAAGTCGGCGCCGACGACGACGCGGTTCTGATGCCCAAGCAGATGGCCGTCGAAGGTCGCATCGAGCGTGTCGCCGATCTGCTTTTCGTGGTGCAGGATCTCGATGTAGTCGCTGCGCAGCACATTGCCGTCGGGCAGCAGCGAGTAGCTTTCGCTATCGTGCCAATGGCGGTTGGTCAGCAGGTAGTACAGCTGATTGTGCAAGGTGATGCCGGGCGCCGCACGCCATGTCGTATTCAGTCGCGTCCACTGATCGTAATAGGCGATCGACGCGTTCGCGACGTTGTAGTTCTGGAAACGCAGCGCCGGATTCAGCTGTCCGTTCTCGACCGGTACGCCGAAGTAGCGCGCCGGCTCCTGCCGGCCATAGTCGTAGTCGAGCGTGAAGGACAGCGTGGGATCGACGTCGAGGCGCAGCGATCCGCCTAGCGCAGTCGTATGCGAATTGCCGCGCGGCACCCAGCCGTTCGAGCGGTCGTCGCTGACGTAGAAGCGGTAGGACAGCATCGGCCCGAGCGCGCCGGTCGTATCGAGCGCGACGCGTTTCTCTCCGTACGAGCCCGCGCCAAGCTGGATGGTCGTCGCGTAGTCGCGCTGCGGCTCTTTCGGCACGACGTTGATCACGCCGCCGATCCCGCCTTCGCCGTACAGCACCGATGCGGGGCCACGCAGCACTTCGATGCGATCGACCGACCAGGTATCGAACGGAAACGTCACGGTGCCGGCGCCCGGAAACATGCGCACGCCGTCGTACAGCGTCGTGATCGACTCCGGTCCGCTGAAGCCGCGCACGGAGACCGACGTGCCGCCGTTGCCCGGTGCGGCATCCGTCACAAAACCGGTGGCGCGCGTCACTGCCTGCGTCACGCTCCTGTCGCCCCGTTCGTCGATCTGTTCGCTATTGATTGTTTCGACGCTCGCCGGCGTATCGAGACTCGACAGACCGAGCCGGCTGCCGGTCTGGATCGGCGTGCCGAGGTTGGGCGTGTCCGATGCGGCGGGCGCCGTGCTCTGAACCTGCACGGCCGGCAACGTGTGATTGTCCGTCGCGGCCGGCTGACCGCTTTGCTGATCGGGCGGCGCCACGTCATCGGCGATCGCCGGCGTCGCGTGAATCAGCCATGCACAGGCAAGCGCACCGCCGTGTAACAGGCGGCGTGCCGCGTGTCGCCCGGCAGATGCGAGCGAAGGGGATAGGTCCATTCTCTGGTGTGATGCGTGTGGTGGGTTGGGTTCATCCGCGATATCGCGGTGCTGCTCGCGCGGGACGAACGAATCCACCCGGGTTGGCGAGGGCCGACCCGGTCTGGGCATGTCGTGCGTCCGGTAATGGCGGGGGGCGTCTGGCGTGTGGCGCGTGAACGGCAGACGAGCGCCGCTATGAACTCAGCGCAAGTGTGCGATGGCGGATCGAATGGAAAAGCCGGCGCAGGGTGGGCAATGCGTGCCGGGTGCTGACGGGTTCAGTCATATCGCGGTCTCCAGGGGTTGCGCGCCCCAGAAAGAAATAAATGGAAGAAAGCAAAGCCCAGGTCTGACTTTCGGTAACGAAGCAACGACAACATCGACGCATCGACGAACCGATCACAGTGGCGCGACCGCGCTGGATTTGCACCAGCTTCCGGATTTTGCAGCGCGATTGTACATGCGTTGCGAGGATCGGGATGCACGGCGACGTGACGCGACCGACCTGTCGCTTCCGACAGCGGCCTGCAAGAATTGACGTGCTTTGTAAATGATATATTATAACAATCGCGCGGTGTGGCTCAGTGCTGTGATTCAGTGCTGTGGTTCACTGCGCAACGCCGCCTGCACCCCATGCAGGTTTCTTGCAGTCGAACGTTTCTGTTTGCCAGAACACGCCCCATGTCCAATCCCGCCGAGCCGACACGCATTCCGACTACCATCCTGACCGGTTTTCTGGGGGCAGGAAAAACGACGCTCCTGAACCGCATCCTGGGTGAACAGCATGGCGCCCGGATCGCCGTCATCGAAAACGAGTTCGGCGAAACGGGCATCGATAACGAGCTGCTGGTTCAGGACGGCAACGAGCAGATCATCGAGATGAACAATGGGTGCATCTGCTGCACGGTGCGCGGCGATCTCGTGCGCATTCTGTCGACGCTCGCGCAACGGCGGGACGCGGGTGAATTGACATTCGACCGGGTCATCATCGAGACGACCGGGCTGGCCGACCCGGCACCCGTCGCGCAAACCTTTTTTGTCGACGACGCGGTGCAGGACAATTACATCCTCGATGCGATCGTGACGGTGGTCGACGCCTGCCATGGCGGCGACCAGCTGGACGAACATCACGAAGCGCAGGAGCAGGTCGGGTTTGCGGACCGGATTCTGGTGTCAAAGGTCGATCTGGCCGGCGAGGCGCGCGCTGAGCAACTGATGCGGCGCTTGCGGCAGATGAATCCGCGCGCGCCGATCAAGCCGGCGCATTTCGGCGAAACCGACCTCACGCAGCTGCTCGACATTCGCAGCTTCAATCTTGACGCGATTGTCGAAATTGAACCGGATTTCCTCGACGACGTGTCGCATGAACATGACGACGACGTGACGTCGTTCGTCTACCGCAATACGAAACCGTTCGATCGCGACCGGCTTGAAGATTTCTTCAGCGCGACGGTTGCGATCTACGGCGCGTCGATGCTGCGCTACAAGGGTGTGCTGCACATCGCCGGGGTGGAGCGGCGTTCGGTGTTCCAGGGCGTGCATATGATCTTCGGTTCCGACCTCGGCAAGCCCTGGTCGGCAAATGAAGTGCCGGAAACGAAGATCGTGTTTATCGGCAAGCAGTTGCCGGTTGAACTCTTCAAGTCCGGGCTGGATAACTGCGTATTGGCGAGCTGAAGACAGGCAGGTGCCGCCGTGCGGCAGATTGCGGATTGCGGGAAAGTTCAGCGTGCGGCCCGTTGTCGGTCATCCGTCGTCGGTGCCGTTGCTGGTTCGATCGATGTCGTCGGCCGTGAGCCGGAAAGGGCGGGCGGGCGCCCCGGCCGCCGCATTCGCTAGTGAAGTTCGCGACGCTCTGCCCGAGCGCCTGATGTCCTGCGGCGTTTGACCCAGAACACGCAGGAAGCTGCGTCGCATCCGGTCCCGGTTGAGAAAGCCGACCTGCTCTGCAATCACATCCATTGAGTGCCTGCCTTGCTCGAGCATCAGGCGAGCCGCTTCAATCCGCAGACGCTCCACAGCCTTGGCGGGGGGATAACCTGTCTCGGCGCTAAAGGCCCGGCTGAACTGGCGTGGGCTGAGATGCGCGACCTCCGCGAGTTCCTCGACCGACAGGCCGTTGCGCAGATTCGCATTGGCGTAGTCGACGGCCTTCTGGATCCGGTCGGATTTCGGCTCCAGCTCAAGCAGCG
Organism: Paraburkholderia solisilvae; assembly: GCF_902859875.1. Taxonomy (GTDB): domain Bacteria; phylum Pseudomonadota; class Gammaproteobacteria; order Burkholderiales; family Burkholderiaceae; genus Paraburkholderia; species Paraburkholderia solisilvae. The sequence goes on along the minus strand of NZ_CADIKF010000025.1, from coordinate 78,487 downwards.
CGGAAAACTGCGATTGACCGCCCGAGCGCTGGTGGTACACCACGAGTTTGCGCGCGACCATGCGCGAAACGTCACGGCCGCAATCTTTCTCGATCATGGCAAGCACCATGTCGACCGTGGCCAGCATCCCTGCGGACGTCCACACGGAACCGTCCACGATGTAGATCTGATCTTCTTCGACGCTCACCTTCGGAAACCGGCGTTGCAGGTCGCGTGCATACCGCCAGTGAGTCGTGGCGCGCCGGCCGTCGAGGACGCCCGCGCGGGCCAGCACAAATGCGCCCGAGCACGGCGCGGCAACCCGCCTCGCGGTCCGCATCGAGCGTTTGACGAAGGCGTCGAGCGCGGGCGAAGACGCGTCGTTTTCCGCGCCGGAAGCGAACATGACGGTGTCAAAGACGTCCTCTCCGAAGGGCTGCGACTCCACGCGCACGCCCGCGGACGACATCACCATGCCACCCGTCTCGGACAGGACCGTCGCGGTGTAAGCCGGTTCGCCGAGCACGAGATTGACGAGTTCGAACGCTGTGATCGCCGCGAATCCCATCAGATTGAAATTGGGGAAGACGACGAGGCCGATTCTATGCATCGGCCTCTCCCGAATGGCGGTCCAGAATGGTTCGTTTATATGACATTGCGCCTTGTTCTTTCTGGGTTGTGCTTATCGAACGCGTCCACATGCCGCAGCAATTCCTTACCTTGTCCAACATCTCTGGCGATGACAGCGACGCAATTCACTTTGCGTCGTTTCGAATTCCTGGCGGCGTTGCGTGGATCCTGCTTGCGTTGACGGACGCAGGATCCGTTAAAACAGGCGAGGGTTGATGACGCAATAGCGGCATGCCGCCTCGTCGACGGCATACCGATCAGATCAGCAAGTGGTTGGGGGCGGTCTTACCCGGCGCGCCCGACTTGCCGGTCAGACGCCGGACCCTGTCGACCACCTCCGGCGTTCGAAGCGCGTCGGCGGGCGTGATCAACCCGATCACCTCGAGAAACAATGAATGGATACCGTGGTCCAGCACTGCTGCTTCGATAAGTTGCCGCTGGTATTCCAGCGCCTCATCCAGGTCCGGCGGACGCTGACCTCGCGCATCGGGGAACGCGAGGTCGGGCAGTGCGGCGAGTCCCCATACGTTGTCGATCAACGGGTTGATCCTGAACATCCACTCTTCCATCAATCCTGCGAGCGGATCGGCGCAGCCCCAACGGGCGGCCAGCAGGTCGTTCAGAATAACGGCTTCCTTTGCCGCTACCGTCATACCTTGCGCATGCACGGGATTGAAACGGCAGACCGCATCGGCCACGGCAATCAGGCCGCGCGGCCATTTTTCAACCTCGTCGAGATGCCGCCGCCGGCTTTCCTGAAAGGCGAATTGCACTATTTTTCCGTGCAATTTCGCTTGCCTGAGTGCGCGGTAGAGCGAATCGGTCGGCAGCGTCGACGCGAACTCGACGAATGCTTCCCATTCGTTGGGCGGTGAGTCGACGCCCCGGCCGCACAGGGTCACAAAAAAGCGATCGTCTTCACGTTTGACGAGTACGCCCATCCGGGTGCTGGTGGGCGCATTCGGGAAGGTCAATATGGTCAACTCGTCGGGCGGCCCGTCAGGGAACTCGACGATCGACGTCGCGTAGTTGTAGTCGACGCCAATGGTGGTTTCGCGCGGTTGCGACCGGCCGCTGCGCTTCAGGAATTCGAGCGTCAATTCGCCACGGCTGGATGCGTCGACTACCAGATCCGCCGCAAAAGTTTCGACAGTGCCGTTGCGCGTCTCGCAGCGCACACCGTCAACCGCGAGGTGGTCCGCGGACGATAGAAGTTCGGTGACACGCCGCCCATCGAGAATGACGATGTCCTCGTAACGCTCGACGCAGCGACGCACAACGGATTCGACAAGCGGCCGCGTGCAGATGTGGATGTCTATCCCCACTTCGCGCTCGGGCAGTGCGCGTTGCCCTGGAAACTCGAAGCGCATTCTCTTTGCGTAATCCGTTACCTTTGCGCCCGCATTGCGGAGCTTCATCGGAAAATTGTCAAACAGTTCACTCAGCGCCTGGGTGCCACCCGGCAAGAGCGAATGCGGATGCCGGCCTTGTGGAATCCCGGCGCGCGGTGCGATGACATTCGTGAGTACCTCTCGTTCAAATACAAGAATCTCCTCGAAGCTGCCGACTAGCGACCGGGCAGCGGATAGTCCACCGATTCCTGCGCCGATCACTATCGCGCGTTTTCCGATATGCATAAACCTTCTCCTGTTTTTTAGAGCTGTGTAGTACGCCATCTCTTGATATCGGTTAAGGGTGTCGACAAAGAGATTCGATCGTTGTACACACTAAGTGAAACGCGCGGAAGGCGCGATTATTCCACGGAGAAGGCGATGCGATATTACGTAAATAAGCAAAGTTCTTTCGCACTGAATCAGGCAGCCGGAAGCATCCGGATCGGTATGACTTGTTAAAGTCGTTATCCTGATTGATTGTCCATCAAGAGCGATATGCGTGAAGAGGCGCGTGTTTATCAGGCGGCGGAATCCAGCCATCGTGAAGCGGTTTTTGCCTGGACGTTTTATAGGCAGGCGATCGCAGTTCAAGGAGTCTCGCGACGGGAAATAGCGCTCTCATGGAGCGCGACGATCCTCCAGCCTCGATGCAAACCCGCTTCCGGTTGCGAGTCGGGACCGACACGCGCCCAGACCGCGGTCTTACGTCCATGAAGCTCGGCATGGTCGATGACGAACTCCATGTTCACCGTCGCATAGTCGAAGCCGAATGTTGTGATGGTCGTGCATGTCGCTATGATTCGGGTGCCGGCCGAATGTCGGCTCGCGTGAAATTCGCGGACTTTCTCGCTGCCGTGCTGCATGTCGTCCAGACGGTAACGAACCGTCTGGGGGCTTTCCCAGACTAAAGCGTTGAGCAGAAAAGTGTCGTTGTCCGCTAGCGCCCGCTCGTAGGCGGAGAAGGCGGCGGAAACTTCAGCAAGAACATGGGGAAGGTTGATGTTCATGAACGAGATCATGCTATCGATAAAGCATTCGTGTGCTTGCCGTTTGACTTGCGGAATGGCTGGCCTCGCGTCCGGCTACGCGTCAGCATGCACTCGATGCGTCGTTGTACTTTTCCAGTCACGGTCGCGAAGCGGCTGCCGTGCGTTGATTCGCCGCCCGGCGGTTTGGCTTGTGCGCGTAGCGGGATGCCGCCTGGGAAAACGCCAATGCGACGACAATAAGACCGGCTCCCGCGATGCTGAGATAGTGCGGATCGATCCAGAGGAGCGCGAGTCCGCCCAGCACCGCGGAGCAGGCCAGCCCGCCATAGGTGGCGGTATTGTTGAGCGCGAGTACGAGAGGCGCGGCGCTTGGGGCGATTTCAACCAGTCTGTGTTGTTGCGGCACAATCAGTCCCCATCCGCATATGCCCCAGATCACCAGTGAGATGGCGGACGTGACCGGATGGGTCGATAACCACGGTAGTGCACAGAAATTAAGAATGGCTAGAATCAGGCCAACAGCGACAATGTGCCGGCTCGAAAAGCGATCGACGAGCCAACCGCACAACAGATTGCCGACGGTTCCCGCGACACCCCAAAAAAGCAGCATGCCGGCAAGAACGCGTCCGTCGCCTCCGGTCACGCGGTCCAGCACGAGACCGGCATACGTATAGACCATCAGGAAGCCGCCAAACGCAAATAGCGAGGTGAGCAGGGTCAGCGAGATACTGACGTTGCCAAGCGGCGTGAGCCTGTCGCGAAGCGACACCGGGGTGGCACGGGGAATCGTGTTCATCATCGTGCCCACACCGATCATGGCGGCGAGTCCCAGCAAGGCCACAAACCAGAGCGTAGTCCTCCAGCTTCCCAATCCGCCTATCACGGTGCCGATTGGAGACCCCAGTGCCGTGGCCGCGGTGAGACCGGCCGTGACGGTCGCGAGCGCGCGCCCTCTCTTTCCGGGCGTTGCAATCGATGAGGCCACACCTAAAGCGGTAGGGGAAAACAGCGCCGCGCCGAACCCGGCAAGCACCCGGCTAAACAGTACGGTGTAGATATCGTTCGCAGAGGCGCTCATCACATTGCCGGCGACAAAGAAGGCCAGCGCGACAACAAGGACGACCTTGCGCGGCCATGTGCCCATCATCGCAGCCATAACCGGCGCCATGACGGCATAGGTCAATGCATAGAGCGTGACCATCTGCCCTGCGAGGCTGACGGAGGTGTGGAGGGACCCGGCGACGCCAGGAAGAATGCCTGCGACAACGAAGTTGTCGGTACCCATCGCGAACATGCCGAGCGCGAGCACAAGTAGTTGACGTTCCATATCGATTCCTTGCGAACACGGAATGTCTACCCGTGCCCCACCGTGATCGCTGCGGGCACCTGGTGTTCCTGCCTATGCGCTGCGCAAGCGAGCGTTTTCAATGCCCAAAGAATAGTCTCGGCGGACCGTCACTGAAAATGACGTATTTACGGTAGGTTCATGACACGCGCAACTTCGCCAGGCGGCTATTGCGGTGATAGGGCGCTTCATGAGCACGCGGGGATAGCGGCGTCTAGCGGTTCTTTAGGTGCGCGGCGATACTTCACACAATCGGTCGCAGCGCGTCAGTATTTGATTTTTGGGTGCAGACGCGACGCGAAATAGCAGCCCGGAGCGTGCAGGCACCGGCCGATGATATCAAAGCAAAAATGGCGCGGCTGCGAGAGCGGCCGCCGGCATGTCCTGTTGCGATCGTTGCGGGTGGCACATCTTCCGGCAATTTCAACAATACGGCCGGCCCGCGTCCGTGGTCTCGACGCCGCGTGATTTCGCAACACACGCGATCTGACGGTTGCTAGCGAAACACCATGGTTCAGCAGACAAAGTTCACGCGCATGGACATCTCGATGTTCAACCGTGCTTAAGGCAAGACACTCGCTCAGCCAAAGCGCTCGAGTATGTCGATGGTTTTCACCGGCTCGCTGAGCATACAGTGATGGCCGGTCTCCATCACGACCGTTCGAACGCGCGGATCGGCCTTGAATTTTTCATAGAACACGGAGAACGGCGCGATCGGCGTCGCCGGATACCCCGTGCAATAGACGTACGTCATCGGGATATCAGCGGGCAAAGGCCGCACCTGCGCCGGCTCATAGAAAGTTCTCCACGGTTGGTGCACAAGCAGAGGCGTCACGAATTCGACGAGCGACGGGTCCGTCAGGCCAAACACATCGAGCGGGACAGGCGGAACGGGTTTGCCCTCGTTCGTCAGTTCGTCGAGACGCGCGCGCACTTCCAACGGCATATAGTCAATCAGCGCTACGCCGTCCTCAGGTACAAAAGCGTCGAGGTAGATCAGCGAGCGGATCCTGTCGGGAATGCGCGCCGCCACGCCGGCCACCACCATACCGCCGTAACTCCAGCCGACCAGCGTGACGGACTGCAGGCCTTCCGATTCGATATGGGCAATCACGTCACCGATATGAGCGCTGAGGTCGGTGTCCGCGGTGCCATGGTGGCGACGTTCGCCAAGTCCAGTCAAGGCGGGTGCCGTAGCCGCGTGTCCGCGTGCGTGCAGGCCGGGCATCACATCGCGCCACACCCATTCACCGTGCCATGCGCCCGTGACCAATACATAAGTATGCGTGGAACCGGAATTCATTCTTGAAGCGATTTCCTATGAGTCGGTTTCTGTCTCGCGTCACGCGCCTCGAATCGTTAAGCAATGAGAGGATCGTGCGATCTCCCGGCACGCTGCAGGTGCGGGTGTGACATCAATCCGCGCGGCCTGGCAGCAAGCCGGGAGGGTGACCCCTGCGAGCGTGAGCGAAGCATAGTTTTTGTCCGGTGCATTGCAAATGTCGTTTATTCGACATTTCGGGACAAAGCGAAAAACATGAGAAACGCGAGAGAGGGCGTGTTTGATCCCGATGCCAGAAAAAGGTCGAGCCTTATACAAGGGGAATAAACCGTCAATTCGGTTGTTAAGTTTTCGAGTGAATCAATGCTCCTGGAGATCCGTCTGTGGGCACACCCGCGCTGGTGGGTTCAATTCGTGCCATTGCCCCTAAGGCGGTCGTATGTTTACCTCGACCTATTGGAATAGCATGGTTTCCCAGACACAGTTGACTGGCCAGGATCTCTTCGGTCGGACCTTCGATATGGATGAGCAGTCGCTCGAGGTCATGGCGGCAAGACTTGAAGCACGCGGCAAGCACGCGTTCTTCTCTCAGGTCATCGACGACTACATGAACGCGCTGGCGTTGAGCCGGGACGAGACCATTCTCGACCTCGGCTGCGGCACCGGCGTAGTTGCCCGTACGATCGCGAGGCGCGGCGATGTCAAAGGACGTATCGTCGCGATGGACATCAGCCCGTATCTGATCGGGTTAGGAAAGCGCTTCGCGTCCGAAGAAGGCGTCGCGGGCCGGATCGACTTCCTGACGGGCGACGCTCATTCGGTCATCGAACCGGAAGGCAAATTCGACGTTGTCGTGATGCATACGCTCGTGAGTCATGTGGTGGACCCTGCCGCGGTCATCGAAGAGGCACGGCGTCTGCTTCGTCCGCAGGGCCGGATCGTGATCTTCGACGGCGACTTTGCGTCGCGCGTGTGTGCAACCGATGCGCCCGACGGTGGCGCGGAGATGGACAGACTGATTCTGCGTATGACGGCGCAAAGCACAGTGATGCGGCAGATGCCTCGGTTGCTCGCTAAAGGCGGCTTTGAGCTGGCGTGGTCACGAGGCTATGTTGCAGCCGACATTGGGCGGGCGGATTTCTTCTCTTCGATTCTGCCGGCTTTCCGTGTGTTGCTGCCAAAAGCCGGCGTGATGCCGGAGGCGGACGCGAACGAGTTCGTCGACAAGCTGGAGCTTGCGTCAAGGAACAATGAGTTCTTTGCTTCGTGTAACTTCTATACGTATATGGCGCGGCGGCTTGATCGACAGTAGCGGATTGCAAGCGGTGGTGAGCGGGCACGATGACAGGGTTAGCAGACCGGCGCCGAAACCGGAAGAAGAAAACGCATCGTAAAACGTACTGCAAACCCAACCCTACGCCACCGCAGCAATCCCCTGCGCTCCGCGGCTCACACACCTCACCACTGCAGCAAGCGTATTGCGCAAATGCTCGCGCGTCTGGTCATACACCGCTTTCTCATCGCGCGCCCGATAAGCCGCGAGCAACGCCGCGTGCTCCGCGTTGTTGCTCGCCATGATGTCCTGCTGCACATGCATCGCCAGCGCGACATAGGGCCTCGCGACGCTGAGCAGCGCGCCGACCATCGCAAAGAGCCGGGTGTCCGCCTCGCACGCAACCAGATGCTCGTGAAACGTCTCATTGAGCACCGACCACGCTTCCGGCGTCGCCGTATCGAGCATCGTCTGGTGGCACGCTGCGGCCGCGTCGAACTGCGCGACGCTCGCACGCCGGCAGGCCCGCTGCGCGAGCATCGGTTCGAGCACGATCCGCAATGCGTAAATCTCGTCGACGTCGTCCGCCGTCAGTCCGCGCGTGACGACGCCCTTGTTCGGATCGATCGACACCAGTCCTTCCGCGCGCAAGTCGCGAAACGCTTCGCGCACCGGCGTCGTGCTCACATCGAGCCGCGCCGCGACTTCCTCCTGCCGCAGCCGCGTATTCGCCGGATGACGTCCGCTCAGAATCTCCGCGCGCAGCGTATTGAGCACATATTGCTGCGCTGTCTGAAAGTGTCTGGCCAAGGCTCGCCCTTCTGTCGATTTCTGTCGATGAGTGCAGCGATAACAACGCCGGCGCGTGCCTAACGAAATGCCGGCAACGTCTGTTGCGCCCATGCCGCGAACTGCAGCACGCGCAAGTCCGCATCGCGTTCGCCGATCAGCTGGAAGCCGAGCGGCAACCCGTTCGCGGCACGGCCGGAAGGAATCGTCACCGCCGGCATGCCCAGAAAACTCCATGCCGCGCAGAATGTCGCGTCGCCGGTATCGTCGAGCCCGAGCGGCGCGGCGCCGGTCGCGGGCGGCGACACCAGCACGTCGCAGCCGCCCGCAAACGCCGCGGATTGCGCGGAAAGTTCCTTCTGCAACGCACGGGCTTCTTCGTACTTCGCGGCCGGCACCGCCGCGCCGGCCGTGACCAGCGCCTTCATCTTTTCGCTGACCTTGTCCGGATGTTCGGCTGCGACCGGTCCGATATTGCGATGTGCTTCGACCTGCAAAATGGTTTGCAGCGCATCGACTATCACCGGCAGGTCCACTTGCAGATCGAGCTCGAACACCTGCGCGCCTGTCTCTTGCAGGTGTTTGATCGATGCGTCGAAGTTCGCTCTCTGCTCGTCGTCGGCGCGCGACCACATCGACGTGCGGATTACGCCGATCGATTCCGGGCGGCGCGGCGTGAAATACGCGCGCCACGCATCGATCGATGCGAGCGCGTCCGGTTTTTCTTCGACGAAAAGCGCATGGGCGAGCGCCACATCATCGACACGGTTGGCAAAGAACCCGATATGGTCGAGCGATTGCGACAGCGGATGCGCGCCCGCGGTCGGCACGCGGCCGTGCGTCGGCTTGTAGCCGACCACACCGCAGTACGCGGCCGGGCGGATCACCGAGCCGAGCGTCTGCGTGCCGACCGCAAGCGGCACGATGCCTGCGGCGACCGCGGCGGCCGAACCGCTCGACGAACCGCCCGGCGTATGCCGCGCGTTCCACGGGTTGACGGTCGGGCCCGGCTGGCGCCATGCGAATTCGGTCGTCACGGTCTTGCCGAACACAATGCCGCCGTATGCGCGAATCCGCGCGACGATCGCCGCGTCTTCCGCCGGCATATAGCCCGCGTAGACCGGCGAGCCGTATGTGGTCGGCATGTCGGCAGTCGCGATCAGATCTTTCACCGCGATCGGCAAGCCGGCGAGCGGTTTGGCCGCGGCGCCGCCGATGCCGTCGTAATGATCGGGCCGGAAAGTGAAGGCCTTCAACTGCGGTTCGCGCTCGTCGGCGCGTGCACGTGCGAGATCGAGCCGCGATGCGCTTGCTTGCGCATCGCCGCGGCTGGCGATCAGCGTCGTGACCCAAGGCTGGTTGTCGAGATTCATAAGCGGTCGGTCTACGGAGTGAATGGATAGGCACGCGCGGCGCGGCGGTCGATCGGCGAGCGCAGACCGGCCCCGCACGCGGCCGCACGGCCGATCTTGCGCGCCTACTTGCCGGCGGCCGCCTTCGCAAACGAATTGTCGACTGCGCTTGCGTATGTGACCGTGCCGGGCTTGATATTGCCGATATATTCCTGCAAGTCGAGCGCGTTGCGGAACGCCTGTTCGGAAATCTCCGGTGTCGGCGCGTAGATTTTCTGCGCGATCAGGCGTGTCACAGCATTATCGACCACCGCTTTGGGAAGCGTCGGGAACTCGGCTTCGGCGACGGCCCTGGCGGTTTCAGGCGACGACTGGATCAACGCTTCCGCTTCGCCGACGGCCTTGACGAACGCCGCGACCATCTGCGGTTTCTCCTTGACGGTCGACGTGAGCGTGTCGATCGTCGAGAACGCGTAACCGCCCGGATAAGCCTTCGGGAATGCGTAAAGAATCTTGTAACCGGACGCGAGCCCTTCGTCGGCCTGCGGTTCGTACAGGGCAGCGGCGTCGGACCGGCCGGCGCTGACCGGCGACAGTTCGGTGCCGATCTGCACGGTATTGAGCTTCACGTCGCCGATGTTCTGCTGCTTGATCAGACGTTGCAGCAGGTACGTGCTGGTGGTCGGCGGCAGCGCCGTCGCGACGTTCTTGCCGGCGAGGTCGCCCGCGCTTTTCAGCGGCGAATCGCCCGGCGCGATCACCCAGACCGGCACGCCTGCGACCACGTTCGCGACATTCACGAGCGTCGCGCCTTTCAGGTTCGCGAGGATGGCGGTCATCGGGTCCTGCAGCGAAAAATCCGCATGGCCGCCGATCACCGCCGCGACGCCCGCCGCGCCGTTGGCGGCCGTCACCTTTTGCACATCGAGGCCATGCTTCGCAAAAATGCCTTTATCGATGCCCACATACAGCGGCAGGTATTGAATCGACTGAAACGCCTGATACACGACCACCTTGTCCGGCGGCGCGGCATGTGCCGCCTGCAGTCCAAGTCCCGTAGCGAGTAGTGCGATGGTGAAGCTGGCGAGCCGCTTCATCGTTTTGTTTTCCATGTGACGATCCTCTTTTCAGCGAATTGAACGATCCAGGTGAGCAAGGTAGCCATCAGCGTCAGCACGACGATGCCGAGCCAGACACTATTGAGGTCGAACAGCGAACCGGCGACGAACACCGCATGGCCGAGTCCCGCTTGCGATGCGATGTATTCGCCGACCACCGCGCCGATCAGCGCGAAGCCGATGTTGACGCGCAGCGTCGAGAAAATCCACGGCAGCGCGCTGGGCACGATCAGCTTGCGGAAGATCATCGACGGCCGCGCGTTGAACGAGCGGAACAGGTTCAGCAGGTCGCGGTCCACTTCGCGCGCGGCCGCGCACGACGAAATCATCGCGACCGCAAACGTCGAGATGCCGGCCAGCCACACTTTCGACGTCATGTCCGAACCGAACCAGATAATGATCAGCGGCCCGAGCGCGATCTTCGGAATGCTGTTGAGCAGCACCGAAAAGCCTTCGGCGACGCCGGACACGCGCGGCACGAACCACAGCAGCAAGCCCAGTGCGATGCCGAGGCCGCTGCCGACCACAAGGCCGACGACGGTTTCGTACAACGTGGTCAGCGTGTCGGGAATCAGCGTGCCTTGCGCGAGGCCGATTTGCGCGGTCTGGTAGATGCCGGCCGGCGAGCCGAACAGCCGCCCGTTGATCCAGCCGCGCGCGGCGGCCAGTTGCCACAGCGCGACGAGCGCGATCATGATCGCGGCGACTGCCGCGGTGCTGGTGAAATCGCGCGACGGACGGCGCTTCACGCGCGCCCGCGCGGGCGGGTTGGAAAGAATCGCTTCGCTCATGCCGCTAGTCCTCCGAATTGACTGCCTGGTTGCCCGGTCTGCCCACGCAGCGCACCCCAGATGCGCGCGTGCCATTTGCGAAACTCCGGCGCTTCGCGTGCGCTGATCGCGCTGCGCGCACCCTCGACAGTCAACTCGATATCGAGCGCCTGTTCGATGCGCGCCGGTCGGCCGCCGAGAATGATCACGCGGTCGCTCATCGCAATCGCTTCCTCGATGTCGTGCGTGACGAGCACGACGCTCGTGCCGTTCGTCTCGCGCAGCGCCATCACGTCGTCTTCGAGCGCGAGGCGGGTTTCATAGTCGAGTGCCGAGAACGGTTCGTCGAGCAGCACGAGCGTCGGTTCGACCAGCAGCGTGCGCGTCAACGCGACGCGCTGGCGCATGCCCCCCGATAACGCGTGCGGATACGCGTCGGCGACTGTGCCGAGGCCGTAGCGCGCGAGCATATGGCGCGCGCGCTCGAGGTCGTTGCGCGTGACCTTGCGAAACAGCTCGATGCCGAGCACCGCGTTTTGCAGCACCGAACGCCACGGCAGCAGCAGGTCCTTCTGCAGCATGTACGCAATGCGCCCGGGCGTGCCGTCGGCGCGCGCGCCGACCGCGATGCGGCCCGACTGAGGCGGCAGCAGCCCCGAGATCAGATTGAACAGCGTGCTCTTGCCGGCGCCGCTGCGGCCGACAATCGAAACGATCTCGCCGCTGCCGACGCTGAAGTCGAGGCCGGCGAAGATCGGCACCGGCGCGCCGTCTTCGGCTTCGAAGGTGTGGGTCAGATCCGCGACGTGCAGACGCGCGGGCGGTGCGGCGCCATCGCGCGCGGCAGCCGGCGAAGTGGAAGAGAGAGCAGGGGTCGGCATCGTGATCGGCATCGGGCGAGTTCATCGATTCCGCACGCGCACATGCGCAAGCGGCAGCAGCAACGGCGTCCCCGGTATCTGGGATGACGCGATGCACAATGCACAATGCACGGCTCAAAATAACCGGGCAAGCAGGTCAAAAAAAATTATGACGTGGGGTTCGTGCCACGACGGATGAAGACAGGAACGTGAAAGGCGCGCTTGGCGCGCGTCACACCGGGAGGGCAGGCGCGGCTGCGAACGGCCGTGCCCTGAATCAGGGCGGCGGGTCGAAATGGACATGCGCGGTTCCGGTGCGCCCAGCTCGCGCGGCCAGATGCGTGCGAAACGGCGCGCACGCTGACGCGAGTGCATACCTCGTACGTCGCGCGATGTGGTCGGCGTTCAATAGCTTGCGTTGCACTGCACATTGCCGGTGCGCGACGAGCGTGCCGAGGTCCCGATGTGCGCCACGTGCCCAAGGTGACTCGACGCCGATCTATTTGTTGCTGCCCGCGCCGGTTCCATACAAACCGTTGTCGAAACCACCCGCGCCTTCGGGTTTGCTTTTCTGACCGGCGGTCGGGCCTTTCTTCGCGCCCTTCGCATCCTGGGCCTGCGGCGCATACGATTCATGCACGGTGGTATCGGCCTGACCGGACTGTTCGGCCGCCGACGCGCTTCGATTCTCAGGCGCATGCGGCCCGCTCGGCGACGGCAGTTGCGCGTAACTGCCGGTTGAAACGACAACCAGCACGCCACCGATTGCAGTGACGATCGCCGTCAGGCCGGTGCTGTGTATCGGCATGTTCATCGCGCTCCCCTGGTTCGACTGTTGCCGATCGAAGCAGCATCGCGCGTGCCCATGCGCTAACGGTAGCGTTGCTCCAATGCGCCGATTTCGCGCAAGCCCACCGTATCGGTGAAGTCGTCGAAGCTCGGCAGCTTGTCGAGGCGTCCGGCCGGCGTGCCATGCGTTTTCATATACGCAAGGTGTTCACGCAGCCCGGACGCCATCGCGAGCACCGAACCGATCGGGAACAGCACCAGCGCGAATTTCATCTTGCGAATGCGATCGATGTCGATTGCAGGCGTGCGGCCGCCTTCGAGCCAATTCAGCAGCAGCGTATGACCCTCGAGCTCGGCCGCGATCTTTTCCAGTTCCTGCTCGGTGTCCGGCGCTTCGATCCACAGCACATCGGCACCTGCTTCCGCGTAACGTCTTGCGCGCTCGATCGCGGCATCGACGCCTTCGACCGCAAGTGCGTCGGTGCGTGCGATCAGCACGAAGTCGGGATCGGTACGCGCGTCGACGGCTGCGTGCAATTTCGCCAGCATCTCGTCGACCGGAATGACGCTTTTGCCCTGCATATGGCCGCAGCGTTTCGGGCTCACCTGGTCTTCGAGATGAATCGCGGCGACACCCGCCTGTTCATAGTCGCGTACGGTGCGGATCACGTTGAGCGGATTGCCGTAACCGGTGTCCGCATCGGCAATGACCGGCAGACCGACCGTCTGCACGATGCGGCGTGCGTTGTCGATCATTTCGGATTCGCCGAGCAGACCGATGTCGGGCCTGCCGAGCAGCGACGCGGTCGTCGCGAAACCGCCCATGTAAACCGCGTCGAAGCCGGCCTGCTCGACGAGGCGTGCCGACAGCGCGTCGTGACTGCCGGGCGCGAGCAGCGGCCGGCTGCGCTCGAGCAGTTCGCGCAGACGTCGACGCGAACGGCCGGCGTGGGAGAGAAGATCAGCCATGGAAAAACCTCGATGGATGAATACGCACAATCGGGAAACGACGGTTGCAATGCATGTGCCCGATGGCTTCAGCGCAAGTTTGGACAAACCGGCCGCGTGGCGATATCCCGATTGCGGTGATTTTGTGAGATTCGATTGACAACAGATTGTTACGGGCGAAGCTGTTGAAATCTGTTTTGACCGCAAACACACAGGACGTATGTGGTGTGGCTGCACGGTACGGCGCCGCATGATGCGCTGTTACACTTCGCGTGTTTCAGGTGTCCAGTGCGCCATTTCCGTTGTCTTTATCAACACCGCTTCGAATCTGTTCACGGTCATGTCAAAACCTACGCTGCTAGTGCTGATTCCGCTCAAGGACGACGACAGCTATTCGCAAGTCGCCGCTCATTTCGACATCGTGTATGCGCCCACGCCGGCCGAGCGCGGCGCGGCAATCGATGCGCACGGCGCCGCGATACGCGCGGTGCTGACCAATGGCACGACCGGCCTCACGGCCGCGGAAATCGACCGGCTGCCGAACGTGGAACTGGTCAGCGCGCTGGGCGCGGGCTACGAGAACATTGCGATCGATCACGCGCGCGCACGCGGCATCGTGTTGTGCAACGGCACGGGCACCAACGACGATTGTGTGGCCGATCACGCGTTTGCATTGCTGCTTGCGGCCGTGCGCGATATTGCGCAGCGCGACCGCGCCACGCGCGCAGGCGTGTGGCGCGATCAACTGCCGATGCGCCCGACCGTGTCCGGCAAGCGGCTTGGCATCGTCGGGCTCGGCAATATCGGCCTGAAGGTTGCGCGCCGCGCCGCGGGCTTCGAGATGGAAACCGCGTATCACAATCGCACGCCGCGCGCCGACACCGCGTTTCGCTATTTCGACAACGTTGTCGAACTTGCGCGCTGGAGCGACTACCTGGTCATTGCGACACCCGGCGGCCCGGCCACGCATCATATGGTGGGGCGCGCGGTGCTCGACGCGCTCGGGCCGCGCGGGTTTCTCGTCAATGTGTCGCGCGGCAGTGTCGTCGATACGGCGGCGCTCGCGCACGCGCTTGCGAGCGGAACGCTCGCGGGCGCGGGACTCGATGTGTATGAGGGTGAACCGCAGCCGCCGCAGGCGCTGCTGCATTTACAGAACGTCGTGCTGACGCCGCATGTGGCCGGCACGTCGCCCGAGGCGATCGCGGCATCGGTGCGGAACTTCATCGACAATGGGACGCGTCATTTCGCAGGCAATGCGGTGTTGACGCCGATCTGACGCAGCGGTTGGTGTGGCGGACAGCGCGGGAAGCAAAGACGCGGTCATCGTCAGGGCGCTCGATCCTGCACCGATGAATGCCGAAGGCATCGAATACGCGAGCGCGGCCTACGAAGAAATGGAGCGCTACTTCAACCGCGTAGTCGACGCACGCCGCGCGCGTCCAGGCAACGATCTCGTTTCGCTGTTGTTGACGGTCGAAGAACCGGTGACCGGCTCTCGCTGATCGAACTCGAATCGGCATTGAGCGTGCTATCGGAGCGCTTGTCCGACCTGGAACTGCCCGAACTCGACAGGCTTGCCTGGAATCAGCGCGGCAATCTGCGTGGCGTCGATTCGCTGGTCGCGACCTGGTAGGTCTATCGGCGGCGGGGGCAACGGGGCGCGTTCAATCGTCACAATGATTGCGCTGAGTCGTGGCTGTTCGCACCCGTGCGCTTGCGCATGCAACACGGTTTGTCATTCATCTTTCACGCAACTAGACTGAACTGACAGAAAGACAACAGACGCCGGCCGGGCGCCGCATGGCCCAGCGTCGCACAACCGAGTTGCAATGGGAGGCACCGTGATCGGCTCAATCGCTCGTAGCGCGGCGCAGCCCGCGCGCGCCAGTTCGTGGCTGTGCGCGGCCGCTTGCGGATTCATTTCAATCGCCATGTGCGTTCCGGCCGGAGCGGAGCCGGTCACGACCGGGCCGCTCAGCATCATCGGTTCGGCGGTCGTGCGCGGGCCGGTGACGGTTGAAGGGCCGCTTACCGTCGGAGGAAATCTGGATGTTCACGGTCCGCTGACCGCGCAGCATGTCGCCCAGTTGCAACCGGACGATGCCGACCGGCGCGCAGGCGACAACAACTTTTACGGGCCGCTTACGGTACGCGGCCCGCTCGTCGTGCACGGCGACCTTGAAGTGCGCGGCCCGCTGACTGTCGAAGGGCCGGCTGGCGCGGTCGGGCGGATCGACGTCGACGGGCCGATTACCGAGCGGCGCTGAGCACTTCGCTCAGGCGGTCGGGCTGCGACGCACGAAAAAGAGCGCGGCGCCCAGTCCCATCAACAAACCGCCGAAGAAACGATTCTGCACGCGGACCGCGCGTTCGCTGTGCAGCAGGCGGCGAAACGCACTCGCGCCGTATGCGTAGCCATACATGATGGTCGTATCGACGACGCTCATCGTGATGGCCATCACCGCCAGTTGCGGCACGAGTGGCGCATGGGCCGCAATAAACTGCGGCAGCACCGCGACGAACAGCACGATCGCCTTCGGGTTAGTCGCATTGGTCAGCACACCGGTCGCGCAGCGCTTGCGCCACGACGCGTTCGGCGCGGCAAGCGCGCCGGTTTCGGACGGCGCTTTCCTGGAGCGCCATTGCGCGATACCCAGATAGATCAGATACGCGGCGCCGCCGATCTTGACCGCGCTGAACGCCCACAGCGAAGCCATCAGCAGCGAGCCGACACCGGCGCCGGCCACGATCAGCACGAATGCGAGGCCGATTTCCTGCCCGACGATTGTCGCGCCGGTTTTCCGGCCGCCGTACGACAGGCCGTGACTCATGGCAAGCACCGCGCCGGGCCCCGGCGACAGCGCGATGGCGCAACAGGTGAGCGCGTAGGTGATCCAGACGTGAAGTTCCACAGCGGTATTCCTGATTGTGAATGGGCCAAAGCGGATGAATGCCGGCAGCGCGCCGCTGCGGCAGCCGTCGATGCGAAGCGATTGCCCCGGCGAGTCTATAACGGGAAAAGGCCGCTTGGGCATCAATCGATTCATTTGGCCGAACCCGGCCGCTTTGCGCGGGGTTTTGTTTCGCGTTGCAGATTATCGCTTCGCGTCGTGCATCGCATCGCGCGGCTTGCGTGCAGGATTTGTCTGGTGACAGAAGCTGCCCCCGGGGGCAAGACCGTATCCGCAACAAGGCTATTTCACCGCGCCATTCATTGCATTCCTGCTTTATCTATAAGGGTCACCGTCCGTCGTGTCCGGTTATCCGTTAAGCGAACGTCGAGCGAGCGATCGAAGTCATGGAATAAGCGGGCAAACAGAATGTTCTACTAAGTAAGCCAGCGCCCGATGTTGCCGCCCGACGCACGCCTGACGCGCACGCGCTGTCTGTTGCGCACGGCGCAACGCGGCGGCTGCGCAACCCGGTTTTGTCCGCGCGTGAGCGGATCCTCGAGAGGCCACCGAATGGTCATTCCAGAAGCTGTCGAATCGAATTTTCAGTACGTGTCGATGTGGAAGGTGTTGTCCGGCGACCGGCCGGTTGCCGACCTGGTCGATCGCCCGGGTCTGTCGGTTTGCTGGGCCGACAGCGCGTTTCCGTTCTGGAACGCGCTGTTTATTCCGGAGCGGATGGGCAGCGCGGACGCGCTCGCCGCGCGCTTGCAGGATGCCGCCGCCTATATGCGCGCGAAACGGCATCCGGGGCTCGTCTACGTGAGCGAAGATTTTCTGAGCCCGGGCGTGCGCAGCCGTATCGATGCGCTTGCGAAGGATGCAGGCCTCGCATACGCGGTCGACATATTCGGCATGGCCGGCGAGATTCCGGTTGGTCGGCCGCAAGCGGCGACGCCGCTCGAATTCGTACGCGTGAGCGACGACGCCGCGTTGCGCGTATATGGCGAAATCAATGCGGAAGGCTATGGTTTTCCGCCCGAAGCGGGGCAGGAAGCGCTGCGCGGGTCGACGTTCTGGAAGTCGACCGCGCTCGCCTTTATCGGTTATGAAGCGGGGCAACCCGTATCGACCGCGGCGGCGATCGTCAATGAAGGGCAGATCTATCTGGCGCTCGTCGCGACCCGCCCGCATGCGCAGCGCAAAGGGTACGGCCTCGCGACGGTGCGCCACGTGTTGCAGGCCGCGTACGATGCAACCGGGCTGACGCGCACGATCTTGCACGCGACTCAAGCAGGCTTTCCGGTGTATCAGCGCGCCGGTTATCGCCGTACCACGCTGTTCCTGACCTTCAGGCTCGCCGACTGATTCGCGGCGGCTGCGGCGCGGCCGCGGGAGCCGTAAGCGGTGTGTGCGCAGCATGCGTGTTTTGCACGGCGTGCATTGCCTGGTGCGTTACCTGGTGCATTACCTGCACGGACGATACCTGATCCGATCTGTCATCTGCGCCGACAACGCCTTGTCATATCATGGCGGCTGCATCGTTTCCACCGTCCTTCTTTTTCGTTCTGAACCAGGGAAGAGCCATGCCTCGCTTTGCCGCCAATCTGACGATGATGTTCCCCGAAGTTCCGTTTCTCGATCGTT
This sequence comes from Paraburkholderia solisilvae, assembly GCF_902859875.1. Lineage (GTDB taxonomy): Bacteria > Pseudomonadota > Gammaproteobacteria > Burkholderiales > Burkholderiaceae > Paraburkholderia > Paraburkholderia solisilvae. Next base: position 60,428 of record NZ_CADIKF010000025.1, on the reverse strand, counting down.
TCGCGGCTGCCGCGCAAGCGGGCTTTCACGCCGTTGAATTCCAGTTTCCGTATGCGTTCGATGTAGCGGAAATCAAAAGCCGCATCGACGAACACCAGCTGACGCCGCTGTTGCACAACCTGCCGGCCGGCGACTGGAACGCGGGTGAACGCGGGCTCGCATGCCTGCCGGGTCGCGTCGATGAATTTCGTGCGGGTGTCGCAAAGGCGATCGACTATGCGCGCACGCTCGGCGTCGAGCGCCTCAACTGCCTCGCAGGCATCGCGCCGGCCGATGAAGATCCGGACCTCGTATGGCGCACGCTGACCGGCAATCTGCGCTATGCGGCCGATGAAACGGCGCAGGCCGGCATCCGTTTGATGGTCGAAGCCTGCAACCGCTACGACATTCCAGGCTTCATGCTGAACACGTCGGCCGTCACGATTCGCGCGCTCGACGATGCAGGCAAGCACAACCTCTGGCTGCAATACGACATCTACCATATGCAGCGCAGCGAGGGCGAACTCGCGGCGACCATCGAGCGGCTGTTGCCGCGTATCGGGCACATTCAGGTGGCGGACAATCCGGGCCGGCATCAACCGGGCACCGGCGAGATCAATTTTCCGTTCCTGTTCCGCACGCTCGACCGCCTCGGTTACGACGGCTGGGTCGCGGGCGAATACAACCCGCAAGGCGCAACCGAAAGCGGTCTCGACTGGTGCCGGTAAGGTTCGCCTGCGCGCGGCCTGCGCCTAGGGTTCGAGATGCGGCAGGTGCTTCGTGAAGAAATCGAGCGCGTGCTGCAGCGTCGTCATCGGTGGGGAAGCGGAGGCTGCATCGGGTGAGGATGGCGCGGGCGCGGCGGCCGCGCGATTGAGCCCGAAGCGATGCTCGAGCGCTGAGACAAAGAGCTTTTGCAGATCGTGCAGCGGATGATCGGGCGGCGGGGGCGCGAAATTCGTTGCGGGCGCAGCGATCTGCGGGAGGTCGTCGCGCGGCGTCTTCAGCGTGAGTACGTGTTCGAGCGTCGGCGCCTGCGCGATGCGTGCGCTCGGCAGCATCTTGTGCGCGGGAATGTCCAGCCAGTCGCGCAGCGTGGACAGTATCGACGTGTGGTCGTATGGTGTGTCGGTCGGTGAGCGGAATACCGTGCCCGCTGCGATATACGGCGAGATGACCACGGCCGGCACACGTATGCCGAAGCGATCGAAGGTGAAGCCGGTGTCGGGGTCGCCTTGCGCGCTGCGCGCATCGGGCGCGAGCGCGCCCGACGGCGGCGGCACATGGTCGAAACAGCCGCCGTGCTCGTCGTAGAGCACGATCATCAATGTCTCGTTCCAGGCGGGCGATGTGCTGACCGCGGTCCACACGTCATAAAGCAGCTTCTCGCCGGCGCGCATATCGTGCGGCGGATGCTGGTCGGTCGCCCCGGAAAAGAAATTCGGCTCGATAAACGAATACTGCGGCAACGTGCCGTTCGCGCAATCGGCGCTGAATTCGGGCAGCCGTTTGAAGTGATGCGACAGCAACGGATCCCACAGCCTCGGCAGCGTCGTGCGCGTGACCGAGGGCAACCGCTGCGAGTCGATATAGACGTTCCAGCTCGCGTCGATCGACGAAAGCACGTTGAAAATCGTCGGCATGGTCCATTGAAACGGGTCGAACATGCCGTCGTTCACGCGTGCATTCGATGTGCCGGCCAGTGCAAACGCACGATTGGGCAGCGTATCGGTCGGCACCGAAGAGAACCATGCATCGCAGACCGCATAGGCGCGCGCCAGCGTCGAGAGCACCGGCAATTGCGCGGGGCTGTGACACTGCATGACCTGTGAGGGATCCGCGTCCGACACGGCCTGATAGTTGAGCACGAAACCCTGCATCGACGGTGCGCTGCCGCCGTCCGTGAGGCCGAGCTGCACATTGACGTTGGCGAATCTGTCTTGCGGCGCGGGCGACGGCATCGTGAAGCTGCTTACTTCGCGCGTGACATGAATGCGCTCGCCCGACTTCGACGGATTCGACATGTCGGCATGCACGCCGTCGAAGTGCGGTGAACTGCCTGCCGGCAGCATGACACCCGGTGCCGTGCCGTCCGGATAAAGCCAGCCGAGTATCGTGTCGAACGAGCGATTCTCGAGCATCACGACAACGACATGCTTGATGTTGGGAAGGATGTTCGCCATGAGATTGGACGCGTTTTGCGAGTGATGACCGGTTGGGCCCGGCCCGGTGGTGACGCTTTGCACTAGCTAGAACACGCGGCAAAGGAAGGAAATTCCGGTGTGCGCGCGCTGCGGCGGGCATCGGTGGCGCGTGCGGTGACGCGATGCAATGCGATGCCGGTTGGGTCCGTGACAGCTTCGGCCGCATGGCGGGAAATGCGCGAGTTGGGGAACATTGCTTGCTGACCGACGTCTTTCATCAGCCATGACCACGACTCCGAGGACCTCGATCCATGCTGCAAGCCCTGTCTCGCCGCACACGTGCCGCCGCCACTTCGATGTATCTGCTGCTGTTCGCTTTCGGCTCGGCTGCGCTGATACCGATCGCTTCGGCCGCGCAAAGCGCGGTGCCCAACGGCGGGACGCCGGTACAGTCTGCCGCCGAAGGCAAAGCGCAGGCCGCCGCGAATACCGATGGGTCTGCGAATACGCGAGGCGCGTCGAGCGCGACCGGCGCGGCGGACACGGCCAAGGGCGCAGCGGGTCGCAGCGGCCCGTCACCCGTGGTGCCGGTGCCGCCATCGGAGCTTTACGGCGCGCTCTATCGCGACGTCGAACTCGCGCATCTGTATCCGGATAGCAAAACCTTCGCGGACATGATTCCGAACGACGCGCCGTCGCGCATCGTCGACGAGTACACGCAACAGAAATCGCGTGCCGGATTCGATCTGAAGGCGTTCGTCGCCGCGCACTTCACGCTGCCGGCGCGCGAAACGAAGCGCTATGTATCCGATCCGAACCAGAGCGTGACCGCGCATATCGATACGCTGTGGGACGTGCTCAAGCGCGACCCGGACCAGAGCGCGAGCCAGTGGTCGTCGCTGTTGCCGCTGCCGTACGCGTATATCGTGCCCGGCGATCGCTTCGACGAGATCTACTACTGGGATTCGTTTTTTATCATGCTCGGCCTCGAGCAAAGCGGCCGTGAAGATCTGCTGGACGACGAGCTCAATAATTTCTCGACGCTGATCGACCGTTACGGGCATATCCCGAACGGCAACCGCACTTATTACCTGAGCCGTTCGCAGCCGCCGTTTTTTGCGCAGATGGTGCGGCTAGCCGCCGAGCGCGAAGGCGAGCGCGTCTATCTGCGCTACCTGCCCGAACTGCTGAGCGAATACCGTTACTGGATGGACGGCGAGAACCATATCGCACGCGGCAACGCTTACCGGCATCTCGTGCGGCTGCCGGACGGCACGCTGCTCAATCGCTACTGGGACGAGCGCGATACGCCGCGCGACGAATCGTATCGCGAGGACGTCGCGACCGCGTCGCAGACGCCGCAACGCAACGCGGCCGACCTGTGGCGCAATCTGCGCGCGGGCGGCGAGACCGGTTGGGATTTCAGCTCGCGCTGGTTTGCCGACGGCAAGACGCTCGGCACAATCGACGTGACGTCGCTGATTCCCGTCGATCTGAACAGCCTGCTCGCCGATCTCGAACGCACGATCGCGCATGCGTATCGTCTGCAAGGCAATGCGGCTGAGGCCGCGCAGTTCGAGCAGCGCGCGTCCGCGCGGACCGCTGCGATTCGCCAGGTGCTGTGGGATCCGCAGATGCACGCGTTCGGCGATTACGATTTCGTTGCGCGGCGCCTGACACATCGGCTGAGCGCGGCAACCGTCTATCCGCTTTACTTCGGCATTGCAGATAAGGCGCAGGCCGCGGCGGTCGCCGCGACGGTGCGTGCGCAGCTATTGCGCGCCGGCGGACTCGCGACGACCACCGAGCGTACCGGTCAGCAATGGGACGAGCCGAACGGCTGGGCGCCGTTGCAATATCTCGCGGTAGCCGGCTTGCGGCGTTATGGCCAGTCGGCGCTCGCCGGCGAGATCGCGACGCGCTGGATTCAAACGAATGTCGCGTACTACCAGCGCACCGGCAAGCTGGTCGAAAAATACGACATCGACGCGAAGGCGGGCGCGAGCGCGGCGGGCGGCGGCGAATATCCGTTGCAGGACGGCTTCGGCTGGACGAACGGCGTGCTGCGCACCTTGATGGCGATGTATCCGTCCGCGGCGGGCGGCCCGACGCGTCCGGCCGATGTGCCCGAAGGGCCGCGCGGTGTATCCGAAGCGGCGTCGGCCGCGGCCGCGGCGCCGCAAACGACGCATCGTCTGCAGGACACGCCGGGCAAGTAGCGGGAAAGAAGCGGGAACGAAGTGAGAACGAAGCGGGAACGCGTGTAAGCGCGTCGCTCGCGCTTACACGGCGAACCAGGCCGCCACGAAAAACCCGAGGCCGACGAGCGCGACGCCCGCTGTCATGGTCTGCAGCCATTTCTTTCTGGTGAGCAGCGTAATGGCGGCGAGCGCGATGGAAATCTGGATCAACGTCGTCGCTTGTGCCCACCGGTGATGCTGATGCTGCAGCGACTCGCTGAGGTCGTTATATTTTTTCGTTTCGCTTTCAAGTGCTTCCGCCTTCGCGCGAATCGGCTCCTTCTGGTCGTTGTAGCGTTTTTCGTCGGCGACGAATTTCGCGTGCGCGGCCGACGAAGGATCGCTCAATGCGGCGCCGAGTTCGGCGAGGTTCTGCTTTTCGCCTTTGGCCTGGTAGTACGCCCATTGATCCGACGCTTCGGTCTTCTGGATCGCGGCTTCGTTCTTGTAGAAAAGCGCGAGGTTTTCGTTCGCGCCGCTCTGGTACGACGCGATGGCGCCGATGCTGGCGAGGATCGCGGTCATCACCGCAATACGTGACGCGCTGGGCTCCGCGGTATGCGCGCCCGCATGTTCGACCGCGTGATCGTGCGGGCCGTGGACTTCGAATTCGTCGGACATCGTGACGGCTCTCGGGGCAAAAAGGCGTCAGCATACCGTAACCGGTGCACCCGATTGCAGGTTTGAAACCTGCGAACACGTTGCGTTTGAACGAAGGGTTTCTCCGCCGGCATAAGGAACGTTCATATCTATCGAACCCTCCGGTGCTTGCGACCCGCTAAGCTCACGAGTACGTCTGGAATGGAAACAATTAGGTTCGAAATACACAAAGGTCCTTTCTCAATATCAGGGTTTACCCTGGACGCCTCAACCACTAGACTCTCTTCAACGGTCACAGACAAGCCTGTGTGTGACAGATCAACAGATTCGGGAGGTGTCTTCATGAAATCGCTTATCAAGGCTGTTGCACTCGCTGCGGTGCTCGCTACCCCTGTGGTGTCTTTCGCTCAATCGTCGGTGACGCGCGATCAGGTGCGCGCGGAGTTGGCGCAGGTGCAAAAGGCGGAACAAACTCAAAGCCTGTATGACGCAGGCGATGCCCATTATCCGGACGGCATCCAGCACGCCGAGCAGCGTGCGAATGCGCAGAATGCGACCGCGCAAGCGGCTGCCCAGACGACTGCTTATGGCCCGGCGACGAACGGCACGTCGCAATCCGGTGCATCGAACGCGCATACCGGTAACGATTGGCTGGGTTCGGCGTACGCACGTCCGTAAGTCGATTCGCCGGTCCATTCTGGACATTGCTGATAAAGACCGTAGGCCTGGCTGAACTGCACCCCGAAAGTTGGACACCGATCCAACCTTTGGGGTGTTTTTCATGGCGCCTTGCGGTCTTTTTTATGCGACGCGCTCGCTTCATGCCTGAAAAATAAAAATGGCGAGAAAACGTCGCCCGTGGGGCTGTGCGCCAGCGTCGGCGGTGCCGTTTATTAGCCAATCAGGAAGCCTTGCTTACCGTTTCATTCAGGGTCGTGAGTATTAATCGACGCCACAAATTAGTAACGCGCTGGTCACGCGGCATACCTAGACTCCGGGTTTCTTTAATTCAGCTAACAAACCCGGAGTCTCACGCATATGCGTTCTTACAAGACACGTCCGACGCTATGGGTAGCGCTGATGTCGAGCGTGCTTTCACTTGCCGCATGCGACGGCAACGGTGGCAATGGCAGCATGGCCGTCATTGCATCCATGCCGCCTGCGCCGCCGGCAGATAAAAACTTCACCGACAGCGCACCGGTTCCCAATGTACCGGCATTCGTCGACAACATCGCGACGAACCAACGCGGCGACGCTCGCTTCGCCACGCTGGATACGAATGCGGGTGTGCGTCTCGTCTCGAAGTACCTCAATCTGTGGAAGCCGCTCACCGAGATTGTCGACGCAGGCGTGTCGGCGCCCGCGGTCGGGTCGTTTCCGGCCATCGTGCCGTCCTCATGGACCGGCTTGCCGAACGACGGCACGCCGGGCGGCACGATACTGAATACCGCGGTGCTGAACGAAAACATCCAGTTCGTGGTCGACACGACGACTCATCGCACGCAGGCGCAGGCCGATGCCGCCTATTTCGACGACCGCCGCGGTAAAGGCTTTAGCGTGACCGACGGCATGGGCCCGCTGGCCGATGCATGGCGCACTGCCGCGCAACAGACCACGACGATCACGACCATTCCCGCCAATGCGACGACCGTGCTGTTCAACGACACGGGCAACAACATCGGGGTGGGCAGCGCATCGAATGCGACCTTCGGTCATGTCGTGGATCTGCTGTCGGCCATGGGCAATAACGCATCGACCGAACCGGCCAAGCGCTTCTACAAGTATGCGCGGCCATTCCGCTGGAGCGCGCAGGTCGCCGTCGATCCGACGCTGGTGCCGGCGGAAAGTACGGATCCGACCACCGACGGCGGGTATATCAGCGGCCACGAAGCCGAGGCCATGAGAGATGCGCTGACGATGGCGTACTGTGTGCCCGAGCGTGCGCAGGAGATGACGATGCGCGGCATGGAGCTCGGCTTCAACCGGATCGAGGCGGGCATGCATTCGCCGCTCGACGTGATTGCAGGCCGGATGTTTGCGACCGCGGCAACGGTTGCCAATCTGAGCGATCCGGCCAACGCGACGCTGAAAACCGAAGCATTCCAGCAGGCGCATACCGCATTGATGGCGGCGACGGGCACCACGCCGGCGACGTTTCTCGCCTTCGCCCATTCGCAGCCGGCGAGCACGGACCGCTTTGCCGACCCTGCGACCAACAAAGCCAACGACATCAGCTGGATGACGTTCGGCTTTCCGCAAATCGAGGCGACCGATATGCCGCCGGTGGTCCCTAAAGGCGCTGAGGTCCTGCTCGAAACGCGCTTTCCGTATCTCAGCGCGGACCAGCGCCGGGTCGTGATCAAGACGACGGAGTTTCCGTCAGGCTATCCGGTGATGGACGACGCCGAAGGATATGGCCGCATGGACATGTTCGCCGCTTTCGGCGGATACGGCGGGTTCGTCGGCGACGTGGTGGTATCGATGGATGCGGCGCAAGGCGGATTCAACGCAAACGACACCTGGAGCAACGACATCTCGGGCAGCGGAAAGCTGACCTTCAACGGCACCGGCACCTTGCAGCTGTCCGGCAATAACAGCTATTCGGGCGGCACGCAGGTCAAAGGCGGCGCGCTCGAAGCCGGTTCGACGACTGCATTCGGCAGCGGCGACGTGTTTGTCGGCGCGGGTTCGGCCATTATCGGCGCGAGTTCGGCGGTCAAGGTGGGCGGCAAGTTCACGGTGCTGCCCGCCGCGACGCTCGAACTCGACGTCAATGGAACGGGCGGCGGGCAACTGGCGGTCGGCGGTCAGCTGTTCTTTTCGGGCAGTGCGTTGCATGTGAAGTTCGCCAGCGGCTTCACGCCGAAGGTCGGCGACACGATCCAGCTGATTAGCGGCGGCGTCGGCCAGCAGCAGTTCTCGAACGTGACGGTCGACGGGTTTCATGCGTCGGCGGTCTATTCGAATGGAACGGTGTCGGTTCGCCTCGATTCATAAGGCGCGCACGAGGAACCCGGATCCATCGGTTCATCGAGGAAACGGGTGTCGCGTTGCAGGCAGGGGATGCGACAGGCGCGCTCACATCCGCAGGATGGGGGCACGAAGATGTCGCAAGCGCGCACAAGGGCACGCAAGGGCACACAAGCGCGGCTGCCGCGTCAGCGCCAGAGCGAATCGACCAGACGTCTCACCGCATCACGCAAGGCCGGTTCGCTGCCGAGATGCCCGGCGTTGACCCGCTCGATGCGCGCATGCGGCACCGCGCGCACCAGGCGGTCGACGTTGCCGGGCGGACAGAGCGGATCGCGCGTGCCGTGCGCGGCGGCCATCGGCACACCGGCTTGCGCGGCGCGTCTGGCAAGCGACATCAGGCGCGGCTCGCCGAGCCAGCAGCGATGCCGCAGAAAGTGCGACTGGATCTGGTACATCGCAATCTGCTTGCGCACGGTCGCGGGCTTGGGACGGGTCGAGCGGCTACGGCGCAGACGATGCGCGGACGATAGCACCGCATTGGCGTATCGCGACCACGCGAGAGCGACCGCCCGTTGCATCGCGTTGCTGCGCGACTCGAGCAGCGCGCTCGCGCACGCGTCGAAGAGCCGCGAACGATGCGTGCAGCGAGCGGCATTCACGAGCGCCTGCCATTCGCGCGGCGCACGCTTGCGTGACGCGAGAAAGAGGCCGTCGATCTCGCGCGCCGTGGTGAGGAACATCGCGCGCAGCACGACGCCGAGCACCGCTTGCGGATGACTGCCCGCATAAGCCAGCGCGAGCGCCGCGCCCCACGATCCGCCGAGCACACCCCAGCGTTCGATGCCGAGTTGCGCGCGCACGGCTTCGATATCGTCGATCAGCGATCCGGTGTGGTTGCGCCGCAGGCTGCCCGCGGGACGCGAAGCGCCCGCGCCGCGCTGATCGATCATGACGACCCGAAAGCGGTTCAGATCGAACACATCGAGCACGCTGCGGTCGGTTCCGCCGCCCGGTCCGCCATGCACGACCACGACCGGCATGCCGGTCGCGGCACCCGCGACAGCGAAGGCGATGCGGTGCCCATCGTGCGTGCGCAGCGTATGGCGTTGGATCGGTCTGTCCGGCAGGCGGCTGCGAGTCGTGCGGGCGGTCATGACGTAGCGTGGTCGGGCGGGTGGGCACGCTGCATGAATACCATATCCGGGCGGACTTCGCGCTCGCCGGCCGCCCGTTACTTGCGAGTCTTACGGCTTGCTTTAGCGAGTTTCGCGCGGCCGCTCGATTCGACGGCCGCCGTTTTGCGCGCGCGGGGCACGGTCGTGGTCGACGGCGCCGGGTCGGCATGCGCGGCGGCAGTGCTGCGCCCGGCTGGCTTCGTGCGGCTTTTCGCGGACGTTGCCGCGCTTTTCGTGGCGCCTTTGGTGATGCCCTTCGTAACGTCCTTCGTAACGTTCTTCGCAACGCCGCTCTTTGCCGCCGTGCGAATTGTCGCGGCCGTCGTTGAACCCGTGCGTCCGGTGTGCTTGCCGAACTCCAGTTCGATCCACGTCGGCGCATGGTCGCTCGCATGCGGCTCGCCGCGCACCCAGGTGTCGACGCCTGCATTGCGCAATCCGGCCGCCACCTGTTCGCTCAGCAGCAGATGATCGATGCGCAGCCCCGAATTGGTGTCCCAATGCCGCCGGAAATAATCCCAGAAGGTAAACACTTTCTGATCGGGAAAGCGGCTGCGCAGCGCATCGGTCCATCCCTGTTCGAGCAGCCGCGCGTAGCATGCGCGGCTTTCCGGCTGCAGCAGCGCATCCTTTAACCACGAGCGCGGGTTGTAGATGTCGAAATCGGTCGGCACGACGTTATAGTCGCCTGCGAGGACGACCGGGTGGCCGCTGTCATGAAGCGTCTGCGCATAAGCGATCAGGCGTTCGAACCAGGCGAGCTTGTAGTCGAACTTCGGACCCGGCTGCGGATTGCCGTTGGGCAGATACAGGCAGCCGACCAGCAGCCCGTCGACGGCCGCCTCGATATACCGGCTGTGCGTATCGGCGTCGCCGCCGGGCAGGCCGCGCCGCGTTTCGGTCGGCGTCGTGCCTTTGGCCAGAATGGCGACGCCGTTCCACGCCGTCTGTCCGTGCCAGATGGCGCCATAACCCGCCTCGCGCAACGCGTCCGCGGGAAACGCGTCGTCGGACGCCTTGAGTTCCTGCAGGCAGGCGATATCGGGCTGCTCGCGTTCCAGCCAGTGCAGCAGCGAGGGCAGGCGCGAGCGTATGCCGTTGATGTTGAAGGTGGCGAGCTTCATATGGGCGCGGATTCGCAAACGCCATGCCCGCGCGAACGGGCCGGCGTGAAGGGAGGCGGGCGGCGCTACGCTGCACGCGCCATCGCACAAGACGGCGACGCGCAGCGCCCGGCCGATGAGCGATGAATCCCGCCAGAAAAAATGCGGCTACGGTCGCGTCGCGGCCATGCCGGGTTCCGGCTCGACGTGGAGCTCGCGCGCGCTGGTCGGACGTTGATAAAGAAAGCCCTGACCGAACGGAATGCCGAGTTCGCGCAACGCCGCATGCTGGGCCTCGCTCTCGACGCCTTCCGCGATGATTTCCATGCCGTAATGTTTCGCGACCGCGGCGATCGCCCTGATCAGCGCCGCGCCGCCTCGATCGACCTGGCGCACGAACTGGCCGTCGATCTTCACATAGTCGAACGGAAAACGGCCGAGCAGATCGAGGTTGCTGTGCTGCGTGCCGAAGTCGTCGATCGCGAACTGCACGCCGCGTGCCTTCAGCACATCGAAAATGGCTTGCGTGCGCGGCTGTTTTTCCAGCAGGAAACGCTCGGTGAGTTCGAGCACCAGCGTGACGCCGGGCGGCAGCGTGTCGTTGACGGCGAGCACGTCCGCGACGAAGTCCTTGCGCTGCAAGTCGAGCGGCGCGATGTTCACGGCGACGCGCAACGGCCGGATCGTGGTTTTCTGCGCGATGTCGGCGGCGGCGGAGTGCAGCGCGAAACGGGTGACGCGCGAAATCAGCGGACTGCGTTCGACCTGCGCCATGAATACCGATGGGCTGACCGAGCCCCAGCGCGGATGGGTCCAGCGGATCAGCGCTTCGACGCCGACGATTTGCCGCGTCGCGATCTCGACCACCGGCTGATAGACCACATGCAGTTGCCCAAGCCGCAGGCCGCGCCGGACGGCGGCCAGCAACTGCCGATGCGGCGCCAGCGCGAGCAGCGCAAGCGCCACGATCAGCAGATCGAAGAGGATCGCGAGTGCGCCGAACAGCAGGCCGTAGCGCCAGTGCATTTCGGTTGCGAGCGTCGCGGACGCGAGCACGGCCACCGAAAACGGCCATTGCGTCGAATACACGCGGGTGCCGACGTCGGTCGGAGTCTTGATCGACGGGACGAAGTCGCCCTTGTCGGTCAGCACGCCGGAGCCCGGCATCGACAGAATGACCTGCTGCGCGCCGTAACGAATGCCGTGCGCGAGCGTGTCGGTGACATAGACGCCTTCGATGGTGTATTCGACGCCCTTGCCGTCGCCGGAAGGCTCGTACATCGAAATGACCGGCGTGCCGGGTTGGAACGGTGTTCCGGCCAGCAGGTTGACGATCACGCCGTGCGAGCCGGGCGTGCCGCGCGGCACGTACGAGGCGAGCGGCATGCTCAATGGGCCGAGCGCGGATGAGCAGTAGAGCTGATGGTGATCGACGAGATTGATGCCGCGCACGTATTGCACGTACGTTTCCAGTTCGGCAAGGGGCAGCGCGATGTCCCGGCAGTTTTGCCCGACCATTTCGAGCAGTGCGTCGCGGCGCTGCGTGCGCACGTTGGTCAGCATGCGGTCGAGCGACTCGACCATGTCGTGACCGATCAGGCTTTCACGCGCCTCGACTTCGTGGTCCGCATACCGTTCGCCCCACAGCACGGCGCCGGTTGTGACAGCGGCGCAGCAGAGCGCGGCAATGGCAAGCGTCAGCCGCGGCGCGAAACTGCGCCGGGCGCCTGCCGGGCCGTGCAGAGCCGAAAGTTTCCCCCCAGCGGAATTCGACGGATCGTACATGAGCGCTTGACGAGAAGGCTTGGCCCGCACCTGTCACGGCGGGCCGTTGTCCGTTGAGTGGAGACGACGCGGTATTGTACCCGCGCAAGCTGACGGCTAGACCGCGATGTACCGCTTCGACAACAGCGCGACAGGATGGGAAGGATCCGGTCGGTGCGGCGTCCGGATGGATGAGGGTGGAGCGCCGGTTCGATGACGCGGCAGCGTGCCGCTGACGGCGCGTGCCAGGGCCGGTGCCTGTGCTGGACCGGCGGCAGGACGAACCGCTCGACGAATGGCCAGCGAATGGCTTAACGAGCGGGTCGACAAACAAAGCGCGGGCCGCCGGCCGGCTACCCGCGCTTCACCCGCACGCGCCGATCTCGCCGCACGCGGTGCAGAAGTCGCAGCCGTCCTTGCGGATCACCGCGTTGGCGCCGCATGTGCCGCACTTGCGCCCATGCATCGTCGGCGACGCGTGCAACGCGGGTTCGTCTTGCGACGCATCGTCCGATGCCGTGCTTTGCCAGGCGTCGTTCAGGTTGGCTGAAATAGGCAGCAGCATGGCGTGCGAACGCGGCATGCGCGCAAGCACGCGTGACGGCACCTGATTGCCTTCGGCATCGAGAAAACCTCGGCGGTGCAGGATCTGCTGCAACGCATACGCGAGCGCCGCGACCTCCGAATCGTGCCAGCGCGGCGAGCGTGTGCCGTCGAGCCGCTGCACGTCGCCGAGGCGCACCTGGCCGCGGTCCCACGACACCTTGCGCAAGTCCTGCAGATTGCGCGCGACGAAGCCGCCGCGCGCGGCGAGCGACAGCGAACGCATCGTCGCGGTGATCCATTGCTGCGACTCGTCGCGCTGCCCGGCCGGGATAAAGAACTCGATGGGCCGCTCGATCGTCACGTCTTCGCCGCCGATGCGGCCGGTCACCTGCATGAACGAGACCGCGAGGTAGAGCGACTTCTTGCCGGCCTGCGTCAGGTACTCGACCTTTTCGATGATCGCCGGCATCTCGCCCTTCGGCCGATGATCGATCGCGATCCGCAACGGGTCGAGATCGGTTTCGGCGAGCGCATCGGCCGGTTGCGGCGTGTCGACGCTCAGCACGGCGCCGAGCGTTTCATTCGGGCGGTAGGTTGCGAGGCCTTTGAGGCCGCCTTTCCACGCGTCGAAGTACAGGCTTTCGAATGCCTCGAACGGGTAATCGGCCGGCACGTTGACGGTTTTCGAAATCGACGTGTCGATATACGGCTGCACCGCGGCCATCATGTCGAGGTGATCGCGCGCGGACATCTCGAGTGCGCTGACGAAGTAATCGGGCAGCCGTTCGACGTCGCCGCCGAGTTCGCGATACAGACGGTACGCGTGGTCTTCGACCGAAAACGATGCGCGGCTGCCGTCGGCCATCACTTTCATCCGCGAGTAGGTCCATGAGAACGCCGGTTCGATGCCGTTCGATGCGTTGTCCGCGAACGCGAGGCTCACGGTGCCGGTTGGCGCGATCGACAGCAGATGGCTGTTGCGGATGCCGTGCTTGCGGATCGCGTCCTTCACGTCGTCGGGCAGGCGCGACGCGAAGGTGCCGGCTTCGAGATATTGCGCCGCGTTGAAGAGCGGGAACGCGCCGCGCTCGCGCGCCAGCTCCACCGACGCGCGATACGCTTCGTCGCGCATCAGGCGCGCGACCTGCGCGGCGAATTCGCGGCCCGGCGCCGAGTCGTAGCGCAGGCCGAGCATCACGAGCGTGTCGCCCAGACCGGTGAAGCCGACGCCGATGCGCCGTTTCGCGCGCGACTCGTCGTATTGCTCGGGAAGCGGCCACAGCGTGACGTCGAGCACGTCGTCGAGAAAACGCACCTGGATGCGCGTGCTGCGCGCGAGCGCGTCCCAGTCGAACGACGGCGTGCCGCCTTTCATCTGCGCGAACGGATCGGTCACGAAGCGGGTCAGATTGAGCGGCCCGAGATTGCAGCAGCCGTATGCCGGCAACGGCTGTTCGCCGCACGGATTGGTGGCGCGGATCCGTTCGACCGCGCGCAGGTTGTTGTCGTCGTTCATCCGCGACATGAACACGATGCCGGGTTCGGCGACATCGTAGGTCGAGCGCATGATTCTGTTCCAGATGTCGCGCGCACGGTGTTCGCTGTACACCCACAGGCCGTCTTCGCGCTGGCGCAGGTCGCCCGCCGCGCGCATCGACGGCGACGGCTCCGCGCGGTGCACGAGCGGCCACGGCAAGTCGTTCTCGACTGCCTGCATGAATTCGTCGGTGACGGCCACCGAAACGTTGAAGTTGTTCCAGCGGCCCTTCGAATGCTTCGCTTCGATAAATTCGATCAGATCCGGATGCGTGCAGTCGAGCACCGCCATCTGCGCGCCGCGCCGCGAGCCGGCGCTTTCGACCGTGCGGCACGAAGCGTCGAATACGTCGATATAGCTGCACGGGCCGGAGGCCGACGAACTCGTCGTGTGCACGCGCGCGCCGTGTGGGCGGATCGCCGAGAAGTTGTAGCCGACGCCGCCGCCGCGGCGCATCGTCTCAGCCGCTTGCAGCAACGCGACGTAGATGCCGGGCAGGCCGTCGTCGTCGACGTGCTGGATGCTGTCGCCGACCGGCTGCACGAAACAGTTGATCAGCGTGGCCGCGATATCGGCGCCCGCCGCGCTCATGATGCGGCCGGCGCCGAGCGCGCCATGCCGCAGGTTGTCGACGAAGCGTGCCTCGACTTCCGCGCGCAAGGCTTCGGGCTCCGCCATCGCGACGCCGCGTGCGACGCGTCGATAGACGTCGTCGGCGGTGCGTTCATCGCCTTTCGCATATTTCTCGAGCAGCACATCGAGCGAAAACTGCTGGGGCGCAATGGCGTGCGCAAACGGGGGGAGGTCGTTGTCGGTGTCGGCCATGGGCAGTCTCCAAGCGCGGACGGGCTGGGCGGCGGGTGCGGGCGCGATTGCCGCTGCGTACGGCGGGGCGGCAGCGGCGCGATGAAGCTCACAGTATCGCAGACAAGGGGCCACTGCAATTGGGGCTGTTCGGAAGGCGAGCCGCTGGTGCGGTCGTGGGACTGGAATGCAGCGCGGAAATTGCGGCGGATCAATGGCCGGGCTTGAGGAATTCAAGCCGCGATTGTGCAGGTATGTTTGACAGGTCCGTTACCGGTGTTTACCTGGTGCGAAGCGAGTTTATGTCGATGGAGCAGATGCATTACAACCTGCTGTTTCGCCAGTTTGTCTGGCCGGCGATCGAGGACACCGCGCGGGACCACTCGGTATTTTCGAAGAACCGCGACTGCCTGCAGAAACATGGTGCGGTCGCAGCGTTCTTCATTTCGTGAGCGATTGCGAGACTCGCGATGTGATGCCGCATGTTGCCCGCAACCATGATTGCTACGGCGGTCGTGCGATCGATGGTCACACGACGTCATGTCAGCGCATCGCTCCGTTCACGTCGGTTATCACCGACATCACCTCGAGACTGTGAACTATTGTCAAAGCCAATGGAAATCGGATTTTTCATCTGGCGGTTTTCGAGGGAATCAGTTAGGTTCGTTGCTCTGTCATAAAAAGGAATGCTCACGACGTTCCATATTGAGCGACTCGGCACAATGCGACATATTCGATCTTGCCGAGCGGAGACGCTGCGGTTTTCCGGTCACGACAGATTCGAGCGAGACGGACTGCTCATGCGCTTCACACGCGCCGCGGCCTGAGTGAGGTTGCCGACGCGTCCGCCTTTCATCTCGCGTGCCTGTTTGCAACGGCAATGCTTTATCGCAGTCGCCTGTTCGCGATGCGGACGAGCACTTTGCGAATGGTTCGACATAGAAGTATAGAAGATCATCCAGATGTCCAGTTCAGACTCGAAGCGCAGCACGTTGCGCAATTCAAAAGATCCGATATTCGCCATGCCGATGCCAGCGGACAGCGGCGCCATGCTGATCTGCAAGGTGCCGGTCAAGCGACCGCTGCCCTGCATCGTGATAGCGATTCACGGTGTCAACGACGATGGGCAGTTTTTCCCCGTCCTCGATCGGCATATCTGCGAGGGCTTGAAGAAACGACTTGGGCGCGATGACCTGTTTCCGCACGAGTGGGAAACCTGGACGCCGGAGAGCAAGGTGCCATTGCTCGAGCCGGCGTCAGCGTCGGCGTGTTTGACACGGATCGCGGAGGAAGGCCGTTCCCCGCTGATTCCGTTTCACTGGGGCTATCGGCCCGTTGATCACCCAACCTACCAGCAGGACCAGCAGCGCTATCTGGCTCAGCTTGATGCGCACAATCGCAATCCGGATCTGCCCTACAGCACGTATTACCGGGAACAGCAGGCCAGGTTCAAGAACCGGGACAACCTCGGCAACTGGCTGGACGAGGCGCAAGCGAAGGAAGGCGGCCCATTCGCAAATGCGACGACAAATCTTGTCGACATGTGGGGGCCCGGTGCGAACGGGGCGTTATTCGATGCCGCCGCAATGGGCAAGAGAACGTTCGGCGATACGTCGAGTCCGATGTATCCCAGTCCGCATCGCATCTATTACGTGCACGCAGCGCGGCGGCTGGCGGATCTGATTATCCAGATTCGACAGCATGAGCACGTGGGTCCCGACACGATCAACATCATCGCGCACAGCCAGGGCACAGAGATCGCCATGCTGGCGAATTTTCTGGTGAGCGAGGCCACGCTGCGTCCAGCCGACTGCGTGATCATGTGCAACTCGCCGTATGGCCTCGATCCGACGCAGATGGAACTGCGTCTGCCTGGCAAGCACCAGTCGCGCGAGGCAAGGGTTCAAACGCTGGCGAATTTCGTCAGGCTGATGTACGAGAACCGGCGCCCGGCGAGTCCAGAGCGTGTGGTGGCCACCGCGGTGGCGAAGCGTGCGGCGTGGGATAACCCGGATCACGCTCGGGACAACTTCGGTCACGTGTACAACTATTTCTGTCCGCAGGACACGGTGGTGTCCTTGCCGAACA
Source organism: Paraburkholderia solisilvae (assembly GCF_902859875.1). Lineage (GTDB taxonomy): Bacteria > Pseudomonadota > Gammaproteobacteria > Burkholderiales > Burkholderiaceae > Paraburkholderia > Paraburkholderia solisilvae. The sequence goes on along the minus strand of NZ_CADIKF010000025.1, from coordinate 43,475 downwards.
TTCAGGGTATTGGCTGGCAAGGCGTGGACGCCGAGGCGAAACAGGCAATCGACGATGTGGTCAAGGCGCCCGGTTTCTTCCAGCGGGTGTTCTCTGACGGGCATGTGGTCGGGAAAGGACCGGAGACGTTTCGGTTCGGTGGGTCAGGAGAAGCTCTGGTCGCGGGGATGTTCACGGGCCGAGACAGGAGCAGAGAGATTGACGGTCCGAAATTGCCCGAGACGTACATCTTCCATACGCAGTCGAATGACCCGCCACATGCGGACCATCTCGGCGAGCATCTCGCGGGAACCGCGCTCGCTCAGGAAGGCGGCGAGAAGCTATTGAGGCTGGTGGATGTGCGTACGGGAACCGAATCGGTTCCCGTAGTGGCCTATCCGGCCAGAGGCCCGGAGGCCAATACGTCGCAGGTGCAGACGCAACTTGCGGCTACCGGCTACAGGAACCCATTGCTCAAGGCTTGGTACGTGGGCATTCCCGCCTCCGGTTCGCAGCAATATCTTGTTGAGCGCTATGAGACGTCGGATGAAGCCGTAGCGCGACTTGGAAAGAGAACAGCGACATGGAGCCAGCATTCGGCCATCACGCTGCATACCGAAACGATAGAGAAATGTATGGCCTATGACCTGGCAATCGGGCTGTGTGCGGCCTTCGACAATGACAAGCTGTGGTGGGACCTGTTGCGTCGCGCGGACTGGCGCAGCCCGAAGAATCCCGACCAGGCTGCGAAGACGTATTACACGAGCGGGATTTTGCCGCCTGAAATCAAGCTGCGGATGAGCAAGCCGGGTCTGCCGAAAGACGTGGTCAGCAAGGTCGTGACGGCCAGCGGGGACATAGTGGGCGACCTCCTGCATGCGCTGCCGGGCAGTGCACTGATCGAGGCATGGGAAGCGGCGACGACGCCTGTCGGTGGCACGGGGTTGTGGCCGCTACCGCAACCGGACGTGAGGGGCTGAAATGGGAGAACCTCTCTGGTCAGCCGTGTGGTGGCTGGTTCCGCTCTGGAGCACGTGTCTGATTGTGTGCATCGCCACGAGAGTGCGAAAGCGCGCACGGGGCGGACGTTGGGCCATGATCCTGGCATTGCTGGCGGTCATTGCCGCAATCCCGTTGTTTCCGGCTCTGGCGGCCCAGCGTATCCAGGCACCGCCGAGCCAGGTGGTGTACCGGTTTGACGATCACCGCTGGCTGGAACTGACGGGCTGGATGTGCGAAGGGGCATTGACCTTTGTGGATGCGAAACAGGGCATTCGGACGGTGGCTGCCCCCCAGTTCTACCGGATCGTGTTCTTCCCGTATATCCACCCGTCGGAACGCTACATTGCGATTCCGCTTGAGGATCTCGTCATGCTGGTCTCGCGCGATGGCGGTCGAACATTCGGGCCTGATGCATATATTCACGTGGCGGATGATAGCCCTCACAATCACACGATTCCGACTGCTGACGCAATCAAACGGTTTGTAGTGACCGACGACCGTGGCTATCTCGAAACAAAGGACGGGCGGGTAATACAGAGTTCGCTTCCAATAGGCGAGTATTGGGGTGGCCAGTATATTGATTACCTGGCACCGGGAGATGTTCGTCTGAATTACTACGACCGTCCGGAGTTTCGGGACATGAAGAGCAAGGTGCCGGAGGTTAAGAACTACACGGGCTGGACGCATATGAAATGCGATCCGAACGTCGGGGTTGTACCGCCGAAAACGAGCCTTGCCGGGATACCGGGACTGATCTATTCGGCAGAGGCGTACACGATTGGCGCACCGGTATACTTCGCATGGCGTTTATACAGACGCGGGCACAAGTTGGCCGACGATCAATCGGGCAATCAGTGAACGGTCGCCTGCAAGCGACGACGTACCGTGTGGGTCGGTTGTCCGCCGACCAAAACCGATGCGCGACGGTCGCTGACCGTCGCGCATCGTTCACTCCGCATGCAAGCAGAAGGAAGCACGCGAAGCATCGCTTCCCACGTCGCGTTTACTGCTGCGCATGCTGTGCCGCATCCTCGATCACCGCCGCCACCTGCTGCGGCCGCGATTCATAAACCGAGTGGCTGGCGCCGGGAATCACGGTCGTGTGGCTATGGGCGCGCGCGTAATACCACCGCTCCAGGTCCGGGTTGATGATCTTGTCGTCGCCGGCCACGATGCCCCAGCTCGGCTTCGATGTCCAGGCGGCGGCGGTCAACGGCGTCGTAAAGACTTTGGCCGCGGTCAGCATCTGCGCATGGGCCTCGAACCGGGCCTGTTTGATCGGCAAATCCGCGGCGAAGTCCTTCGGAAAATCTGCAGGGTTCAGGTACGTATACCCGTCGCCGGTCTTTTCGATCGCACCGGCTTGCTGCGCCGTAAAGCTCGGCGTGCCTTTGCCGAGCGCGCCTTCGTCTTCGCCGACGTTCGGTGCATGCGCGGCCACATACACGAGTCCGACCACGTTCGGATGCACACCGGCTTCCGTGATGATCGAACCGCCGTAGCTATGGCCGACCAGAATCGTCGGCCCGTTCTGCAGATCGAGCACGCGTCTGGTTGCGCTCACATCGTCTTCGAGAGAGGTCAGCGGTTCCTGGACGAGCGTCACGTGATAACCGTCCTTCTTCAGAATGTCGTAGACAGGTTGCCAGCCTGAGCCGTCGACCCACGCGCCATGCACCAGCACGATATTTTTGACCGGGCCCCTGGCCGGTTGGGCATCTTGCGCGTTTGCCGCGGTCGATGCAAACAGACAGGCGGACAGCGCGACAACCGATGCCGCGAAAGAAGAAAGCTTCATGAGTCAATCCGTTTCAGAAAAGATGGGATGGCAGAGATAGAGCCACCGCAAGCGCACAGTTCGAGAGTCGGGTCAACGCATGAAGAAGGGGGACCTGTGCCGTGCGCAACGCACAGGACCCCTCGCATCGCATGCTCAGCTGCCGAAGTAGATATTGCAGAAGCTGACCGGCCCGACGCAGTTCGAATGCATCGGCGCACGCATCTTCGTGCCCGACGCCGACGTGCCTTGCGCGACACCACCGTAGGCGCTGTCGTTGCGCGTCGCGGCTTTAGCTTCCGCAGCCTGGATATCGGCCGGGTAGTAGACGTTTTCGCCGGCCGACGGGCTGTACCCCGCCTGTTCGACGCTGATCAGATCGGCGCGTACTTCCGCACGGGTAACGGGATCGTTCGTTTGCGCGTAGCTGGCAACCGGGCCCGCAAGCAGGCCAACCGCGAGAATCGCGGCGAGAGTGAACTTGTTCATGAGTGGTACTCCTAAAAAAAGATGAATGAGAAAACGGAAGTCAGCAACCGGGACGGCGAAAGCATGTTCAATTCGATCATCGGAAATGGGTTCGCACCTCTGTGCCGACTCGGTGTTGCTTGCACATTCGCGCTACTGCATTTGCGATGGGTTGAACTGTAGTTTTGGCGCGCAGATGCGTAAAGAGATACGCGCGACCGCTTCAACGGGACGTTCGTCGAACCGGTCGATACCTTCGGATAGAGGAAAAGAGGGCGGCGCCGCCGCGCATGCGGTGACCTATACCAACGGATAACCGGCAGGGTCCGCGACTATTCGTTCGCACAACGCACCTGGACTACCGGACATTCACGAATATGGGAACAGCGGGCGCCCGCAGGTGATAGCAGGCAATGCGCCGGCCGCGTCATGCGGCGCGCGGCACACCCGCTCACTGAATAACGACTTCCTCGGCAATGCCGAAATGCGCCATATAGCCGCGATATCGTTCGCGCTCTTCCTCGGGCCGCAGGCCGAAGTCCGCGAACGGGTAGACGTTCTTGCCGTATCCGCCAGTCGGCTTGCGGTCGATCTGCTCCTGTAGCCGTGCGCGGAACGCCGGCGTGAACTCGAGCTCGAAGTGATCGTAAATCTGCCGTATCGTGTCGAGCGGCGCCGCGGTGAGCGTCTTGTAGTGCACGTGGAATACGTGCTGTCCAGGCCACAGGCCGTCGGTGTCGGCCGCGACGATCTGTTGTGCGCCATACGCCCAGTCGGCACTGATTTGCGCTCCGATCACATCCTTGTCGATGTGCTTTGCAAACGGCCGTCGCAGCACTTCCGTCAATCTCGCGACCGACGGCAGCACCTTCAGCGGATCGCGATGCGTGAAGATCACGCGCGCATCCGGGTAGACCTCGCGCAGCGCGTCCATCGCGAACACGTGGTCTGGAGACTTCAGCACGCAGCGCGTCGCGCGCGTGTCTTGCAGATGCTGCAAGAACCGCCGGTGCGTGCGATGTCCCTGCGCGTGTCCGGCCTGTTTGACCCAGCGCTTGTACGACGGCACGTGGTAGATCGTCTCGAAGCGCAGGCTGCGGAAGCTATGGGCGGTGAACTCGGTGCACTCCTGCGGCGTCAGCGCATTGAACGGATGGACGTCGCGCAATTCCGGCGCGAGCCGGTGAAAAAAATCGAACTGTCGCTGCACCTTGCGCGGTCCGGCGTGGCGCCCGGCGGCAGGGTGATCCGGGTACGGGTAGATGGCTTGCCAGCAACGCGGCGCGAAGCTCGTCTCGTCTTCGGCGAGCAGCGAGTGGAGAAACGACGAGCCGCTGCGTGGCATGCCGAGCACGAAGATCGGCTGCGTGACCGGCCGCTGCAGGATGGCCGGGTCCGCGAGTTCGCGGTCGCGCAGAATCAGCAGATTGGTCAGCAGCCGCAGGATGTCCCAATGCGTCGACACGCGGCCGAACAGGTTGAGATCGGCTTCCTCGTGGACCGCCCGCTGCAACTGGGCCAATGCGTCTTCGATCGGCTCAGGACCGAAATCGTGCAGTCGCGTCTTCGCGCGCGCACTCGACAGCAGTTCCGCCGCGGACAGCGGGGCATGGCTCGATGCGAGCCGCGCGATGCCATGCGTGTTGTTTATCCATTCCTTGAACACGGTACCCTCCCGCATCCTGCCGGTTTGACCTGTCGAGTGTTTCGGGACTGGTTATGCAAGTCGCTTGCAATCGTCGCGCGTCGGCTGGGCTCGGTCTGCAATCATGTCGATTGGAGCCGCGTCGCTTGACGTGCAGCATCGCGATCCATTCTAGTGCATCGATTGGTTGCGCTTCGATATCAGGCGAAATCGCTTGTGCGACGCGGCTCGCGGTGGCGAACGGTGCGCGCGGAAAGGGAGCGGCAGGCCGTGCATGGCCGGCTCGATGCGAATGGTGTGTAGGGATTCGTGGCCGCAAAGGCGGCCGTGCAGGTTGTCTTGCCGGCGCGGCGCAGGTGCTACACATCTATCCGCTGTGCGGAGCGGTCAAGCGTACGACCGGTTCGGGTACCGGGCGCCGCCCGCGGAAGTGACATCGCGAATCGGTATGGGGAGCCACGCGTATCGGCGCCGTGCATGCACACATCACGAGCGTGAGGGTGTCAGCCGGTGCATCTTGCGTGCACCTCGGCGCATTGGCCGCACCGCAAACGCCAGCGATGACCGGCCACCGGCGTTGCGCACCGCGCCGGTCATTTGCCTGATGGCATGCTGCGCGAAGACGATGCGTGGTGACCGGAATGCGAGCGCCGCGATGCAGGCCGTCTCCGGTAATGAACGGTAATGAACCGGCGAGCGTCAGCCTCGGCCAGCGCGGACCAGCGCCACGCGCGGCCAGCTAGATGCCGTTGATCAGGCCGGTGAGGATGTCCGCGGCTATCATGGCTGCCGCATTCAGCGGCGCGGGCCGCTCGGCCGGCTTGAACACCGCGTCGCCCCGGCGGATCTTGCGGCGCGATACCGCACACGTTCCTGAAGTGTGCGCCGAGCGGCGGCGCCAACGCTGTTCGCCATAGTGGCATTTGCCGGGTTCGACCCAGCGAATCACCAGCGTGTTTTCGGAGCGCTCGAGAATCTCGATGCGCAAGCCGTTGGCACCGATCAGTGGTACGCACTCTAACGTCGTCATGGCCGGCTCCGTAAATTCGGGTGTGCCCGAATGTAGTCCCGTCGGCGCGGCTGCGCCATTGTGCGGGCGTTGAAATACTGTTGCCTGATTCGAAATAATGAGGATGAAAGCGTGTCACGGAACGGCAATATGGGGCTGTGCGCTGCGCGGCGCCCGATCGATCCCATTCCCGCAACACGTTCTTGTATCCCGTGCGCGCCTGCACAAGCCGCCGGGCGGGGCACTCCCGTCCTTTAAGATGTGCAGACCGGCGGACTGCGCGACGCGCGGCGCGCTTGATGCGCGTGCGTGGCGAACAGTCCTCGCCCCCCCATAACACATGAAGAGGCCATATGATTCCACGCCCGCCCGCCGTTCCGCCGGGGCACCCGTCGCGTGTGCCGCCCGGCGGCGATTTACCGGGTCGCCGCAAGATGCAGCACTTCGCGGCGGCGGCGCTCTATACCGCACTGGTGTTGCTTGCGTTATGGATCGTGCGCGATTTCATCCCTGCCGTCGCATGGGCCTGTGTGATCGCCATCTCGCTGTGGCCAGCCTTTCGCAAGCTTGAACGTCAGCCTGTGCTCAACGGGCGAACCACGGTCATCGCGACACTCCTGACGGTCGTGATAGCGATCGTGCTCGTGCTGCCGATCGGCATCGGCATCGCGCAGGCCGCCGCGGAGGCGCACGACGTGACCCTCTGGTTGCGCAATGTCGAGCAGAACGGCATTTCGATGCCGGACTTCATCACGCATCTGCCGTTCGGGTCCGAACAGGTCATGAACTGGTGGAACATGAACTTAGGACAGCCGCTGAAGGCGTCGCCGGCGATGAAGGGACTGCACGGCAACGCGGTCGTCACGTTCGGCCGGCACTTCGGCGTGCGTGCCGCCCATGCATTGATGCTGTTCGGCTTTACGCTCGTCACGCTGTTCGTCATCTTTCAGGCCGGACCGAGCCTGTCAGGCGCGCTGCTCAAGGGCATGCGGCGCGCGTTCGGCACAGACAGCGCGCAGCTTGCCGAACGGATGGCCGCGGCGGTGCGCGGCACGGTGTCCGGGCTGGTGGTGGTCGGGATCGGCGAAGGCGTACTGCTTGGCGTCGCCTACGCGATGACCGGCGTGCCGCACGCGGCGCTGCTCGGCCTCATCACCGCGGTCGCCGCGATGCTGCCGTTCTGCGCGCCGGTCGTGTTCTGCGGCGCGGGCTTATGGCTGTTTATCGAAGGCGGCACGGCGGCCGCGATCGGCCTCGTGGTGTTCGGCTTCGTGCTGGTGTTCGTCGCGGAGCACTTCGTGCGGCCGGTGCTGATCGGCAACTCGACGCGGCTGCCATTCCTGCTCGTCCTGTTCGGCATCCTGGGCGGCGCGGAAACCTTCGGGCTGCTCGGCATTTTCATCGGGCCCGCGCTGATGACGGTGCTGATGGTGCTGTGGACCGACTTCGTCCGGTAGGCGCGATCCAGCCATTCGGTGCGCTTACTGATTCCCGCTGACGGTTGGCTGCCTGTCAGCAAACGTGCCGTCAGGCCGCCTTTATGCACGACAGCGCATATTTAAGCGCGGCGGGCAGCAGCGCCGCCCACACATCCCAGTTATGTCCGCCGCCGATAATTCTTAACGCGGCCGGGTTGCCCGCCTCGCGCAAATGCGTGTAGAGCGCGGAGGCTTCCGCCTGAATGACAAGGTCGTCATCGCCTGATGCGATGAACATCGGCAGCCGGTAGGGCTGGCTCATATAGCGTTGCCAGAGCGCGGGGTAGTTCAGCGCGTGCCAGACGTCGATATCGAAGCGCCGCTCGCCGAACACGCCGACGCGCCGCGCGGCCGACTGTGGCGGCGGCTCGGTCGCGTAGATCGCCGGGCTCAGCAGCAGCGCGCTGCAAAAGCGGTCGGGCTCGAGCATCGCGTAGCGCAACGCGCCGAAGCCGCCCATCGATACGCCGCCGATCACGCGGCTCTTGCGGTCGGCCGACACCGCGTAGTGCGCTTCGATATATGGCAGCAGTTCGCTGAAGAACGCGGTTTCGATTTTCTCCTTGCGATCGACATACCAGTCGGTGCCGCCTTGCGGCATCACGATCACCACCGGCGCGATCTCGCCGCGTGCGATCAATGTATCGGCGGTGGTTTGCAGGCGGCCCTGCGTGATCCAGTGCCGCGCATCGTCGTCGTTGCCGTGCAGCAGATACAGCACCGGGTAGCGCGCGCCATCGGCGCGATACCCTGGCGGCAGATAAACCACGTAGCCCCAGTCGCGCTGCAGCGCATTCGAATGGAGTACACGGGCGTCGACCGTGCTGCCGGGCGCCGCGACATGGCCCGCGGTGTTGACGTTGCTTGTGGCGCCCGCCGCGCTGCCTGGCGCAGCGCGCGTCATGACGTCGTGGCTCACCGCGGCGGCCGCGTTTGAGGCGGCGGCCAGTGCGGTTGCACAACAGATGAACTTCTTCGATAACCGAACCAGTCTGCGCATGGACGAAAGAAAAGCAAACGACGCGAGCGGTAGTGAAGGTCGCGCGTTAGCCCGACGAATTGCCGAGCCGCGGCGCGAAGACCCGTGAAATCGGCGCCGAGGCCTTCGCCACCGCGATCAGCGCACCGATCGCCACGGCGTCCGCCACGAGGCCGAGCGGCACGTTGAGGTAGCCGTCGGTCGCCTTGTACAACAGCGAATCGACGATAAGGGAAATCACCGTGCCCGCGACGAAGCATAGCAGTCCCTTGCGTCCCACCTGACCGACCCACGGCGCGCGTTGCGCGAGCTTGCCGACCCAGCCGGTGCGGATCAGGTGCGCGGCGAGCCATGCGATCGCGACAAAGTTCGCCACGCGCAGCGACGACAGATTCTGCTTGAGGCTGCCGGCAAGCGGCGCGGTTTCGATAAAGAGCTTGTAATACGCGCCGGCCGCGACCGCGCCGACCGCCAGTACGGTGACGAGCCAGCCGAGACGGTGCGCACGCGTGCGCTCGTACACCGGCTGGCAACGCGCCAGCACGCCGAGCACGAACATCAATTGCCATGCGCACGGGTTGAAGTCCCACTGCGTGCCGTCGACGATCGGCAGACCGCCGGCAAGCAACGGCGCGACGGCCCATAACGCGAGACTGCCCGCGAGCAACTGCCACGGCCTGCTGCGCGCAAGCGGCAGCACGGCCGGCACCGACAGCGCGAAAAACGCGTACATCGGCAGGACCGACGCGAGATAGGGCTGACGCCGGAGCAACAGCAGGTCGCCGAGCACCGGCGCGGGAGCATCGAGCAGATCGTCGAGGTCGGTGGTCGCGAGGTTCGGCGCGTCGACGCTCAATGCGCTCAGCACCGCCGTGACGATCAGCATCAATACGGCGGTCACGAGAAACGCGCGGTACAGCTCGAGTGCGCGCCACAGGAAGCGTTGCCGCGCGATCGCTTCGGTATGCCGTTCGGCGAGCGAGCGGTACGCGGTGGCCGTCGCGAAACCGCCGAGAAACACGAACACTTCGGCGGCGTCGCACAGCGCGTACGCGTGCAGCGTGAAGCGCGACAGGATGCTGCCGCCGATGTGATCGACGACGATCACGAGCAGCACGAGTCCCCGGAAAAAATCGAGTTCGACAAGACGGGATGACGTTTTTTGCATGGTGTGCGAGGCGGTGCGGGGCGAAGCGCGTCGCCGGCGAAAGTGACGCAAGGGACGCAAGGGACGAACCGGCCGAATCGATCCGGCCGTTGTGCTGCGCCTTTACAGGTTCGAAAGCGGATCGGACGGCATCCGCAGCGACACACGGCGACATGGGGTGACACGCGGCAACCCGCACGCAATGCGTGTGAGCGCCGATGTCGCGACCCACGGAAAGACCCCGAAGCGACACGGCGAGTTCCGGCTGCATGCGCGCGCGATTGTTCGAAAGTGTTTCAGGAGGTTACGCAAAGCGCGCTTGCATACGTGTCGACGCGTGTCGCCTGATGTGCGCGCGCGTTGCATTGCCATCATCGATAAAAAAGAGATGGGCATTTGGCGAAAACGGTTCGGAAATTGGCCGAACGCGCAGCGGTCGCGCTTTTACGATGGGCGGCTCTTTAAAGCGAGGCGTTCAGTTTTTCCACTACGCGCAGTCCGGTCCGTTCACGGCCGGCTGATCGCCGGTCCGGCGAACCCGCAAGCAGTGGAAAGCAGGCTGAATCTATTTCCATGTTGTGCAGGATATCGAAAGGTGCGCGCGCAACGGCTTCGGTCCGTTGCGGACTGGCGCTGGCGGTGGTCATGTCCGTGCTGTGCGCGTGCTCGGTTGCGCCCGGCATGCGGATGCAGCGCGATAAGGCGGCGCCGCAAGGCGCGGCCGACGTCACGGCTACGCGCGCCGATGCCGGCAGCGCGAGCGGCGTGCCGATCCATGAAATCGACGCAGCGCTGGTCGAGCAGATGCGGGCCGGCGCCGCCGATGCGATAGCGCCTGCTCTTTTTTCGACCGCGCGCCCGTACACGCTCGGCGCCGGCGACGTGTTGCAGATTACCGTGTGGGACCACCCGGAGCTCGCGGCCGCACAAGGCGCGCAGACGCAGGCCCAGGTGCGGGCCGCGGACGCGCCCGCGGGCTTTGTCGTCGACGATTCGGGTGGCATCCAGTTTCCGTATGCGGGCAGCGTGCATGTCGCGGGACTCAAGACCGACGAAGCGCGCGATCTGCTCGCGCGCCGGCTCGCGAGCGTCTTTCGCAACCCGCAGGTGACCGTGCGCGTGGCGTCATTCCGTTCCGCGCAGGTCTACGTGGACGGGGAAGTGCACGCGCCCGGCGTGCAGCCGATCAACGACATTCCGATGACGCTTTACGAAGCGGTCAGCCGCGCAGGCGGCTTCACGGCCGCTGCCGACCAGAGCCGCATGGTGCTGGTGCGCGACGGCCGTTCGTATCCGGTCAATCTGTCGCAACTGTTCGAGCAGCAGAAGAACCCCGCGAAGATCGTGCTGAAAGACGGCGACTTGCTGCGTATCGTGTCGCGCGACGAGAACGGCGTATTCGTGATGGGCGAGATCAACCATCCGGCGACCGCGGTGCCGATGAAAACCGGCCGGCTCACGCTAAGCGATGCGTTGTCGCAAGCCGGCAGCGTGAACCAGACGAGCGCGGATGCGGCGCACATGTACGTGATTCGCGGCGCGCTGTCCGGCACACCCAGTGTGTATCACCTCGATGCGAGTTCGCCGGTTGCGATGCTGCTCGCCAATCAGTTCGAGTTGCAGCCGAAAGACGTCGTCTATGTCGATAGCACCGGGCTCGCGCGCTTTAGCCGCGTGCTGACCCAGTTGCTGCCGATGATCAATACCGGCCTGACGGCCGCGGTGGTCGGCAAATGAGCGGCGCCGTGCTGATCGTGTGTACCGCGAACGTATGCCGCAGCCCGGTCGCGCAGATTCTGCTCGCGAACCGGATGCCGGGCGTCGCGGTCGCGTCGGCCGGACTGCGTGCGAGCGCGGGCCGCGGCGCCGATGAGCGCGCCGTGCAGTTGATGGCAAGACGCGGCCTCGATCTGAGCGCGCACACGGCGACGCCGCTTGTGCAACAGCACGTGCGCGACGCCGCGCTGATTCTGACGATGACGCGCGAGCAACGCGCGACGCTGATCGGCGACTGGCCTGATGTGCACGGCAAGGTTCATCGTCTTGGTGAGGCCGGCGGCTTCGATGTGATCGATCCGTACCGCCGCGATCCTTTTATTTTCGAGCTGGCGATCGCACAGATCGAACAAGGGCTCGCCGATTGGCACAGCGCCATCGACCAACTGTGCCGCTAATTCATGTCTACGCAAGCTCAATACGGTTCGGACGCGCACGCAGCGCCCGATGAAGTCGATCTGTCGATGGTCGCGGCAGTCATCCGCGAGAACGTCACGCTGATCGCATGCGTGAGCGCGGCTGTGCTGGTGCTCGGCGCCAGCTATGCGCTGCTCGCGTCGCCGAAATATCGCGCCGACGCGATCGTGCAGGTGGACGACAGCACAAGTCTCGTCAACGACAAGCTCGGCGACCTCGCCGCGCTGTTCGACGGCAAGGCGACCACCGAGGCCGAGATCGAGCTGATCCGTTCGCGTCAGGTGGTCGAGTATGCGGTGCACACGCTGCATCTGGATATCGATGCACGGCCGCGCTATGTGCCGCTGATCGGCACATGGTTCGCGCGGCGCGCGACGCCCGGCCGGCCCGGCGCGCCGCTATGGGGGCTGCGGCGCTTCGCCTGGGGCGGCGAAGTGCTGCGTGTCGCGCAATTCGACGTGCCGCCGGCGCTGTACGACCAGCGCTTTACGCTGCGCGCGGGCGCAGGCGGCGCGTACACGCTGATCGATCCGGACGGCGCGGTGGTCGCGACCGGCAAGACCGGCGACACGGTGAACGGACAAACGCAAGCCGGCCCGGTGCGCCTCGTGGTCGACGCGTTCGTGGCGCACGAGGGCACCGAGTTCACGCTCGCGCGCGCGTCGCGGCAGCTGACCACCGAGGCGCTGCAAAACGCGCTCGACGTCAAGGAAAAGGCGCGTCAGTCCGGCGTGATTTCGATCGTGCTGGAAGGCAAGGACAGCGAACGCACCGCGCAGACCGTCAACACGATCGCGCAACGCTACGTGCAGCGAAATGTCGACCAGAAGTCCACCCAGGCGCAGCAGATGCTCGATTTTCTCGACCTGCAGATGCCGCGTCTGCGCGCGGACCTCGATCACGCGGAGCAGCGCTATAACGCGTTTCGCAATCAGCATGGCACCGTCGATCTCGAGGAAGAGACGCGGCTGCTATTGCGCTCGATCGTCGACGGCAAGGAAAAGATGCTTGTGCTGCAGCAGCAGCGCGACGAACTGGCGCCGCGCTTTGCGCCCGGTCATCCGTCGCTGGTCGCGCTCGATGCGCAACTGGCCGGCCTGCGGCGCGAGCAGAGCAGCCTCGAGCAGCAGGTGAAGGCGCTGCCGGACATGCAACAGGTCGCGCTCGGCCTGCAGCGCGACGTCGAAGTGAACACCGAGTTGTACACGAAGCTGATGGACAGCGCGCAGCAATTGCGCGTGCTGCGCGCCGGACAGCAGGGCAACGCGCGCATCGTCGATTTCGCGGTCGTCGCCGAGCAGCCGGTCAAGCCGCGCAAGGCGCTCGTGATCGGCGCGGCGGCGCTGCTCGGTCTCGCGCTCGGCGTGAGCGCGGCATTCGTGCGGCGCTCGCTCACGCGTGGGCTCGAGCACGCGCGCGATATCGAGCTGGTCGCGGGCGTCCCGGTCTATGCGTCGATTTCGCACAGCGCGCGCCAGGCGAAGCTGCAACGCGCGGCGCGGGGCGCACTCGCGGTGCTCGCGGTCAATGCGCCGCAAGACATTGCGGTCGAGGGCATTCGCAGCCTGCGCACCGCGCTGCAATTCCGCATGGGCGGCGATGCCATCAACAACGTCGTGATGGTCACCGGGCCGCGGCCCGGCGTCGGCAAGTCATTTCTGTCGCTGAATCTGGCCGCGGTGCTGGCCGCGGCAGACAAGCGCGTGCTGCTGATCGACGCGGATCTGCGGCGCGGCAGCCTCGATGCGTATGTCGGCATTGCCCGCGTGCCGGGCCTCGCCGACCTGCTCGCGGGCGCGCCCGCACACAGCATCGTGCAACGCGCGGTGGCGCCGGGACTCGACGTGCTGTCGCGCGGCACCAGCACCGCGACGCCCGCGGAGCTGCTGATGGCCGAGCGCTTCACGCAGGCGATCGAACAGTTCTCGCGCGAATACGACGTCGTGATTATCGACACGCCGCCGGTGCTCGCGGTGACCGATTCGATGCTGATCGGCAAACACGCCGGGACGACCTTGCTCGCGATGCGCCACGGCCGCCATTCGGCCGCCGAACTGCGCCATGCGATGCGCCTGCTCGGCAGCGCGGGCGTCACGGTCAGCGGCATCGTGCTGAGCGACGTGCCGCAACGCGCGACTGCTTACGGCGGCTTTTCGCCGTACGAGAGCGTTGCGCAATGAACCGACTTCAAAACGGCTTGAAAAGCGCGGACCGCCGCGCACGGAGCGAAGAGCACACGGGAGCGGATATGAACAAGAGAGTATTGCTCGCCTTCGGCACGCGGCCCGAAGCGATCAAGATGGCGCCGCTCGTGAGGCGGCTCAATGAGACGGACGGCGTCGACTGCTTTGTCTGCGTGACCGGGCAGCATCGCGAGATGCTCGATCAGGTGCTCGAACTGTTCCACATTCGCACGCACTTCGACCTGAACGTGATGAAGCGCGGCCAGGATCTGTACGACATCACCGCGTCGATCATGCAGGGCATGCGCGACGTGATTCGCGACAGCCGGCCGGACCTCGTGCTGGTCCACGGCGACACCACGACGACGCTTGCGTCGTCGCTCGCGGCGTTCTATCAGCGCGTGCCGGTCGGGCACGTCGAGGCGGGGCTGCGCACCGGCGATCTGCTCTCGCCGTGGCCGGAAGAGGCCAATCGCAAGCTGACCGGCGCGCTGGCCGCGCTGCATTTCGCGCCGACCCAGCGCGCGCGGCAGAACCTGCTCGCGGAGGGCATCGACGATGCGCGCATCGCCGTGACCGGCAACACCGTGATCGACGCGTTGCTCGAGGTGCGCGCGCGCCTCGCGCGGGAGCCGGCGATGGCGGCCGCGGCGGATGCGGATCTGCCGCGTCTTGCGTTCGGTCGGCGCGTGCTGGTGGTCACCGGACACCGCCGCGAAAGCTTCGGCGCGGGTTTCGAGCGGATCTGCGCGGCGCTCGCGCGGATTGCGCACGCGCGGCCGGAGGTCGAGATCGTCTACCCGGTGCATCTGAATCCCGCGGTCCGCGAGCCGGTGAACCGGCTGCTCGGCGGCATTGCGAACGTGCATCTGATCGAGCCGCTGCAGTACCTGCCGTTCGTGCGGCTGATGGATCGCGCGACCGTGATTCTGACCGACTCGGGCGGCGTGCAGGAAGAAGCGCCGTCGCTCGGCAAACCGGTGCTCGTGATGCGCGATACCACCGAGCGCCAGGAAGCGGTCGACGCGGGCGTCGTCAAGCTCGTCGGCACCGATGACGCGGCGATCGTCGCGGGCGTGCTCGCGCTCTTCGACGACCCGCACGCGTGCGCGGCGATGACGCGCGTCGCGAATCCATATGGCGACGGTCATGCGGCGGCGCGCATCGTCGATGCGCTGCAGGCCGTCTGGCGCAGCGACGCCGGTCTTTGCACGGCGCGCGAGGCAATCCACCCATGACGGCCGGCAGGGCCGCTCACGAAGATCAACCAGGAAGGGGAACCGTATGGACTTCGAAGTCATTTCAGTAATCGGACTTGGCTACATTGGCCTGCCGACCGCCGCCGCATTTGCCGCGCGGCGCAAGCGCGTGATCGGCGTCGACGTGAATCCGCTCGCCGTCGACACGATCAATCGCGGCGCGATTCATATCGTCGAGCCGGAGCTCGACATGCTGGTGCACGCGGTGGTGTCACAAGGATACTTGCGCGCAACCGCGACGCCGGAGCCCGCCGACGCATTTCTGATCGCCGTGCCGACGCCGTTCGCCGAAGATCACAAGCCTGATCTCGCGTACATCGAGGCGGCGAGCCGCGCGATTGCGCCGGTCTTGAAGAAGGGCGACCTCGTGGTGCTCGAGTCGACCTCGCCGGTCGGCGCGACCGAGCAGATGGCGCGCTGGATGGCGGACATGCGGCCCGATCTGACGTTCCCGCAGCAGGCCGGCGAAGCATCGGATATCCGCGTCGCGCACTGTCCGGAACGCGTGCTGCCGGGCCATGTGATTCGCGAACTGGTGGAGAACGACCGCGTGATCGGCGGCATGACGCCGCGCTGCGCCGAAGTGGCGCGGGCGCTGTATCAGATCTTCGTGACCGGCAACTGCGTGCTGACCGATGCGCGTACCGCGGAAATGTGCAAGCTGACCGAGAACGCGTTTCGCGACGTGAATATCGCGTTCGCGAATGAGCTGTCGCTGATCTGCGAGCGGCTCGATATCAATGTGTGGGAGCTGATCCGCCTCGCCAACCGTCATCCGCGCGTGAATATCCTGCAGCCGGGGCCGGGTGTCGGCGGCCACTGCATCGCGGTCGATCCGTGGTTTATCGTCGATTCGGCGCCCGATGCGGCGCGCCTGATCCGCACCGCGCGTATCGTGAACGACGACAAGCCGCGCCATGTGCTCGAGCGGATCGCGCGCGCGACCACGCGCTTCAAGGAGCCGGTGATCGCGTGCCTCGGGCTGTCGTTCAAGGCCGACATCGATGATCTGCGGGAAAGTCCGGCGCTGGGCATTGTCCGTGAACTCGCCGAAAGCGGCGTGGCGCGCGTGCTCGTGGTCGAACCGAACATCGGCGCGCTGCCGCCGGCGCTGGCCGGCAAGGCCGAGCTCCGGGCGCTTCACGACGCCGTCGCGGTGGCGGACGTGGTTGTGATTCTCGTCGATCACACGCCGTTCAAGCGCATCGATCCGGTGCGTCTGCAAGCGAAGGTCGTGATCGATACGCGCGGTTTGCTGTCGCATGGATAAGCCGATGCGCGGCGCGCGTGCCGAACGGCTGCGCCGTCGCGCGCGGGCGCGGATGCGGACCTGCGACGCGGCGGCCGTGCCGCCCGCGGGCGCCCGCGTGAGCCGCAATGTCGCGATCATGATCGTGTCGTTCGTGGCGAACTATGTCGCGTCGTTTGCGACGTTTCCGTACCTGACGCGCGTGCTCGGGCCGGCGCCGTTCGGCGTGCTCGCGTACGGTGTCGCGCTCGCCACCTACGGCACCCTGCTGACCGAATGGGGCTTCGGGCTGAGCGGTCCGAAAGCGGTGGTCGATCGCGCGGGGCGCGCTGCCGCGCTCAATGAGCTGATCTGGTCGGTGAGCGCCGCCAAAGTGTGTCTGTGTGTCGTGTCGTTTGCCGGGCTCGCGGTGCTGCTCGCCTGTACGCCGCACGATCCGGCGACCCGCTCGGTGATCCTGCTGTCGTGGTTCGGCGTGCTCGGCAATGCATTGACGTTGTACTGGCTGTTCCAGGGGCTCGAGCGCTTCGGTCTGATTGCAGCGATGGTCGTGATCAATCGTGGCGTCACGCTGCCGCTTACGTTCTGGCTCGTGAAAGGGCCGCAGGACGTCGCGCTCGCTGCGGCGATTCAGGCGGCGGGGCCGGTCGTGGCCGCGCTGCTGTCGCTGGCTATCGCCTGGCGACTGGGGGTGCTGTGCGCGCCGCAACTGTCATGGCGCGCGATTGGCCGGCAACTCGCGGACGGGGCCGACTCGTTTGTGGCGAGCGCATCGGTCAGCCTGTTCGGCGCGGCGAACACGATTCTGCTCAAAGCATCGGCCGGCACTTATCAGGCCGGTCTGTACGCCGCGGCCGACAAGCTGCGCACGGTCGGCAATCTGGTGCCCGCGCAGCTTTGCGCGGTGCTGTATCCGCGCATCACGGCGCTGTTCGCGCATGATCGCGCGGCGGCCGCCAGGCTGACCGCGTTCGGCGCAGCCGTCACGCTGGCGCTGTCGGCGGCGGGCGCCGCGTTCTTTATCGTCTGGTCGAAGCCGCTCGCGCATCTTGTGCTCGGCGGCGAATTCAGCGGCGCCGCGCCGGTGCTCGCGCTGCTGTGTGCATCGACATTGTTCGGCAACCTCGCGTACTTCATCGGCCTTCAGGTGTTGATGCCGTTTGGCGACGGCCGTGCCCGTTCGCGGATGATTCTCGCCGCGGGCCTGCTCAATGTCGCCTTGAGTGTTGGGCTTGTGCCGCGCCATGGCGCGCAAGGCGCGGCGAGCGCATTTCTGATCGCGCAAGCGGCGCTGCTCGTGTTCTATCTGGTGTCGATTGTCGGCAATGCGCAGCGGCGCGCGTATGTCGCCGCATCGTGGAGGCGCGGATGAACGGCGCCGCACGCGCGCCCGCGCAGGACGGCGGTGTGCCGCGCACGCTGCGCGTGCTGCATGTCGGCCCGGGCCGCGGCCAGCGCGGCGGAATCGCCTCCGTGCTCGCCGAGCTCGGCACGCAGCGCGCGCGCTTTGCGGATGCGTCGATCGCGCTGTCGTTCTTCGAGACGCGCGGCTTCAAAAGTATCGCGGCGCTTGGCGCATTCGTGTTCGCGGATCTGCCGCGCTATGTGTTCGACGCGCTCCGGCATGCGGATATCGTGCATTTTCATGTGTCGGTGCGTGGGTCGTTTTATCGCAAGCTGGTGCTGTGGGCGCTGGCGAAACTGCGCGGCAGGAAAACGGTTTTCCATTTGCATGCGGGTAATTTCGAGCCTTTCGCGACGCAGGCGGGGCCGCTCACGCGTCGCGCGATTGCGTGGTTCGTGCGCGGTTGCGACGCGGCCGTCGCGGTGTCCAGCCCGATCGCCGGCGAGATGCGGCGGCTCGGGGCGGATCGCCGTACGCTGCATGTGATCGGCAATTCCGCGCGCGATGCGCAGGCCGCATCGGACGCATGCAGCGCGCAGCGCGAAGCGCACGGCGACGCGGCGTCGGGCTATGTCGCGTTTGCCGGCCGCTTGACCGAGCAGAAGGGGATCGACGACCTGCTGAGCGCCGTCGCGCTGCTTGCCGACGATGGCTACTGCGTGCCGGTACGCTTCGCCGGCGGCGGCGATATCGCGCGCTGGGAACGGCTCGCGCGCGACTATCGGATTGACGATCGCGTGCAGTTCGTCGGCTGGCTCGACGGTGACGCGAAGCTTGCGTTCTATCGGAATGCGCGCGTGTTCTGCATGCCGAGCCACTACGAGTCGTTCGGTATCGCGACGCTCGAGGCGATGTTCTCGCGCGTGCCGGTGGTCGGCACGCGGGTCGGCGGTTTTCTGGATCTGATCGAAGACGGCGTGTCCGGCTTTCTGGTCGAACCGTCCGATCCTCATGCGCTGGCATTGCGTTTGAGGCTTCTGATGAGCGACGCGCAGTCGGCCAGGTCGATGGGGGAGGCGGCCTTCGCGAGAGCCCGCCAGCGCTACTCGTGCGAAGCGATTGTCGAGCGCTATATCCACTGCTATCGGTCGGTGATCGCACATGCGCACGTGCGAGCGCGTCGCGGAGACGTACGGTGATGGCCGGCACGTTTTGGGTTCGCAGGCTTTCGCGTGTCGCGCTGACGTTGAGTGTGCTTGCGTCGGCCGGCGCCGTATCCGTGAACGCGGATGAATCGCGCGCACCTGGCGCCATGGATGCGCACCCCTACGCATACGAGACGCTGTACGAGACAGACTGGCGGCAAGGTCTGGATTCGCGCGTCGGCGTGCAGACGAACCCGGGCGGCATCGCGATCGTTGCCGATCCGGCCGATCCCGCACGCCACGCGCTGCGCGCGCACATCGAGCGCGGCGAAAACTATGCGGCGGTCGCCAACGGCGTGCCGCGCGCGGAGTTGCTGTTTCCCGCTCCGGTGCGGTTCGAGCAGGGCCGCGACTACCTGATTCGCTGGAGCACCTGGTTGCCGGTGGACTTCCGGTTCGACTCCCAGCAACTGATGATCATCACGCAAATCAACCAGGGCAAGTGGATCGGCGCGCCGACGCTTGCGCTCGCGCTGCAGGGCACGCGCTATGCGATATCCGGGCACGGCGGCGTGCGGCACGACAGGGTGTCGGCGGGCAAGTGGCTGTGTTGTGCGGATACCGATCGCGGCCGATGGGTTCATTGGGCGATCCGTTACGTGCCGGATGAGACCGGCCAACGCGCGCTCACTGAACTGTACAAGGATGGCGAGCGCGTCTTTGCGGCGAGCGGTGTGCCAAATGCTTACCCGGGCGTTCAGGATGCCTACCTGAAGCTTGGACTCTACAAGCCCAACTGGAACGTCAAGCCGTCTGACGTCGCGACGAGCACGGTTCTCTACGGGCCGTTGTCCGTATTGCGCCGCTGATCGTGAGCATGACCTCTCCCATCATCGACGACCCTGCTCGCCACCCGCCCGCACGCTTATGAAACGTATCGAACTCTTCGCTTGCCAGATGGATGTCGCAACGATGGACGAAACCGTCGCGTGGATCGGACAGCGTATCGCCGCGCGGCAGTTTACGCAGCATGTCGTGGTCAATGTCGCGAAGCTCGTGCATATGCAGCGCGATGCCGAACTCGCGGCATCGGTGCGCGCGTGCGACATCGTCAATATCGACGGTATGGGTGTCGTGTGGGGCGCGCGTCTGCTCGGGCATGACGTGGCGGAACGCGTGGCTGGTGTCGACCTGTTCGACCGGCTGCTTGCGCATGCGGCCGCACACGGCTACCCGGTGTTTCTGCTGGGCGGCACCCCGGTCGTGGTGGCGCGAACGGCGCAGGTGTGCCGCGAGCGTCATGCGGGGCTGAAGATTACCGGTTACCACCACGGGTACTTCTGGCACGACGAGGCGGCGGTGGCCGACGCGATCCGCGCCTCCGGCGCGCGTTTGCTGTTCGTCGCGATCACATCGCCGAAGAAGGAAAACTTCATCAATCGCTGGAAGCAGGAACTGGGCGTCGATTTCGTGATGGGCGTCGGCGGCACCTTCGATGTGATGGCCGGCAAAGTGAAGCGTGCGCCGCTGTGGATGCAGCGTTGCGGCCTCGAGTGGCTGTTTCGCGTGCAGCAGGAACCGCGCCGTATGTGGCGGCGCTATCTCAGCACCAATAGCCGCTTCGCGTTGATGCTCGGCAAGGCGTGGCTAACCATGCCTCGTGGCTAAGGCGGCAGGAGTGGTCAGAGTGGAACATGCGCTGGACGCGCCGTTAAGCGTAAGCGGCACACCACGCAGCGCGCGACGGCATGCGCAGCCGTGGACGCTCGTGTTGTGCGTATACCTCGCGTATAACCTGCCGGGGTTGATCGATATGCCGTGGTCGAAGGTGGACGCGTATGACAAGCATCTTTGCTGGAACCTGTTCGGTCTCGGCCTGCTGGGACTTGTGCTTGGCTATGCGCTAGCCGGTATCGTGTCGCCGGACCGTGCGCGGCATCGTGTGCGCCCGTTGCAGCCGCGCACGTCGAAGCAGCTGACGTATGTATTCTTCGTGCTCTTTGCCGGCTGCGTCGCGTTCGAAATTGCCGCGAACCGCGGCATTCCGC
Source organism: Paraburkholderia solisilvae (assembly GCF_902859875.1). Lineage (GTDB taxonomy): Bacteria > Pseudomonadota > Gammaproteobacteria > Burkholderiales > Burkholderiaceae > Paraburkholderia > Paraburkholderia solisilvae. Next base: position 22,569 of record NZ_CADIKF010000025.1, on the reverse strand, counting down.
TGCTGATGGGCGAATCGCGCTTCGGCAATTCGGCGCTCGTGTCGAACCTCGCGCCGCTCTACGGTTTCTGGCTGCTGGTGCGCACGATCTCCGATCTCGAGACCGGCCGTAAGCCTGGCCTCATGCAGCCCGCGATCTATCTCGCGGGCGTTCTGCTGCTGGGCTACCGGTCGCCGGTGCTGGCGTTTGTCATCGTCGGCTATGTGTATTTCGTGGTCTTCAGGGTGCCGGCACGCCGCGCGCTGCTGCTCAGTCTCGTCGCCGCGTGCGTGCTGGTCGGCTTTGCGGCCACGTTCGCGATGTTCCGGGTCGCGCAAAGCTACGATGTCGAACGCTTTTTCACCAATATCGACTTCCGGTTTATCGGCGAGCATCGCTACCTGCTGCCGTTCGTGCCGGTGCTATCGATGCTCGATGCGAGCCAGAACACCGTCGCGTCGCTCGGCAGTTCGATACACGATCACCTGTATGGCCGCCTGCTGCTCAGCAACTTCGAAACCTTTCTGCCGGGCAAGCACTGGGGGGCGCGCAATATCATCGGCGACCTGACCGGCGCGCGCTGGATTGCCGGGCGGCCGATGAGCATCACGCCGACGCTGCAAGGCGCGCTCTATGTCGACTTCGGTTACGCGGGCGTGCTGGCCGGCTTCTTCGGCATCGCGTTCTGTATCGTGCGGCTGCATGCGTACGCGCTGCGGCACGGGGTGGTCGCGCGGTTCAGCTTCTGCTATCTGCTGACGCTCGTGCTGATGTCGATCCACTCCGGTTACTGGGACGTCAATTGCGTGTTCTTCCTGCTGTTCCTGATCGCGATCAGGATCTTCGACCATCTGAAACTGCTCGCCCGCCATTCGTGAGTGCGCCATGATCGTTATCTTCCGCCTGTCCCGTCTGCTGTACCGCATGCGTGTGCCTTGCCTGCCCTGGCTGCTCAAGGTGCTCAATCGCGTCCTCTTTTCGGTGTCGCTGCCGCCGTCGGTCGAGGTGGGGCGCAACGTGACGTTCGGTTATCAGGGACTTGGCATCGTCGTGCACCGGCATGCGGTGATCGGCAACAACGTGATCGTCGCGCCGAATGTGGTGATCGGCGGACGGGGCCGGGCCGGTGCGCCGGTGATCGAAGACGATGTGCTGATCGGCGCCGGCGCGTGCGTGCTCGGCCCGGTGACGGTCGGCCGCGGCGCGCAGATCGGCGCGAATGCCGTGGTGATGGCGGACGTGCCGGCCGGCGCGACCGCGGTCGGCGTGCCGGCGCGAATTGTGCGCCGGTAGTGAGGCCGTGGTGCGTCCGCAGCGCGCCCATAGCGCGAGAGGCGCGAGGCGAGAGGCGAGAGGCGAGAGGCGAGAGGCGAGAGGCGAGAGGCGAGAGGCGAGAGGCGAGAGGCGAGAGAGGCGCGACGGTGGACAGGCGGGGCCGCCGCCGCGTGCCGGCAAGCGGCGGTAAGGTCAGTACGCGTTGCTGCCCGCGAACCCGTGCACGAGCGTCATCCCGATGATTTTCAGGTCGAAGCCGAGCGTCCAGTGCTGGATATAGTGAATGTCGAACATCACCCGCGCGGCCATTTTTTCGACCCGTTCGGTCTCACCGCGATAGCCGTTCACCTGCGCCCATCCGGTGATGCCTGGCTTGATCCGGTAACGGTACATGTAGTGCGCGACGAGATGCTTGTAATACTCGTCATGCTCGACCGCATGCGGCCGCGGACCGACCACCGACATCTCGCCCTTCAGCACGTTGATGAACTGCGGCAGCTCGTCGAGGCTCGTGCTGCGCAGAAAGCGGCCGATACGCGTAATGCGCGTGTCGTTGCGGCTGGCCTGCGTGACTTTGCCGGGCCGGTCGGCGCCCTGATACATGGTGCGGAACTTGTAGATCGAGAACACCTCGCCATTCATGCCCTTGCGGCTTTGCCGGAAAAACACCGGGCCCGGCGACGACCACTTCACCGCAAGCGCGATCGCGGTCATCAGCGGCGCCAGCCCGATCAGCGCGCACAGTGCAAAGAGACGATCGAACACCGCTTTGGGCAGCACGCGCAAGCCGCGTTCGGGCGCCGCGACCACATTGAGCACCGGCATGCCGAGGCAATCGACAATCGCGGGCTCCGGCAGCGCGCGCCCGTCCAGCGCCGGGACGATGCGGATATTGACGAAATCGTCGCGGAACATATCGACGACCTGTTCGACGCTGGCGGCGTCGTCACGCGCGTCGATGATCCACAGTTCGTTCACGCGATGCGCGCGCACCAGTTGTGCGAACGGCTCGAGTTGCCGCACCGCGGGTACCTGTGCGACTAGCGTATCGCGCTCGAGCGCGGTGTCGAGGATCAGCTCGAGCGAAAATGCGGCGCCGCGTTTCGATGCGAGCCGCGCCGCCAGTTCGCGGCCCTGTTCGGCACGCCCGACGATGGCCACCGGCGTGCGGCCGTAGCCGCGATTGCGCAGTGCGTGCAGAACGGCGTACAGCACGAAGCGCAGCATCAGCATCAGCGCGGCGGTGAGCCCGGTCCAGAAAACGATCCAGTGGCCGCGCAGGTCCGCGTGCGGATATTTGCTGGAAACGAGTGCGACCGCCAGTTGCGCCGCGAGCCAGGCGAACAGTGCGCGCGACGTGGAGCGCACCGCGCCGCCGCTGTGGCGCGAGCGACGGACGCCGAGCAGATGGAACGCGAGCAGGGCGAGCAGACCGAACAGATCGTCGAGATGCGACGGCGGCGCTGTGTCGCTGTACGCAAGCGATCGCGCGATCAGCGCGCCGGCGACGATCATCGACAGATCGCCAATTTTCAATGCGAGAGAAAACATGGGACGCGAGACGAAGAGCGTTCAGGATACGAAGGGTGTCGCGACGGTGCCGTGACGCGACCGGGCATCGGTCGCGTGCGCTCAGACACGAGCGCGGCGCGCGCGACTGCGGTATTCGGTCGGCGAGAGATGCACGACTTGCCGGAACAGGCGTGCGAGGCACTCGCCGCTCGTCAGCCCGCAGCGGCGGGCGATCTTGTCGATCGGCAGATCGCTTTGCGCGAGCAAGGTCGATGCGAGTTCGACACGGGTGCGGCGCAGATGCTCGGAGGGCTTGATGCCCATCTCCGCGCGGAAATGCCGCAAATACGAACGCTCGCTCATGCCCGCGTGTTGCGCGGCGGTCGTGATCGAAATACGCCGGTCGCAGTTGCGGGCGATCCACTGCGCGCTATCGCGAATCTTCTGCGCGACGGGTTCGTGGGTATCGAGCGCGATCGATACGGGCTTCGGCAGGCTGGACCAGGAAAGCTGCGTGGCCACGTCGCGCGCCGCGTCCGCACCGAGGTCGCGACGCACCGCTTCGAGCGCGGCCTGTACTGCTTGCACTGCCGATGGTGTCGATGGTGTCGATGGTGCCGACGGCGCGGACAAGGCGGCTGGTGCGGCTGGAATGCGCGCGGCGCGGCGCGTCATCGCGACGCGTGCTTTTGCGGCATCGAGGAGCGCGCTGCCGGCGCCGATCGCGCACACGGTTTCGACGGCTTCGCTTGCGTCGCGCAGCCACGCGATGAGCCGCTCGCGCGCCGCGCCGCTTGCGCCTTCGCCGCCGGCGACGAACAACGCGCGAAAGCCGCGTGTTCCGGCCGTGTGTTCGGGAAGTTTCTGTGTGAGGACCGCGACGCGCAGCGAGCTGACCACCTGCTCGCCGCCCACCGACAGAAAGACCGTTTTATAACGCGGCGCCGCTGCACCGGTATCGAGCCGATTGGCTTTTTCGAACACGTCGGCGACTTCGGCGGCCTGCAACAGCGAGAATTGATCGAACAGCACGATGCCGATCAGGTGCGGTGCGGTACCGGATGGCGGCCCTGCCGGCGTAAAAGCGAATTCGACCAGACTCATCTTGATGCATCTCCACTTGACAACGGATACGCTGAGCTAGCCGCCTGTGATGTCAGTCGGCTTGACGGCGGTGTGTCTCATGGCACACAACGCCGACTCTAGCGTCGAGGGGGGAGCATAAAGAGCGCGATGCGAACGGAATATAGGATCACTCTGATTTGGTCTGCAGAATAGTCCGAAGATGCTGAATAGATTGATAAACGTCAACGTGAGCGCAGGTCGAGGCGATGCCGGCTGTTGCGCTCAGGCGCGCGAAAAGCTTGCGAAATGTCGCGGCGAATGCCGGGCAGGCTTACGCGGGATGGTACGGTCTGGTGGCGCGATGAGGTGGCGCGATGAGGCGGCGCAGTCGGGCGTGAGCGCGCGTGCCGTACGTGAGTTGGCCTGTCCGGCACGGCGTCGCGATTCGCATCAGCCTTGCGGATAGGCCGCGCCGAGCAGTTCCGCGAGCCAGTCGATGACGATCCGCACACGCGGCGCCAGATGACGGCCTTGCGGGAACACAATCGACGCGGGCAGCGGAGGCGCCTTCCACGCTTGCAGCACTTCGACCAGTTGCCCCGACGCGAGCAACGGTTCGAGGCTCGCGTGCGGCGCCTGGATCAAACCGAGTCCGGCGACGCAGCAACCCAGATACGCGTGCGCACTATTGACGGATACCGCGCTGCTCATGCTGACTGTGCGCAATTCCCCGTCTTCCTCGAATTCCCAATCGAGGTCGCGGCCGGTGCGGTTCGAAAAGAAACCAACCGCGACGTGGTCGGCGAGGTCGTCGAGCGTTTGCGGCACGCCATGGCGCTCGAGATACTGCGGCGCTGCGCAGTGCAACTGCGCAAACTCGCCGACGCGCCGCGCGACCAGCGACTGATCGCGAAGCACGCCGACGCGCAGCGCGCAATCGATACCGTCGTCGATCAGGTCGACCATGCGATCGGTGGCGCTCAGCACGATGCGCAGATCGGGGTAGCGCGCGAAAAAGCCGGGCAGCGCGGGAATCACCGTATGCAACGCGATCCGCTCGGGCAGATCGACGCGCACCGCACCGCGCGGACCGGCGGACGCATCGGCAAATAGCGATTCGGCATCGTCGAGATCGGCGAGCACGCGGATGCAGCGCGCATGGTATGCGGCGCCTTCGTCGGTCAGCGCGACGCGGCGTGTCGTGCGCTGCAACAGGCGCACGCGCAGATGCGTTTCCAGATATTGAATCGCATTGCTGACGGTCGGACGCGGCAATTGCATCTGCTCGGCCGCCTTCGTGAAGCTGCCGAGCTGCGCGACGCGCACGAACACTCTGATTGCCTGCAAGTGGTCCATCCGTGGAACTCCTGATTCGCTGACGGCCGCCTCTGCATCAAGGTGGCCAAGATGATCGACTGCTTGATTGTTAGCGCGCTTCGACCAGACTGGTCGAATGCGCGGCGTTTATCGCACGCCGCGCGCCACGCAGAATTCGCTTCGAGCCCTGCGGGACCCCGCAGCCGGCCGCAAACACGCAAGCCATTCATTCGGAGCACATCATGAATACCCGTCGACTGGGCCGGCAAGGTCCGCAAGTTTCCGCCATCGGCCTCGGCTGCATGGGCATGTCCGACCTGTACGGTCACGCCGATCGCGATGAAAGCATCGCGACGCTGCATGCCGCGCTCGATGCCGGCATCACGCTGCTCGACACCGGCGACTTCTACGGGATGGGTGACAACGAAATGCTGATTCGCGAAGCATTGCGCGGCCGCACACGCGAGAACGTCGTGATCAGCGTGAAGTTCGGCGCGCTGCGCGACCCGAGCGGCGGCTGGGCGGGCAACGATGGGCGGCCCGCGTCGGTGCGTAATTTTCTCGCATATTCGTTAAAGCGCCTGGGCGTCGACTATATCGACATTTATCGTCCGGCGCGACTCGACCCGAACGTGCCGGTCGAGGACACGGTCGGCGCGATCGCGGATCTCGTCAGACAGGGTTATGTGCGGCACGTCGGCTTGTCGGAGGTCGGCGAAGAGACGCTGCGCCGCGCCCATGCGGTGTCGCCGGTCAGCGATCTGCAAATCGAGTATTCGCTGATGTCGCGCGGCATCGAGAGCGGCATTCTGCGCACCTGCCGTGAGCTCGGCATTGGCGTGAGCGCGTACGGCGTGCTGTCGCGCGGACTGCTGAGCGGCCGGTGGTCGAAGGAGCGCACGCTGGAGCGCGATTTCCGTGGCACGAGTCCGCGGTTCCAGGGGGAGAATCTCGAGCGCAATCTGCAGCTGGTCGACAAGCTGCGTGAGGTCGCGCAGGCGCACGGCGGCAACCCTGCGCAACTGGCGCTCGCTTGGGTGCTCACGCGTGGCGACGATATCGTGCCGCTGGTCGGCGCCCGCCGCCGTTCGCAACTGGACGACGCGCTCGCTGCGCTGCAGGTCGCGATGAGCGCCGATGAACTCGCGCAGATCGAGGCCGCGGTGCCGGCAGATGCTGTTTCGGGTACGCGCTACAACGAAATTGGCATGCGGCATCTCGATAGCGAACGGCGCTCGGCGCACTGACCGAGGCGCGGCATGCGATTGCCGGCGAGCGTGGTCTCCCATGTCACGCTTGGTCGTCCGTCTGTTCTTGCAGAAATTCTTTGCTGCGCGCGAGGCTCGGGCCGCCTCGCGAAGCCGTAGCGCAAGGTGCGACGCCGATGCGACGCCGATGCGACGCCGATGCGACGCCGATGCGACGCCGATGCGACGCCGATGCGACGCCGATGCGACGCCGATGCGACGCCGATGCGACGCCGATGCGACGCGAGGTCGCTGACAGGCGCGATTCGATCGGGTTCCCAGCGCGCGACTTTCTTCATCAATTCTCATCCCATCGCCTCAAGACCCGCATGCCGCTTAAGTTTTACGGCGATCTGCCGTTAGGAATTAAAGGCCGCAGCGCGAACCCGCCGGCGTGGGTGATCGCGCGTCGCGGTGTGCGCATCGCGCCGCGCCGCACAATACAGCCGTTAAACAGTTGTATCGAAGTGTTCGGCAGTGTGCTGTTTCGAGGCGCGCTGCCTTTACAATTCTGCTGGAATTTTAATCGCCAATCTGGCCCTTTTGACGAGGGATCGCTGCACCGAGCCGCGGCTTCGTCAAGCCCGGCAAACGCCGATGGTCACGCTGGCATCGCCGCGGACGTCGTGTTTGCCGACGAACCTGGAGTAAGACATGTCGAATCGTCGTTTCGACAGAGGCGCGGTTGGCCTGGTAGCGGTGGCGCTGGCCGTCGCAATGGGCGGCTGTGTGGATGTGGCGCAGCAGCAAGGCGCAGACGCGGTATCCGGGGTGCGGGCCGCATCCGCACCGGACGCGGCCGCCGCTGCGTCCGATGCCGCGGCCGCGGCCATTGCACGGGCGGCCTCGGCGCCTGCGCCCGCCGCAGCGAAGCCGGCCACGCAGGTGGCCGTCGCGAAGCCCGCCACCTATAAGGTGCGGCGCGGCGACACGCTCAAGCGGATCGCGCAGAAGCACGACATCACGGTCAAACAACTGCTCGCGTGGAACCGCCTGAAGGCGTCGTCGCGTGTGAAGCCTGGGCAGACGTTGATCGTTTCGTCGCCGGACGCGGCACACGGTGCTTCAGTTGCGGCAGCCGGTTCCGCGACAGGTGTGGCGGCAGGCGCGGCGGCAAGCACGTCAACGAGTGCAGCACCAAATTCGGCAACCGGCGCGGCAACCAGCGCGCCGACTTCCACTGCGGGCAGCACACCGGCCGCGGATGCGGCTTCCGCTGCCGCGCAGTCATTCGCTAGCGCTTCGTCCGTCCCGCCGCCGACGCCCGAGGAAGCCCGCGAAGTGTCCGCCGCGCTATCGCGTCATGCGAGCGGCGTGGCGCTCGCGTGGCCCGCGCAGGGCAGCGTGGTCGAGGGCTTCCAGCCGGGCGAGACGCGCGGCATCGAGATCGGCGGCAAGCCCGGCGACCCGGTGCGCGCAGCCGCCGACGGCAAGGTGATGTACGCGGGCACCGGGCTCAACGAGTACGGCAGCCTGATCATCGTGCAGCACAACAAGGACTTTCTCACTGCCTATTCGCACAATCGCAAGCTGCTCGTGAAGATGGGCGATATCGTCCGCAAGGGTCAGCAGATCGCGGAGATGGGCAGCGAGAACAACTCGCGCGTATCGGTCGGTTTCGAGGTGCGGCGCGACGGCAAGCCGGTCGATCCGATGCCTTATCTGCCGCACAGTCGCGGGTAATTGCACCACGCTGACGGTGCGAATGTAGCAGAGCATGGCGGCCGACCGGGCATTCGCGCAAAACGAATGTTGCTCAGGGTCTATAGAACACATCGCACATAGCGTCTGCGCTGCGCAATTCACCGATCGTGAACCGCGGCGTCGAATCGAACCTGGCGATGTTCGCGAGCACCGGCATCTTCACCGCGTTGACGGACTGGCCGGTTAGGGTCGCGCCACAAACTCCAGATCGTCGGGCCGTCGCGCAGCGCAGACTCGCGCAGCGTGCTCCAGCGCATGCGGTGGCCACCTTCGCATAGCCTTATGGCACAACGCGTCACATGCGGGCGCAAACGTCCCACCCGGTACCCATGAATGGCTCGCGTTGTTCGTCGTCGCTGGCCGACGACGCCTGAGCATCATTCAGCTTTTTAAAGTCGATCCACAGACAGGGCCGTGACCATCTCAGTTTGAGATGCAGCTATCGCGAACCTCTATTTCCTGTGCGCGAACAGACGCGCCTAGACTTCCTCCACGCGCAATCGTCAAACGACGACGCGTTGGCAGGCCGCTACCGCTGGCCGATTCGCTCCAACCTGAGTCTGCATACCAGCAGATGAACGATGGGGCGCCCAAACCTACCAGGTTGATGGAGACATAAATGGAAGCCACTCGGCTCGAGTCTCGCGATAATGACGGCTCGTCTAACGCCACTTTGGCTCACGCCGATGTAACACTTGAAGACAAGTACACGAAGATGTCGGGGCGTGTGTTCCTGTCCGGCGTTCAGGCGCTGGTTCGCCTTCCGATCATTCAACGGCTCCGCGACAAAGCGAATGGCCTGAATACGGCGGGGTTCATTTCCGGCTATCGCGGCTCGCCCTTGGGCGGTTTCGACGAAGCGCTATGGAAAGCACAAAAACACCTTGATGCCAGCCACGTCAGGTTCCAGCCGGGCGTCAATGAAGACCTCGCCGCGACGTCCGTCTGGGGAACGCAGCAGGTGAAGCTGCTCGGCGATTCCGATTACGACGGCGTATTCGCGATGTGGTACGGCAAGGGTCCGGGCGTGGACCGATGCGGTGATGTGTTCAAACACATGAACTACGCCGGCACGTCCATGCATGGCGGCGTGCTGCTTGTCGCGGCCGATGATCACGGCGCCTATTCTTCGACCCTGCCGAATCAATCGGAACACGCATTCTCGGCAGCCATGATTCCTGTTCTGTACCCGTCCAATGTCGAGGAGTATCTGACGCTCGGTCTCCACGGATGGGCGATGTCGCGCTTTTCGGGCTGCGCAGTCGCATTCAAGGCATTGGCGGACACGGTCGAATCGAGCGCAACGGTCGACGCCGACCCGTTCAAGCTGGCCACCGTGATTCCGCAAGGATTTGCGTTGCCCGAAGGCGGCTTGCATGCGCGGCTTTCGACCGACTCGCTCGGGGTTCAGGCGCGCAAGCAGGAAGCGCTGATGCAGGACTACAAGATCTACGCCGCGCTGGCCTACGCGCGCGCGAATCGCCTCAACCACATCACGCTCGATTCACCGCGAGCGCGGCTGGGCATTATTGCGTCAGGCAAGTCGTATGTCGACGTGATGGAAGCGCTTGAAGAGCTTGGGATCGACGACGTCAAGGCAGAGCAAATCGGCATCCGGGTGTTCAAGGTGGCGATGCCCTGGCCACTTGAGCCGGATAGCGTGCGTGAGTTTGCCGATGGGCTCGAAGAAATTCTCGTTGTGGAGGAAAAGCGTCAGATTGTGGAGTACCAGCTCAAGGAGCAGCTCTACAACTGGAAAGAAGAGGTGCGTCCGCGCGTGGTTGGAAAATTCGACGATAAAGGCGAATGGGCGGGGCCGCGTCGCGAGTGGTTGCTGAGCGCGAAGACGGACTTTTCGGTGGCCCAGATCGCGCGCGTGATTGCGGGCCGCATTGCCAGATTTCACTCGAGCGAAACAATTGCAAAGCGCCTCGAGTTCATCAACGACAAGGAGCAGATGCTTGCGCGCTCGTTCGTTGCGCCTGCACGGCCCGCATACTATTGCTCCGGATGTCCGCACAACACATCGACGAAAGTCCCGGACGGCAGCCTGGCACTCGCCGGAATCGGCTGCCACGTCATGGCAACCGCGATCTATCCGGAACACAACAGGACGACGACGCATATGGGAGGCGAAGGTGCGCCATGGATAGGCCAGGCTCCGTTCTCGAAGGTGCGTCATGTGTTCGCGAATCTGGGCGACGGCACGTATTTTCATTCCGGATCGCTCGCCATTCGGGCCGCTATTGCTGCACGCGTGAATATCACTTACAAGATTCTCTACAACGATGCGGTGGCCATGACCGGCGGGCAACCGGTCGATGGCACGCTCTCCGTCGACCGTGTGGTGCGTCAGCTTGCGGCCGAAGGGGTGAAGCGCATCGCGGTCGTGACGGAAGACCTGGGGCGTTACGAGTCGCGAGCCGGTTTTCCGGATATCACCACGTTCAACGATCGCGCGGATCTCGATGCCATTCAGCGAGAGCTGCGCGAGACCGAAGGGGTGACGATCCTTGTTTACGATCAGACATGCGCGGCTGAAAAGCGTCGCCGTCGCAAGAAGAAAGAGCTTTCCGATCCCGACAAACGGCTCTTTATCAACGATGCCGTATGCGAAGGGTGCGGCGACTGCGGGACGCAGTCGAACTGCACGTCGATCTTGCCGCTCGAGACGAGCTTCGGCCGCAAGCGCACCGTCGACCAGTCGTCCTGCAACAAGGATTATTCGTGCGTGAAGGGGTTTTGCCCGAGCTTTGTAACCGTCAAGGGCGGCAAGCTGCGCAAGAAAGCGGTTGCCCAGGGCGTGAGCGTGGCCGACTTCGGCACACTGCCCGCTGTCACGCTGCCATCTTGCGAGAGCACCTACAACGTGCTCGTCAATGGTATCGGCGGGACCGGCGTCATCACGATCGGCGCGTTGCTGGGCATGGCGGCGCATCTCGAAGGCAAAGGCGTGTCGGTGCTGGATATGACCGGTATGTCCCAGAAGAACGGCGCCGTCACGTCGCATGTGCGATTTTCGCGGTCCCCCGAAAACCGGATGGCCGCACGTATTCCGGCCGGAGAGGCCGATCTGGTTCTCGGTTGTGACCTGCTGACTGCCGGCGGGCAGGAAGCGATCGCGAAGATGAAGCGTGGCCGGACGGCCGCGGTCGTGAATCGGCACAAACAGCCAACCGGGGCTTTCGCGAAAGATCCTGACTGGCAGTACCCGGAACAGGAGCTCATGCAACTCGTCACCGATTCAGTCGGCGAGAAGGCTGAGTTTGTCGACGCGACGACGATCGCGACTGCGCTTCTGGGCGATTCCATTGCCACGAACCTGTTCATGCTCGGCTTTGCGTTTCAGAAGGGCTATATCCCCGTTGGCGACGCCGCGATCAATCGGGCGATCGAACTGAATGGCGTGGCGATCGAGGCTAACAAAAAAGCGTTCGCATGGGGCCGCCATGCGGCCGTCGACGTGCAACGTGTGGCTGCCGTTGCGACGCCGCCGCAACGGGTCACCATTGCGTTTCCCGCGACCCTCGATCAGCAGATCAACGAGCGCGTGCGCGAACTGACCGCTTATCAGAGCCCGGCGTATGCGAAGCGGTATCGGGACCTTGTCGAGCGGGTGCGTGCGCAGGAAAAGTGGCTCACGAACAGTAGCAGGCTGACGGCAACGGTCGCCAGGTACTACTTCAAGCTGATGGCGTACAAGGACGAATACGAGGTCGCCCGTCTCTATACCGATGGGAGATTTCTCGAGAAACTGCATGCGCAGTTCGAAGGGAAAGTGTCGCTCAGGTTCAATCTGGCGCCGCCGCTTTTCGCGAAGGTCGACGCAAAGGGTCATCCGGTCAAGAAGGAATATGGTGGATGGATGTGGCATGCCTTGCGCGCACTGGCGAAGCTGAAGTTCCTGAGAGGCACGCTGTTTGATCCGTTCGGCTATACGAACGAACGCAAAATGGAGCGGCGTCTGATTGCCGACTATCAACTAGGCATTGAGCGGATGTTGTCGGAGCTTAGCCAGTCGAATCTTGCGCAAGCCGTGGAAGAGGCCGGCTGGCCGGAGCGCGTGCGCGGATTCGGATACGTGAAAGAAGGCAGCGTTGCTGCGCTGACCGCACAGCGCGAAAGCCGTGCACGAACGCAGGGACAATCGGTGGACCAGCGTCTCGCAAGCTGATGCGCAGGTAAGCAGATGAGCACATAGAAAATACTCGACGAAAAATCTACGGAGACAAATTGAAAATTGTTAGCGATATCGAAGATCTTCGAAAGATTGCCGCCCGCCGTGTTCCCAGGATGTTTTACGATTTCGTGGACTCCGGGTCATGGACCGAGCAGACGTACCGGTCGAATGAGGCATGCTTCAAGGAAATCCTTCTGCGTCAGCGGGTCGGAAGGTCGATCGATGAGCGTTCGCTAAAAACCACGATGCTCGGTATCGACGTATCGATGCCGGTGGGTATTGCACCCATCGGTCTCGCCGGCATGATTCATCCGGACGGCGAGATTCTGGCGGCAAAAGCGGCATTGGCCGCCGGCGTTCGATACACACTCTCGACGCTTAGCATCGCTTCGCTTGAGGACATCCAGGCCGCGACGAACGCGCCGTTCTGGTTCCAGCTTTACGTGATGCGCGACAAGCAGTTTTTGCTTTCGCTGATCGATCGCGCCAAAGCTGCCGGCTGCGACGCCTTGATCCTGACGCTTGATTTATCGGTATTGGGCAATCGGTTCAAGGATGCGAAGAATGGCTTGTCGACACCGCCGAAACTCACCATCTCAAGTGTCTCGAACATGCTGACCAAGCCGAGGTGGTGCATGGGCATGCTGCGCACACACCGGCGCAACCTCGGGAATATCATCGGTCACGCGAAAGGGGTGGGCGACGTGCATTCGCTTGCGAACTGGATCGGGCAGCAGCTGAATCCGTGTCTGAGCTGGACAGACGTCGAATGGATCAAGGAGCGCTGGGGCGGGAAGCTCATCATCAAGGGAATCCTCGACCCTGAAGACGCGCAGACCGCGGTCGCGGCGGGCGTCGACGCCATTATCGTCAGTAACCACGGCGGCCGGCAGCTTGACGGCGCGCCTGCAAGCGTGTCGGTGCTTCCCGAAATCGTGGATAAAGTGGGTCGTTCAACCGAAGTGTGGATAGATAGCGGCATTCGCTCCGGGCAAGACGTTCTCAAGGCGATTGCGCTGGGGGCGAGAGGCGCGCTGATCGGGCGGGCTCATCTTTGGGGACTCGGCGCATTCGGAGAAAAAGGCGTCAGGCTTGCGCTGGAATTGATCCGCAAGGAACTGGATCTGACGATGGCTTTCTGCGGGCATACCGACATCAATGCTGTGAACCGGACCGTTCTTGTCGAGAAAACCGTCCCGATGACCGGTCGTCGCGCGGATAGCCGCGGCGTTGTTGAAGATGACCGGGCGCTCACCGGCTTCGCCACGGCAATACATGAACTGGAGCAGGAGCGTATCTGATGTGTCGACGCGGCGGAATCAGGGAGTGTCTTCAGCGGGTTGGGTACCGGGCCACTGCCCACTTGCGGACAACGAATGCATGACCTCGCGAAGCACCATGCTAACCGCGCGTTTGGCGTTCGTCCGTGGCAGTTCGCGTGACAGGCAAATGCCGAGCACGCGTTGGAGCGGCGTGGTGCCGATTCGATGGGCAAAGAGAGTGCCCGCGTCGACTTCATCCTTAACCAGCGCAAGCGGAAGTATCGAGGTGGCGAGGCCCGCCTGAATGGCGCTTTTCATCACATGCACGGAGTTGATTTCCGCCAGCAAAGGAGGCGACGGAAGACCTTCGGCTGCAAATCGGTCCTCGACGATTGCCCGGGTGCAATGGCCGTGTTGAGCGGCCGCCATCACCAGCGGATAGTTGCAGATATCTTCCAGACGTATCGTATCTGACGTGGACGGCGCCGCGTGGTGCGTGCCCCTGATCCAGAAAAATTCTTCCCGCAGCACCGGGCTGAATTCCAGATCGGCCGACACGGGTATGTTGGCGGTGAAGATGGCGAGGTCAACCAGACCTTGTCTAAGCTGGTCGAGAAGATTGCCGGATAGCTCCTCATTCACATGAAGCAGAATTCCGGGAAGTTTCTCTCGCGTGGCTTGAAGCAGGGGTAAGGCCAGCGCGACAGACGCGCTTTGTGGGACACCCAGCGTGACTGATCCGGTAACGGCATCCGTGGAGGTCCGAACGGCATGGCAGGCGTCGGCAAGCTGCTTGAGAATGGCCTTTGCATAGTCGTAGAAGATCTGACCGGACTCGGTTACCCGTACGCCCGTTCGCGTTCTTACCAATAGTGGCGAACCGAGCTCTTCCTCGAGCTCGGCGATCTGCCTGCTCAGTGCGGACTGCGCAATAAACAGGCGCTGAGCGGCGTTGGAGATGCTGCCGCTCTCGACGATCGCGACGAAGTATTTGAGCTGTCGGAGTTCCATTGGAAATAGATGCGATCAACGTGGGACAGGATGGTTCGCGTCGCCCGGCCGGTCCTGAACGCGGGTGTCAGCGAATGACGGAAACTGCATCTCTGAACGCTCACCGAGTAGAAAGGGCCGATTGAGCTCGGCGGCCTCACGCAAAAAATCCCAGAGCACCGAGATGCGTCGAAGACTGCGCAGATCCTCCCGGCAGCACAACCAGAACTGACGTGTGATGACGAGTTCGTGCGGAAAAATGGCGCTCAATCTCGAGTCGGACTCGGCTATGAAACAGGGCAAGATGGCAAGTGACTGACTCTGCAACGCGGCATGGTACTGAGCAACGATGCTCGTCGTGGATAGATTCGCTGTCGCGCCCGGGATGGTTCGTTCGAGATAGAGCAGTTCCGGACTAAAGGCGAGATCGGTGACGTAGTTCAGATACCTGTGTTGACGGAGGTCCTGAATGTTGTCCGACACGGGGTGCGCGCGAAGATACTCGTCGGTTCCGTACAGCCTGAGCGCGTAGTCGCACAGTCTCGTCTGCACATACTGCCCGCGTTCCGGGCGCTCAAGCATGATCGCGATGTCGGCCTCCCGTTTCGACAGGCTGACGAAGTGCGGAACGGGAAGCAGGTCGATCGAGATGTCTGGATGCGCTGCCGCAAAATGGGCGAGTTGAGGCGCAAGGAAGAAGGAGCCGAATCCTTCGGTCGACCCGATCCTGACGTGCCCGGACAGCGTGTGCGCCGCGCCGGTAAATTGCTCGCTTGCCAGTTGCACTTCGCTTTCCACTTTGTCCGCGTGGGACAGCAGGCGAAGACCTTCCGCAGTCAGCGCGAAGCCTCGTGATCGCGATTTCTCGAACAGCACAGTGCATAGCGAGTTCTCGAGCTCGCGCACCCTGCGAGCGACCGTCGTGTGGTCGACGCCGAGTCGCTTCGCCGCCGCAGTGATGGTCTGCGTCCTGGCAACCGCAAGGAAATATCGCAGGTCATCCCAGTTCAATCCGCGCATCGCGCTGGTGGATTTTTGCATATCCGATGGGTGATTTACGTCATTTCATGAGCAATTCCAGCCAACTATACTCTGGTGGAATCTCGGTGAATAGATGAAGGATGAAATCTATAAAACTGAAGAAAGCACTGTGGATCGACTAACCGGAGCGAGGCAGAGAATGAATGCAGTGAAGCAGAGTGAAAACGTAACAGTCGGGAAAGTGCCGTTGTTGATCAACGGGGAATGGGTCGATTCGCAAACCGCGCAATGGCGGGCCGTGATCAATCCGGCGACGCAGGAGGTGCTGGCTCACGTTCCTCTCGCGACGGCCGCGGAAGTGAACGCCGCCATCGAAACGGCACATGCGGCTTTTGCGTCATGGCGTAATACGTCGATCGGCTCGCGCATGCGGATCATGCTGAAGTTTCAGGCGCTCGTGCGCGAGAACATGTCGCGCATTGCAGCAGTACTGACTGCCGAGCAAGGCAAGACGTTGCCGGATGCAGAGGGCGATATCTTCCGCGGCCTCGAGGTCGTCGAGCACGCGTGCTCCGTCGGTACGCTGCAGCTTGGGGAGTTCGCGGAGAACGTGGCCGGCGGCGTCGATACGTACACGCTGCGCCAGCCAATCGGCGTTTGCGCCGGCATTACGCCGTTCAACTTTCCCGCCATGATTCCGCTCTGGATGTTTCCGATGGCGATCGTTTGCGGTAACACGTTTGTGCTGAAGCCGTCCGAGCAGGATCCGTTGTCGACGATGGAACTCGTGAAACTGGCGCTCGACGCAGGCGTGCCGAAAGGCGTACTGAACGTGGTCCACGGCGGGAAAGAAGTGGTGGACGCGCTCTGCACGCATAAGCGGGTGCAGGCGGTGTCGTTTGTCGGCTCGACTTCGGTCGGCGAGCACGTGTACCGGCTCGCTAGCGAGCACGGAAAGCGCGCTCAGTCGATGATGGGCGCCAAAAATCACGCGGTCGTGTTGCCGGATGCGAATCGTCAGCAGACCTTGAACGCGCTGGTTGGGGCGGGATTCGGCGCGGCAGGCCAGCGATGCATGGCCACCTCCGTGGTGGTGCTCGTCGGAACGGCGCGGGACTGGGTGCCGGACCTTGTTGAAAAAGCGCACGCGCTCAAGGTCAATGCAGGTCACGAAGCCAAAACAGACGTCGGTCCTGTCGTATCGCGAGCAGCGAAGGAGCGCGTGCTGAAGCTGATCGAAGAAGGCGTGAACGCCGGAGCGAAGCTCGTGCTGGATGGCCGACAGGTCAAGGTGGCGGGCTACGAAGAGGGCAACTTTATCGGACCGACCATTTTCACGGACGTCACCACGCAGATGAGCGTCTACACCAACGAGATTTTTGGTCCTGTCCTCGTTGTGCTGGGCGTCGATACGCTCGACGACGCAATCCGGCTCGTGAATGCAAATCCGTTCGGCAACGGTGTCGGCCTCTTTACGCAAAGCGGCGCTGCCGCGCGCAAATTCCAGAATGAAATCGACGTCGGGCAGGTGGGCATCAATATCCCCATTCCAGTGCCCGTTCCGTTCTTCAGCTTCACCGGTTCGCGCGGCTCCAAGCTTGGCGATCTCGGTCCTTACGGCAAGCAGGTCGTGCAGTTCTACACGCAGACCAAAACCGTAACGGCTCGCTGGTTCGACGACGCAACGGTAAGCGACGGCGTCAATACGACGATCAGTCTGCGCTAACGCTCGATCAGGAAGACAGCATCATGAAAATCGGCTTTATCGGGCTTGGCAACATGGGCGCGCCGATGGCGCTCAATCTTCTGAAAGCGGGACATTCGTTGAATGTCTTCGATCTGAATGACGCAGCGGTTCATTCGCTGGTCGGCGCCGGCGCGAAGGCGGCGGCATCTCCGAAGGCTGCAGCGACGGGCGTCGAATGGGTCGTCACGATGCTGCCCGCAGCCGCGCATGTGAAGCGTGTGCTAACCGCGGACGACGGTGTTCTGGCCGGCGTCCCCGAGGGCACCATCATTATCGATTGCAGCACGATCGACCCTGCCACGGTGAAGTCGATGGCGGAGGCGGCGAAAGCGAACGGCAATACGTTTGTCGATGCGCCGGTGTCGGGCGGGACGGGCGGCGCGACGGCGGGCACGCTGACCTTCATGGTCGGTGCAAGCGCTGCCGACTTCAGGAAAATCAGGCCGGTGCTTCAGGCCATGGGCAGGAACATCGTTCGTTGCGGGGAAACGTCGACGGGCCAGGTGGCGAAGATCTGCAACAACCTCGTGCTCGGGATCACCATGGCCGGCGTTTCCGAAGCGATGGCGCTCGGGGAGGCGCTGGGAATCGATGCTGCGGTGCTGGCAGGGGTGATCAACACGTCGACCGGCCGTTGCTGGAGTTCCGATACCTGCAATCCGTTTCCCGGTGTGCTCGATTCGGCGCCCGCCGCTCGTGGTTACACCGGCGGTTTCGGAGCGGATCTGATGTTGAAGGATCTGGGTCTTGCGACCGATGCCGCGAAGTTTGCGCGGCAGCCTGCCTACCTTGGTGCGTTGACGCAACAGCTCTATCAGACGTTGAGCGCGCGCGGAGAAGGGCGCCTCGATTTTTCGGCGGTAATCAATCTGTATCGCGGCATCAAAGTAGCGATTTAGCGTAGGGACACGCGCGCCGCTGACCCCGTTGACGCAACGCGTCGGACATCGTGCGCAATCTCAAAGAGACGCATGTTCAGAGGATGGACGATTGAAGGAGGGTCTTCATGATTGACCTTGTCTATCGCGACAATGGGGAAGTGGCGTTGCTCACGCTGAAGCGGCCACCCGTGAACGCATTCACGCCGGAAGGATTGCTGGAGCTCACGCAGACCGTCAGGAAGCTGGATCGGGATGAGCACGTCCGGGCAATCGTCGTGTCCGGTGACGGTCCGAAGTTCTTTAGCGCGGGAGCCGACCTCAATGCATTCGCCGACGCAGACAGCAAAGTCGCGCGGTTGGCCGCAGCGCGCTTCGGTGCGGCTTTCGAAGCGCTGCAGAATGCGCGCGCGGTGGTGATCGCTGCGATCAACGGTTATGCATTGGGAGGCGGGTTGGAGTGCGCATTGGCAACCGATATTCGTATTGCGGAGAAGCATGCTCAACTGGGCTTGCCGGAAACCGCAGTCGGTCTCCTGCCGTGTGGATGTGGAACGCAGACGCTTCCGTGGCTGGTCGGGGAGGGATGGGCCAAACGCATCATCCTGACCGGCGAGCGCGTCGACGCGCAAACCGCACTGCGCATCGGCCTGGTGGAAGAGGTTGTCGAAACGGGCGCGGCCAGAGAGGCGGCGTTACGGCTGGCGGACCGGGTGAGATCGCTCAGTCCGGATGCGGTGACGTATTCGAAGGCGCTGATCCATCAAGCCCGTCAGGGGGTGCCACGCCACGCTGCATTGGCACTCGAGCGAGCCCGCTTTGTTGACCTCTTTGATGGGCCGAATCAACGGGAAGGCGTGAACGCGTTCCTTGAAAAACGCGCTGCGCGCTGGTCGACGATGCCTGAGGAGCCTGCTCGATGAAAGTTGCGATCGAAAAGATGGAATGGGTCTATGCAGAGCCGACGGTTTTGCTTCGCATAGTCAATCGTGTGGCCATCATTACGTTGAATCGTCCGCAAGCGCTCAATGCGCTTTCCCACCACATGGTCAAGGCGCTTTCCGACTTGTTGCGTCGATGCCGGATCGACGACGGCATTGTTGCGGTCGTCCTCGAGGCCGCCGGAGAGAAGGCGTTTTGCGCGGGCGGCGATGTGCGCGAGTTGTATCAACGGGCCCGTAAAAACGATCAGGCCTGGCTCCAGTTCTTCGTCGACGAATATCGACTCGACTATGCGCTGCATAAATTTCCGAAGCCGGTCGTCGCGATCCTCGACGGCGTGACGATGGGCGGCGGCATGGGGCTCGCACAGGGCGCGTGGCTGCGCGTCGTGACTGAGCGGACCAGAATGGCGATGCCGGAGGCCCGCATCGGGCTGATTCCCGACGTCGGGGCCACCAGTTTCATGACGAAGATGCCCATTGAAGTGGCGCTGTATTTCGCACTCACGGGCGCCTCGCTCAACGGAGCCGACGCACTGATGTGGAATCTCGCTGATCTCCACGTGTCATCCGAGTGGCTTTCGACATTCGAAGAGCGGCTAATGGCCGTGCCGCCATCCAACCTGGATCCGTCGTTTCCCGACAGGTTGAAGCGCGCTTTGCGAGAAGTCTTCGACGCAGGCGCCAGTCATGCCGGGAGAGCACCGACACGCACGCTCGCGCCATTGATCAAATGCTTTTTTGATCCGCGCATGAGAATTGAAAATATCGTTGGAAAATTGAAGGACCGGGTAGCAATCAACAAGGGCAGCGAAGCGGCGCAGTGGATTGAAACTACGGTAACCGCATTGGAGCAGCATTCGCCCACGATGCTCTACGTGACGCGAGAGATGATGTTACGGGGTCGATGTGCGTCGCTGGGCAGCTGCTTCCGGATGGAATTGGGATGCGTAAGCAAGGCAATCAACGACGGCGATTTTGTTGAGGGAGTCCGTGCGCACCTTGTCGACAAGGACCGTAAGCCTCGGTGGGCGCCGGCGTCTGTATGGGAAGTCAGGCCGGAGCGCGTCCAGTATTTTTTGGCGTCGCCATGGCGGGTGGACGAACATCCGCTGCGTGACATTGAAATTTTGCATCCCTGAACTCATGAAATTTCATATCGAGTCTCCGTAATACGCTGATTCGGTAAGCAGATCTGGAGTGCCCGTGAAAATACTGGTTAGTGTAAAGCGTGTGGTCGACTTCAACATCAAGGTCCACGTGAAGTCGGACGGCACCGGTGTCGACATTGCTAACGTGAAGATGTCGATGAACCCGTTCGACGAGATTGCGGTGGAGGAAGCGGTTCGGCTGAAAGAAGCGGGCGTTGCCACCGAAGTGGTGGTTGTGTCGGTTGGCGTTGCGCAGGCGCAGGAAACGCTGCGCACGGCGCTGGCGCTCGGTGCAGACCGCGCGATCCTTGTTGAGTCGCACCATGGTGTCGAGCCGCTGGCCGTCGCAAAGATCCTTAAGGCGCTGGTGGACAAGGAACAGCCGCAACTGGTCATGCTCGGCAAGCAGGCCATCGACGGCGATTCGAACCAGACGGGCCAGATGCTGGCCGCGCTGGCAGGCCTGCCGCAGGCGACATTCGCGTGCAAGGTGATGATCGCCGACGGCAAGGCGATCGTCGCGCGTGAAGTCGATGGCGGAGCACAGACGCTTTCGCTGAAGCTGCCGGCTGTAGTGACGACCGATCTGCGCCTGAACGAGCCCCGCCACGTGACACTGCCGAACATCATGAAGGCAAAGAAGAAGCCGTTTGAGACGCTCAAGCCCGAGGACCTCGGCGTCGACGTCACACCGCGTCTAAAGACGTTGAAGGTGGCGGAACCGCCGAAGCGCGTGGCGGGTATAAAGGTGGCGGACGTGAAGACGCTGGTCGACAAACTGACGACCGAAGCTAAGGTGTTCTAACGGGAGTAGACGTAAATGACGATTCTGATCATTGCCGAACACGACAACGCGTCGGTCAAAGCGGCAACGCTAAACACGGTGGCGGCCGCGCAGAAAATCGGCGGCGACATTCACCTGCTGGTTGCAGGCCACGACGCACAGGATGCAGCAGAAGCGGCGGCGAAGATCGCCGGTGTAAGCAAGGTGCTGCTGGCCGACGCACCGCAACTGGCGGATGGTCTCGCGGAAAACATCGAAGCAACCGTGTTGAGCGTCGCAAGCGCGTATTCGCATATCCTCGCGCCGGCGACCGCGTACGGCAAGAATATTGCGCCACGCGTCGCCGCGAAGCTGGACGTCGCGCAGATCTCGGAGATCACGGCGGTCGTTTCGGCCGACACGTTCGAACGGCCGATCTACGCAGGAAACGCGATTGCGACCGTGCAGTCGGGTGACCCGATCAAGGTCATCACCGTGCGGGCGACCGGCTTCGATCCGGTGAAGGCGGGAGGCGGGAGCGCATCGATCGAGGCGATCGCCGCGGCCGCCGACGCTGGCATTTCGCAGCTGGTCAGCCGCGAACTGACGAAGCTGGAGCGTCCGGAGCTGACGAGCGCGAACGTCATCGTGTCGGGCGGCCGGGGGCTAGGCAGCGCGGAAAACTACACGAAGGTGCTGGAGCCGCTGGCGGACAAACTCGGCGCGGCGCTGGGCGCATCGCGCGCGGCCGTCGATGCCGGATTCGCGCCGAACGACTATCAGGTCGGGCAGACCGGCAAGATCGTCGCGCCGCAACTGTATGTTGCGGTTGGGATTTCCGGCGCGATCCAGCATCTCGCGGGCATGAAGGACGCGAAGGTCATCGTCGCGATCAACAAGGACGAGGAGGCGCCGATCTTCAGCGTGGCCGATTACGGCATCGTCGGCGATCTGTTCACGCTCGTGCCGGAACTCGTCGAGCGGATCGCGTAACGGTGCCGTACAGGACTGTGAGCGGCAATCGCCCGGTTGCCTCAACGGAGGTCGACACGATGCAGCGCATCCGTCTGGATGCCGCAGCGGCCGCCAATGCCGAAGATGCAGAGGTCTGGCGCTGGTTTTCCGGATTGCTCGAGGAGCGGCGCGTTCGCTGGCGTTATATGTTTAGTCGCTGGGTGGTGAATGTCGATCGAGTCCATGTCGCGACTGAACAGAATTTCTATGATGCGATCAGGATGGCGAAAGAGGCGGCGACAAGGCGCGGCCTCGGGTTATCGACTATCGGGTGCTCGCGAATCAGGTGATCGCTCATCAGCGATCAGCTACCGCCCGGGCTCCATCGCGCATTCACCCTGAGCAAACATGGGCAACAGACTGGTTGGAAGACAGCCTTTGCGCCCAATAAACCGACGACCCCAACAAACATGTCGAAGGGGTCGTCGCGATCCGCGAGCCTTGCTCAAATAACGTACAGATCGACGTATTCATTGACCGGCATCGCTTCGAGCTTTGCCTGATCCAGCGACACGTCGAGGATCGCCTGTTGCTGCTTTGCCGGGAAACGCCGCGCAAGGTTC
>NZ_CADIKF010000024.1 GCF_902859875.1 Paraburkholderia solisilvae | reverse complement strand
CGCTGTGCCGGCACGCGGCTCGCGTGCACGGCTGCGCGGAGCGTGGCGCTTGCGGCGTTTGCGGCGCTCGCACGCGCATCGGGCGCGGCCAGGCGGCCCGCGCGGAGTCGATACCCATTTGTGTGGCTCCCTGTCGGTTCGAGCGCATCAACCTCGTGCGCCGCGTCTGTCCTTGAACGTGCGGGCCGGCGAAATCCGTCGCTGATTGGCGCGCGGCCCACGCTACCCGCCGGATTGTCGCGCGTTGTCGCGCGACATGTCGATTTCGGCGAAGCTCGTTCGTCGCAGTAATGAAAGCATGCGGCGCGGTGCGCGACCCGGTTGGAGGCCCCGACCCGGCTCCGGCATCGCGCCGATGCCGCGCCACCGCAACCCACTCGTCAAGGAGGACGAACATGCGCGTCATGGTGATGGTGAAAGCAACGCAGGAATCAGAGGCGGGCAAGCTCCCCAGCACCGCGTTGCTGGCGGCGATGGGCCGCTTCAACGAGGAACTGGTGAAGGCCGGCGTGATGGTGGCGGGCGAGGGCTTGCAGCCGAGCGCGCGCGGCAGGCGCGTGCGCTTTGCGGGCAGCGCGCGCAGCGTCAGCGACGGACCGTTCGCGCAGGTCGGCGAGCTCGTCGCGGGGTTCTGGCTCTGGCAGGTCGCGTCGATGGACGAAGCAGTCGAATGGGTCAAGCGCTGCCCGAACCCGATGGAGAGCGAATCGGAGATCGAGATCCGGCCGCTTTTCGAAGCCGCGGATTTCGGCGATGCGATGACGCCCGAGCTGCGCGAGCAGGAAGCGCGGCTGCGCGACGCGGCGGAGCGCAACGCGCACGGCGAGCGCTCCGGCGGTCGATAGGCGAGCGGCATGTGGTGCGCCGCGGGCGACGCCCCGGGTGACGCGCGAGGGCGACGTGCAGGGGCGACGTGCAGGAGCGACATGCAGGGCGACGTGCAGGGGCGACATGCAGGGGCGACATGCAGGGGCGACATGCAGGGGCGACATGCAGGGGCGACATGCAGGGGCGACATGCAGGGGCGACGTGCAGGAGCGACATGCAGCGTCGACTTGCGGTCGATGCGCCGGGCGACATGCAATGCGCTGCGTGCATGCACAACCCGCGGCGCCGCGCCCGGCAATCAGCGCTGTTCGAGGGCCGCCCGCATCGCCTCGACCACCTGCGCCCAGTTGCCCGGTTCTGTCTGCCGGAACGCGCGCACGTTTTCCGGATACCACGACGACGCGCGACCGCTGCGCTCGCGCGTCCAGCGCCATTCGTTGTCGGTGGCCGGCAGCATCACCCAGCACGGCTTGCCGAGCGCGCCGGCCAGATGCGCGAGCGCCGTATCGACGCAGATCAGCAGATCGAGTTGCGCGACGACCGCCGCCGTGTCCGCGAAGTCCGTCAGGTCCGCGGCGAGCGGCAGGATCGGCCGGTCGGCCGGCGCGAAGCGCGCTTCGTCCTCGCCCGCGCCTTTTTGCAGGCTGACGAAGTGGGTATCGGCAAGCGTCCACAGCGGCGCGAGCGTGTCGAGCGACGGCAGCGAGCGCTTGTGGTCGTTGACGTGCTTCGGGTTGCCTTTCCAGACTAGACCGATCTTGCGGCCGGCAAGGCCCGCGAGCCGGCCGCGCCAGGCGTCGACGAGGGCGGCGTCGGCGGTGATGAACTGCGCGGGCGGTGGTGTTCTGTTGTGCAGCAGGCCCGGCACGCTCAGCAGGAAGGTCCAGTAGTCGTACGAACCTTGCGCGACCGCGGTGTGCGTATCGAGCACCGCATCGATGCCGTCGACGCTCGCGAACAGCCGGCTCAACGCCGGCGGACACGCGAAGGCGAGGTGCGCGACGCCTTGATCTTTCAACAACCGGATATAGCGGCCGAACTGCAGCGCGTCGCCGAAGCCCTGTTCGCGCCAGATCAGCAAGGACTTGCCGTTGAGCGGCTCGCCTTGCCAGCGCGGGCAGGCGACATCCGGCGTTCGCGCGCGCTTTTGCGTATCGCTGCGCGCGTGACGCGCTTCATAAAGTGGCCAGCCTTCTTCGTAGCGTTGTTCCTGCAGCAGCAGCGTGGCGAGGCCGAATTTCGCGGACGCGAGTTCAGGCGCGCTGCCGAGCGCGCGGCGATACGCGGCCTCGGCTTCGTCGATGCGGCCCTGCCGGTACAGCGCGATGCCGAGCGTGTGCAGCGCGTGGGGATCGTCGTCGCGAAACGCGAGCGCGGTGCGGCAGGCTGCCTCGGCATCGACGTTGCGATCGGATTCGATCAGCGTGCCCGCGAGGCTCGTATGCAGCTCGGGCAGATGCGGCGCGAGCCGCAGCGCCTGCCGCAGCGATGCCTCCGCTTCATCGAAGCGTCTGAGCAGATTCAGCAGCGAGCCGAGATGGTGATGCGCCTGCACGAGGTCAGGCTGCGCGACGAGCGCGGCCCGATACATGACTTCGGCTTCCTGCAGCCGTTCGCGGTCGATCAGCAGTTTGCCGAGATTGAAATACGCTTCGCCGTACTCGGGATTGCCGGCTAGCGCCTGCACATACGCGGCCTGTGCTTCATCGAGGCGGCGCGCTTCGTGCAGCAGCGCGCCGAGGTTGTTGTGCGCGGTCGCGAGATTCGGGCGCAGCTCGATGGTCCTGCGATAGGCCGCCTCCGCTTCCGGCAGACGGCCGGCGCGATGCAGCAGCAGCCCGAGGTTGTAGTGCGCCTCGACGTAGTCCGCGCGGCACGCGATGGCCGCGCGAAAGCTCGCTTCCGCTTCGGCGACGCGTCCGGCACGCCGCTCGAGGCTGCCGAGATTGCAGTGCGCTTCCGCGAAATCGGGATTGTCTTCGAGCGCACGCCGCCAGAAGCGTTCGGCGTCTTCCAGTTGCTCGAGATTTTGCGCGCATACGCCCGCCAGATTGAACGCCGCCGCGCGCGTCGGGCTCGCTGCGGCGTGCTGGAGGATCGGTTGCAGCGCCGAGAGTGCGTCGGCGAAACGCTGGTTCGAGAACAGCAGGGCGGCAGCCTGCAGGTATTGCGCGTCGGTGCGCGGCGAATCGGAAGACGGCGTCATAAGCGAGCGGGCGTGGCGCGAAGGAAAGGCCCTTGAAAGGGCGTGAGGACGGATTATCGCCTGTGTGCCTTTCTGGTGCCTTCCGCTAGCGGTTTTTGTCGGTGCCGGTGCTGTTTCGATGCCAACGCCAACGCCAACACCGGTCGCCCTTGCCGCCGATGGACGGCGCGCCGCGCGCCACCCGCGTTCACACCTGCTATGCGCGCGTATCACGCGCGCCGCCATTACCAGTGCGCGGTCAACGATTCCACGCCGCGCAGGCTGCTGCGGCCATTCCATTGCAGATTGTCGAGCCCGCTGAGCGTCAGGCGCGGCAGCCGCGTCAGCAGTACGCCAAGCGCGGTCTCCAGTTCCAGCATGGCGAGGCGATAACCGAGACAGTGGTGCACGCCGCCGCCGAACGTGATCACGCGCGTGAGCTCGCGATCGATATCGAGCTGATCGGGACGATCGAACTTCGCCGGGTCGCGGTTCGCCGCGCCGAGCGACAGGTAGACGATGGTGTTCTTCGGCACCGCAATGCCGGCGATTTCCATGTCTTCGCTCGCGGTGCGGCCCGACGCCTGCGCGGAGCCGTCATAGCGCAGGCATTCGAGGATCGCATTGGGCAGCTTCGTCATGTCCTGCTTGAGCGCATCGAACTGCTGCGGATGCCGCTGCAGCGCGATCAGCGCGTTGCCGATCATGTTCGATGTGGTTTCGTGACCGCCGAGGTAGAGCAGGATGACATTCGCGACAATTTCATCGTGCGTGAGCGTATCGCCGTTTTCCTCGACGGTGAGCAGCATCGAGATCAGATCGGTGCCGGTCTGCTCGCGGCGCGCTTCGACCACCTCGGAGAAGTAACGCTCGAGTGTCAGGTATGCGTCGTTGGAGGTGGCGAGCTGCGCCGCATCGACCGGCGCGGTGTCGAGCATCTTCGCCACATGCGCAATCGCACGGCCGAGTTTTTCAGCGTGCTCGACCGGCACATTCAGCATCCGGCAGATGATTTCAATCGGAAACTGCTTCGCGTAGACGGACATGATGTCCGCCGTGCCGCCGCTTTCGAACCGGTCGATGAGGCGCTGCGCGCTCGCCTGTGCGATGTCGCGCAGCGTTTCGATTTGCCTTGCGTTGAATGCTTTCATCATCAGCCCGCGCAGGCGGGTATGCACGGGCGGGTTCATCAGCAGGAACATGCGGCTGAAGCCCCGCAGCACCGGCTGGCGCGCCCCCTCTTCGCCGTAGCGCACGCGCACGGAATTTTCGAAATTGTGGACCATGCGCCGGTCGTGCAGCACCTTGTCGACAATATCGTAATGGCCGGAAATCATCGAATCCGTCCCGATCGGCACGAGCGGCCCTTCCGCGCGCAGCGCTTCAAAGACGGGGTAGGGGTCGGCAACGAACGATGGCGTGGCGAGGTCGGCAAGTTTCATGAGCGCGGGCGATGACGGTCGCAGAACAGGTGGAGCACCACCGATACAGACGAGAACGTTCGATCGCGCGGCCTATTCCCTGTTTTCCCCGTTTCGTCTGCTTCTCCTGTTTCCTCTGTTTCGCACGGAAGATCCATCGAGCCCGGCCCGGCCGCGCACGAGCGGCAGCGGCACGGCGCTCATGAATGTCATTCGCGCAGCGCATTGCCGTCGAAGCGCGCGAGATGCTTGCCGCGCAACAGAATACCGAGCGCGACGATGACGAGCGCGATGGTCGCCGCCGCGAACAGCAGCGTTGCGTGCCGGATATCGGTGCGCTGCGTCGCAATGCCGAGACCGATGATCGGCAGCGAAATCGCGACATAGAGCACGACGAAGTATGCCGACGTGACGGCCGCCCGTGCATCCGCCGGGCTGCGCGCGGTGAGTTCGCCGAGCCCGGCGCGAAAGCTCGCGCCCTGGCCCAGACCGGCGAGCACGGTGCCCGCGAGCAATGCGCTGCTGGCGCTGGCGGCGGCGCTGAGCGCGACGAGCAGCAGGCCCGCGATCAGACCGATGCAACCGGCGGGCTGTCTCCAGCGCGGGGCGAACCGGCTTTGAACGGTCTGGCCGAGCGCGGATGAAGCGAACAGCAGAAACACGACGAGGCCGATTGCGACATTGCTGTGAAAACCGAGCGCGCTGCGCATCAGCTGCGGCGCGACCGCGGCGAAAAAGCCGACCACCACGAAGCCCGCGAAACCCGACAGTGCGGCCGGCACGAACACGCCGCGCACCGGTTTGGGCAAGCCGATACGTTGCATGCGCAACTTTGCATGGGCCGCGACGCGCGCGGTTTCGGGCACGCTGCGCACCGCGAGCAGCGCGATGCCGACGAGCACGAGATGCACCGCGTAAGGCATGCGCAGCGGCGCGGGCAGATACTCGACGATCAGGCCGCCGGCCACCGGGCCGCAGCCAAGGCCGAGCATATTGGATGCGGTCGCCGCGAGCGTCGCCGCATTGCGCCACGCGGCCGGTGCGGCTTCGATCACCGCGACGGTCGCGGTGCCGGTGAAGATGCCGGCCGAGACGCCGGATAGCAGGCGCCCCGCCATCAGCCCGGGCAGACTGCTGCTCGCAAGAAACACAATCGCCGACGCGGCGGACGCGAGCAGCCCATAGGTGAGCATCCGTTTGCGGCCCAGCTGATCCGACCAGTTGCCGACCAGCAGCAACGCAGCCAGCACGCCGAACGCATACGACGCGTAGATCACGGTGATGGTGGTGGGGGTGAAACCGTACGCGGCCACATAGTAGCGATAGACCGCGGTGGGAAGCGTCGTGCCCATCATGTTGATGACGAACGCGAGCGCGACAAGCAGGAAAGCGGTGGACGTGCGCGGCGTGCCGGAAGCGGTTTGCATCGAATACCAGTCTGTTTGAAAGACAAGGCATTCGATTATCGTCAAGGAATCGATTCCCTGCTGGGCGCCGCACATGAAGCTTGCGAGTTTTAAGGAATGGCGGGTGGCGCGAGCGCAAAAGAAAAGCGGAGAAAAACAAAAACGGCCGGGAGGACTGGCGTCCCGGCCGTGCATCGTATGAGTGAAACCTGGCTTTCGCCGCGCGCGATACCGCGGCGTGCAACCAACGGTGTGCGTGTCGCGTATCGCCCGTGACAGCCCAACGCGTTACTTGAACGTGCAGTTACTGCGCGGCTTCACACGGCGCCCTTCGGCAATCCGCGCTTCGACCAGCGCTGCCTGAAACGGCGCGCAACCTTGCACGTGCGCGATCAGCTTGTCCACGGTGCCACGCGCGATCAGCACGCGGCTCGACCGCGCGATGTGCGTCAGATGGTTCGCGCCATCCGGCGCGCGTGCCGCGCGCAGCGCCGCGAACCAGCCGATTACTGTCCAGCCGAGAAATACGTTGATCAGCGTGATGGCGAACGCATTGCTATGTTCGCGCGCATCCGCTTCGAGGGACGGCACCAGATAAACGACCAGCGCGCCGATCAGTCCAATCGCTTCGACATATTTCACCATTGCCCACCTCATCCTTCCGGTTGATGTTCCTGTGCGCGGCTTTTAAGCGGACGCAACAGCGTTCAATGCAATGTAGGGCAGTTCGGTGCGGCAACGATAGCGAGGTGAGCGCAAATCACAATCGCGGATTCGCGAACAATCCGGCTGCACGGCTGCACGGCTGCACGTTGTGTGGCCGGGCGGTGCGCGCAAGAAACGGAAAACGGCTAGTGAACGGACGACGGGCCGGCGTGCGCGGCAATTTGCCCGATCCGGCTGCGCACGACGGCGATTGCCTGCTTCAATGCGTAAACATCCTGAAAGTAACGCTGCGGCAGCCGGATTTGCCCGGCATGCGCGTCGATGCTTTCGATCTCGTCGCGCCATTGCGCGATTTGCGCGGCGGATGGCTGAGTGGTTTTCCAGATTTCGTCTTCGAGCGACTTCAGCTCGCGATACCAGACGACGAGGCGCTTCTTGATGCGCGACTCGAGCATGCGCGGCAGCGCCTGCAGCAGACCGACCAGCAGGGCGAGAAACGGCACGAGGATCAGCAGGCGGCGTTCGATGAAGCTCGCCAGCCAGAACGGCAGGTAGCGCTGCAGAAACGGCGGCCCGGACTTGAAGTAGCGCGCGCTTTCGTCGGTGACCGGAAATTCGGCGGTGTTCAGATTCGGAAACGCGCCGACCGGCGTGAAATAGTCTTCGCCGCCATGCACGGTCTTCGCTACTTCCAGCAACACGGACACGAGCGCCGGATGCAGCGAGTCTTTCGCGACCAGTTGCGCGGTCGCGGCAAGCAGCGTGACGTCGGCCGGCGGAAGATCGTTCGCGATGCTCGTCGAGCCGCGCGGATACACAATCTTCGCGAGCGATGGGAATTTCTGCACCAGCGCGTCGGCTTGGACGAAGTTCATCAGCTTCAGGTTGCTGTTCAGCAGCGTTTGCTGCATCGGCGCATCGGGACGGCCGATAAAGAACGCCGCATCGAGCGTGCCGTTTTCGAGGCTGCGGTATGCCTCGTTCGCGTCCATTTCGACGAGCGTCGAGTTGCTGCCCGTGACTTCGGCGAAGCCGAGCAGCACCTGCGCGACATGCAGCAGTCCGCTGCCCGGCACGCCGATCGAGATGCGCTTGCCGCGCAACTGCGAGAGCCGGTCGATCGTCGCGGCGCCGCGGTAGAACACCCAGATCGGTTCGTACGACACCGCGGCGATAGTCTGCAGATCGTCCGTATCCTTCGGACGGACCGTGCCTGACTGGATAAAGCCGACCTGGTATTCGCTCGACGGGTCCGTGAGCCGCTGATAGTTTTCGACCGAACCCGACGACGCGCGGATATCGAGTGTGATGCCCTTGCGTTTGAGCAGCGGTGCGTAACGATCGGCAAAGCCGCGATAGATGCCGCCGTCCGCACCGGTCGTGATCACGATCCGGCTATGGAACGCGGGCTCGGCGATCGACCACGCGGCCCAGACCAGCGCGCCAAGTGCGAGCAGCGCGACGACGATCATCAACCGGCGGCGCGCAGGCGTGTTTTCTGCGGATTGAATGCGGTGCAACGCGGAGTCGCGTTTTGTCATTGTGACTTCCCGGTGTCGGCGTATGCGCTATGTGATGCCGCGTTCTTGTGCCTGCGGCGAAGATCATAACGTATCGCGTTGCCGGGATTGCACGGCGGCGTTTGCGCCGCGGGTTCGCATGGCGCGTCGCTGCGACGCCCCGCACGCGCACCCGCACGGTCACGTAAAGAAGCCGATCAGTGCGTGCGCTACCGCTTGCGGATTGTTCTCGGTCGGAATATGGCCCGCGGCGGCAATTCGTACGAGCGTCGTGTGCGGAATCTCGCGCACGAAACGCTCCGCGTACTCGACCTTTTGAAACGCGTCGTCCTCGCCCCACACCAGCAGCTTCGGCACGGCCGATGCGCGCAGCGCCGGCACGAGCTCGAGCGTGTAGCGCGCATCGGCCGCGCGTGCGAGCGCGAGCCACGAGCGGGCGACGCGCGGGTCGGTCCACGGCTCCAGGTACTCGGCGATTTCCTGCTCCGACGCGGGGCGCGCGAGCGCCGCGATCACCGATGTGCGGCGAGCGGCGAGGATGTCGCCGGCGGTGGTGGCGGCGGCGACCGCGGGGTCGCGATAGCGCGCGACGCTCGGCGCCGGCCATGAATCGAACATCACGCCGTTCACGAGCGCAAGGCGGCTCACATCGATCTGGCCGTCGACCAGCAACTGTTGCGCAATGCCGCCGCCGATGTCATGCCCGGCGACGTACACCGGGCCATCGATAGCGAGCGCGTGCAGAAAGCGCACGACCCATGCGGCAAGCGCCGGCACCGTCGCGTGTTCGACGTCGAGCTCGCCGGACGAGCGCCCGAGCCCCGGCAGGTCCACGGCGATCGGCCGCAGCCCGGCCGCCGCGAGGTCTTCGAGCACCGGCTGCCAGACGCGGCTCCAGTAGGTGCCGTGCAACAGCACGACGGCGGGCCTTGCGCTGTTCGTGTCCGCGCCGGCGGTCAGATAGCTGGCGGCAACGCCGTCCACGTCGACAGATTTCCGTTCCATGTGCCCAAGCCTCCTTTGCGATGGCGCAACGTGTATCGAACGAACCGCTTCACGCAGCCGGCGCCGAGCCCGATCGCACGACCAGTTTGGTGACGGCTGGTGAGGCCATGGTTCGATGTGGTGCGACAGCCCAACTATAGTCAATTGTTGACATCAATGACAAGAATGAACTTTCGATGCCGGCCGCGCCGGATGCGGGCGTTCCGCGCCGCGGCAAGGCCGCGCGGTGCTGCGACGATGGATTGATGGGGAACCCGCTAACAGTCATTTGCTCCATGACGTCATAAAGCATCGCGAAGCAACGCATGCCGACAGACAATTCGGCGTTTTGCTGTGTCAGAAACGAGCCCCATTTGAGGTTAGACTGTCCCTTATGAACAAGTGCCGTTACTGCGACAAAATTCGTGACGAATGGGATTGCCACGGCCCGGAATGCCGCGCGGCGATCGCCAAGGCGCTACGCAGGCAGCGTCAGGGTTTGCCGATGGTGCCGAAGGTGATTCGTAACGAAATTCCCGCTGGCGCGAGCGCCGGCGAGGTCATCGCGCGGCTGTCGCATCAGCGGTTGCGTGCGCGCCGCGGCAATGAAGAGCGGCGCGAACGCAAGGAAATCGACCCGCCCGACGCGGATTGATCGGCGCGTGTCACGCGCGGCGGCTGCCGGCCATGCACGCTTTGCCTGCGCCGCGCCGCTCGACGATCGACCGCTGCGCATAATTTACCGGTCGACCGTCATCTATTGGAATGTGGCTTGCGCGCGCAACGCGCCGGCCGGTCACTTTTTCGTCGCGTCGAGCTCTCGGGTTTGCCCGGTTGCGATCTGTTCGGCAATCTGCCGCATTTGCAGCGTGTGCAAGTCGTCGCTGCGCGGCACTACGTCGGTCGTCTGATCGATCGCGCGATCCTGCGAGGTAGTCGCATACACAATGAGTTCGGCGCCCGCATCGCCGGTGTACGCGCTGCTGACGGCCCGAAACATGGTTTGCGCTTTCCGCTTGAATGTGGATAGGGACGGGCCGTTCGTTGCGGTGGCGGCGGATCGATCCGGCGACGTCGCGGCGATATCCGGCGTGGCCAGCGATAGCGCCAGCATGGCGGCCACGACGGCGCATGGGGCGATGAGGTCGAGCTTTATCATGCATCCTCGGCAAGGTAAGCGGCTGCGGCTCGCGCTTCTGACACGCGCTGCCTGACGGTGTGACGATGATCAGTTTCAATGATTCCCATGCCGGAAGGTCAAGCGGTTTACATCTGATTTTTCTGCCAGACACGCACGATATTTGCTGCGCCACTCGGCAGAGTGCGCGCTTACGGCCGTCGGGGTGCAATACCGCGCGCATCGGTCAGCGCCTGCGCTGAACTTCGGCGTTACTTGCCGCGCCAGACGACGTCGTTGTCGACCGCATACAGCCTGCAATCTTCGTGTCCGTTTGCGCACTGAACGAGTGCGCTATTGATCGGGTCGACTCCCGATGACACACCCCACGCGCCGTCTGGCGCGATCGCGAATGCGCGCGGCCGGCGCATCGCGAGAAACCTGCTGTATGCAATGCGGCCTTGCGCATTCAGATAGGGAACGGCGCCTGTCGCCGCGAGCGGCGCGAACCGCGTGGCCGGCGGCGCGGCGGCGAGCCGCGGCCAGACGACGGTGTTGTCCACCGCATACAACTGGCAATACTGCGCGGTCTGCCAGCAGCGCTTGAGTGCCGCATCGGATGGATCGAAACCGCCCGACGCCCATGAGCCGTTGGTCATACCGATCGCAATCGCGCGCGGCAGCGGTGCGGCAAGAAAGCCGCGGTAAAGTTTTTCCTTCTGATCGTCGTTCAGGTACGGAATGGCGCTCAGGTCGTTCAGATCCGCATAGGTAGTGGCGGCCGGCGCGTGACCGGGCAGGTACTGCGGGTCGGTTTCGGCAGCGGGCATGCCGATGCTGCGCAGGAATGCATCGGCCTTTTGCACCCACAGCGGCAGGCCCGCGCCCGATGCGGTCATCGCATGCGCGTCTTTCTGGAACGCGCCATAGTCGACCAGTTCCGCGCGGCCGCCCGCCGCCGTGTATTGCGCGTACATCTGCCGCCACGTCGCGGTCGCGAAAGTCTGATCGTTGTCGCCGTAGAACCAGATCGAGCGCAAGTGCGTGTGCGCGCCCAGTTGCGCGGCGCCGCGGATCAGGCTCGCGTCAGGCGTCTCGCAGTCGGATTCTTTCACGCCGCCTGCGAAATCGAGCAGCCCCTTCACATCGGATAGCTGGGCGGCGGTCAGCGTGCCGAAAGCAAGCGTGTTCCAGCCGCCCATGCTCTTGCCCGCGACGACGATATGCGATGCGTCGACGCCCGGCTGCTGTTTGACGAAATCGAGCACCTTCCGGATGTCGTGCGCCGCGTCGAGCCCGCTGCCGGTAACGTCGCAGCCATGCGGACGCAGGTAGCCGCCCGAGCCGGCGTAGCCGCGCATCATCGGCATCGCGACCGCATAGCCGCGCGACAGGAAGTAGTAAGGGATGAACGGGTCCGCGACGCGCGGCGCGCTCGCCGGATCGTGCGACGCGCCGTGATTGATCAGCGCGAGCGGAAACGGTCCGCCGCGCGACGGCATATAAAGCGTCACTTGCAGACGCACCGGCGGCGATGTGTCGACCGGCACGGTCAGCACGCGTTCGTTCAGCGGCGCGGCGGGCGTGTTGAGCGCGTCGTCCGACGATGCCGCACAGGCGGTGTGTACGACGGCCAGTGCCGCGCACAGAAGAAAGGCGTTGAGGGGTCGCGTCATCGGGCGACGCATTGCAGTGTTTTCAGGTTCGGTTGCGTTCGATCCGGGGCTATCGCGATTGATCCGGAAGGGAATTGGAAGCGGTTCGCCGCAAAGGCGCGCGAATGCCTCCGGGAGCGGACGATCGCTCCGAACACGTATATCGGCGGGTTGGGGCGAAACTTGAAACCGGACGAGCTTTTTCTGGCGCGTGGCGGTGATGGTTGCGCGTTCAACCGTCACGCGTGGCATGACGCTGCACGCCGGCGCATGCGTGCGCGCACGCGGCTGCGGCTATGCCTGCCGGAGCCGCCGGTCCGGCCGGTCTCGCGATCGACGGATCAACGCCGGTGTGAGCGGTGTCGCAACACAAGCAGATGCAGCGCGACGCTGACGACGATGGCCAGTGAACCGATCGTTTCGAGCAGAGCGGACATCATGGTCTCCTGAAGTCGGGAAGGCGGCCGGCAAACTGACAAACGGGCCGCCACCGGCCAGCGCGTTCATCGCGCCGGCCAGCAGTCCCGCGCCGGAAACCAGAAGAAATGAATGCATCTCGTCGATGCTATCGACGAAGTTTCGCACTCACAATCTGGCATTTCCAATGCTAGACTTCGGCAAAACCGAAGCGGCCAGGAACCGCGAGGAACCGACCGACGAACCGGCAATCAGCCGGCTGGCAAGTTGGCAAACGCAGCGCGCGTCAGCGCGAATCGTGAATACGTGCATCGGGGAGAAGCATCGAATGGACGTGCGTGCGCTGGAAGAAGCGGATCTCGAACTCGTCTGCCGGCATCGCGAACAGATGTTTCGCGAGGCAGGTCGCGACGACGCGGTGCTGCAATCCATGACCGTGCACTTTCGCGAGTGGCTGCGGCCGCGTTTGCGCGATCGCAGCTACTTCGGCTATGTGCTGAGCGACGCGCATCAGCCGGTCGCGGGCATCGGCCTGATGCTGATCGACTGGCCGCCGCATCCGTCGCATCCGGTTTCGGACCGGCGCGGATATGTGCTGAACGTCTATGTCGAACCTGCGTACCGCAGACGCGGACTCGCGCGCGAACTGATGCAGCTGGCCGAAGCGGAATTCGCAAGACGCGGCATGCAGTTCGCGATTCTTCACGCAACCGACGCCGGCCGCGATCTGTACGCGGGCCTCGGCTGGAGCGCGACCACCGAGATGGCCAAGCCGATTGCCGGTTAAGGCGCGGTGCGCTCGCTGCCGCGTGTGCTCGCCGGGCTCATTGGGCTATCGCGGTTTTTGCGTTTGCGTCGCCGAATGGTTGCCCCTGCAACGAACGCTTACGCGTGTGACATGTGTTCGATCAGAAACCCGCTGACGACTTCGAGAAACTGCTCGGGCTCTTCCGAGAACATGAGGTGGCCGGCATGATCGAATTCGACGAAGCGCGCGCCCGGTATGCCGCGTGCGATCGCGCGGCTCGCGCGCGGCGGGCAGACCCAGTCGTGACGCCCGGCGATCGCCAGCGTCGGCGCCGCGATGCGATTGAGCTCCGCACGCAGATCGTAGGACGGTGCGATCGTGTGCATGAAATGCCGCATCATGTCGATGTCCGGCGTGGTCGAGGTGAATATGCGCGCGAAAACATCCGGATGCGACGGCGCAGTGTGCAGCGGCCCGACCCGTTTGATGAAATCGTCGATGATCTGCGGCGTGAGATCGCCGCTGCCGATGCGCGCCATTATCGCGAGCGCCTCAGGGTCGCCGCGCGATGCGAGCGTCGGCGCCGGGTTGCCCGGGTCGTCCGGAAGCGCACGCATGGCCGGCGAACTGGCACACAGAATCAGGCCCTGCACGAGCGCGGGGTGACGCAACGCCGTATGCATCGCGACAAAGCCGCCCGCGGAGTGTCCGAGCACGAACGCGCGCTCGATATCGAGCAGATCGCATAGCGCGGCGATGTCGTCGGCCATCTGCTCGAGCGTGCACGACGCGAGCGCCGGCCGGCCCGAGCGCCCCTGGCCGCGCAGGTCGACGTAGATCACCTGCGCCTCGTCGCGTAGCGGGCCGAGCCCGTCGCGCAGGTACGCATGATCGAAGCCGAGGCCGCCGTGCAGTGCGATGACGGTCGGCTTGTCGACAAGACCCGCGGCCGACGTCCGTTGGCCGGTGCCTTCGATGTCGAAGTAGAGATGGGTGTCGTTCAGCTTTACGCGCATGGAGGAAGTCCTTGAAGGGGAAAACGCCGCGACCGGTGCGATGGCGTGGGGCGCCGCCGCGGCCAGTACGGTTGCGTCAGTCGGGACTTAGGGCGCGAAAACCGCGGGGCGGTTCCGGCGCGCGGCGTGAAGATCGAAAGTTTAATGTTTGGGGGTGCTACACCCTCGCTGCAAGGCGGTTGCAATGTCGGCTGCAACGCCTGCTGCAACTCGATCCATGCACGCAACGCAGGCCGAACCGGCAGGCGGCGCGCGACGAAACGCCTGACACGCGGCGACGGCGCGGCGCAGCGGCGGCGACGGGCCGTTTGCGATCCGCGGCGTGCGATTTTCGGCGTGCATGATGCGCCGTAAGCCGAAAAAAAAGGCCGGCAAATGCCGGCCAAATAGCTCTAGCCTTGTCCATGGGCCTGGCGGCTAGAGCCAGAGGGGCTTGCTACGATCGCATGGGCGCCCGCTTGTCGTGCAGTGCGCGGTCGCGCCATGCGCCGTCAGTCGAAATCGAAGATGTCGAAGAGCGAACGCTTCTTCCTGTACCCGCCGTGCTCGTGACGGTAGTCGCCACGATGCCGTTCGTCGTAGCGGCGCTCGCCGTCGTAGTGCGGCCGGGCGCGCTGAAGCTCGTGCGCGTCGTCGTTGCGCGAGCGCGCGTCGGCGCGAGCCGGCGGCGCATCGCCGACCTGCGCGACGAGCTTGTCGAGTTCGCCGCGATCGAGCCAGACGCCGCGGCAATCCGGGCAGTAGTCGATCTCGATCGACTGGCGCTCGGTCATCAGCAGGTCAGGCGTTTTGCAGACAGGGCACTTCATGGCTTGGCTCCTTCATTTCCAGTACCGCTTGCGATGTGTTCAATGTAGCGCGCGGCGTGCTGCGGAAAAATCTGGTTTAACCGAGGTTTGACTTCGTCTATTCCGCACCTCGGCGGGCGTCGACCGTCGACCGCCGACGGTCGCGCTTTCGGGCGGATCGCGCCGCGGCTGCGGGTTATCGTCCGGTGCGCCGCACGTCATGTTCGCCATCGCGCTTGACGTCGCTCGTGTCCGCGCTGCGCCGCGACTTTGCGCGGCGCGCGAGCATGTTCATCCCTTCGACGAAAGCCGAGAACGCCATCGCCGCATAGATGTAGCCCTTCGGCACATGGGTGCCGAAACCTTCGGCCATCAGCGCCATGCCGATCACGAGCAGGAACGCGAGCGCGAGCATCACGATGGTCGGATTGCGTTCGATAAAGCGCGACAGCGGCCCGGCGGCGAACAGCATGGCGGTGACCGCGGCGATCACGGCGATGAACATGATCGGCACGTGTTCGGTCATGCCGACCGCGGTGATGATGCTGTCGACCGAAAACACGAGGTCGAGCAGCAGAATCTGGCTGATCGCGGCCCACGCGGTCAGCGTGCCGGCCGCGCTTGCGGTTCCTTGCGCGGCGCCGTCATGCGCGACGTGATGGTGCATCTCGCGCGTCGCCTTCCAGACGAGGAACAGGCCGCCTGCAATCAGGATCACATCGCGCCAGGAGAACGCGTGGCCGAACAGATCGAAGGCGGGTTCGGTCAGGCGTGCGATCCATGCGACCGTTGCGAGCAGTCCGAGCCGCAGCACGAGCGCAAGCAGAATGCCGAGGCGCCGCGCGCGGTCGCGCTGCGCCGGCGGCAGCTTGTTGCTGAGGATCGAGATGAAGATCAGGTTGTCGATGCCCAGCACGACTTCCATCACGACGAGCGTGACGAGCGCGGCCCACACGGCGGGGTCGGCGGCAAGAGCGAGCAGGTAGTCCATAACGGTTCGCAGTCTGAAGAAAGGGTGGGTAGCGAGGTGCGCGCGCCGGGGTGGGTTCGGGTGCGTCAGGATCCATCATCGGCTACTTTGAGATTCGAAGAAATCAGACATAATCGGAAATCGACATCGGTTTTTCCGAAGCGAGGTCCGTATGCTGAACTTTCGCCATCTGTACTACTTTTGGGTCGTGGTGAAGGAGGGCGGTTTTGCCCGTGCGGCGGAGCGTCTCGATATGGCGGTGCAGACGATCAGCGCGCAGGTCCGCGAGCTCGAAAAGTCGATGGGCCGCCAGCTGCTGAAGCCGGCGGGGCGCGGCGTGACGATGACCGAAGCCGGGCAGACCGCGTTCGGGCACGCGGAGCAGATTTTTCACCTCGGCGCGACGCTCGTCGACGAGGTACGCGAGGCGGCGAACGAGCCGGCTGCGCGTCTTGCGGTGGGTTTGTCGGACGGCATCTCCAAGCTTGCCGCGCATGCGCTGCTCGCGCCGGTGCTCGATACACCCGCGCTGCGGCTGCTGTGCCACGAGGGCGAACACGGCGAGCTGCTCGCGGAGCTCGCGCAGCATCGGCTCGATCTGGTGCTCGCGTGCCAGCCCGCGCCGCATAACTCCGACCTGCGTGTATTCAGCGAGCGCATCGCCGAATCGCCGGTCGACTGGTACGGGCCGGCTGCGCTCGTGCGCAAATCGGGCCGGGCGCACTTTCCGGCGTGCCTCGCGGAACTGCCGGTGCTGTTGCCGACCGGCCACGCCGCGCTGCGCGCGCGCCTCGAGCGCTGGTTCGAGTCGGCGGGGGTGCGGCCGAAGGTGGTCGGCGAGTTCGAAGACAGCGCGCTGATGGCGGTGTTCGCCGCGCGCGGCCTCGGCGTGTTCCCGCTTGCGGAGCTGGGCGCCGACGATCTGTCGCTGCTGCGCGGGCTGCGCTGGCTGGGCCGCGCGCAGGACGTCGTGGAGGAGATTCACGCGATCCGCTCGCGGCGCGGTCAGCATCATCCGCTGGCGTTGCGGGTGCTGGCTGCGCCGCGGGACTGAATTCCGGCGCTGCGCCGTGACGGAGCGCGAGGCTCGCGGGCCGTGCGGTGAGCCGGGCCGAGGGCGATGCTTAGTTGATGTCGGTTGCAGGCGTGAGGCCCTGAGGCCCTGAAGCCCTGAAGCCCTGAAGCCCCGAAGCCCCGAAGCCCCGAAGCCCCGAAGCCCCGAAGCCCCGAAGCCCCGAAGCCCCGAAGCCCCCAAGCCCCCAACCCCCAAGCCCCAAGCCCCAAGCCCCAAGCCCCAAGCCCCAAGCCCGGGCACAAACGCGCTGCGCCGCTCCCATGCCCGGCACGCCGCATTACATCGCGATTGCCGTGCGGTGTGGGCGCCATGCTTCGAGCATCGCGGCCAGCAGGGCGATCTCGCCATCGGCGAGATAGTCGTCGGCTACCGAAACCGAGAGACACAGGCGCAGCACTTTGCGGCGCAGCGCGGGGTCGTCGACTTCGGCCATCAGCGTGGTGAGCAGGTCGCCGTCGAGGTCGCCCGCCGTGTCGGCCCATGACGGCGGCGCGAGCAGCCGGTCTTCGCACAATGCCTGCACGATCGCCGGGAATTCGCCGGGCGCGAGCCCGAGTTCGCGCGACACATTGAGCCGGTCGAGCGCGCGGTCTTCCGAGCTGCAGACGTGTCCGTCCGCGATCAGGGCCAGCGCGACGAGACGGGCGGCGGCTTCGGGGCTGTTGCGGGAATAGGTGCGCATGGCGCGACTCCTTGTTAGCGGACGATTCCGCAGTAGTGGAGCGCCCAGTTTCGCGGACACGCGGAATCGAATAAACCTGCAAAGGAAGAAGCCGAGCTTCGGAAAAACCGAAGTGACGTCAACCGGATCGGCGAGCGTGTCCGGATAGCCGCGCGCCGCATTCATCGGTTAATCTCTTGCGGTGCGCGCGGCGGCCGAATGCGTCCGGCGGCGCGCAGCGACCCTGAAACAACGAAAACACAATGCCTGCTACTCCTGAACATCCGAAGCCGACGAAGAAACCGTCGCATGCGACGCTGTACGCGCTCACCTGGCTCGTTGGCCTCGGCACCCTCGCGCTGGGCGCCGGCGCGCTGTACTGGTATGTGGCCGTCGAGCGCAATGAACTGCCGTGGGGCGCGTTGCTGCTGATTCCCTGCGTCGCGGTCATCGCGGCCGTGACGTTTCGCAGCCACTTCAAGTGACTCGCCGCCGCCGTCCTGACCTGAACGATGTACGCGCATCAGGCCGCGGCTTTTGTTAGTTGCCCGCCGCGTACCAGGGGAAATCCCTGGGTGAGCCCGCAGGCGCAGCGCTCGGCTGTTATCGGGTAAGGCAGGCCGCTCGCTGGTCTGGCAGGGGCTTGTCGATTACGCGAGGTGTCCGTATGCCGCACGCGGCCGCGCGGCGGGGCGCGCATGCCCCGCCGCCCGCGCGTTCTCGCTCAGATGAGCGAGACTCCAGTGGCAGGGACGTACATGAAGCAATAGAACGTGTAAGCGACGACGATGTCGTTAGGGTTCCCTTGCAGCAGCGGACCCTGGTTCACCGTCCAGTTGGCGGTGGGTGGCCACGTGATCGGATTGCCTGCAAAGTCGAAGTTCGTTACCTGATCGCCGCCGTCTTTCTGCGACCATGAATCGAACTGCGCCGTTGCATCGCACCGCGCCCAGTGGTAGTCGCCGGGCCAGCCGACCGACGTATCGCCGGGCGAGATCATCAGCGCAACGTAGTGACCGACGCCGTTTTGCGCTTTCGCATGCTGCGCCAGTTCTTCTTTTGTCACCGCGCCGAGATTCACGAGCCCATCGAGCTGTGCGCCTTTGACCACGTCGGGTCCGCTGGGCGGCGACGTGAGGAAGTAGCCGTGCATGCGCCCCGGCTGCGCGAACGAGTTCGACGCCATGTTCGTCGAATAGTTATAGCAGTTGTTGTTCGTCTGGAACCTGAACGACATGAAGTAACCCTCGCAATTGCTTGCCGGGTCGTATGCGAGCGACGTGCCGACGACCGTGGGCGCATATTGCGGCACCTGCTTGCCGCCGGGCACGGTCACGTAGTGCGGCGCGATCTGTTGCTCGGCCAGCGCCTTCATGCCGGGCTCGAGCACCGCGTAGCGCGAATCGTCCTCGTGGACCATGCCGCTCAGTTTGTAACGTGCATAAGGTTTCATCAACATGTCTAAGATCTCCTTCGGTTGGGGTTGGCGCGCGTTCGGCGTGGCCTACGCGTTTGCAGTCGAGGGCAGGGTGATTTCTCCGGCGATGTTGGTTTGCATCGCGGCCTTGATGCTGGCAGGCGGCAGAATGAGGGCCGTCACGCAAGCCAGCTTCGCAAGCGATGCCGACGGCACCATGTCGTACGCGCTGATCGCGCCGACGCCGGCGAGGCCAGTTGCATACGCGCCGATGTTGACGGTGCCGGTCAGCACCTGCGTGTTGGCCATCAGTACGATGCCGGCGTCGTTCGCTCTCGACAGCACTTGCAGGAATGCCGGATCGGACGGCCCGTTGCCTTCTCCGAACGCCTCGATGACCACGCCTTTCGTCGAGGGCGTGCTGCCGTTGATCATCGCGTTCGCGAGCGATGCGGTGATACCCGGATAGAAGATCATCGTGATGATGGCAAAGTTCGGCATCACCTGAGCCTGTGTGGCGAGTTGCGCACTGAGTGCGGAGAGGTTGGCGGGGTTGCTGAGCGAGACGTTCCACGCGGGGGCCGGCAAGACCAGTTGCGACTGGATCGTGGTCTCTGTGCCTACCGTGCCGAGCGGCGGAAAATTGGGCGACGCGAATGCCGCGAACTGGTTCGCATTGACCTTCACCGAGCGGTTGCCGCGCAACAGCAGCGAGTCGAAGTAAAGCAGGCTTTCGGGAATCGACGTCGTACCGGCGAGCACGATCGCACCTGTCAGATTCGGTAGTGCGTCGTTCACGGTGGCTTCGAGTGGGATCTGCGAACCGGAGAACACGACGGGCTTGGAAAGCCCAGGCAGCAGGAACGACATCGCGGCGGCGCTGAACGCCATCGTATCGGTGCCGTGCAGCACGACGAAGCCGTCGTAATCGGCATAGACGGCAACCAGCGCGTTGGCGATCGTGATCCAGTCGGACGGCGTCATGTTCGAACTGTCGAGCGGTTGCTCGAACCACGCGACCGTGTACTGGAGTCCCGCATAACCGGCCACGGTTCCGTTCTCGAGGCCCGGCATGGACTGGACGAGCGCCTCGAACTGAGGCCCCGGCATCGGCGCGAGCGGCGAACCCGTGCACCCTATCGTGCCGCCTGTGTACAGTACATAAACCTTCGACATGGTCATCCTCGCTCAGTGCGTGTGGTGGGCGGCATTGCGCCGGACTGCGCGTGGCCGTTACAGCGCGTTGGTCGACGCGTCCGGCTGTGGAATGCCGAGTCTTCCGCGCCTGCGCCTTAGCCAGAAGCGCAGGTCGTGAAACAGGTTGCGGTCGCGGGTGTAATACTGGCGGCCGCCCGGAGGCTGCGGTTTGCGCGGCAGCGGCACGCCGGCCTGCAGTGCGTCGAGCAGGTCGACGAGCCGATGGATGGCCGCCTTTTCGGCGCGGCAATAGAGTGTCTCGGCGCTGTCGCCCGGCTCCAGCCGCGGCACGACGTGCTCGATGATGTCGCCGGTATCGACGCCGGCGTCCACGAAGTGGATGGTCGAGCCGATCCGCTCGAATGCGCGTTCGTAAAGCGCAAAGAAGAAGCAATGGTTGCCGCGATACCAGGGCAGGAAGCCGCCGTGGATGTTCACGGTCGTGTTTGCCGCGTCCAGCGTGCGGCGCGACAGGATGCTCGTGCAGATCACGATCGTCACGTCGGGCGCCCGCTCGCCGAGCAGCGAGACCACCTCGCGCTGGTTGATCCAGTCCACGGTCAGATCGGGCGTGACCGGCCACGCCGGCGCATCCGGCGCGAGCGCGAAATAGTTCTCGCGATACGCGTCGAGGCCGGTCAGGCGCCGGCGGCAGCGGTGATAGGCGAGCGCCGCCCAGTCGATCCAGCGCCTTCTGCGCCAGAGCCGCCGATGCTGGCTGCGGGA
This sequence comes from Paraburkholderia solisilvae, assembly GCF_902859875.1. Lineage (GTDB taxonomy): Bacteria > Pseudomonadota > Gammaproteobacteria > Burkholderiales > Burkholderiaceae > Paraburkholderia > Paraburkholderia solisilvae. Next base: position 86,201 of record NZ_CADIKF010000024.1, on the reverse strand, counting down.
CGGTTCGACGACCAGCGCGGCGAGCCCGAAGCGCTGGTTCAATTGCGCGGCGAGATAGCGGTGATGCGCATCATCCGACGTGAGCAATGCGATCCGCAGCGGCGAGCGGGTGGTTGACACGATCAGGCGCCCATTGCACGGCGCAGCGACAGCGGACGCATGTCGGTCCACACCTCGCGGATGTGGGCCAGACACCGATCGCGGCCGCCTTCGACGCCCGTTTCCCGCCAGCCTTGCGGCGGGCTGGTCTGCGCGCTCCACAGCGAATACTGCTGTTCGTCGTTGACGACCACCTTGTAGCGCGGGCCGTCGTCGTTGCGGTCGCTGCCGTCGATCGCGCTTTTGCTGTCGTTCATCACGTGGGTTCTCCGTTATCACCTGCTGTCTGGTGTTGCGTCGACTCGCCGGCTTCGGACTGGCCGTGCGCGAGTTCCGCTTCAAGGATTGCCGTCGCGAGTCCCGCGACGGTCGGCGCCTCGAACAGCCGGCGCAGAGGAAGCGCAATGCCGAGCCGGGCGCGGATCCGGGCGACGACGCGCGTCGCGAGCAGCGAGTGGCCGCCCAGATCGAAAAAGTTGTCGTGCATGCCGATCGGATCGACCTTGAGCACCTCCCGCCAGATCGCCGCCAACGCGTTTTCAAGCGATGTTTCCGGCTGCGCGCTCGGGCCGGCTGCGGGCGCGGCGTCGAGGCGCTCCGCAGCCCATTGCGGCGCGGGAAGCGCCGCGCGGTCGATCTTGCCGCTCGGCGTGAGCGGCCACGCGTCGAGCGCGACGAACGCAGCCGGCACCATGGGCTCCGGCAGCCGCTCGCGACAATGACGCCGCAGCGCGCGCACGTCGCATTCGATGCCCTCGCTGCCGAGCAGATAGGCGACGACACACCGGCCTCCGCCAGGGTCCGGCTGGTCGACGACGGCCGCGTCCCGTATGCCGTCGGCCTCGCGCAGGACGGCTTCGATCTCGGCGGGCTCGACGCGAACGCCGCGCACCTTGATCTGCCTGTCGAGGCGCCCGAGGTATTCGATGGCTCCATCGCCGCGTCGCCGCGCGAGGTCGCCGGTGCGATACATGCGTGCGTCTCGCAGCGGCGCATGAGGGTCGGGCAGAAAGCTTGCCGCGGTCGCGTCGGGGCGCCCGAGATAGCCGCGCGCGAGCACACAGCCGCCGATGTACAGCTCGCCGGGGACGCGCTCAGGTACAGGCGCGCCGTGCCGATCGAGCACATAGAGGCGGGCACCGGCAATCGCGCGGCCGATCGGCGGCTGCTCGGGCCAGTCGTCGGGTGGGCCGGCAAGCGTCCATTCGGACACCACATGCGTTTCCGTTGGCCCGTACTGGTTGCGCAGCACGCCGATGCGGTGGCGCCGCGCGAACTGCCTCAGTTGCGGCGATATCTGCAGTTGTTCGCCGGCCGTCACGATGTCGCGCAAGGCCAGTTCAGATGAGTGCGAGGTTTCCGCTGCGGCGGCGGCGAGCGCCTGGAGCGCGACGGCCGGCAGGAAGATGCGCTCGATCCGATCGGCCGCGAGGCGCTCGAGCAGCGCGAGCGGATCGCGCCGTTCGTCCTCGCTTGCAAGCACGAGGGTTGCGCCCGCAACGAGTGTCGAGAAGATTTCCTGTGCGGACACGTCGAAATTGAGCGACGTGAACTGCAATACGCGCGCCGGCGCCGGTGATGTGTCGTGCTGCCACGCAATCAGATTGGCAAGCGGCCCGTGCGGCATCGCTACGCCCTTCGGCCGTCCGGTCGACCCGGACGTGTACAGCACATAGGCGAGCGCGGCGCGAGGCACGGCGGCGAGCGCAACCGGCGACGCGTCGTTCGCTTGCGCATCGACGGGCACCAGGTGCGGAACCGGAAACGGCGGCTGCGTGCCGTCCGTGATCACGAGTGCGAGCGCTGCGTCAGCGCAGATGTCCGCGAGCCGGTTCCCGGGATAGGTGGGATCGAGCGGCACATAGCAACCGCCTGCCTTCAATACCGCGAGGACCGCGACGACCTGCTCGATCGAACGGCCGATGTAGATGCCGACCGGCACGTCCGGGCCGACCGCGCGCGCGGCCAGCCGGTGGGCGAGACGTTGTGCGCGTCGCTCGAGTTCGCCATAGGTGAGCGTGCGTTCGCCCTGCACGAGCGCGACGGCCGACGGCGTGCGTTCGGCCTGCGCGGCGACGCGCAGGTGGACCAGTTCAGGCTCGTCCACTGCCGGCCACGGCGATGCCGCGATAGCGAGTACCGCGGCGTGTTCGTCTGCGTCGAACAACGGCAGGGTGCCGACCGGCTGGCCCGGGTTGGCGAGCGCCGCGCGAAGCAGTGTCGTGAAGTGCTGTGCGAGCTGCTCGACGGTCGCCGCATCGAAGAGATCGGTTGCGTATTCGATGATGCCGCGCAGTCTGCCGCGCACTTCGATCATCGACAGATGAAGATCGAACTTGGCCGTGCCGATTCCGATCTCGCGGTAGCTATCGTTGTCGTCCTCTTCACCGCGGCCGGCTTCGTCGAACGCGTTGAGCACGAACATCACCTGGAACAGCGGGTTGTGGTTCAACGCGCGCTGCGGCCGCAGTTCCTCGACCAGCCGCTCGAACGGCATGTCCTGCTGCGCGTAGGCGGCCAGTGTGGTCTCGCGCAGGCGCGCAAGCAGTTCGCGAAAGTCCTGCGTATCGTCGATCCGGCTGCGCAGGACGAGCGTATTGGCAAAGAAGCCGATCAGCGCTTCGAGTTCGACACGCGTGCGGTTCGCGATCGGCGTGCCGACGACGATATCGCGTTCGTTGCTATAGCGGGCAAGCAATAGCTTGAACGCCGCAAGGAGCACCATGAACGGCGTGGCGCCTTCGCGCTGCGCGAAGCTTCGCACCGCCTGCGTAAGCGCTGTGTCCAGCGAGAAATTGTGAAGGGCGCCCCGATAGGTGGGCACCGCCGGGCGAGGGCGGTCGGTGGGAAGTTCGAGTAGCGGCGGCGCGTCTTCGAGCTGGGATCGCCAGAACGCGAGTTGCCGTTCGAACGGCTCGCCTTTGAGCGATTCGCGCTGCCAGATCGTGAAATCCGCGTACTGAACGGATAACGGCGTGAGCGATGCCGCGCGTTCTTCCACGAAGGCCACGTAAAGCGCGCTCAGTTCACGGAACAGCACGCGCATCGACCAGCCGTCGGCGACGATATGGTGAATGGTCAGCACGAGCTGATGTTCGTCGGGCGCAAGGTGGATTGCGTGGACGCGGAAGAGCGGCGCGCGACCGAGGTCGAACGGTCGTGCCGCCTGCGCGACGGCGAGTGTCTGCGCAGCGGCCGCGCGGTCGTGGCGGGGCACACTCGAGAGATCGGTTGTTTCGAGCGGCGCCGCGGCGGCGGGCGTGACGATCTGTACCGGTTCGCCGGCCTCGACGGCGAAGTGCGTACGCAGCGTTTCGTGCCGCGCGATCAGCGCGTCGAGTGCGCGTCTGAGCGCGACGAGCGACATCGCGCCTTGCCACGGGACGATGTCGTACATGTTGTACACCGGCTGGCCGGGCTGGAGCTGATCGAGAAACCACAACCGCTCCTGTGCGAACGACAGCGGAAACATGAACACGTCCGGCAAGCCGGTATCGTGTGCGCCATATTCCGGCGAGATGTCTGCCGCGGCCTCGTTCATCGGATTTCACCGTTCGCCGCGACCGGGTGACGTGCGCGATACGCTGCGCGCGGCACGCTGACGAGGGCCGGGCCCGTGGTGGCGGCCGTGCCTTGCGCGCGAACCTGATCGACGGAGCGCGCAAGGTCGGCGACGGTCGGCATCTCGAAGATCGTGCGCAGCGGCACTTCCACGCGCAGCTCGTCGCGCAGTCGCGAGATCACCTGGGTCGCCAGTAGCGAATGACCGCCGATATTGAAGAAGTGGTCCGTGCGTCCGATGCGTTCGATGCCGAGAATGCGGCTCCAGATGGCCGCCACTGCGTGCTCGGTTTCGCTTTGCGGCGGTTCGTGAGCGGGGCGGCCGGTTCGCGAGGCGTCGGCGGGCGCGGGCAGTATCGCGCGGTCGAGCTTGCCGTTCGCCGTGATCGGGATCGAGTCGATCAATACGAAATGCGCGGGCACCATGTACTCGGGCAATAGCCGTCTGCAGTGACGGCGCAGCGCGTCGTCGTCGGGCGGCGTCGCGGCGTCGAGCGGCACGACGTACGAGACGAGCTGTCGATCGTTGCGATCGTTCCGGCATAGCGTGACCGTCGTTCGCACACCCGGACAACTAAGGAGCGCCGCGTCCACTTCGCCGGGCTCGATCCGGTAGCCGCGGATTTTTACCTGGCCGTCGGCGCGTGCGATGAATTCGAGCGTGCCGTCCGCGCGCAGGCGCACGAGGTCGCCGGAACGGTACAGCCGCGCGCCGGGTTCGGTACCGAACGAATCGGGAATGAAGCGCTCCGCCGTGAGATCCGGACGGCCGGCATAGCCGCGCGCGACGCACGCGCCGCCGATCATCAGTTCGCCGATCGCGCCTTTGGGCGCAAGCCGCCCGAGCCGGTCGACGACGTAGAGCCGCGCATGCGGCAGCGCCGGTGCGAGCGACAGCGGCTCGCGTGGCGCCGGTGCGTCGGTGAGCGTCTGAACCGAGCAGAACACGGTGGTTTCGGTGGGGCCGTAGGTGTGCTTGAAGACCGGAATCTGCGATTCGGCCATCGCCGCCCGCACCTTTGCCGGCTCGACGACGTCGCCGCCCACCAGCAGCAGGCGTACGCCACGCCACGCGTCCGGCCGATGCGCGGCCGTCTGGTTGAACAGCGCCGCGGTCTGATAGATCACGCTCACGCGACGCGCCGCGAGCGTCGCGGCGAGGTTGGCCGGGACCAGCAGTTCATCGCGCGCGATACCGACCAGACAGGCGCCCGCGGTGAGCGCGCCCCAGCATTCGTAGGCCATCACGTCGAATGCGGGACTGGAACTTTGCGCGACGCGGTCGTGCGGCTCGATGCTGGCGGACGCCATCGCATCGAGCAGCCACAGCAACTGGCGATGTTCGATCATGACGCCCTTCGGCGTGCCGGTCGATCCCGATGTGAAGATGATTTGCGCGAGTTGCGCGGGGGCGTTGCAGCACTCGGGCGCTTGCGCCGGATACGATGCGAGGCCCGCTTCTTCGGCTTCGAGATCGAGCAGCGCAACCGGCGTCGCGAGCGGGAATTCGTGGGCGCGTGCGGTGACGACCAGATCGACCTGCGCGTCGGCGAGCATACCGGCGAGACGCTCGGGCGGGTTGCCCATGTCGAGCGCGACGAATGCGCCGCCGGCTTTCCACACCGCGAGCATCGCGACGACGAGCGCCGCCGAGCGGTCGAGCCACAGGCCGACGCGCACGTCGGGCCCGACTCCGCGTTCGCGCAGCAGCCGGGCGAGGCGGTCGGTCCGCGCGTCGAGTTCGCCGTAGGTGAGCGTTGCGTCCGCGAATTCGAGCGCGCGAGCATCGGGTGTCGCCGCGGCCGCGCGCGCAACGAGTCCGTCGATGGTCGGGCCCGCGGTTGCGGCGGCAGGCGCCGCGGCTGGCTGCGCGAGGCCGGCGAGCAGTTGCGCGCGCTCGTCCGCGCCGAGGAAGTCGAGCTGCGCGACCGGCGCATCCGGGCGCTCGGCGATCGCGCCGATCAGGTTCGCCAGATGCGCGGCCATTGCCGAGAGGGTTGCTGCATCGAACAGATCGCTGCTGTATTCGATCGCGCCGGCGAGCGTGTCGCCGGCTTCGGCGAGTGCGATCGTCAGGTCGAACTTCGACGTGCCGGTCAGCAGGTCGGGCGGGTGGTCGGCGGGCGCGTGCGGCTCTTCGTCCTGTGCGGCGGCGGTCCCGGTCGCGGCCTGGAAGAGCAGCATCACCTGAAACAGCGGGTTGTGCCCGAGCGTGCGTTCCGGTTGCAGCGCTTCGACGAGCCGTTCGAACGGCAGGTCCTGGTGCGCATAGGCCGCCAGTGTCGTTTCGCGTACGTCCGACAGCAGCGTGCGGAACGGCGCGTGGTCGTCGATGCGCGTGCGCAGCGCGAGCGTGTTCACGAAGAAGCCGATCAGATCCTCGAACTCGGCGCGCGTGCGGTTGGCGATCGGCGTGCCGATCACGATGTCGTTTTCTCCGCTATAGCGGCACAGCAGCAGTTGCACGACCGCGGCGAGCGCCATGAACAGCGTGGCGCCCTGTTGCTGGGCGAGCGTGCGCAGCGCGGCGGTGCGGTGGCGATCGATGGTGAACGGGAGCAGTCCGCCGCGATAGCTTTGCACGGGCGGGCGCGGTCGGTCGGTGGGCAGCGCGAGCAGGGCCGGGGCGCCGTCGAGCTGTTCGCGCCAGAAGGCGAGCTGGGTGTCGAGGGTGCGGTCGTCGAGCTGTGAGCGCTGCCAGAGCGCGAAGTCGGCGTACTGGATGGGCAGCGGCGCGAGCGGCGAAGGCTGGTTGGCGGCGAAGGCGGTATAGAGCGCGCCGAGCTCGCGATAGAGCACGGCCATCGACCAGCCGTCGGAGACGATGTGATGCAGCGTGAGCAGCAGCAGGTGGTCGTCGTGGCCGACGATGACGAGGCGCGCGCGCAGCAGCGGAGCGCAGCCGAGGTCGAAGGCCCGGGTGGCCTCATCGGTGGCGAGGGTGTGGGCGGCGGTTTCGCGTTCGGCCACGGGCAGGGTGAGCAGGCTGTGAACAGCGAGGGGCACGCTCAGCGTGTTTTCGACAAACTGCCTGGGTTTGTCGTCGACGACGGCAAAGCGGGTGCGCAGGGTTTCATGCCGGCGCACGATTTCGTTGATGGCGCGCTCGAGCGTGGCGACGTGCAACGGGGCGCGGATGCGCAGCGCGAACGGCACGTTGTAGAGCGCACTGCGCGGATGCAGCTGATCGAAGAACCATAGCCGTTCCTGCGCAAACGACAGCGGCGCGCAGCGTGCCGCCGCGGCGGGCTCGGCAGCGGCAGGAGCGGCGAGCATGCGAGCGAGCAGCGCGCGTTTGTCGGCCGCGCTCATCGTGTCGATCGACGCGGCATCGGTCGAGGCCGCGGCGTTTGCGCCGTCGCGCGCGCCGGTCAATTGCTGGCGCAACGCCGCGTCGATCGCATCGCCGGTATGTTGCGCGTCGGCCGATGGCGTCAGCGCGCGAAACAGTTCGTCCAGCGTTGCCGCATCCGAGGGACTGCGCGCTGCCGCCGGTTGCGCGCTTGCCCGTGCGCGGTCGATCGTTGCTGCCAGGCCGGCGACCGTCGGCGCTTCGAATACGGCCCGCAGCGGCAGTTCGACTGCGAGACGGTCGCGCAGTCGCGAAACGAGCCGCGCGGCGAGCAGCGAATGTCCACCGACTTCAAAGAAGCTCCGGTGGATGTCGATCGTTCCGGTCTCCAGCAGTTCCGCCCAGATCTTCGCGATGACCTGCTCAGTCGCCGTGCGCGGCGGTTCGCTCGGTGCGCGCGCCGGCGCGGGTTGCGTCGCGAGCGCGGTACGGTCGATCTTGCCGTTCGGCGTGACGGGCAGCGTCGCGTGGACGTGCAATGTCGAAGGCATCATGTAGCCGGGCAAGCGTTCGCGCAGGTAGCGGCGCACCGCTTCCTCGTCGAGCGTTGGGCCGGCCGGCGCGACGTGCGCTTCGAGGCGTCGTTCGGCGCCTTCTCCTCGCGCAAGCACGGCGGCGTTGCCGACACCCGGCGCGCCGCCGAGCACGGCTTCGATTTCTCCAGGCTCGATCCGGAAGCCGCGGATTTTCAACTGGTTGTCCGCGCGTGCGAGGAATTCGAGCATACCGTCGGCCCTCATCCGGACGACGTCACCGGACCGGTACAGACGCGCTCCCGGCTCGCCCGAGAACGGATCCGGCACGAAACGCTCGGCGGTGAGATCGGGGCGTCCGACGTAGCCTCGCGCGAGCCCGTCACCGCCGATGTACAGTTCTCCCGCCACGCCGGGCGGCACGGGCTCGCCGAGCGCGTCGAGCACATAGAGGCGGGTGTTGATGCACGGTCGTCCGATGGGGACGCGCGAACCCGACGGATCGTATCCGCCCGTCGATGCCCAGATTGTGGCTTCGGTCGGGCCGTAACCGTTGAACAGGCGCCGTCCTTCGGACCAGCGAGCCGCGACGGCCGGCTCGACGGCTTCGCCCGCCATGATCAGCAGCGCGAGGTCGGGCAGATCGGCTGCCGGTGTCATCGCGCATGCGGCCGGTGGGAGCACGGCGGCCGTGATGCGTTCGCTGCGCAGCAGCGTCGCGAGCGACGGGCCGGGCGCGCGTGCATCGGGCGGCGCAAAGGTGAGGTGGGCGCCGGCGGAGAACGCCAGCACCATCTCGAAGATCGACGCGTCGAAGCCGATCGTCGCGAAGTGCAGTACGCGGTCGGCCGGCGTGAGGCGCAACAGTACCCGCTGGTTGAACACCACGCGTGCGAGTCCCTGATGCGTGAGCGCGACGCCCTTCGGCGTGCCCGTCGAGCCCGACGTGAAGACGATGTACGCGCAGTGTGCGGGAGACAGATGCGGCGTGCGCGCCGGCTGCGGATGAGCAGCGTTGCCGGAGGCCGGATCGAGCAACTCGATACCTGCTTCGATCCAGTCGTGCGGCTCCCGCGGGTCGGCCAGCACGATCCGGACTCCTGCGTCTTTTGTCATGGCCGTCAGACGGCGACAAGGCAGCGACGGGTCGAGCGGCACATAGACTGCGCCCGCCTGCAGGACGCCGATAAACGCGACCGCGAGCGCCGCGGACGGCCGCAGGCACACGCCGACCCGGTCCTCGGGACCGATGTGTCGGGCCGCGAGCGCTGCCGCGATGCCGCGGGCTCGCCGGTTCAGCTCGCGGTAGCTGAGCCGTCCGTCCGGCGCCTCGAGCGCGATATGTTCGGGAAGCGAGTCGGCGATCCGCGCAAACCATTCCGGGAACGGCAAATCGGGCTCATACGGGTAGCGCGGACCATTCCAGTCATGGACAAGCGCGTGGCGCGCGGCTGCCGACAGCAGCGGCAGCCGTTCGACCGGCCAATCCGGTTGGGTGGCGATCGCGGCGAGCAGTGTCTGAAACTGCGCGGCCATGCCGGCGATCGTCGCGTCGTCGAACAGGTCGCGGCTGAACTCGAACACGCCGGTCAATTCGGCGTCGCCTTCGATGATCGCAAGCGCGAGGTCGAAGCGCGCCATGCCGTTGCGCGACACGCCCTGGTCATCGGGCATCGCCGGTTCCGCCGCGCGTCTTGCGGGCGCTTCGCCGTTTGTCTGAAGCGCGAACAGGACCTGAAACAGCGGGTTGTAGGCAAGGCTGCGCTCGGGTTGCAGCGCTTCGACGAGGCGTTCGAACGGCAGGTCCTGGTGCGCATAGGCCGCCAGTGTCGTTTCGCGTATCTCCGACAGCAATGTGCGGAACGGCGTGCGGTGATCGATGCGCGTGCGCAGCGCAAGCGTGTTCACGAAGAAGCCGATCAGGTCCTCGGTTTCCTCGCGGGTGCGGTTGGCGATCGGCGTGCCGATCACGATGTCTTGCTGTCCGGTGATGCGAGCCAGAAAGATCGCGAACGCATTCAGCAGCGCCATGAACAGCGTGGCGCCCTGTTGCTGGGCGAGCGTGCGCAGCGCGGCGGTGCGGTGGCGGTCGATGGTGAACGGGAGCAGTCCGCCGCGATAGCTTTGCACGGGCGGGCGCGGTCGGTCGGTGGGCAGCGCGAGCAGGGCCGGGGCGCCGTCGAGCTGTTCGCGCCAGAAGGCGAGCTGGGTGTCGAGGGTGCGGTCGTCGAGCTGTGAGCGCTGCCAGAGCGCGAAGTCGGCGTACTGGATGGGCAGCGGCGCGAGCGGCGAAGGCTGGTTGGCGGCGAAGGCGGTATAGAGCGCGCCGAGCTCGCGATAGAGCACGGCCATCGACCAGCCGTCGGAGACGATGTGATGCAGCGTGAGCAGCAGCAGGTGGTCGTCGTGGCCGACGATGACGAGGCGCGCGCGCAGCAGCGGAGCGCAGCCGAGGTCGAAGGCCCGGGTGGCCTCATCGGTGGCGAGGGTGTGGGCGGCGGTTTCGCGTTCGGCCACGGGCAGGGTGAGCAGGCTGTGAACAGCGAGGGGCACGCTCAGCGTGTTTTCGACAAACTGCCTGGGTTTGTCGTCGACGACGGCAAAGCGGGTGCGCAGGGTTTCATGCCGGCGCACGATTTCGTTGATGGCGCGCTCGAGCGTGGCGACGTGCAACGGGGCGCGGATGCGCAGCGCGAACGGCACGTTGTAGAGCGCACTGCGCGGATGCAGCTGATCGAAGAACCATAGCCGTTCCTGCGCAAACGACAGCGGCGCCGATTCCGCGTGCTGCCTGCGCGGGATAGTGTCGCGTTCCCCATGGGCGCGGGCGATCAGCCGCTGCTCCAGCGCGTGACGTTGTTCGGCTGTGAGCGCGTCGACGCGCGACGCGTGGCCCGTTTCGTCCGTGACCTGCGAGTTGTTATGGTTCATGGTTCCGTCACTGCTGCGGCGGCGCAGCCGAGGTTGTCAATTCGAGGGTTGCAAGCTCGAGAAATAGGCTGCCCACGCAATGCTCTCGCCGAACGCGCAGAGTTGCTGGGGGCCGATGCTGTGGATATCGGGGCGCGCGAAGATCGCCTTCAACTCGTCGATGTAGCGTGAATAGGCGAACGCGATCTTTGCGCGCTGCCGCTCAGGCGCACTGAGTTGACGCACCATGCGCAGGTGCTCGGCCATCGCCTCGCAGCGTTCGAGTTCCTGGCCGGGCGCGCCATACGCGGCCAGCTTCCTCTGCAAGTCGTAATCGGCTTCCGCGACAGCCTGGCGGATTTCCACCGGGTTCCAGGCCGCTTCCAGTTTGTCGTACAGGTTCCGGTACGACGACATGAATGCCTCCTGAAGCGATGCCGCAGCGGTCGGCGAGCCGGCGGGAACAGTCATGTCGGCGGACGCAGGCGCCGTTTCGGCGCCCGCTCGCGGTTCTGTCATGTCCGGGGATTTTTCCGGCGCGCTCTGTCTGGTCCGCGCTTTACCCATTCCACCCTCTTCGTCGGTCACGGTTTTATCTCCTCATTTAAAAGCGATATATCGCTTCGGGCTTATTTATAATCCCGGCCGGAGATTATTGCAATTCGCTGATTGGCATAAAAATCCGCTTCGCATGGAGAGAAATGCGCGCGCTATGGAATTAACATAAAATCGCTATCTTATGCTGGAAAGGTTTTATGCCGGTTTTAACAGGCATTGCGAATCCGGCTTTGCATTTCTCATATCGATTTGTGGGTTGCGTAATTCGCTGTTTAGGTATAACACTAATTGGCACCCGCAAACCAGCGCCGGGCGGCGCATGGACGATACACGAAGCATGTCGCTGGAAGGCGCCGGTCGTTGGCCCTGAATCCGTTACATGCCGCGGCGTTCAAGGCCAATAGTATTGGCGCATAGAATGACGAGAAAAATCTTAACGGTTTAGAAACATTTTAAGAACGAATGTCCTGCTTCCTGAAATGACACGTCAATCGATTGAGAATGCATCGATGGGGATAATATTTAAATGATCGAGCGGTGAAATTTACATTACGGATTTGTGAATCGCCGCGCTGACAGCTCACCTTTTTTGGGGTTATCGCATGTTCGTCGACAGACCAAGCGAACTGATGGTCGGGGATGTCTTTATTCGTCTGCGCGGCATCGTCCGACATGAACCGGTGCATCTGAAGATCGAAGGCTTCAGCTCCGGTGGATCGATCAAGACCAAGACTGCGCGGCATATGCTCGACCAGTTCGAGGCGCGCGCGCCGGCGCGGAGCAATCAGCGGATCATCGAGAGCTCGTCGGGAAATCTCGGCCTCGCGCTCAGCATGATTGCCGCCGAACGCGGGTATCGCTTCATCTGCGTGAGCGATCCGAACCTGTCGCCGCAGACGCACAAGCTGATGCTCGCGTTCGGCGCCGAAGTCGTCATCGTGGACAGGCAGGACCAGAACGGCGGCTTTCTCGGCACCCGCATCGCGTATATCCAGCAGCGGCTGGAAGAAGATGCGGGGCTGGTTTGGCTCAACCAGTACACGAGTCCCGACAACCCGGGCGCGCATATGCGTTTCACCGGCCCGGAAATCTTCAACGCCTTTCGCCATGTCGACTTCCTGTTTGTCGGTGCGGGCACGACCGGCACGCTGGGCGGCGTGTCGAGGTACGCCCGGCAGCATTCGCCGGGCACGACGATCATTGCCGTCGATTCCGTCGGGTCGGTCACGTTCGGTGCGCCGTCGGGGCGACGGTTTATCCCGGGCCTTGGAACCAGCAGCCGTCCGCCGATTGCCGAGGACGTCACGATGGACGCACTCGAGATGATCGACGAAGCGGACAGCATCCTGATGTGCCGCCGCCTTGCTGCGCAAGGTCTGCTCGTCGGCGGCTCGACCGGCACTGTACTGGCGGCCGCGGCCCGGTGGGAGGGGCGCATATCGGCCGGGGCGGTCGTCGTCGCGATTTCCCCGGACCTCGGCGACCGCTATGTCGACACCATTTACGACAACGCGTGGGTCGACGCCCGTTTCGAGGGTTTGCTCGATGGTTGCGGGTCGGCGGCCGCGGCCGCGTCGCCATTCTGGGAGCGGCGCCATGGCTGATGTCGTCGTGTCACAGGCCGATGCGGCCGCGCTGGGTGTCGATGCCGTTGCGGACCTGTTCGCGTTCGGGATCATTCCCGGCGACGTGGTGTCCGACATCGTCACGTCGTCGTTTGCGGCGTTGGTCGAGATCGTCCGAGACGCTTATCTTGCGCACGCGGACGGCGTCGCGCACAACCCGCCGAGTACTTTCCTGCGCTTCGCGGACCGGCCGCGAGACCGCATCATCGCGCTTCCCGCCGACCTGGGCGCCGGTATCGGGTTGGCCGGCATCAAGTGGATCGCCAGTTGGCCGGAGAACGTGGAATACGGGCTCCCGCGCGCGTCGGCGCTGCTCGTGCTGAATCGCCGCGAGACCGGCTATCCGTTGTGCCTGATGGAGGCGTCGATCATCAGTGCGGCGCGCACGGCGGCATCGGCGGTGCTCGGGCTCAGGCATCTGGGGGAGGGACGGCTGCCGTCGCGACCGAAGCTCGGGTTCGTCGGCTGTGGCGTGATCGCGCGCAACATTCTCGACATGATCGTCGCGTGCGGTTTCGAGCCCGCAACGGTTTGCGCCTACGATCTCGCGCCGGAGGATGCCCGGCGCATGCTCGAGCGTGCCGGGCCGTCGGCCGCGCCCGAGCCGGCCGGCTCGGTCGAGGAGATCGTGCGTGGCAGCGACGCGATTGTCTTCGCGACGACCGCGGCGCGTCCGTATGTCATGGAGCCGCACTGGTTCGAGCATGCCCCGGTGGTGCTCAACATTTCGCTGCGAGACCTTGCACCCGAGGTGATCCTCGCGGCCGACAACGTGGTCGACGACGTCGATCATTGTCTGCAGGCCGATACGTCGCCGCATCTCGCCGAGCAGCAGTCGGGGCATCGCCGCTTCATTACCGGAACGATAGCCGGCGCGGTACGCGGCGAACTCAGTTTCAACGCGGAACGGCCGGTCGTGTATTCGCCTTTCGGCATGGGAATTCTCGATCTCGCCGTTGGACGTTTTGTCGACGGTGAGGCGCGCCGTTCCGGTCGAATCATTCAGATTCCTAACTTCTTCGCTGAGAAAACGCGTTGGTGAGATCGTGCGTGTTTTGTACGCGCAGGCCGTCATTGGCGGTTGCCACTGCGGCAAGCCGTATTCGATGAGGTTCCCACCTCCGTGCCTTATCTAGCCGCGCGTCTTTTGATGCGTGCGGCTGCGGCATGCCCTTCGCGCATGCCGCAGCCGATCCGACCTTGCGCGCGATTCATGTCGAGGCGCCGTGCCCACTGGCCTCGGGCTGCTTGTCGCAAACGATCGCATGAACGATGCACGCCGATACGTATCTGCCGGGCAACCGCGCGAGCACACGATCGATATCGCAGCCAATCTCAAGGCGATGGCTTGTGTGGAGTCGGCAGAAGGTCGATTGAGCGCTTCTGAGGTGCGGAACCGACCGACGAAGCCGATGCTGGCAGGCGATATACGGGTTTTCCCGTACGGGAGCCCGGCAAGGCTATAAAGGCTTGCAAGTGGTAATCGCACGCGCAAACGCAGACGGCGTGGTCTGCGCCTCAATTCACCATAACCTTTTGTTTTCGTGCTGATTTTTTGGCTGTATCGATGTTCGGCACGCACCCGAAAGGGCCAACATCAAGCGGACAAAGTTCAAAGTTGAGTGAATCTCGACGGGCGTTGTCACGCTTCTTGAATTTGTCACTGCCCCTCCATATAATTAGCACTCGTCGCACTCGAGTGCTAACAAATTTCTCCGGCTGGGCTCTCCGGCCGGGTTTTCCTCAGCGTTCTTCAGTCTCAACCCAAGAGAGGAGTATGTATGAACCTTCGTCCTTTGCATGATCGCGTGATCGTCAAGCGTCTTGATCAGGAAACCAAGACCGCTTCGGGCATCGTGATCCCCGACGCCGCAGCGGAAAAGCCGGATCAAGGCGAGATTCTCGCAGTCGGCCCGGGTAAGCGTGACGACAAGGGCAGCCTGATCGTGCTCGACGTGAAAGTGGGCGATCGCGTCCTGTTCGGCAAGTACGCCGGCCAGACCGTCAAGGTCGACGGTCAGGAACTGCTGGTGATGCGCGAAGAAGACATCATGGCTGTGGTGAACAAGTAAGTTCACGTCCCAGTTCATTCAAAAGCATTCAAGGAGTTAGAAGATGGCAGCTAAAGACGTCGTATTCGGCGATTCCGCTCGCGCGAAGATGGTCGAGGGCGTGAACATTCTCGCCAACGCAGTGAAGGTCACGCTCGGTCCGAAGGGCCGCAATGTCGTGCTCGAGCGCAGCTTCGGCGGCCCGACGGTCACCAAGGACGGTGTGTCGGTCGCGAAGGAAATCGAGCTGAAGGACAAGCTCCAGAACATGGGCGCGCAAATGGTCAAGGAAGTCGCTTCCAAGACCAGCGACAACGCCGGCGACGGCACGACCACGGCGACCGTGCTCGCCCAGTCGATCGTCCGCGAAGGCATGAAGTACGTCGCATCGGGCATGAACCCGATGGACCTGAAGCGCGGTATCGACAAGGCAGTCGGCGCAGCCATCGAAGAACTGCGCAAGATCAGCAAGCCGTGCACGACGAACAAGGAAATCGCGCAAGTCGGCTCGATCTCGGCGAACAGCGACACGTCGATCGGCGAGCGCATCGCTGAAGCGATGGACAAGGTCGGCAAGGAAGGCGTGATCACCGTCGAAGACGGCAAGTCGCTGCAAGACGAACTCGACGTCGTCGAAGGCATGCAGTTCGACCGCGGCTATCTGTCGCCGTACTTCATCAACAATCCGGACAAGCAGGTCGCCGTTCTGGAAAACCCGTTCGTGCTGCTGCACGACAAGAAGGTGTCGAACATTCGCGATCTGCTGCCGGTGCTCGAGCAAGTCGCGAAGGCTGGCCGTCCGCTGCTGATCATCGCTGAAGACGTCGAAGGCGAAGCGCTCGCTACGCTCGTCGTCAACAACATCCGCGGCATCCTGAAGACGGTTGCCGTGAAGGCCCCGGGCTTCGGCGACCGTCGCAAGGCGATGCTGGAAGACATCGCGATCCTGACCGGCGGTCAGGTGATCGCGGAAGAAACCGGCCTGTCGCTCGAAAAGGCCACGCTGCAAGAGCTGGGTCAAGCCAAGCGTATCGAAGTGGGCAAGGAAAACACGACGATTATCGACGGCGCTGGCGAAGGCGCAAGCATCGAAGCGCGCGTGAAGCAGGTGCGCACGCAGATCGAAGAAGCGACGTCGGACTACGACCGTGAAAAGCTGCAGGAACGCGTGGCAAAGCTGGCCGGCGGCGTGGCGGTGATCAAGGTCGGCGCTGCGACCGAAGTCGAAATGAAGGAAAAGAAGGCACGTGTCGAAGACGCACTGCACGCTACGCGCGCAGCCGTTGAAGAAGGCATCGTGGCGGGCGGCGGTGTTGCGCTGATCCGCGCGCGTGCTGCGATCTCGGGCGTGAAGGGCGACAACGCCGATCAGGACGCCGGCATCAAGATCGTGCTGCGTGCGATGGAAGAGCCGCTGCGCCAGATCGTCGCGAACGGCGGCGAAGAAGCGAGCGTCGTGGTGGCGGCGGTGGCTGGCGGCAAGGGCAACTACGGCTACAACGCGGCGACCGGCGAGTATGTCGACATGGTCGAAGCAGGCGTGGTCGATCCGACCAAGGTGACGCGCACCGCGCTGCAAAATGCAGCTTCGGTCGCAGGCCTGCTGCTGACGACGGACGCAGCCGTGTGCGAACTGCCGAAGGAAGACGCACCGATGCCGGGCGGCATGCCGGGCGGTATGGGCGGCATGGGCATGGACATGTAATTCGGCGTCAAGCCGGAACGCATGTGAGGAACGCGCTGCGAGGCGCGTTCCTCAAGAAAAAACCCGCAGCGTGAGTTTTTCACGTTGCGGGTTTTTTTATGCGAGCGCGCTTCGCGTGTTGTTGGTCGGTGGATCGGTGGGGCAACGGGTCGTGGATCAGTGACTCATCGAGCGCGGCGTGTGAACATGCGAGGCCGCGCTCTCGCGCCCCGGCGCGTTCAGTGCCGCGCTTCTCCGGGCGGCGGTGCATCGCCTTTGGCGCCCGCCGCGGGCGTTTCTTCATCGTTGTCGCGCGCCCAGAAAAAGCGGTCCGGCAGATACGCACCCATGCCAGGCCGAAACGCGTTCTGTACCGCCTGAAACAGATATTCCTGCGCTTCGCGCACCGCTTCCGCTGGCTCCTGGCCGTTCGCGAGCAACGCGGCAATCGCCGCGCCGAGTGTATCGGTTATGCCGGTTACGCGATGCGTGCCGCGATCCCACAAGTCCTGACGCAACTGGCCGTCCTCGCAGAAAAGCGTGTTGACGAGCCGATGCGTGCCGGTTTCCATCGACAGGATGTATTCGCATCCCTGCGACAGCAAATGCGACACCGCCGCGTCGAGCGTCGGCGCTTCCGCATCGCCGTCCGGCTGCGCGAGCGCGAGCAGCGTCGCGTGATCGGCGACGAGCAGCGTGGTTTGCGGCGCCAGCAGGTCGGCAATTGCCTCGCGCAGTTCGTCGGCGGCAAGCACGTGCTCGTCATCGAGCGTGAAGTCCGGCGCGAGGATCAGCGGGATATCGTCGTAGTCGGCGACCACTTCCGCAATTGCGCTCACCACTTCGGCACGCGCGGCTGCGCCGACCTTGAATGCGGCGATCGGCATGTCTTCCAGCAGCATGCGCGCTTGGGTCGCGACGACTTCCGGGTCCAGCGCGGTGACTTCGTCGCAATTGGCCGAGTCGCGCACGGTGTAACCGGTCAGGACCGTGACGCCATGACAGCCCATGCTGGCCAGCGTCATCAGGTCGGCTTGCAGGCCGGAGCCGCCGGTGGGGTCGGAAAGGCCGAAAGTGAGGACGATCGGAGGGGTGTCGCTGGGCATGAAAAGTGGGTGGGTAAGTGAAGCAACGTGTGAACGCAAATGCGCGAGGCGCCGTCTTCGCCGCCAGTTGCACTGCGACGCGTATGGCCGACTCAATTATGCGGCTTTATCCTGCGGCGGGGCGGTTTTTCGCACCGGGCCGCGGCTGCGCCGGAATGACGCGATGCGGCAGCGCATAACGCACGCGCCTTACGCTAGGCATGCGGGCGGCAAAACGGTACCATCATGGCTCCCGTTTCAACGGACTTTTCGACGCGTAAAAGAATGGAATATAGAAGCTGGATGTGCCTGATCTGCGGCTGGATTTATGACGAAGAAGCCGGCCTGCCGGACGAAGGAATCGCGCCGGGCACGCGCTGGGAGGACGTGCCGATTAACTGGACCTGCCCCGAGTGCGGGGCGCGCAAGGAAGACTTCGAAATGGTCCAGATCTGACCGGTCTGACGGTTGTTATCGCGGGTTGGTTGTCGCGAAGTCAAGCATCGTCGCGCGCATGCCGGGTGCCGGCTCACGCAAATGGACGTCAATGCTGCGGCGTGTAGCAAGCCACAGCAAGCACGCCCGCTGCAACCCGTGCATCGGCGCCGTGCCCGGTCCAGCATCGGTTTCGGTCTGTCGGCGTTCCCGCACACGTGCCCAATGACACCTTCATCGACACCTTCGTCCGCGCCCGGTAACACCCTCGAAGCCTTGCCCAATCCCCGCGGCGGTGCCGTGCGTGCGGCGGAAAGCGCGCTCGCCGACGCGATATCGGCACATGACGAACACCGCGACGCCGCGTTGCCCGTGTTGCATGCCGCGCATGCGCTTCGCGAAGCGGGATGGCGTGCCGCGCATCGATTTGCGGACGCGCTGGTATTGGCTTCGCCGCTCGCCACCGATGCCGCGGACACTTCGGTCGCCACGGTCGCCGCTCATGCGTCCGGCGCGCGCGCCGCGGACAATCCGGTGCGCACCGCATTCGGTGCCGCGCTGCGCGCGTTCGCCGCGGCGCTCGGCCGGCGCAACCTGCAGGAACTGGCCTGTTCGCCGTCTCTTTATGCGCACTTTCGTGCGCTTTCGGCGCTGATTGCGCAACACACGCCCGGCTTCACCGTCGCGTTCGAAGATCTTGCGCTCGCGGGCAGGCCGGTTCCGCCCGCGACGCTGCATGCGCATTCCGCGCAACGGCTTGCGCATATTCGCGCCCGCTACGAGGAAGCGTTGCTACCGGTTTTGCGGGCGCAGGATACGGCCGAAGGCGCGATGTCGGTGGCAACGCTCGTCGTCAAGGCTGCGCTCGATGAACTCGAGGCGTGCATCGCGCAACTCGCCGGTTCGGATCCGTACGATTTCTGGCGGCTCGCGGCCGGTTGCGCCCGCGCGCTGCGCGTGAGCGGTCACTTATCCGCAGACCCCGATGCACGGCGCTTTTTCGCGCGGTGCAACCTCGCGCTAGCCGACCAGGCGCGCGGCATCCAGTTCGCGCCGCGCTCGCTGGTGCGCGCGACACTGGCGCTGCTGTGGCGCGACTACGCGCTGTTCGGTGCGGCGGCGGAAGACACCGAACCGGTCGAACTGCTGCGCGACTATGGTCTGACGGTGGTCTGGCACGTGGCGGGCACGGCGGCGTCGGAGGCTTTGTGGGAGGCGGAGGCCGCGGAGTCGGCCGCGGGCGGTTCCGGCGCGGTGCATCCCCGCGCGGAAGGTCTGAATGCAAACCACGCTGGGCAAAGCCCGACGAGTGCGGCGCATGTCGGGGCGGGCATTGGCGCTGACACCCGCCAACCGGACGACGGCCAAACAGACGATAGCCAATCGAACGACGGCCAATCGAACGACGGCCAATCGAACGACGGTCAACTGGACAAAAACCAGCCGGACGACCGCCAGAATACCCAAACCGCCCCGCCCGCCACTCCCCGGGCCCAACCCTCCGCCGCCCGGCCGGCGCCGACCCGCGACCTGGGCGTGCTCACCGTCCATGCAAACGCCTACGAAGATTTTCTTCAGACCGCGGATGCCTCGATTGCCGCCCTCTCGGAACACGCTCGCGCTGCCGATAACCCGCACAAGGCCGACGCGAGCGCGGCGCTGCAAGCGGGCGATGCCGCGTACCGGCTCGGTGCATCCGCGTGCGCGCTTGGGCTCGGCCATGTCGCGCTGCTCTCCGATGCGCTCGGTCTCGCGTGGCGGCGGCGCGCGCATGCGGGCGCCGTGCTGCCTGCTGGACGGCACGTGACGATCGAAGCGCCGGATGCGGCGGCGCTCGAGCAAGCCGCACTCGCGTTGCGCGCGATGTTGCACCAGATCGCGGCGGGTATTGCGCCGCCGCAATCGGGCAGTGCGCTCGCTACGCTGACGCGCGCGATCGAACTGGGCGGCGCCGCTGTGTGAAGCACCACGCACAATGCATTCGCCACCGGGCGGATGCGCCGTCGGCGACCCGTAAGTGCGTGTTAGAGTGCAGCTATGATTCGCCGTCCGTGGGGTGCGGCCCAAACGTTGCGCGACGCATGACGCGCAATGCACATGCGGTCTGCAGTTCCACTCGTCTTTGCTAGAATTTGACCTATGTCCATGAGTTCCGATCGCATCAATCTCACCAACCAGTTCCTGATCGCCATGCCGAACATGGCGGATCCGACCTTTTCAGGAACGGTGGTCTATCTTTGCGATCACAGCGAGCGCGGCGCACTCGGCCTTGTCATCAACCGGCCGACCGATATCGATCTGGAAGCGCTCTTCAATCGCATCGATCTGAAGCTCGAAATCGAACCCCTGTTGCATGTACCCGTCTATTTCGGCGGCCCGGTGCAAACCGAGCGCGGCTTCGTGCTGCATGACGCCGGGCAGGGCAGCGCTTACACGTCGTCGATGCAGGTGCCGGGCGGCCTCGAGATGACCACGTCGAAAGATGTGCTCGAGGCGGTCGCGAACGGCAAGGGCCCGGAGCGCTTCCTGCTGACGCTTGGCCATGCGGGCTGGGGCGCGGGCCAGCTCGAGGAAGAAATCTCGAAGAACGGCTGGCTCACGGTCGAGGCCGACCCGAAGATCGTTTTCGACGTACCTGCCGAAGGCCGTTTCGAAGCGGCACTCGCGCTGCTCGGCGTATCGCTGTCGATGCTTTCGGGCGAAGCAGGCCACGCATGAGTGGTGCGGCCGAACGTGAAGCGACGCTGCTTGCGTTCGACTATGGCGAAAAACGCATCGGCGTCGCCGTCGGCAATTCCCTGACGAAAAGTGCACGGCCGCTCGTGGTCGTGCAGAATCGCAACCGCGAGTACCGCTTTGCCGAACTCGGCCGGTTGATCGGCGAGTGGAAGCCGGACGCGCTCGTGGTCGGCTTGCCGATGCATCCGGACGGAACCCCGCATGCGATGACGCAACAGGCCAGGCGCTTTGGCAATCAGCTGAACGGCCGTTTCAACCTGCCGGTGACCTGGGTCGACGAGCGCTACTCGTCGGTCGAAGCCGAAGCCTCGATGCGCAACGGCTCCGCGCGTACGGATCTGCTCGACGCCGAAGCGGCCTGCATCATCCTCCAGCAGTACTTCGAAGAAACCGAACTACGCAGATGAGCCAGACCCTCAGTTCCCTTGACGCGGAAGCGCTTTATCGCACGGTGCTCGAAGCGATTCGCGCGGCCTATGGCGACGCGCTCGGCCATCCGGGCGAGCCCGGCGGCGCGGTGCTCGCCGGCATTTACAGCGGCGGTGTATGGCTTGCCGAGCGTCTCGCGCGCGATCTGAACGTGGCGCGGTTCGGCGTCGTCAACGTTGCGCTGCATCGCGACGACTATGCGAAGAAGGGCCTGCATTCGCAGGCGAGTCCGACGTCGCTGCCATTCGATGTCGGCAACCAGCGCATCGTGCTGGTCGACGATGTGCTGTACACCGGCCGCACGGTGCGCGCGGCGCTCAACGAACTGTACGATTACGGCCGGCCCGCATCGGTGGAACTCGCGGTGCTGGTGGACCGCGGCGGACGCGAGCTGCCGTTCGCGGCGCGCTTCGTCGGCGCGGTCGTCGAGGTGCCCGCCGATGCGACGCTGGTGCTCGCGCGCCATGGAGAGCCCGGCGAACAGCACTTCACGTTTCACACTGAAGCGCGGGCAGATTGAAGCCTGTGCGCAACCCGCTGCGAAACGTGTCGCCGGATGCGACCGATGCGGGACCCATGCCGCGCGATCTGCCACGTCGCGAAGTAGATGACTCGCCACAAGCCTCACGGCGCGCGCCGCGCCACGCCGCACGCGCCGCGCACTCGCGAGCGCCGCGTACCGCGTCTTTGCCGCGTCACGTTTGATTCAGGACCACGATGAACAAGCCCAACCCGGTCACCCAGGACACCACCCAGCGCGCCGCCGAGGCGCGGCATTTTCGTTACGGTTTCCTGAAGGGTAATCCGCAGCTCACGAAAAACGGCGAGCTCAAACATCTGCTGACGATCGAAGGCCTGCCGCGCGCGATCGTCAATCACATTCTCGACACGGCCGAGCAGTTCGTCAGCGTGACGGATCGCGAGGTGAAGAAGGTGCCGCTGTTGCGCGGCAAGTCGGTGTTCAACCTGTTCTTCGAAAACTCGACGCGCACGCGCACCACGTTCGAGATTGCCGCGAAGCGGCTCTCGGCGGACGTGATCAACCTGAACATCAACGCGTCATCGACCAGCAAGGGCGAGTCGCTGCTCGATACGATCAACAACCTGTCCGCGATGCATGCGGATATGTTCGTCGTGCGCCATGCGTCGAGCGGTGCGCCGTATCTGATCGCCGAGCACTGCGCGCCGCACGTGCATGTGATCAACGCGGGCGACGGGCGCCACGCGCACCCGACGCAGGGCCTGCTCGACATGTACACGATTCGCCATTACAAGCGCGATTTCACGAACCTGCGCGTGGCGATCGTCGGCGACATTCTGCATTCACGCGTCGCGCGCTCGGACATTCATGCGCTGACCACGCTCGGCGTGCCCGAAGTGCGCGCGATCGGTCCGCGCACGCTGTTGCCGGGCGGGCTCGAGCAGATGGGCGTGCGGGTGTTCCACAACCTCGACGAAGGATTGCAGGATGTCGACGTGATCATCATGCTGCGTCTGCAGAACGAGCGGATGAGCGGCGCGCTGCTGCCTTCCGCGCAGGAGTATTTCAAGAGCTGGGGACTCACGCCCGAGCGGCTCGCGCTCGCGAAGCCCGACGCGATCGTGATGCACCCGGGGCCGATGAACCGTGGCGTTGAAATCGATTCGCAGGTCGCGGACGGTCCGCAGTCGGTCATTCTCAATCAGGTGACGTTCGGCATCGCGGTACGCATGGCGGTGATGGGCATCGTCGCGGGGAATAACGATTAACTGCGACGACTGATGCGCACGCAACGATCGGATACGACGTGCCGGCGGCGCATACGCAGCATCGCAACGGACAACGCACAAGAAGGCAGCGCATGAAGATTCATATCGCGGGCGGCACGCTGATCGATCCGGTGGCCGGCACCGAACAGCAGCAGGACATTTTTATCGCAGCGGGCAAGATCGTCGCGCTCGGCGGCGCACCCGCCGATTTCCACGCGGCGAAGACCCTCGATGCGCGCGGCCTGACGGTCGCGCCGGGTCTGGTGGATCTGTCGGCGCGGCTGCGTGAGCCCGGTTACGAGCACCGGGCGACGCTCGAATCCGAAATGGCGGCGGCGCTCGCGGGCGGCGTGACGAGTCTTGTGTGTCCGCCGGATACGGACCCGGTGCTCGATGAACCGGGCCTCGTCGAAATGCTGAAGTTTCGTGCGCGCAATCTGAATCAGGCGCATGTGTATCCGCTTGGCGCGCTGACAGTCGGCCTGAAAGGACAGGTGATCACCGAGATGGTCGAGCTGACCGAAGCGGGCTGCATCGGCTTTTCGCAGGCGGACACGCCGGTCGTCGATACGCAGGTGCTGCTGCGCGCGCTGCAATACGCGAACACGTATGGCTTTACCGTATGGCTGCGTCCGCAGGATGCCTATCTTGCGCAGGGCGGCGTGGCCGCGAGCGGCGCGCTCGCGTCGCGGCTGGGTCTGTCCGGCGTGCCGGTATCGGCCGAAACGATCGCGCTGCATACTATTTTCGAGCTCGTGCGCGTGACCGGCGCGCGCGTGCATCTGTCGCATCTGTCGTCGGCGGCTGGCATCGAGCTGATGCGCGCGGCGAAAGCGGAAGGTTTGCCGGTTAGCTGCGATGTGACGATCAATCATGTGCATCTGATCGATGTCGATATCGGTTACTTCGATGCGCAATTCCGTCTCGATCCGCCGCTGCGCTCGCAGCGCGATCGCGAAGCGATTCGCGCGGGGCTCGCCGATGGCACGATCGACGCAATATGCTCGGACCACACGCCGGTCGACGACGACGAAAAGTTGCTGCCTTTCGCGGAAGCGACGCCGGGCGCGACGGGCCTCGAACTGCTGCTGTCGCTCACCGTGAAGTGGGCCGACGAAGCGGGCGTGCCGCTCGCGCAGGCGTTCAAGCGCATCACCACGGCGCCGGCCGGCGTGCTTAAGCTGGCGGCGGGCCGCATCGAAGTGGGCGCCACGGCGGACCTGTGCGTATTCGATCGCGGCGGATACTGGCGGGTCGAGCCGCGCGCGCTGAAAAGCCAGGGGCATAACACACCGTTTCTCGGTTACGAAGTGCCGGCACGCGTACGGGCAACCGTCGTGTCCGGACAGCTGGCGTTCGAACAGCGTTAAAGCCAGCGTGCACGGAAGACTTTCACGATGAAGCTCGCGCTCCGCAAGATACGACTCCTGGTTCATCTGCTGCATGGCATGTGGGTTGTTGCCACGCGTTTCCCGAAGGCCACCGTGCAACAGCGCGACGCACTGAACCGCGCATGGTCGCTGCGGTTTCTGCAACTCGCGGGGATGCGCCTCGTGGTGCACAACGACGCAGCGCGACTCGACGAAGGCGTGCTTGTCGTCAGCAATCACATTTCGTGGATCGACATCTATGTGATCAACGCGTGGCGGCCGACGCGTTTCGTGTCGAAAGCGGAGGTGCGTCAATGGCCGGTGGTCGGCTGGCTCGCGGAGCAGCTCGGCACCGTGTTCCTGCAGCGCGAGAAACGCAGCGACGCGAAACGCATCATGCATGAGCTTGCAGATCATCTCGTGGCCGGCCACGCGATCTGCGTGTTCCCGGAAGGGACGACCAGCGACGGACGCGAATTGCTGCCGTTCCACGCGAACCTGTTTCAGGCGACCGTATCCGCGTCGCGGCCCGTGCAGCCGATCTGCCTTTACTATGAGGATGCGCACGGCAACCAGTCGACGGCGCCTGCGTATATCGACGACCTGTCGCTTGGCGAATCGCTCGATGCGCTGTTGCGCGGCGCGCCGTTGACGGCGCATGTGTATGTTTGCGATCCGCTTGCGCCCGGTGCGGAACGGCGTGTGCTAGCGGCAGAAGCGCAGGCGGCGGTGCAGCAGGCGCTTGACCGTCTGCAGCCGGTGACGGCGAGGCCTGCGCGCGAGGCCGTGGGTGTGCAGCCGCCGGAACCGCGCGTTGACGTGCCGCACGCTTCTCACGCCGGCGACGCGCCCGCGGCGAACGGGCCGCTCACGCAATAACGCTTGCAGCGCGGCTGCATCGGTTCAACCGCGGGCAGCCTGATTGAATTGTATTGAACGAGGCGGCGCGATCGAACGTCCCGCGTCCGCGGGTGTCCGATCGTACAGACACCCCCACCCGATCGAGTACCTTCTGCCGATGTTCGACAATCCCGATTTCTTCCTCTGGACTATCTTCGCCAGCATTGGCGATGCCGCCTTCACGCTGCCGATCGCGCTCGTCTGCGCGATCTGGCTATGGTTCTCGGCGCGCCGCCAGGCCGCGCGCTGGATCGGGCTGCTCGCGATCGGTATGGCGCTGGTCGGCGCGACAAAAATTCTGTACGCCGGCTGCGGCATCGAAATTCCGTCGCTGAATTTCCGCGTGATCAGCGGTCACACCACGCTGTCGACGATGGTCTGGCCCGTGGCGGTCTCGCTGCTGTACCGTTGCGCGGGCGGGCGGGCGCGTTACGGCGTGATGCTGGGCTTGCTGATCGGCGCGGCGACGGCAGTGGCACGCGTGGTCGACGATGCGCATTCAGTGACGGAAGTGGTGGCCGGCTGGATGCTTGGTGGGGTGCTCGCGATTCTGTTTGTGCGCGGCTTCGTGCGTTCGGGTGTGCAGCTCGCCAAACCGCGTTTCGCGGCGCTGGGGCTGTTGCTCGTCGCGTCGGTCGCTTATGGCCGCCATGCGCCGATTCAGGAAGTGATTGAAGCGTATTCGCCGGGGGTATGCGCGCGGTTTTTTCCGGAGCTGGCCGCGCAGGTGCGCCAGAGGTTGTAGCGCAATCTGGTCGCGCCTTCGCGCTTATTCGACGTCCGCCGATGCGCGGCAGCCCGAGCAATCCATCTGCGTGACCGTGCGGAGCGCGGGCTCGCGCGTGAGTCTCACCGCCGATAGCTGATTGCCCCATACACAGCCGGAATCCAATCCGATCACGTTGTCGCGCATCAGCAGGCCGAGCGCGGCCCAATGGCCGAAGACGACGGTCACGTTTTCGGTGCGCCGCGCCGGCACATCGAACCACGGCATAAAGCCCGGCGGCGCGGAATCGAGGCCGCCGCTCGACGTGAAATCCATTGCGCCGTCCGCGTTGCAAAAGCGCATACGTGTCAAGGCGGTGCAGGTCAGACGCAGCCGGTCGATGCCCTTGAGGCTCGGCTTCCAGCGATTCGGCTCGTTGCCGTACAGGCCCGCCAGCGTTTCTTTCCAGTTCGGCGCACGCAGCGCGCGCTGCAATTCGTCGGCGAGTTCGAGCGTTAGCGTCGCGTCCCATTGCGGCGGCACGCCGGCATGCACGAGCAGCATGTCCTGGTCGAAATGCGCGATCGGGCGATGCCGGACCCATTCGAGCAGATCGTCGGCATCGGGCGCCGACAGAATGTCGTCGAGCGTGTCGCCTTTTTTCGGCTTGCGGATGCCGGCCGATATCGACAGCAGGTGCAGGTCGTGATTGCCGAGCACCGTGACCGCGCGGTCGCCGAGCGCGATCAGTTCGCGCAGCGTCGCGAGCGAGCCGGGGCCGCGGTTGACGATGTCGCCGGCGAACCACAGTGGGGTATCGTCGGACGGGGCGGCTTTTGCGAGCAGACGCTGGTACTCGTTGTGGCAGCCTTGCAGATCGCCGAAGGCGAGGGGAGCGGGCCTCGTGGAAGTGGTCATCTGAATTCGGTTCGGGTGAGCGTCACGGCAGTCGTTGCGTGTGCGGAAAAGCACCGACGCACGCGTCGTGTCCAGGCCTTAATGCCGGTGCGGCCGCTCGAGCGATGCGCGTTGCGTCGTGCGTGACGCACCACATAGTGGCACGGTCGCGCGGGTCGCCGTGAGTGCGCCGACTGCACCATATCGCGTGACATAATAGCTGGTTTTAAGAGGGCGCCATGATCGAAGACGCGAGTGGTGAGCTCGCCAGATACATGAGCGTTGGCAACGGAAGACACGCCGCGTGCGGCATCTGACCCGCGTGCTGCGTATTCATCGATCGAACGGCGTGGCCGCGCAATAGTTTTGCATGGGGGTAGCATGATCATCGTGACCGGGGGGGCGGGCTTTATCGGCGCCAATTTCGTGCTGGATTGGCTGCGCGATAGCGATGAGCCGATCGTCAACGTCGACAAACTGACGTATGCGGGCAATGCGGAAACACTGGCGCCGCTTGCTTCCGATGCCCGGCACATTTTCGCGCAGGTCGATATCTGCGATCGCGCGGCGCTCGATGCGCTGTTTGTCACGCATCGGCCGCGTGCGGTCCTGCATTTCGCGGCGGAAAGCCATGTGGACCGGTCGATCAACGGGCCTGGTGAATTCGTGCAGACCAACGTGGTCGGCACCTTCACGCTGCTCGAAGCAGCGCGCGCATACTGGGGCGGCCTCGCGGGCGAGGAGAAGGCCGCGTTCCGCTTCCTGCACGTGTCGACCGATGAGGTATTCGGCTCGCTCAACCCGGTCGATCCGGCTTTCAATGAGCATACGCCGTACGCGCCGAACAGCCCTTACTCGGCCAGCAAGGCGGGCTCGGACCATCTGGTGCGCGCATACCACCATACGTACGGTCTGCCGACGCTCACCACCAATTGCTCGAACAACTATGGGCCCTATCAGTTTCCCGAGAAGCTGATTCCGCTCACTATCATCAACGCGCTGGCGGGCAAGAAGCTGCCGGTCTACGGCGACGGCCAGAACGTGCGCGACTGGTTGTACGTCACCGATCACTGCGCGGCGATTCGCACGGTGCTGCAAAAGGGTGTGCCGGGCGAAACGTACAACATCGGCGGCTGGAACGAACAGGCGAACCTCGACGTCGTGCATACGCTATGCCGCACGCTCGATGAACTGCGTCCGGCGGCAGCGGGTACGTCGTACGCGGCGCAGATCGAGTTCGTGAAGGACCGGCCGGGGCATGACCGCCGCTATGCGATCGATGCGACGCGCATCGAACGTGAACTCGGCTGGCGGCCCGCGGAAACCTTCGAGACCGGTATCAGGAAGACCGTGCTCTGGTATCTCGAACATCCGGCGTGGATAGCAGGCGTCACGAGCGGCAGCTATCGGCACTGGATGGAAACGCACTATGCGGGAACGGTCTAAAGGGGACCATGGGGATGACACAACAAGTCGCACATCAGGTGAGACGTAAAGGCATCATTCTCGCGGGCGGGTCGGGCACGCGCCTGTATCCGATCACGCATGCAATTTCGAAGCAGCTGCTGCCGGTGTACGACAAGCCGATGATTTACTACCCGCTGTCGACGCTGATGCTGGCCGGCATTCGTGAGGTGCTGATCATTTCGACGCCGCAGGACACGCCACGCTTCGAAGCGATGCTCGGCGACGGCAGCCGCTGGGGCATGTCGATCCAGTACGCGGTGCAACCGTCTCCTGACGGGCTTGCGCAGGCGTTTGTGATTGGCCGGGAGTTTGTCGGCGGTGCACCGAGCGCGCTGATTCTCGGCGACAACATTTTTCATGGTCACGATCTCGCACGGCAACTGCGTGCAGCGAATGAGCGCACCGATTGCGCGACCGTGTTCGCGTATCACGTGAACGATCCGCAGCGTTACGGTGTGGTCG
The DNA here is from genome assembly GCF_902859875.1 of Paraburkholderia solisilvae. Classification (GTDB taxonomy): domain Bacteria; phylum Pseudomonadota; class Gammaproteobacteria; order Burkholderiales; family Burkholderiaceae; genus Paraburkholderia; species Paraburkholderia solisilvae. The sequence goes on along the minus strand of NZ_CADIKF010000024.1, from coordinate 57,649 downwards.
AATTCGACGAACAGATGCGCGCGGTGTCGATCGAGGAGAAACCGTCCGAACCGCATTCGCAGTATGCGGTGACGGGCCTGTATTTCTACGATGCAGACGTGTGCGATATCGCCGCCGATATCAAGCCGTCGGCGCGCGGCGAGTATGAGATCACCGACGTCAATTCGCGCTATCTGCAGGCGGGCAAGCTGAACGTGGAGATTATGGGGCGCGGATACGCATGGCTCGATACCGGCACGCACGATTCACTGATCGATGCGGCGACGTTCATTGCAACGTTACAAAAACGTCAGGGACTCGTGGTAGCGTGCCCGGAAGAGATTGCATACCGGAATGGCTGGATCGACGCCGAACAGGTGCTAAGGCTCGCCGAGCCGCTCGCGAAGAATGAATACGGGCGGTATCTGAAGAACATTTTGACGGACAGGGTCGTATGGCAATCACGGTAACGGCGATGGCGCTGCCCGAAGTCAAGCTGATCGAGCCCAAGGTATTCGGCGATGCACGCGGTTTTTTCGTCGAAACCTTTAACGCGCGCGATTTCGCGGAACACGTTCAGGTGGGCGTGGAGTTCGTTCAGGACAACCATTCACGCTCGGTGCGGCACGTGCTGCGTGGCCTGCACTATCAGATTCAGCATCCGCAAGGCAAGCTGGTGCGCGTCGTGGCCGGCGAGGTATTCGATGTCGCCGTCGATATTCGCAAGAGCTCGCCGAACTTCGGCAAATGGGTGGGCATGCATCTGAGCGCCGCGAATCACCGGCAGGTCTGGATTCCACCGGGCTTCGCGCATGGCTTCGTCGTGCTGTCGGAGACCGCCGACTTCCTGTACAAGACCACCGACTACTGGTACCCCGACCACGAGCGGTGCCTGCGCTGGAACGATCCGCAGGTCGGCATCGAATGGCCGATCGACGTCGAACCGACAATGGCGGCCAAAGATGCGCAGGCGCGCTCGCTCGCCGATGCCGAGGTGTTCGCTTGAAGATCATGGTGACAGGCCGGCATGGCCAGGTCGGCTGGGAGCTGCTGCGCAGTCTTGCACCGCTTGGTCAGGTGATCGCCTGCGACCGGCGCGATTTGGATCTGTCGCGGCCGGAGTCGTTGCGCGCGGTAGTTGAACGGTTGCAGCCGGATGTGGTGGTCAACGCGGCCGCCTACACGATGGTCGACAAGGCCGAGCAAGAAGAGGAACTGGCCACTACGGTGAATGGCGCGGCGGCCGGCGCGCTTGCCGAAGCGGCGCGCGACGCGGGCGCGCTCTTTGTCCACTATTCGACTGATTATGTTTTCGACGGATCGAAAGAAGGCGCTTATTTGGAAAGCGACGCGACGAATCCGCTGAACGCGTACGGTCGCAGCAAGCTGGCCGGCGAACAGGCAGTGCGCGCGGCCGGAGGCGACTGGCTCGTGTTGCGTACGTCGTGGGTTTACGGCGCGCGTGGCAAGAACTTCCTGCGCACGATGCTGCGGCTCGCGGCCGAGCGCGACGCGCTGAACGTGGTGGCGGATCAGTTCGGCGCGCCCACGTCCGCGCGGACGATCGCTGACGTCACCGCGCACGTCATATCGCGCGCGCTGGCCGAACGGCGCACGGGCGCGTTCGAGAGCGGTATCTTCCATCTGACGGCCAGCGGCGTGACGAGCTGGCACGGCTTCGCATCACACATCATCGATGCGGCCCGCACGGCGTTGCCTGTGGGCGCGATCGCCGTGCAGAGCGTGAAGCCGATACCGGCTGCCGACTATCCGACGCCCGCGCGGCGTCCGGTCAATTCCGCACTCGACAATACCCGGCTCGAACAGCGCTTCGGCGTTTGCCGGCCGTCGTGGCAGGACGCCGCGCGATGCGTGCTGGACGAGGCGCTCGAACAGATGGGTGCGCAGCAGCTTTCGCGCTGAACCCGCGTCTGCGGGCGTCACGCGAATGTCATTTATTCCTGGGCGGCCGCAATCCAGCCCCGTTAAAGTCCAAAACCCCAAAACACGCATGTTAGAATTGGCGCCTTCGTATGCAGCAGACCAATTGTTAAAGGCAGCCGCCATTTGCAACGAGCTGCCGGTTGGGCCGGGGCGCCGCTAAAGTCATGCAGCGCCCATTCTTTCGTCTATTCAATTGACGCCAACGGCCACATTGTGATCCGGAGACACGCGCACGGGAACTGAGAGAAGTCCGTGCAGCGTTCGTGAATGAAGACGTAGGGACAGACGTCTCAATTGCTGCAACATCTGAGCTTGGATGAATACATGCACGATAGAAAAATTTCAGTCGTCGGACTGGGTTATGTGGGCCTGCCAGTTGCGATTGCGTTTGGCAAAAAGGCGCGCACCGTCGGTTTCGATATCAACACCGCGCGAATCGCCGAACTGCGCAATGGTTTCGATCGCACGAACGAGGTCGCATCCGCCGATCTGGCCGCGGCCGACATCGATCTGACCGCAGACCTCTCCACCCTCAAGCAGGCAGATTTCCATATCGTCGCGGTGCCGACGCCGGTCGACGATGCGCATCAACCCGATCTGACGCCGGTCGTGAAGGCGTCGGAAACCGTGGGCAAGGCGCTGAAGAAAGGCGATATCGTCGTCTACGAATCCACCGTTTATCCGGGTGTGACCGAAGACATCTGCGTGCCGATTCTCGAGCGCCTGTCCGGCCTCACGTTCGGTGTGGATTTCACGGTCGGCTATAGCCCCGAGCGGATCAATCCGGGTGACAAGGAACACACGTTCACGAAGATCCTGAAGGTCGTGTCCGGCTCCGATGCGCGCACGCTCGACATCGTCGCCGAGGTGTATGCGTCGGTCGTTACCGCAGGTGTGCACAAGGCGTCGTCGATCAAGGTCGCGGAGGCTGCGAAGGTCATCGAGAACACGCAGCGCGACCTGAACATCTCGCTGATGAACGAACTCGCGATCATCTTCGATCTGATGAAGATCGATACACTGGAAGTGCTCGAAGCAGCAGGCACCAAGTGGAACTTCCTGAAGTTCAAACCGGGTCTCGTCGGCGGGCATTGCATCGGCGTCGACCCGTACTATCTGACGCATAAGGCCGAAAAGCTCGGCTATATTCCGCAGGTCATTCTGTCGGGCCGCCGCATCAACGACGGCATGGGCGGTTACATTGGCCAGAAAACGATCAAGGAACTGATCCACGCTGGCCACCACGTCGCGAAGGCGAAGGTGACGGTGCTGGGGCTCACGTTCAAGGAAGACTGCCCGGATCTGCGCAACTCGCGCGTGATCGACGTGATCCATGAACTGCAGTCGTTCGGCGTCGAAGTCCAGGTGACCGACCCGGAAGCGGATGCGGAAGAAGCGAAACACGAATACGGCATCGACCTCGTGCCGTTCGACCGGCTCGAGCCGGCGGCGGCGGTGGTCGTCGCGGTTGCGCACAAGGCGTTCCGCGAACTGACCGTCGCGCAGTATCTGACGATGCTGCAGCACGACCCGGTCGTGATCGACGTGAAGGGCGTGTGCGATCGCGACGCGCTGACCGGCGCCGGCGCGCGCGTGTGGCGCCTGTAAGGGGGAACGCGATGACGAACTCCTACGCATCCGTCCAGGAAACCCTGCGCAAGACGCCGCGGCGCTGGCTCATCACCGGGGTCGCGGGCTTTATCGGCTCGAACCTGCTCGAAACGCTGTTGAAGCTCGACCAGCAAGTGGTCGGGCTCGACAACTTCGCGACTGGCCATCAGAAGAACCTCGATGTCGTAAAGTCGCTCGTCTCCGCCGAGCAATGGGCGCGCTTCGCGTTTATCGAAGGCGACATCACGCATCTGGACACCTGCCAGAAAGCGGCGAGCGGCGTCGACTACGTGCTGCACCAGGCGGCGCTCGGCAGCGTGCCGCGCTCGCTGGAAAATCCGCTTCGCACGAACGAGACCAACGTCACCGGCTTTTTGAACATGCTGGTCGCAAGCCGTGATGCGAAGGTGCGCAAGTTCGTGTACGCGGCGTCCAGCTCGACGTATGGCGACCATCCTGGCCTGCCGAAGGTCGAGGATCGCATCGGCAAGCCGCTGTCGCCGTATGCGGTAACGAAGTATGTGAACGAGCTGTACGCGGACGTGTTCGCGCGCAGCTACGGCATGGCGTCGATCGGGCTGCGCTATTTCAATGTGTTCGGGCCGCGCCAGGATCCGAACGGCGCCTATGCCGCGGTGATTCCGAAATGGTTCTACTCGCTGCTGAACGGCGAGACGGTATTCATCAATGGCGACGGCAGCACGAGCCGTGATTTCTGCTACGTCGCGAACACGGTGCAGGCCAACATTCTCGCCGCGGTGGCGGAAGATCCGGCCGCGATCAACCAGGTCTACAACGTCGCGCTCGGCGACCGCACGACGCTCAACGAACTGTTCGAGCATATCCGCGCGATGGTCGCACAGCGGCGCGCGAACATGGACGACGTCAAGCCGACGTACCGCGATTTCCGCGCGGGCGACGTCCAGCATTCGCAGGCCGACATCGCGAAGGCGCGCACGCTGCTCGGTTACGAGCCGACGCACCGCGTGGTCGAAGGCTTGCGTCTCGCGAGCGACTGGTACGCCGGGCTCAGCCGGTAACGCCGGTTTGTCTCGCCTGGCGGCGCGCACGTTTCGTTCGAGTATCCGGGCTGTGGCGCCGCTGCAGCCCGGTGGTACGACCTGAGGCCGTAACAGTTGATCCAGAACGCACGAATCGTTTCAGTTTTTACATTGCTGTCGCAAATCGTCGCATTTGCGCGTACGGCTATTATCGCGTCGGTATTTGGTGTATCGACGTTGATCGATGCGTATAACCTGTCGCTGGTCGTGCCGACGCTGCTTGCCGGCGTGATCAGCGGCTGGATGCAGGTCGGCTTCGTCGGGCGCTATATGGAATGCCGGCGCGATACGAATGAAGTCGCCGCGGTTGCGTTTCGTACCGCGATGGGCGGCGTGCTGGTCGCGATTGCGGTCGCGTCGTCGCTCATCATGCTGATCGGCAATGAGCCGATCACCGCGATGCTGGTGCCGGCCACGTCAGCGTCGACGCGCGTGCAGGCGGACGCGGCGCTGCAGATCATCGCGTGGTCGCTGGTGCTGATCACGTTTTCCGATTACCTCGGGCTGATCCTCAATTGCCACGGGCGCTTCGTTGCGGCCGCCGCGGCGCCGATCGTCAATGCGCTCGTTTCCGCCGGGCTGCTGTTCGTCTGGCGTCAGAAGACGCTCGACACGCTCGTGTGGACGCTGATGCTCGGCTGGATTGCGCAGCTCGTCGTCGTCGCACTGGCCTGCGCGCGCGCGGGCTTGTGGGAGTTTGCCTGGCGGCGCACGGCCGGCGACGACGTGAAGTCGACATTGCAGCTTGCGCTGCCGATATTGCCTGCCGTCGCGTTTTCGAACGGCACGCTGGTGGTGATCAATGTGTTCTGCTCGCATCTGGGCGAAGGCGCGGTCGCGATTTATGGCTACGCGTCGAAGCTGCATGGTGCGCTTACGCAGGTGTTGATTGTCGGTATCGGTACGGTGCTGCTGCCGCATCTCGCGAGCCTGCTCGCGGATGGTCAGCGCGAACAGATCGAACAGCTGTTCCGCCGCATCGGCCGCGCGACGATGCTGATTGCGGTGCTGGCGGTCGCGGGCGTGATCATGCTCGGCCAGCCGGTCATCATGGTGCTGCTCGGGCGCGGACGTTTCGATGCGGCGACGGCCGCAAGCGTCAATAGCGCGTGGACTATTCTGAGCCTGTCGCTGTTTCCGTTTGCGCTTGCCACGTTTTTCGCGAAGCTGTTTCAGGCGATGCGGCAGCCGGTGTTGTTATCGATTTCCGCGCTGGTGTCGCTGGTGGCGACGACGGTGGCCTGTTACTTCGGGCAATCGTTTCTTGGACTTCGCGGTGTGATGCTCGCGCCGTTTGTCGCGCAGGTTGCGGTGTTGGTGTACTTCCTCGCGATGTACAAGAAGAAATTCGGCGATGCGGGCTTTTTGCCCGAATGGGCGCGGGCGGCTGCCTTGTGTGTGGCGATGGTCGTGCCGTCGTGCGTGATCGACTGGCTGGTGCGGGGGTATTTCGATCCGCTCGGGCGGGAAGTGGCGTTCGGGCTGCGCGCGGTGCTGTTTGTCGGTGTGTTTGCCGTGGTGGTGAAGCTGTCGGGTGCGTTTGACTGGATCGCGCGGGTGAATGCGTCATGACGTTCAGCGAACGGCCTCATGTGATGCTGGTTATTTCGAGCCTTGGCGCGGGGGGCGCGGAGCGGGTGATCACGGAACTGGCGGCGTTCCTCGCGGTGAAAGGTTATCCCGTCACGCTCGTTACGCTCGAAGGCGACCGTGCGGATCATTACAGCTTGTCGCCCGATGTGCGGCGCGTACGCATGGACATCATGTGGGAGTCGAGCGGTTTCTTCGCTTCGATCGCCGGCATGCTGCGCCGCTTGCGGATGATCCGGCGCATGGTGCGCGCTGCCGGTGCCGACGTCGTTATCAGCTTCGTTGATATGACGAATATCCGCGTGTTGCTTGCGCTCGCCGGCACACGCATTCCGGTGATCGTCTCCGAACGGACCGACCCGCGCCGCCATTCGATCGGCAGCGTGTGGACCCGACTACGCCGCTATTGCTATCCGCTTGCGGCACGCGTGGTCGTACAGACTGAGGGTGTCGCAGCGTGGGCGCGGACGTGGCTGCCGGCACGCAAAGTGGCGATCGTGCCGAATGCGGTGCGCCGGCCGAGTGATGTGGCAGATAACCGGCCTGCTGGCCTGCCCCATGGAAACATTCTGATGGGCATGGGGCGATTGAGTGTCGAGAAAGGGTTCGACCGCCTGTTGCAGGCATATCACGATTCGGGCTTGCATGAAAAGGGCTGGTTTCTCGTGATTCTCGGTGAGGGCCCCGAGCGCTACAATCTCTCGGGTCTTGCGGAGCGTCTCGGCATCGTCGATCGGTTCTTGCTGCCGGGCTTGCAGGTCAACCCTGATGCCTGGCTCAAGCATGCGGATATCTTCGCGTTGAGCTCGCGGTACGAGGGGTTTCCAAATGTGCTGATCGAGGCCATGCAATGTGCACGTGCGTGCGTTGCGTTCGCTTGCGATAGCGGCCCGGCGGACCTGGTTCGCCATGGACATGACGGTTGGCTGGTGCCGGCGGACGATACCGCTGCATTCGCTGACGCGCTGCGCGTATTGACTGACAACCCGGCTCTCCGCATTGCCTTGGGTGAGGCTGCGACTGACATATCCAATCGACTGACCGGCGACACTGTGTATGGCCAATGGCAGTCGATCTGCGACCAGGTCGCGGCGCAGGACGGTAAAGAGCATGTGCGCTTTAAGCGTGCGGGCGCCGGCGAATGAGTAGAACTGGCGCATAACAGCAACTTCTATGAGCGTAAAAGTTACCAAAGTTTTATTTGTCATTGGCTCGCTTCATCTGGGAGGTGCCGAGCGTCAGATGGCATTGCTCGCGGTTGAGCTGGTGAAGCGCGGCAAAAGCGTGCAGCTCTTTAGCCTCGAAAAGGCCGGCCCGCTGTGCGAGATGCTCGAATCGTCGGGTGTGCGCGTCGTTGACGGTGGCTATCGTTCGACTGCGCCACCGTGGATGAAAGTGCTGATGCTGGTGCGTGCACAGTTCCGTCTGTGCGTTCTTGCATTGACGTGGAAGCCACAGGTAATACATGGTTTCCTGCCGCTGACGAATTTGATGGCAGCACTGGCTGGTCGTTTCGCGCGCGTGCGACGGGTGATCACGTCGCGCCGCGCGCTGGGCCTGCATCAGGAGAGGCGGCCCGGGTGGGCGCGCTTCGATCGGCTCGCGAACCGGCTGTCGACGGTCATCACGGCAAACTCGCAGGCCGTCGCGGCGGATGTCGTTAAACGGGATCAGGTCGATCCCGCCAAAATTGAATGCATCTACAACGGTATTGAGTTTCTGCGCGATGAGAGGGCGGATACCGACCGCGCGGCCTTGCGCAAGAGCATCGGATTGTCCGACACGGATATCGCAATCGTGTCGGTCGCGAATCTGATTCCATACAAAGGGCATAAGGAGCTGATCGAGGCCGTCGCACGACTGAGTCCTGACTGGCCGCATATCAAGCTCGTGCTGATCGGCGAAGATCGCGGCATTGGGGCCGAACTCGATGCGCTGTCGAAGCGCCTCGGGATCGACGAACAAATCGTGCGGCTCGGCAGACGCGAAGACGTCGCGTCATTGCTTGGCGCAATGGACATCGGCGTGATGGCGTCGCACGAGGAAGGCTTTTCAAACGCATTGCTCGAGAAACTCGCGGCGGGGCTGCCAGTGGTCGCTACGTCGGTTGGTGGCAATCCCGAGGCGCTCGAAGGGATGCCGGGCTGCATGCTGGTGTCGCCGCGCAATGCCAATGATCTGATGCGCGGCCTTCAGCATGTTCTTCAACAACAACCTGACCACCAGGGGACGAACGACTCTCAGTACCGGCGCAAGCGGGTGCTGGAACGTTTTTCGGTGGAAAGCATGGTTGCGTCCTACGAAAGGATTTATGGCTAACTGCGAGCGCAACCCGCGGAGGTGAACGATTGAAAGCAAGTCTTAAAGATGTCGATACCCACTTTGCGTTCGGCGAAAACTGGGCGGAATATGCCAATTCAATTACCGATCATCACCTGGAGCAGGCAAGCGCCGGCTTGGAGCGCTTGCTAGGCGGCCAGCTTGAAGGCAAGCGCTTTCTCGATATTGGTTGCGGTTCTGGTGTGCATAGTCTCGCTGCCTTGAAGGCCGGTGTACGCGAAATATTGTCGGTCGACATCGATCCGAATTCCGTCGCGACGACGCAGAAGACGCTGTCGACATTTGCGCCGGGCGGGCCGTTTCAGACGCGGCTCGTCAGCGTATTCGAAATCGACACCACGCTGGCTGGTGAACGTTTCGACCTTGTTTACTCGTGGGGTGTGCTGCATCACACGGGTGACATGAAACTTGCACTTTCCAAAGCGGCTGGTATGGTTGCGCCCGGCGGGCTATTTGCGTTTGCGCTGTACCGGAAGACATGGTGCTGCCCCTTCTGGAAGGTCGAGAAGCGCTGGTATTCGCGTACGAGCAAGGCGCGCCAACACATGGCTCGCAGGCTGTATGAACGTTGGTTCCGCTTTATCGGGCGCCGCTATTACGACGTCGATGAATACATCAGTAACTATTCTGCGATGCGCGGGATGGATTTTCAGATAGATATACACGACTGGCTCGGCGGTTATCCGTATGAGTCGGCATTGCCGGCCGAGGTCGACGCTTTATTGACCCCGCTTGGCTTCAGGTTGGAGAGGAAATTGCTGTGTCATTCATCGGAGACGAGGGTTCATGGACTGCTAGGTTCTGGATGCGACGAGTATGTCTATCGTCGTATTGAAGAGCATTCTTGACTCGACTTTTCCGAGTGCGGAAGGGGTCGCATTTGCAGCATTTTGAGCTCGATATTCGAACCAAAAATTCTACGAATCGATATCGCATTCCCACCGTTGAAGCAAAGTCTGGAAGTGAAACATGTTGAACAGAATGGATCTGCCAACCCGGTCTTATTCTCTCTCGCAGGATCATCTGATCGTTTCGGCTACGCACCTTGTGCTGGCCGTCTATTTCGTGCTGTTTCAGTCCGGCGTGATGAGCTACGTCGGCATGTATTTGCCGACCATCGCGCGGGTGCTCTCGCCGTTGTTTTATCTGTTGTACGCCGCAGCCGCCGTGCTGCTGGCTCGTTTGACGTTGACGCGCTACTGGATGAAGGAGAGGTCCGCGTTTGTGTGGCTGTTCTTCCTGCTTGCGATAGCGCCGCTGCTGTTTGTGCGCGCCCATCCAGGCGACGTCACAAAGAACTACGTCGTCGGTCTTGGCTCGCTCGCGATGTTCACGACAATCGGCTTGTTTGCGGACCCGCGCCGCATCTGCCGGTTCGCCGCGTCGGTGACCGCATTGTTAAGCGTGTTGTGCCTGCTCGACGCGAGTTTTTTGGATGGCTTTACCAACACGCTCGGGCGTGCCGCGACGCTGCTGACGAATCCCAATGTCGCAGCGCTCTCATTGCTGATCGGGGGGACAGGCACGATCTGGTCGTTGACACCGCGCTGGCGCGTGCCGTTCATCGTTCTCGTCGGCGGTGCGGTGTTCGCGACGCTATCGCGCAGTTCGATGTTTATCGGAGCGCTCGTATGCCTGTCGACCATTCCGCTGCTGAAGCCATTCTGGCATCAACGGGCCACCTATCTAAAATCGACGCTTCGTCCGACACTGATCACGTTGCTGCTCACGATCAGCCTGCTGGTTGCGGGCTTTATCAACAACTCGGCATTTGGCGTTGCGACTGGGAATGCCTTCGAAGGTCTGCGGTTCGCAGTCCAGACACTCCAGGAAGTCAAGTCGAAGCAAAAGGCGCGCGGCGGGTCCGACAAGCTGAACGCGATTACCGCGAGCATGGTGAGCGACGCTGAGCGGGAGAACTCCGCATCGGCTCGTGCGATTTTGCTAGAGCGCGCATGGCAGAGCTATCGCCATGGCCCAGCGTTCGGTCAGGGCCTTGAAAAGGCTTTCTCTCTTGCGCCGCACAATACGCAACTGCTGATGATGGTAGCCTTCGGCAATTTTGGCTGGGTCGTCGTGCCGTTACTCATCGCATTGATCTTTTGCATCGGCGGCTGGCGCAAAGGTTTGCCACCTGCGGTCGCTGTCGCCGGAGGCGCATTCTTCTCGCATGACCTGTTGCTCGCCGTTCCCTTGATCGCAAGTCTGGTTGTGCTGCTGATCGGACTGCGCGTTGATCCGGAGGCGGCACCTGCGGTCGAGACGAAAGCGAGCGGCCGGACGCCGATGGCGGTGCCTGTCATCCTTCTCGCGCTGGCGTCGCTTGCCGCGTTGTATGCGCAATCGCACAACCTGCAGAACTACCGGCTGGACGTGCAGGCCAAAGACATCAACGGCCTTGAAGGCCCGCTGTACTATGTGATTTTGCCGGATGCGATGCCCAAAGGGCTGGTGCGCCTGAACACGGTAGACCGCGATATGCAATTGACCGAATCCAGCCGCCCGCTCGCATATTCGAACGAATTCGGCGGCGATCAGGATCTGCTACTCGGCTTCGGGCAATATAGCGTGCGCAATATGTGGCTTTGGTTCGTGCCGGGCGACGGCAGCGATCCCGCGCTCAACGGCAGAACTTATCGGTTTTCCGGACAAGTCATCATCAACCCGGAATTCGTGTGCCTGGTACTGGCCGTGTTGTTGTGGGCCGCGAGTTGGGTCTACCTTGACCGACGTATCGACGTGAGAAAGTGAAATGTGCGGACTGACCGGTTTTGTGGAATGGGGCGGCCTGCGGGCCGGAGCGGATGACCGCCTGCGGCATATGTCGGACGCGATCACGTATCGCGGCCCCGATGATGTCGGCTACTGGATCGACGGCGACGCAGGCGTTGCCTTCGCGCATCGCCGACTGGCAATCGTCGATCTCACACAATCCGGTCACCAGCCGATGGCGTCCGTTTGCGGGCGGTGGATGATTGTCTTCAACGGCGAGATCTATAACTACGAGCAGTTGCGCAAGGAACTGGATGCACAGGGTTGGCCTCATGGATGGCGAGGACATTCGGATACCGAAGTGCTGCTCGCGGCGATCACGACATGGGGCATCAAAACGGCGCTTGAAAAGAGCGTCGGCATGTTCGCGTTCGCGCTGTGGGATCGCGAGGCGCGCACGCTGACGATGGCGCGCGACCGGCTTGGCGAGAAGCCGCTCTACTACGGCTGGCTCGGCAATACGCTGGTGTTCGGCTCGGATATGGCGTCGTTCTACCGGCATCCCGATTGGCGTGGCGAAATCGATCGGAACGCGCTTGCGTTACTGATGCGTCACAACTACATCCCCGCGCCGTATTCGATTTTCCGCAACGTTGCCAAGCTGCGTCCCGCTTATATGGCGACGTTTACGCGCGGCGGTCGCGAGCCGAAGTTCGAGCGTTACTGGGATTCGGCTCAAGTTGCGAAGCAAGGCCAGCAGACACCGTTCGCCGGTTCGCCGCAGGAAGCGGTCGATCAGCTCGAGGCATTGCTGCGTCAGTCGCTCGCAGGCCAGATGATGGCGGACGTGCCGCTGGGTGCATTCCTCTCAGGCGGGATTGATTCGTCGACGGTCGTCGCAGTGATGCAGTCGATGAGCAGCCAGCCGGTGCGGACCTTTTCGATCGGTTTCAACGAGGCGGGATTCAACGAAGCGGAGCATGCGAAGGCCGTGGCCAAGCATCTCGGCACACAGCATACCGAACTGTATGTGTCGCCGAACGAAGCGCTCGATGTCATTCCGCGCCTGCCGCACATTTACAGCGAACCGTTCGCCGATTCGTCGCAGATCCCCACGTTCCTTGTGTCGCAGATGGCGCGTCGCGATGTGACGGTTTCGCTTTCCGGCGACGGCGGCGATGAACTCTTTTCCGGGTACTCGCGCTATGCGATTGCGGACCGGATGTGGTCGAAGCTTTCTGGTATTCCGCGCGGCCTGCGCTCGGGCGCCGCATCGGCAATGACGTGCGTCGCGGCGAGCAGTTGGGACAAGGTGTTGTCGCTGCCGATGAAGCTCGCGCCGCAACGCTATCAATACCGCAACGTTGGCGACAAGCTGCATAAGCTCGCCGGTGTGCTCACGCTGAACACGGGCGAGGAACTGTACCGGCGGCTAGTTTCGCACTGGACTGAGCCGACCGTGCTCGTGCCGGGCTCGCAGGAACCGCCGACCGCGCTGACTGGCCTCGACGATGTGCCGTCGCTGCCGAACCTCGTTCAGCGAATGATGTACCTCGACCTGATCAGCTACCTGCCGGACGACATTCTGGCGAAGGTCGATCGTGCGTCGATGGCGGTGAGCCTCGAGTCGCGTGTGCCCCTGCTTGACCATCGGCTCGTCGAATTCGCTTCGACATTGCCACTGAATGTGCTTCGACACGAAGGCCAGTCGAAGTGGCCGCTACGGCAGGTGTTGTATCGCCATGTGCCGCGCAGTTTGATCGAGCGTCCGAAGATGGGTTTTGGCGTGCCGATCGACAGCTGGTTGCGTGGACCGCTGCGCGCGTGGGGCGAATCGCTGCTCGATGCGAGCCGGCTGCGTCAGGAAGGCTATTTCGACGCGGACATGGTGCGCACCGCATGGGCGGAGCACCAGTCGGGCGAGCGCAACTGGCAGTACCTGCTGTGGGACGTGCTGATGTTCCAGGCTTGGGCCGAGCATTACAAGGAAAGCCTTGTCGCGGCACCGGGCGTTGCCGCGCGCGAGGGACTGGCTGCCTAGGGTCGACCTCCAGGTTCAGGCCAGGTCGCGCACGACGCCGCGCATGTCATATGCGCAGCGCCGTGCGCGAATCGTACGGTTTTCCGGGGAGTTCTTTTGGCGGGCGCCCGCCCGGGGCCGGCGACCGCAAGCGCATAGCGAATCACACCGCCATTCAAACGATAAGGAATGGCCGCTGCGGCCGCGCGAAGGATAGTGTCGATGGTCATCGCTCATCAAAAGAAAACACACCTGCTGTATTTCGTTTCGGAAGATTGGTACTTTGTTTCTCACCGCTTGTCGCTTGCACGTGCGGCGCTTGAGGCGGGTTATGAGGTAACGGTGGTCACGCGTGTCAAGGATCACGGTGATGAAATCCGGCGAGCTGGAATTCGGCTGATCGATTTTCCGTTGAAGCGCGCGGGACTGAATCCGTTGCTCGAGATGTCGTTTTTGTTACGGCTTTGGCGGATCTACCGGCGCGTGCGGCCGGATATCGTGCATCAGGTGGCAATGAAGCCGGTGATTCTGGGCACGGTAGCGGCCAAGCTGGCTGGCGTGCCGGGGATTGTGAACGCATTGGGCGGCCTTGGCTTTGTATTTTCGTCGTCGAGTTTGAAGGCAAGGCTCTTGCGGCCGCTAATGAGCGTGCTGTTGCGGTTTTCGCTGAACTCCAGGCACGGTGTGCTGATTCTGCAGAATGCCGACGACAGTGAATTGCTTGTGAAGCGCGGCTTCGTGCGACGCTCGGCGATCAGACTGGTGAGAGGTGTGGGCGTCGATCCTTCGGCATATCGGGTGGATGTGCCGGCGGCGGGCCCGTGCCTTGTCATTCTGCCGGCGCGGATGCTGCGAGATAAGGGCGTCTACGAGTTTGTGGACGCCGCGCGGCAATTGCGCGACGAAGGTGTGCCGGCGCGGTTTGCGCTAGTCGGTGAGCCGGATGCTGAAAACCCCGCTTCACTGAAAGAGAGTGAATTGAACGCGTGGGCCAAGGAAGGTTTAATCGAATACTGGGGATGGCGCGACGATATGGCGGAGGTGATGGCGCAAAGCCACATTGTGTGCCTGCCGTCTTACCGCGAAGGGTTGCCGAAGGTGCTGCTCGAGGCGGCTGCGTCCGGCAGGGCGATTGTGACGACGGATGTGCCGGGTTGCCGCGAGGTCGTCCGCAACGGCTTTAACGGCTTGCTGGTGCCTGTGAAGAACGCGGAGGCACTTGCTCAGGCAATGCGTACGCTGGTGCTGGATGCGGACAAACGCAGGCAGTTTGGGTCGAATGGGCGTTACCTCGCTGAGACCGCGTTCAGCGCGCGGCAGTCGACAGAGGCAACGCTCGCGATTTATCGCGAGCTCAGCAGTATAAAATGAGCGTGCTTTAACATGCGCGCAATGAAGATCATATAGCTGGTCTGCATAAGCAGGTAAAAATCATAAGTGCTGCTGCTTCGAAGGCAAGCGGTCCGGTAATTCAAAAAGGGAACCTTCCGATGTCCGGCGTCAAGACACACGAGCAAGAGATCAACGCAGGTGAACGATTCGCTTTCGGCGACAACTGGCAGCGTTTTCTGCAATTGCTCGACGATGAGCGTATTGGCCAGGCCGAGGATAGCTTGCGGAAAATGCTCGAGACAGATTCGTTGGCGGGAAAGACTTTTATCGATGTCGGCAGTGGCAGCGGACTCTTTTCGCTCGCTGCGCGCCGCTTGGGCGCGAAGGTAATGTCGTTCGACTACGATCCTCAATCCGTGGCCTGCGCGGTCGAACTGAAGCGCCGGTATTTCAACGGCGATTCGCAGTGGACCATCGAAGAGGGTTCGGTTCTCGACGCCGACTATTTACGCCGTCTAGGGCAGTTCGACGTCGTCTATTCGTGGGGCGTGCTACATCACACCGGGCAGATGTGGCCGGCGCTGGCGAATGTCGATCAGCTTGTGAAGAAAGACGGCGGCAAATTGTTTATCGCGCTCTACAACGATCAGGGCCGCGCTTCGAAGCTGTGGTGGACGATCAAGAAGGCCTACGTGTCGCTGCCTTCATTTCTGCGCTGGCTGGTCGTCGTGCCGTGCTATTTGCGGCTTTGGGGGCCGACGATCATTAAAGATTTTCTGCGACTCAAGCCGTTTCACTCAATGCGCACGTATAAGGGCGCACGTGGCATGTCGCCGCACCGTGATGTGATCGATTGGGTTGGCGGGTTTCCGTTTGAGGTGAGCAAGCCGGAACAGGTGTTTGATTTTTATCGTGAGCGTGGGTATACGCTATGCCGGCTTGTGACGTGTGCGGGTGGGTTGGGATGTAATGAGTTCGTGTTTCGGCTGGGCAGCTAGCCACGGTTTGCGTTCTTGTATACTGGCGCACCATCAGAGGACGGCAAGGCTAAGCAGGCGATGGAGAAATCGAAGTACATTTCAGGCGTTGACGGCCTTCGAGCGATAGCTGTTCTTACAGTCGTTCTGTTTCACGCAGGATTTTCCGCGTTTGCCGGCGGTTTTATTGGCGTTGACGTTTTCTTCGTAATCAGCGGTTTCCTGATCACGCGCCTGGTCGCCGATGAAGTGGGGTCGACCGGTCGCTTCGACTTCGGGAATTTCTATGTACGCCGCGCCCGGCGTCTGTTTCCCGCGCTGTTTGCCACGTTTGTTGCATGTCTCGTCATCACGTTTTTCCTGTTCACGCCTGAGCACTTCCAAAGATTCGGCGGAGAACTTCTATTTGCATCGATTTCGCTCGCCAATATCTTCTTCTGGAGCGAAGCCGGCTATTTCGATGCGTCGTCAGATTTCAAGCCTCTGCTTCACACCTGGTCGTTGAGCGTCGAAGAGCAGTTCTACCTGATCTGGCCGGCGTTTCTGTTACTGTTGCTCAGGAAGACCGGGAAACGGAGCATATGGATTTGCCTCGCCGGGGTTGCCGCTCTCAGTCTGTACGCAAACTGGAAGTTTCAGAATGGGTTTGATAGTGCGCTCGTGAGTAGAAATCCGTGGCTCGCGACGCACCTCAGCAATGGCGAATCAACCATATTCTTCCTTACGCCATTCCGGATTTTTGAGTTCGTCATCGGCGCAGCGCTGGTCTGGCTCAGACCTCGTTTCAACGTCGACCGTTTGACGCGGGAACTGGTGATGGCAGTCGGTCTGATACTGATCGCTTATCCCGTTTTCCGGTTCGATCAGTACACGGTATTTCCGACATACAACGCGCTGATGCCATGTATCGGAGCCGCGATGGTTATTCTTGCGACTGATGCGCCTGTATTGGGAATGGTAGTGCGTAACCGGGCGTCCGTCGGCTTGGGCCTGGTTAGTTACTCGGTGTACCTGGTACATTGGCCTATCCTGGTGTTCTTCAAATATTGGCAGATGACGCCGATTAACACGGTCGAGCGGATCGCGTTGGTGATCGTTTCGTTGTTGGCCGGGCTGCTGTTGTACCGCTTCGTCGAGACACCGCTGCGCAGTCCGACCACCATTCGTCTGTCGCGGGCGGGTGTAGGTTTCGCGTGCTCATCGCTACTTTTCGCGCTCGCGGCGGTCGCTTCGACGGTATGGGCGAGCGACGGTTTTCCCTGGCGATCTCCACCACTTCCGTCCGCCCTGGAGCGGCAGATCGCGCAGTCCCAGAACAAATACGGCGGCGACGGATTTCCGGAGCCTACGGCATGGATTAACAAGAATTCGTTGGGACGGGCGGATGTCGTCGTGATCGGGGACAGTCACGCTGGACAATACAAGACCGGTTTGAAGCAACTGATCGGTGATCCATATGGAAAATCCGTATTCTTCAGCACGTCGAGTTGCCTGATTATGCCCGGCTTGACCCGGTTCACACCGGAAACGAACTGGGACCGCTGGTGTACGGAGGCCATGAACAACGCGCTGTCGGTATTGAAGCGTAGTCCCGATGCAACTGTGATACTCGCTGAAGCATGGTCATTCCAGATCGTTCGAGCGGCTACGCTTGATGGGCACAAACGTTTGTATGACGGTTACGACTTTGATGCGGCCATCGGGAAGATGAGCCCCTATCTGGACGCTTTCCGGAAAGCCATTGGCAATCATCCGATTTTGATTGTGGGAGAAGTGCCCGGTGCGGGTGTCGAGGATGCGATCGGATGCTTCCGGCGTCCAAAATACTTGCATCCAGGCTGCGACAGGATCTTGTCGACCTCGGAGCAAGACAATCCCGCGCAGCGCGTGAATCGGTTCTTGCAACAATACGCATCACAGCACGAGGGGGTGTCCTTCGCCAGCCCATTTACGGCGCTTTGTGACGGCACTCGTTGCAGAACATTCCAGGGCGGAAAGGTTATTTATTCTGATCAGTTCCATTTATCAAAGTTTGGTTCGGAACTCGTGGTCGATTCTTTCGAATCTCAATTATTGAACGTGTCCTTGCCGAACTCCTCGCGCGCAGGAACCCCTCAAAGCGATTCTTCAACACGTCACACCTTAAGCGTATCGGCGCCTTGATTGTGCACCGGATCGGCAGACGCCGTGCTCCATTGTGGAAGACTTTGCGCGGGCGCGTGAAGCCAGTCTAATTCGAGATCGTCCGCTATAATTTTTCCAGGATAACTTCGGGCGATTGAACATCCCCGCCAGACACGGTGCACATGTGGGCCCACCACCTATTGCGTTCGAGAGGTCTCCGGCTGTTTCTCATTTTCGCTCCATAATGTCGAAATACATTGGCATTTTCGCCACCGCAATCAGTTTCGTCGCGCTTGCCGGACAACCCACCGGCCTTTTCTCCTTTACAGGTCTAGCCGACAATGGCGACACCGCAGTCCTGCGCTTCGATCCTTCGCCTGCAACCACCGGGCGCCTCTTTGTGGTTGACGATCGTACGCATCAAAATTCAAAAACCTTTCCAGTGACCTACCGCGTGCTGCCGCGCGATTCAAAGAGCGAAGGCAACCCCCGCGTCGAAATCACCTTCCCCGATAAACAATCCCTCACCATCTTCTGTGACCCGCTCTCCAGCAACTGCCGGTCGGATGGTTTCGTCACGGAAGGCGGCATAACCTTCGCCTTGCTCTGGCACATCGATCGCCACTAGCGTCAACGCTCCCATCGCCGTCGCAAAACAAGCAAAGAAAACAAAAGATACAAAATCAACAAAAACAAACCCTTACCTGAATTTTGATCCACTACCACTCGCCTATAATCCCCCCAAACTTGCCACAACCTTTCCACCCACCCCAAGTCTCACCAGGCATCGACTTTGCAAGGAGAGCGAATTGACGAGTGCAGTGGTAACCGGGGTCACAGGTCAGGACGGCGCCTACCTCACACAGTTATTGCTCGAGCGCGGCTATGACGTCTACGGCACCTATCGCCGCACGAGTTCGGTCAACTTCTGGCGAATGGAAGAAGTCGGCATCCTCAGTCATCCGAAGCTGCATCTGATCGAGCACGACCTCACCGACCTCAGTACGTCCATTCGTCTGCTGGAAAAGGCACAACCGCGCGAAGTCTACAACCTCGCCGCGCAAAGCTTCGTCGGCGTGTCGTTCGATCAGCCGATCACCACCGCCGAAATCACCGGCGTCGGCGCACTGCATGTGCTTGAAGCAATCCGTATCGTCAATCGCGATATCCGCTTCTATCAGGCGTCGACCTCCGAGATGTTCGGCAAAGCGCAGGCCGTGCCGCAAAACGAAGACACGCCGTTCTATCCGCGCAGCCCGTATGGCGTCGCGAAGCTCTATGCGCACTGGATCACGGTCAACTACCGCGAGTCCTATGACATCTTCGGTGCGAGCGGTATTCTGTTCAATCATGAGTCGCCGTTGCGCGGCCGCGAGTTCGTCACGCGCAAGATCACCGACTCGGTCGCGAAGATCGCGCTCGGCAAGCTCGACACGCTCGAACTCGGCAACCTCGATGCGAAGCGCGACTGGGGTTTTGCGAAGGAATATGTCGATGGCATCTATCGGATGCTGCAGGCAGATGCGCCCGATACCTTCGTACTCGCGACGGGCCGGACCGAGACGGTGCGCGACTTCGTGACGATGGCGTTCAAGGCCGCCGGCACCGCGCTCGAATGGCGCGGCAGCGCGCAGCAGGAGGAGGGCGTCGATGCATCGACCGGCAAGGTCGTCGTGCGCGTGAACCCGAAGTACTATCGCCCCGCCGAAGTGGATCTGCTGATCGGCGATGCATCGAAGGCGAAGGCGAAGCTCGGCTGGCAGCCGCATACCACGCTCGAATCGCTGTGCAAGTTGATGGTCGAAGCCGACCTGAGGAGGAACAAAGTTGGTTTCTCATTCTGATGCCGCCGCGCGCCACGCACTGGTCACCGGCCTGCACGGTTTCACCGGCGAGTATGTGCGCGATGCGCTGGTCGCTGCAGGTTACAACGTCAGCGACGGCGCATATGCGAACGCGACTGCGCCGACCGGTCCCAACCCTGGCAAGGCGAAAGATAGCGTCGCGGACAACCTCGCCGCGCTCGACATCACATCGCTCGAACAATGCCGGCAGGCCATCGACGCGCTACGGCCGACGCATATCGTTCATCTCGCGGCGATCAGCTTCGTCGCACACGACGACGCGCTCGACATGTACCGTGTGAATGTGCTCGGCACACTGAACCTGCTGCAGGCCTGCGCCGATGTCGGACATTGCCCGGACCGCATCCTCATCGCGAGCAGTGCGAACGTATACGGCAACGCGGCGGGCATCGTCGACGAGTCCGTCGTGCCGGCGCCCGTCAATCACTATGCGGCGAGCAAGCTGGCGATGGAGCACATGGTGCGCACATGGTTCGACCGCTTGCCGATCGTGATGACGCGGCCGTTCAACTACACGGGCCGCGGCCAGTCCGAGCGCTTTCTGGTGCCGAAGATCGTCTCGCACTTCGTGCGCAAGGAAGCGCGGATGGAACTCGGCAATCTCGACGTCGCGCGCGACTTCTCCGATGTGCGCACGGTCGCGCAGATCTACCGCGCGCTGCTCGAATCGGACGCCGCGCCGGGCGAAGTCGTGAATGTATGCAGCGGGCACCCGTACACGCTGCAGCAAGTCGTGCAGCTGGTGCGGGAAGCGTCGGGACACGATCTGGAAATTCGCGTCAATCCCGCGTTTGTCCGGCAAAACGAAGTGAAGATGCTGGCCGGTTCCGCGCGCAAGCTACAGCGGCTCGTGCCCGGTTTGCAGCCGATCGACCTTCGCGACACCATTCGCTGGATGGTGCAACCCTGAACCGCGTTGCGCGATACCGCGGGTCTCGCTGGCCCTCGCGTCAGGCTTGTCATTACCGGTTACCTGTACGGGTTCCGTCGAAATCTGGTGTCGGCCATTATCCGAAAATGGTCTGACGATGAAATACATCTGGTTACGGATGTTTCACAAAGTCAAATTCGATCCTTACGGTGTCCACTCAGGGCGTGACGCATCAAGCAAAAAGTCATAACGCGTGGCTGTAAGGGGCGCGCTCCGGTTTATCACGCGGCACCGTCGATCCCTGGCCTCGCGGCCTCCAGCAAGCCGTAGCGCCGGGCACTCTCATTCGAGCATGGTAATTGCAGGCAAGTATCGGCATAATGTCAACGCTTTCGCTTATACACCGTCTGCCGGGCAAAAGCGTTACTTGCCCTACGGCAAAAATAACAATCGATGGAACAGCCTACGCGTTAACCCAAGTTGTTAACCGGGGTGGATTTAACAATTATTAACGAGCTTGCGCATCGCGCGATCTCGATGAGAGAAAAACGAGTTCTTCCGAGGTTATCAACATGTTTCGATCCAGGTCGTCATGGCTGTCGCTGAGCGCCTTCGCATTCGATCTGTGTGCAGTCGCTGCCGCGTGGCTCGTCGCCTATGCGATCCGCTTCAACGGTTCGGTGCCCCCCGTTTTCTGGCACGGCAGCGTGCACGCGCTGATGTGGGTCGTCGTCACCTATGCCGCCGTGTTTCGCCTGTTCGGCCTGTATCGCGGCATGTGGGTCTTCGCGAGCCTGCCGGACCTCGTGCGCATCTCGAAGGCGGTCGGCGCCGGCGCGCTGATCGTGATGATCGGCGC
The DNA here is from genome assembly GCF_902859875.1 of Paraburkholderia solisilvae. Taxonomy (GTDB): domain Bacteria; phylum Pseudomonadota; class Gammaproteobacteria; order Burkholderiales; family Burkholderiaceae; genus Paraburkholderia; species Paraburkholderia solisilvae. The sequence goes on along the minus strand of NZ_CADIKF010000024.1, from coordinate 36,364 downwards.
AGTGATGCTGCAGCCGGTGCCGATCATTCCACGCTCCGTGCTGCTTGTGTCGCCGCTGCTGCTGTTCCTCGCGATGGGCGGCTCGCGCGCGATGTACCGCACGTCCAAGGAATTCCGGCTCTATGGCGGCCTGGTCGGCCAGGGCAAGCCGGTCATTGTGCTCGGTGCGGGCACGGCCGGCGCAAACCTCGCGCGTGAGTTGTCGCGCTCGGGTGAATGGCGCCTCGTCGGCCTGCTCGATGACGATAAAGCGAAGCAGGGCCGCGAAGTGTACGGCTACAAGGTGCTCGGCCCGATCAGCGAACTGTCGCATTTCGCGAACGAACTGAAGGCCGATCACGCGATCATCGCGATTCCATCCGCGTCGGTCGACGCGCAACGCCGCGTCGCGACGCTGTGCGTGCGTGCCGGCGTGCGCGCAATGGTGCTGCCGACGTTCGCGGAGCTCAACGAAGGCGAAGCGTTCATGTCGCGCGTGCGCCGCATCGACCTCGAAGATCTGCTGGGCCGCGAGCCCGTGAAGATCGACACGCCGCATGTCGAGGAACTGCTGCACGGCCGCGTCGTGATGGTGACCGGCGCGGGCGGCTCGATCGGTTCCGAACTGTGCCGCCAGATTCTACGTTTCGAGCCCGCGCAACTGATCGCGTTCGATCTGTCCGAATACGCGATGTACCGCTTGACCGAGGAGTTGAACGAGCGCTTCCCCGCGTTGCGCGTGATCCCGGTCATTGGCGACGCGAAGGATTCGCTGCTGCTCGACCAGGCGATGGCGCGTCACGCGCCGCATATCGTCTTCCATGCAGCCGCGTACAAGCACGTACCGTTGATGGAAGAGCTGAACGCGTGGCAAGCGGTGCGCAACAACGTGCTCGGCACCTATCGCGTCGCGCGCGCGGCGATCCGCCACAACGTGAAGCACTTTGTACTGATCTCGACGGACAAGGCGGTCAACCCGACCAACGTGATGGGCGCGAGCAAGCGGCTTGCCGAGATGGCCTGCCAGGCGCTGCAGCAAACCAGCGCCCGCACGCAGTTCGAGACCGTGCGCTTCGGCAATGTGCTCGGCAGCGCGGGCAGTGTGATTCCAAAATTCCAGCAGCAGATCGCGAAGGGCGGCCCGGTCACGGTCACGCACCCGGAGATCACGCGCTTTTTCATGACCATTCCCGAAGCGTCGCAACTCGTGTTGCAGGCATCGAGCATGGGCCGTGGCGGCGAGATCTTCATTCTCGAAATGGGCGAGCCGGTCAAGATCGTCGATCTGGCGCGCGACCTGATCCGTCTGTACGGCTTCAAGGACGAGCAGATTCGCATCGACTTCACCGGTCTGCGTCCGGGCGAAAAACTCTACGAAGAACTGCTCGCGGACGACGAAACCACGACGCGCACCGCGCATCCGAAACTGCGCATCGCCCAGGCGCGCGAAGTGCCGGACCACCTGCTCGACGAATTGCTGCCGTGGCTGATGCAGCGCCGCGTACTGGGCGACGACGAGACCCGTCGCGATCTGCGCCGCTGGGTGCCCGAGTACCAGCCGGCGGTCGCGCCGATGCTGCAAAGCGTGGCGCCGTTCAAGCAGGCGCAGGTCTCCGGCTGAGGCCGTCGGGCGTCTTTCGTGTGGCTGGCGGTCCGGTTATCGGTATCGCTTATGATGGCAGCGTTCGCTGCCATCGTCATTTGCGGGCCTCGGCGCAGGGCGGGACGTTGCGTGCGATGAGGTGGCCGCCATTGCCGTTCACAGTAAAAACATGTCGCGTCGATGCCCACGCTGCAGCGGCATGGCATCGGCATCAGATCAGGAAGCAAGGAACGACAGCATGCAGATAGCCGTAACCGGAGCGAACGGGTTCGTCGGCCGCGCGTTGACCGCGTTGCTGTGCGATGCCGGGCACGACGTCGTCGCGCTGGTGCGCCACACCGGCGCGTGCGACGCACGCGTGCGCGAGCTTCCGATTGCCGACGACAACTTCGCGAGCGTCGCCATGGGCGAGCCGCCGTTGGGCCCTTGCGATACGCTCGTGCACCTCGCCGCGCGCGTGCACATGATGCACGACGACGCGGCCGACCCGCTCGCCGCGTACCGCGCGACCAACGTGCAGGGCGCGCTGAACGCCGCGCATGCCGCACGCGCGGCCGGCGCGCGCCGGATCGTCTTCGTCAGCAGCGTGAAGGCGCTCGGCGAGGGGGAGCCTGGCCGGCCGTGGCGCGAGGACGATGCCTGCGCACCGGTCGACCCGTACGGTATCTCGAAGCGTGAAGCGGAGCAGGCGCTCTTTGCGTTCGGCAGTGAGCACGGTATCGAGATCGCGGTCGTGCGGCCTCCGCTTGTCTATGGGCCGGGTGTGCGTGCGAATTTTCGCGGGCTGATGCGCGCGGTGGATCGCGGTATTCCGCTACCGCTCGGCTCGATCGATGCGCGTCGCAGCATGGTCTACGTCGGCAATCTTGCCGACGCGATCCGCACGCTGGCCACACGCGAAGCGCCGGTCGGCGGGGTGTATCACGTGACCGACGGCGACGATCTGACCGTCGCCGGCATGGTCGAAGCGATTGCGCGCGCGCTCGGGCGCCCGGCGCGGCTCGTGCCGGTGCCGGTCGCATGGCTGCGCGGCGTCGGGCGCCTGACCGGCAAGACCGCCCAGGTCGACCGGCTGACGAGCCCGCTGCGTCTCGACGGCAGCCGCTTGCGCAGCGAACTGGGCTGGGCGCCGCCGTGGTCCGTCGCGCAGGGCCTTGCCGAAACCGCGCGTGCCTACAAGATCAATTGCTAACCGCCGCTATGCCGACGTTTTCTCTGCCTTTATCCGCCACGATCATCATCGCCGCCGTGGCCGCCCTCGCAATTCTGCTGATCCTCCTGCGCACCGGCTGGGCCTGGCGCATCGCCGTCGACATCCCCAACGCACGCTCGCTACACGAGCGCCCCGTGCCGCGTGTCGGCGGCTGGGGCATCCTGCCTGCCGCGCTATTGCTGATCGCATTCTGCGCCCCGCCATTGCGCGGCATCGCGCTCGGCGCATGTGTCCTCGGCCTCGTCTCGCTGATCGACGATCGTCGCGGCCTTCCCGCGCGCGTGCGATTTGCCGCGCACGCAATCGTGGTCGCCGCGACCGTCGTCACGAGCGCGACCGATATTCCGTGGTGGCTTGCCGTCCTCGCCGGCATCGCGATGGTCTGGCTCGTGAACCTGTACAACTTCATGGACGGCTCGAACGGTCTCGCCGGCGGCATGGCGGTGTTCGGCTTCGGCATGTATGCGATCGCGGCCGCGTCGACGCAAGCGCCGCTTGCACTGGCCGCCGCCGCCGTTGCCGGCGCGGCCGCGGGCTTTCTCGTGCTGAATTTTCCGCGCGCGAAAATCTTCCTCGGCGACGTCGGTTCGATTCCGTTGGGTTTTCTCGCGGGTGCGCTCGGCTTCTGGGGCTGGCAGCACGGCACATGGCCCGTCTGGTTTCCGGCGCTCGCGTTCGCGCCGTTCATCGCCGATTCGACGGTCACGCTATTGCGCCGGGCCGCGCGCGGCGAGAAGGTGTGGGAAGCGCATCGCGAGCACTACTACCAGCGGCTCGTGCAGATGACCGGCCGGCATGAATACGTCGCGCTGACTTACTACTGGCTGATGCTGATCGGCGGCGCCATCGCGCTGCTTGCGCTGCATGCGCCGGAACTGATGCAGTGGGGATGCGTCGTGCTCTGGTATGCGGTGCTGGCGATCGTCGGCTGGCAGATCGATGCGCGCTGGCGGCGCTTCAGGCAAAACAGCACGGCGTGATCGTTGCGATATTCGGGCGCTCGCGCCTACGGCATGCGCCGTCGCTCGCGCTCAATGCCGCTGCCCCTTGCGCACCACCATCCACCGCGGCGACTTGAACCGCACAATGCTCACATACAGCCACACATAAGTCGCCGCGAACACCACAACAAAACAGAACAGGTGCACCGTGTGCCGCCAGAACAGCGTCGCCGGAATCACCGCAATCAAACACAGCAGCCATAAATACGGCGACGTCAGCGAATTGCGCTGCGTGAGCTCGCGCGCGGTCTTCACGCCGACCGCCCAGCGCATCAGCCGCTTGTACACGAGCATATGCAGATGGACGCCGTCCGGTATGCCCGGCGACATCCCGCGAATAAACTTCTTCCGGTAGATCGAAAAGCACGTCTCGAAGATCGGGTACATAAACAGCAGCACCGGGTACCACGCGGACACATCGCGATTGCGCATCACCAGCATGATCGACAGTTCGCCGAGCATAAAGCCGATGAAATACGCGCCGCCGTCGCCGAGAAAAATCAGCCCCGCCGGGAAGTTCCAGATGAAGAAGCCCATCACCGCGCCCATCATGATCAGCGACGCGGACAGCACGATCGGGTCGTGCACCTGGAACGCGACGTAAGCGAGCGACGCGAACATCATGAACGCGACCATCGACGCGAGCCCGTTGAACCCGTCGATGATATTGACCGCATTGGCGAGCGTCGCAACCGCGAGCACGGTGACGCCGCATGAAATGGCCGCATAGGTCAGCAGAAAATCGAGCGGCGGCACGCTGATGCGCGTCACGGCGATATTGAGCAGAAAGTACGCGAGCGCGGCAGCGGCCATCGTGCAGATCAGCCGGATCAGCGGCGACACGCGTTTGGTCAGGTCTTCGACGAGCCCCGCGCCGAATGCCGGCAGCCCGCACGCGACGAGAAACAGAATACCGGCGGACACCGCCGGATACGCGCGGTGCAGTTCCGCCGCCGATGCGACAAGGCCGATCAGAATGCCGAGCCCGCCGACCCGCGGCACCGGCCGCGCGTGGAATTTCTGCGCGCCTGCCAGATCGTCGTCGAGCGAGAACCGCTGGTGCAGATGCGCGTAGCGCACGATCAGCAGCGTAAACAGCAGGGAGACGATAAATCCGAGCGCGAAGCTAAGCATGGGAAGGGACCGGAAGGGCCGGGCCGGCCTGAACACAAAACGCACGATTATACAAATGATCCATCGCGCATCCGGCGCGGCCTCTCATGGATTGTCCCTATCAGGTGACACGCTCGCCGCGCCGTTATGACGAGCGCGGAGATTCCAAACCACCACACCCGCCATTCTGTTCCGGAGACCACATGTTGAATCAAATAACAATCCGCGGGGGACTGACTTTCATTATCGTCCTGTTCGTCGCGCTGCTGCTGACCGTGATCGGCGTCGGTTATGGGGCGCTCCAGCAGGCCAACGACGGCCTGCGCGATGCGCAGCACGGTTCGGTATCGCTCGCGTCGCTGAACGCGAGCTCGGAGAAGCTGCTGAAGGTGCGGCTCGCGCTCGGTAGCTACGAGACGCTCTTTAGCGTCGGCAAGGCGACCGCCGAAATGCTCGACGCCGCGCACAAACTGCTCGCCGATTCGAGCAACGACTTCAAGGTCTATGCCGACGGTCCGTTCGCAAGCGACGCCGAGCGCGGGCTCGCGCAGGACGTCGCGAAGGCGCGCGCCGCGCTGGTCGCCGATGCGCTCGAGCCCGAGTACAAGGCGCTCGTCGATAACGACTTCAATACGTTCCGCACCATCCAGGGCGAAACCGCGGACCGCTATTACGCGCCCTATGCGCAGGCCATCGATGCGTTGCAACGCCTGCAGTCCGACAACCAGCGACGCGACGCGCAAGCGGCGGCGCGTCGCTTCCAGATGTCGGGATTCGCGTTCGGCGGTGTGGGTCTCGCGGCAATCGTGATCGGCGTGCTGGCGCGTATTGCGATGTCGATCGCGCTGGTGCGGCCGATCGAGCGCACGATCGCGCATTTTCGCAGCATCGCGGCGGGCGATCTGACGGTCGCCGTCGCGAGCCGCTCACGCAACGAAATGGGTCAGATGCTGGCGGCACTCGCGCAGATGCGCGACGGACTCGCGAGCACCGTCGCCGATGTGCGCGGCGGCAGCCACGCGATCGCGCACAGCGTGACCGAAATCGCGGCGGGCAATCTCGATCTGTCGAACCGCACCGGCCAGCAGGCCGCGGCGCTCGAGCGCACGGCCGCGAGCATCGAACAGCTGTCGTCGACGGTCAGACAGAACGCGGACAACGCGAAGGAAGCGAACCGGCTCGCGCAAGGCGCGCTGCAAACCGTGAGCCGCGGCGCGGACGTCGTCAATCGCGTGATCGACACGATGAGCGACATCACGGGATCGTCGCGCAAGGTGACCGAGATCACCGGTGTGATCGAAGGCATCGCGTTCCAGACCAACATTCTCGCGTTGAACGCCGCGGTCGAGGCCGCGCGCGCCGGCGAGGACGGCCGCGGATTTTCGGTTGTCGCAGCGGAGGTGCGCAGCCTCGCGCAACGCTCGGCGACCGCGGCGAAGGAAATCAAGGATCTGCTCGGCGCCTCGGCGGCCCAGGTCGAACTCGGCGCTTCTCTGGTGACCGAGGCGGGCGGCACGATGTCGGATGCGCGGCAGGCGGTCGAGCGGATGACGGGCATCATGGGCGATATCGAGGCCGCCGCCGGCGCGCAGAGCACGAGTATCGAGCAGGTCAACCACGAAATCGCGCAGATCGACGAGGTGACGCAGAACAATGCGGCACTCGTCGAACAGGCGGCGGCTGCGGCGAAGTCGCTCGAGGAGCAGACTGATGCGCTGCGGCAAGCGGTCGCCGTGTTCCGTTTGGGCGCTTCGATTACACCCGCCATGCACCCCGCCTAAACTTTCGTATCACCCCGCCCAACTTACGTGTTGCGCGATGTAACACATAGGTGGAATGGCGGGGCGCCGCATATCGCGCTAACGTAGCGAAACCGCCTGACACACCAGTGGCCTTCGCGATCCGCAGCGCGAGGACCTCCACGACCAATGATGGGGGCGACTCGATGCATGCGAAACACAGCCGGACCGATCCGTGGTCGCAGACCTTGTGTCTGCTCGATTCCCTGTCTTGCACGGCGGACGGGACGCGAGGCAACACCGTTTCCATCGGCCGCCATGCGCCACGGCGCGTGGCGGCCGGCGCCTGCGCGACCGGCAAGCGCGCCGCGCACATCAGGGTGCTCGACCGGCCGACGAGCCGCACGGCCATCGTCACGTGGGGCGATCCGACCTCGTGCCACTATGGCGACCAGGTGTGGCGTATCGCGCGCGCGTCGAACGACGGCTTTTGCGCATTGAGCGGGCAGCAGATTCGCCGCGGCGACGTGGTGTATCGTCCGTCGCACTATCGGCTCGCGCCGGCCAACGCCGGCTCGATGATGCTCGCCACGTGCGTGCTGATCGCGCCGATCGGACATTGACGCAGCACGACGGGGAAGATCGACGCAACACCGAAGCGATGCATGGAAAATCGCGGGGAATGGAACACGACAAAGCGGGTACTGGCTGGCGTTTTCGAGGAAAACAACGCGACAGAACAAGCAATCGAAGATCAGCAGCAAAGAAACGGGTGTCGTCGACGCCCGAACGATGAGTCACCCTTGACAACGATGGAGGTCCATGTGAACAAGCCGTTGAAGATGTTGGTCGGTACCAGCATTGCCCTGATGTTATCCGTCGGCTTCGAAGCCGTTCATGCGCAGGACGATATGTCCGCCGCGTCCGCACCCGCCGCAAAACCCGGCAAACGGGCCAAGTGGAAAGCAGACCACAAGCTCGAGGCGCAGGTGCGTCACGCGCTCACGACGCATAAGGTCGAGTCGTCCGACATTCGTGTCGTGGCGCGCAGCGGCAAGGTCACGCTTGACGGCACCGTCGAAGATGAATCGATGATCCCGGTGGCCACCACGGCGGCGCAGAGCGTCGAGGGTGTCACGTCCGTCAAGAACAACCTCACGAAGCACGAAGCAGGCAACTGATCTCGTGTGAGAACCGGCTGACGGGTTTCTGTCGATCATCGTCGTGACGCAGAACCCGGCGGCCACTCACGCATGCCGTCGTATCCGCCGCAGCGAACCTTCGCCATTCAATCGATGGCGGTAAATCGCTGCGATTTTCATTTGTAGCCGCACCGTCGGTTGCGTGTAAACCGGTCCACGCGCGCGCTCTGAAAACGCGAGAGCGGAACGGTCTCCTGCATAATGCGAGTGGTCATCGCCGTGCGGATTATGCGGTTGGAATAGCTTGACGGCTGCTTCGCGAGGGCGGGCCGCCATGCGATGCCGCAAGCGCTATGTAGCATCGCGAATAGCCGGCTTGCGCTATACGTTTGTATGATTTGCGGGCCGCATCCCGCGATCTATTCTCTAAAGAGAAAATGGCACGGCCTGGATCCGTAAATTTGCGGAGTGTATTGCTGAAAACTCAGGGTCCGCCGCGTGGATACGTCCCATATCGTTAGCATTGTCGATGACGACGACGCGGTGCGACTCGCCACCGCGAGCCTCGTTCGTTCATTTGGTTGGGATGTCAACGATTTCGCCTCCGCAGAAGCGTTTCTGAATTCCGGCCGCGTCGACCAAACTTCGTTTTTGATTTCCGATATTCGCATGCCGGGCATGTCCGGTATTGAATTGCATGACTGCCTGTTAAAGCAGGGGCATGCGCCGCCGACCATTTTCATTACCGCATTTCCAACCGCGGTGCTGCATGCGCAAACTCAGGCGCAAGGCGCATTGGCTCTGCTGGAAAAACCGGTCGACGCGAACGTCATCGCGCATTGGTTGACCACTGCGCTCGGGTCGCCGTAATCACTGTGCAGTTGCTCTAGGTGTCGTACGTTCAACGGACGGCGGCGCTCGATACAACGGCTTGCCGTGAGCGCCGCGCTTGGCGGATTCAGCGGCAGGTTCGGTCGTCCGTCACGACGCCCGTTCCCCACGCGTGCCGATACCAATCGCTTCGGCCTTTCTGACGAGATCGGCAACTGAGCGTGCGGTCATCTTTTTCATCACCTGACCGCGATGGATCTTCACGGTGATCTCGCTCAACTTCATTTCCGCAGCGATCTGCTTGTTCATCAGTCCGACCACCACGTATTCCATCACCTGCTGCTCGCGCGGCGTCAGCGTGTTGTAGCACGAGCGCACGGAGGCCACCGCATGCTCGGCCTCGATGCGCTTCGCGTCCTGCGCAAGCGCATGCGCGACCGCATCGAGCATGTCCTGATCGCGAAACGGCTTGGTAAAGAAATCGAGTGCGCCGGCTTTCATCGCTTTCACCGACATCGCGATATCGCCGTGTCCGGTCATGAACACGATCGGAATACGCATGTCGGTCTTTGCGGCTTCTTCCTGGAAAGCCAGGCCGCTTTCACCGCGCAGTCGCACATCGAGCACGAGACAACTCGGCGTCGGCGACTTCGGATAATCGAGAAATGCGCGCGAAGACGCGAAGGTTTCCACGCGCAGGCCGACCGAGCGCAACAAAGCGGCGAGTGCGGTGCGCATCGCTTCGTCGTCGTCGACCACATACACCACCGACGGCGCCACCTGCGCCGTTACACCGGTCGAAGCTGAAACTAACTGCTGCGAATTCATGTGTCCCTCCAGCTGCAGCGGGCAACCGCGAATGCTTGCGTGAAACCGCTGCGAGTTCAATTGATTCGTAATCGTTGCATGCAGTATAGGTACTAGATATCCCGTTTTTGCCGGAAAAGAAACACCCAGCTGGAAAAAATATTCCGCGTACCGCCGGTTACGCGACGCTTTTTGCAAGCGGCGGCAGGATGCACTGGAACGTTGCGCCATGCGTCTCATTGTTGAGCGCGACGATTTTGCCTCCATGCGCGTCGATGATCGACCGGCAGATCGACAGGCCCATTCCCATGCCGTGCGGCTTCGTGCTGAAGAATGCGTCGAACACGCGCTCCGCATGCCGCGGGTCGAGGCCGGCGCCGCAATCGCGTACGGTCAGCGTCACGTTGCCGCCCGGCGCGAGACCCGTTTCGATCGACAGTTCGCGCGTCCAGCCGGTGATGCCATCCATCGACTGGATGCCATTCATCACGAGATTGATCAGCACCTGCTGCAATTGCACGCGGTCGCCGAGCACCGGCGGCAGCAGCGGCGCGAGCCGCACCCGCAAAGGGACCTGATGGCTCAGCACTTCGCGTTGCGTAAGCGACACCACGTCGTTGACCACATCGTTCAGTTCGAGCGGCGTCTTTTGTCCGGTATCTTTCCTCGCGAGCGTGCGGATGCGCCGCACGATCTCGGTCGCGCGCCGCCCCTCGCCAATCATCCTGGCAATGCCCGCGCGCACTTCGTCGGGCTGCGGCGGCTGATGGTCGAGCCAGCGCAGGCACGCCTCGCCATTCGTGACGATGGCCGCAAGCGGCTGGCCGACCTCGTGCGCAATCGACGCGGAGAGCTCGCCGAGCGTGGTGACGCGCGTCACGCGCGCGAGCTCGGATTGCGCGTGGTGCAACTGCTGTTCCGACTGCCGCGCCTGCGTGACGTCCATTACCGCGCCCGCGTAGTGGAGCCGCTCCGGCTCGTCCCGCATCACGTGCGCGACCACCTGCAGATGCTTGATTGCGCCGTCGGGCATCACGAGGCGGAATTCGAATTCGAAGTCCTGCTTGTGCGTCGACGCGCGGCCGATGATGTCGCGAAACCGTTCGACGTCGTCCGGATGCACGCGCTGCAGCACGAGTTCGAGGGTCGGCACAATGCCCGGGTCGAACTCGAAAATGCGGAAGGTCTGCTCGGACCAGACCACTTCGCCGCTCCACACGTTCCAGCCGAAGCTGCCTGTGTGGCTCAGGCGCTGCGCTTCGGCGAGATAGGTCGCCTGGCTGCGCCGCAGCGCCTGTTCGGCCTCTTTGCGAGCGGTGATGTCGTTGCCGGTCTCGAGTGTGGCGAGCGCGCGGCCGTTGCCGTTGCGCTGCAGCGACCAGCGGGTTGCGATCGACAGCTCGGTGCCGTCGCGGCGCGTGTGCACCAGTTCGCCGTCCCAGCGCCCGGTGCGCAACAATGACGCGGTAATCTCGTCGAGCGGTGCGGGAAAGCGCGTCTTGAGCAACTGATGGATGTTCTTGCCGATCGCGTCGCGCTTTTTCCAGCCGTACATTTCCTCGGCGCCGTAGTTCCAGAACAGAATCACGCCATCCATATCGCGCACGATCACCGTGTCGTGCGTGAGATCGAGCAGACGCGCCTGCTCGCTGCGCACGTCACCCAGCGCGCGCACGTGCCGCACGAGTCCGGTAATTGCCAGCGACGCGATCAGAAACGTGAGCAGCGCGGGCATGTCCTGCTTGTACTGGACGTCAAAAGACAACACCGGTTTGATGAAGTAGTAGTCGATATACAGCACGGCCACCACGCACAACCCGATCGACATCACGAAGCTGCCCACCAGCGAGATCAGCACGATCGCGATCAAAAAAACCGATTCGGCCGCGATCACGTCGAGCCCGAGCCTGTAGCACAGCCAACTGAGCAGGCCGAGCGTGAGGAATCCGGCGGCCCAGCCGAACACGAGCCGCCGCGCGAGGCTGGGCGGTTCGAACAGATCGGCGCGCATCCAGCGCGTCCATGCATCCCGCCAGCGGTTGCCGCGGTGTGCCGCTTGAAAGAGCGAGGTCATGGGCTTTCGGACAAGGTCACAAAGTCACTCGATCGTCGATGCAAGACCGGAGCGGTCGGTCATCTGTTGATATCGCGGACGTGTCGTGCGCAGCAGCGCATGGGTGCGAGATGGAAGGTCGTGTCGATCTTACATGCGCATGCGCGATGTATATCCCGATGTGGAAAGTATTCCGTCGAAAACGAAAAACCGTGCGATTTCGTAAGGGAATCGTCTGTTGAAAGCGAATGGCGCGAGCGGGTTGACGCAGCCGAACGGTTTGAACGATACGTCGCAGTAGCCGCTTGGGCGCAGTTTAGCGCGTGCATTGCCAGCGGGCCTGCGCATGTGCCGGCGCGTCGGCAAACGAGGCATATGCAGTGCAAGAAGGGTTCCGGCTCCGTATGGCGCGACTATCGGTGCGGGTTGCCGAGATGTTGCGCGCTCAACTTGTGCGTCTCGAGTTCGAGCAGGCGTGCGTCGACGTCGCAACGGCATGCGCGATCCGCTGCGTGGTGTCTGAAGAGCCGCCCGATAGCAATCTTCACAATCCTCATACGGACGAATAGGCGCCCGAACAGGCGAGGCGCCGGACCAGCCGGTGCAGGCGCGCGCCGCGCCGCTGCGCCGGGCTGCGGCAAGCGCGAACGGTGATCGAAGCGGACCTGCAGGACAACGGCGTCCGTGCGATCGGGGCAGTGTGACAGCGGTTCGAGTTTCATCGCGATCCTCAATGGGCGTTGCGTTCATGGCGACAGTCAAGCGCGAGCTTCACGCCGTCCATCGGCGCGGGATCGCCGGTGCCGTCGCAACGAACGCATAGCGCGCAGGCCCCGGAACAAACCGTCGGCCCGCGCGTGGGTTACACCGGATAGCCGCCGCGCTCGACGGCACGCATGCGCCGTTCGAGATCGACGAGGTCTGACGACTGCGAAAGGTATTCGTTGCGGCGCCGTTCCTCAGCACGCTCGATCCATTCGCCCAGCTTTTCGAGGCAATACGCAAACATGATGTATCTCCAATCACTCGTGAAAGGCTCGCGGCACAGCGGGATTCAGGCCGCGACTCGATCGACGTGCACGGAACAGCGAGGGTCTGGCAGGCTCCGGTGCGGCTGAAACCTGTCTGGCTCGTCGATGGCATGCATCGTAGAGATCGAGAATGAGGCGAAAGTGAGCAGCACGAAGCGCCGGATCAGTGCATGTGAGCGAGCATGGGTGCGTCACATCAGGACGCTTCGAAATATTCGAACCGTCCGTCAGGAAAAGGCGGCTTCTTGCGCGGCGCGTCGAACGGTAGATTGATGCGTGTCGGCCCAAGGAGAGACAGTCATGGAAATCAGCATCCAAACGTCAGGACTTCATTTGTCGCGTGTCGAGACGGACGCGCTGCGCGAACATGTGCGCAAGCGGATCACGGAAACCTTTGCACGCGTCGCGCGGCGCATCTCGCACGTGACCGTGCACCTCGAAGACCTCGACGGTCCGCGCGGCGGCAACGCGCTGCATTGCCTCGTGAAAGTCGGTATCGGCGGCGCGACCGCGGTGCTTGCGCAAGGGCGCGACCGGAATCTGTTCGCGCTCGTGAATCGCGTCTGCGCGTGCGCGGCGGGCAACCTGTTCAAGCGCCTGAAGCGGCGCATCGATACGTCATCGTTCAGACGAAAGCATCAGCTCGCGCGCAACGAACCGGCGCACAGCGAACCCGCGCACAACGACCCGACGGACCCCGTCTGACCCGGCGCGCGCGCCGCCGCCGCCAGGTACGCCGGGCGGCGCGCCACGCACTCCTCATTTTCAGATCATTGTCGACGCCTACGATTGAACGCGTCCACCAGCCAGAAGGGGAATTGCCGTGAAATACGATTGCGTGATTGTCGGAGCCGGAATCCAGGGTCTCGTGCTGCTCGAGCAGGCGCTCGCGCACGGGTTGAACGCATGCTGCATCGATCGTTTGCCGCGCGTCGGCGACGGCCAGACGCTGCGTTCGCAGTTTTATATTCATCGCGGCCATGTCTACAGCGATCGCGAACTGATCGATCAGCTGCATGACGCGTATCCGAAGTGGCGCGATCTGGTGCGCCGTTTGCGCGTCACGGTGCGTTCGACCGAGTCGTATGTCGGCTTCGTCGGCGATGCGAGCGCATGGACGAAGATGTGGACGTTATGCGATCTGCCGTACGCACCGGTCACGCAGGGTTCGCCCGTTCTCGAAGGCAACCGCCTCGCGCATCTCTATCGTTTTCCGCACATGATGTTCGACGGCCGCGAGCTGCTCGCGAAGCTCGTGCAGCGCAGCCGCGGCTGCCTGAAGTTCGGGACGATCGACGCGATCGAAGCCAGTCATGGCGCGTGGCGGCTGCGCATCGGCGACAGCACGCTCGACACGCAGCAGATCGTGCTGTGCGCCGGCGCGGGCACGCCGCACCTGATCGGCATGCTGCCGCGCGTACGCAAGAGCGTGCCGCTGCAAACGCGCGCCTGCCAGGTGCTGGCGATGCGCGGCCGCGTGCCCGATGCGAGCATCGCGATTCCCGATGCGCAACTGTTTATCGCGCCGCAGTACGAAGCGGACGGCTCGCCGGTGCTGCTCTACACGCACGGCACGGACCCTGTGCTCGAAGGCGGTGCGCCTCTGGCGGTCGATCCGACCCGGTTGCACGCGCAACTGAATGCGCTCAAGACGGTGCTGCCCGCTCTGCATGCGGCGACAAGCGAACGCACGCTGTATCTCGCGCACAAGACCGAAAGCGCGGAGCGGGGCGTCGGCAGGCGCCCGGATGCACCGTACGTCGAGCGGATTGCCGATGGGGTCGTGTGTGTGTTGCCTAATCAGCTATCGCTCGCGATCAACGCCGCGGAAACCGCGCTGGCGCTGATCGAGCCTGACCATGTCCCGCTGCATGCGGAACCGCTGGTGGGGGTGAGAACCCATCTGCTACGCGCGGCGGCGGAGATGCGTTTCATGAACGAAGTGAATCACGTCTAAGCGGACCAGCGACGGCCGCCGATCGCGACGGCGCCGGCGCAATGCGAGGACGGTTGCCGGCCGCCACGCACATCGCAGGCGCCGTGCAGCCGTCATCGGCGGCGCGGCGCCTGCGGTTTCGTTTCAGGAGTGCGGCGCCCACGCTCCCGCAACGATATTGCGCGCAGACTTGACGAGCTTCACCGGCACCGATTTGTACGAAGGCGTGCGGCTGCGCGGATCGTGCGCATAGAGCGGCACGAGCGGATTGGCCTCCGGGTAGTACGCGCCGCAGCATCCGTCGGGCAGCTGATATTCGACCACCTTCATATTGCGCACGACGCGCTCGATACCATCGGTCGACAGCGCGATCAGGTCGACGAGATCGCCCGGATGCAGATTGCGCCGCGCGATTTCCTGTGCATTGACGAACACCACGTCGCGCTGGCCGAATACGCCGCGATAGCGGTCCGATAGTGAATAAAGCGTCGTGTTGTACTGGTCGTGACTGCGTATCGTCGTGAGCCACAGGCCGTCCTCGTCGCCGTGCCACGGGTCTTCATCGAGGCCTTCGAATACCGCGAAATTGGCCTTGCCGCTCGCGGTCGCCCAGATCCGCTCGCGCGCGGTCGACCCCAGATGAAACCCGCCGGGCACGCGGATGCGCGCGTTGTAGGCCTCGAAGGCCGGGAATACCTTTTCGATCGCATCGCGAATCCGGTCGTAGTCGGCGACGAGTTCTTCCCAGGGCACTTTCGTTCGAGCGCCGAGCGTCGCGCGCGCGATGCCGGCGACAATCGCGGGCTCGCTCATCAGCTGCTCGGACGCCGGATCGTTGATACCCGCTGACGCGTGCACCATCGACATCGAATCTTCGACCGTGATCGATTGCGGCCCGGTCTCCTGGATATCGACTTCGGTGCGCCCGAGGCACGGCAGAATCAGCGCTTCTTTCGCATGCACGAGATGGCTGCGGTTGAGCTTCGTCGCAACATGCACGGTCAGATCGAGCTTGCGCATCGCCACCTGCAGACGCGGCCAGTCCGGAATGGCCGCCGCGAAATTGCCGCCGAGCGCGACGAATACCTTGCAGTCGCCCGAGAGCATCGCTTCGAGCGTCGCGACCGTGTCGCGCCCATGCTGCGGCGACGGTGTAAAGCCGAACGTCTGCTCGATGCGATCGAGCCATGCCTGCGCGGGCTTTTCAGTGATCCCGACCGTGCGGTTGCCCTGCACATTCGAATGGCCGCGCACCGGGCATACGCCGGCGCCGGGCCGGCCGATATTGCCGCGCATCAGCGCGAGATTGGTCAACTGCTGAACGTTCTCGGTGCCGCGATGATGCTGCGTGAGTCCCATCCCGAACACGAGGATCACATTCTTCGCTTCCATATAGACGTTCGCGACCGTGGTGAGATCGGCGCGCCGCAAGCCCGACTTGTGTTCGATCGCTTCCCAGCTGGTGTTGCGCAGATCGTCGACGAGCTTTTCAAAGCCGACCGTATGGCCGCGAATGAAATCGACGTCGAGCTTGCGCGGCTGGTCGTGCGCCAGCGCGTCGTCGTCGGCTTCGACGATCGCTTTCATGATGCCTTTCAACGCGGCGACGTCGCCGCCGACGCGCACCTGATACAGCGGATTGCTGATCGTGGTCCACGTGAGCGTGACCATCTCGATCGGATTTTGCGGCGCCTGGAAGCGTTCCAGTGCGCGTTCGCGAAACGGGTTGAACGAGATGATGCGCGCGCCGCGCCGTGATGCATCGTGCAGGCTCGTCATCATTCGCGGACTATTCGTGCCCGGGTTCTGGCCGAAGATAAAAATCGCATCCGCGTGATCGAAGTCCTCGAGCAGCACGGTGCCTTTGCCGACACCGATCGACTCGGGCAAGCCGACGCTCGTCGCTTCGTGACACATGTTCGAGCAATCGGGGAAGTTGCCGCTGCCGTATTCGCGTGCGAACAGCTGGTACAGGAACGCCGCCTCGTTCGACGCGCGCCCCGACGTATAGAAGTCGGCCTGGTTCGGCGAATCGAGCGCGTTCAGATGCGCGGCGATCAGTGCGAACGCGTCGTCCCAGGAGAGCGGCAGATAGCGGTCGGACGCCGGGTCGTAGACCATCGGGTGCGTGAGGCGGCCGGCCATCTCGAGGTCGAAGTCTTCCCACGCGCTGAGTTCGGTCACCGTATGGTTCGCGAAGAATTCCGGCGTGCAACGCGCAGCGGTCGCTTCCCACGCGACGGCCTTTGCCCCGTTTTCGCAGAACTCGAACGACGACGTGTGCTTCGGATCGGGCCACGCGCAGCCCGGACAATCGAAGCCTTCCGGCTGGTTCATCCGCAGCAGCGTGCGGGCGCCGTAAACCGGAATGCCCTGTTCGGCGAGCGCCTTGCCGGTTGCCTTGAGCGCCCCCCAACCGCCGGCCGGTTCGCGATAGACGCGGATCGATTTTCTCTCAGCCATGGTGCCCCCTACGTATGCGATGCATGAATGGAGCCATATTAGGCAGAATAGGGCGACGCGTCTTTCGAGATTGCTGGCGGCTTGTCGAAACACACGCACACTCGCGCGAGGTGCAATAGCCCGAATGAAAGCCGGCAAAAGCCGGTGAAAGCGGGGCGCGACTGCCGTGCACACGGCCGGCGTTGCGCGTCAACGGTGAATCGCCCACTGCACGAGCAGATGAAACGGCAACACGACGAGAAAGGTCGCGCCGAAGCCCGCGCACCACAGAATGACGAGCCACATGACCCGGTTCGCGAGGCTGCGCGGTTGCCCCATGCGGCGGCCGCTCGTGTGCTTCGGGTGTCGTGTTGCGACGGCTTCGGCCGATGCGTGTTCAACAACGGATCGCGGCATGATCGAGCTCCTTCTGTGCGCGCATCGTTCGAGTGACCTTGCGGCGTGAAAGCGGCTTGTTCGCTACTCGTAACGCGCGCCGGGTTCGGCCTTGCCGCGAAACACCCAGTAGCCGGCGGTCGTATAGACGGTGATGATCGGAATGATGACGACCGCGCCTACCAGCGTGAACACCTGGCTCGAATGCGGCGCGGCCGCATCGGCAAGCAGCAGCGTGCCCGGAATCGCGTAGGGCCAGATACTGACGAGCAGCCCGATATAGCCGAGCAGCACCAGCGCGAGCGCGAGTACGAAGGGCATCGCGTCGCTGCGCTTGCGTACCGCGGCAGCCATCCATGCGGCGACGATCAGCACGAGAATCGGCACCGGATAGAGCCGGTAGCGGAACGGCGACTCGAACCAGCGCGCGGCGATATGCGGGTCGGTCAACGGCGTCCAGATCGACACCGCGGCGATAAAGCCGAGCAGCACCAGCGTGAGCGGCCCGATCAGTCCGTGCATGCGCTGTTGCAGATCGCCGCCGGTCTTCAGCACGAGGAAGCCGCAGCCGAGCAGCGCGTAGGTCGACATCAACCCGAGGCCGCTGAACACGCCGAATGGCGTGACCCAGAAGAACGGGTCGCCGGAAAATACGCCGTTGGTCGTCGGAATGCCGTGCAGATACGCACCGAGAATCACGCCCTGAAAGAACGCGGCGCCGGCTGAACCGAAGACGAACGCGAGGTTCCACAAGTTCTTCGTGCGCCCGGCCTTGCCGCGAATCTCAAACGACACGCCGCGAAAAATCAGGCAGATCAGCATGAAGATGATCGGCAGGTAAAGGGCCGACAGCACGATCGAATAGACGCTCGGGAACACCGCGAGCAACGCGGCGCCGCCGAGCACGAGCCAGGTCTCGTTGCCGTCCCAGACCGGCGCGATCGTGTGCATCATCAGGTCGCGTTCGCCCTCGTCGGGGAAGAACGGAAAGATGATGCCGATGCCCAGGTCGAAGCCATCGAGCGCGACGTACATGAAAATGCCCAGCGCGATGATTGCGGCCCATATCGTGGTGATGACCATGCGTGCCTCCGTGCGTGGCGTGAATGTGCAAAACGGCGCGTGCTGCAAGGTGTGGCGTGAGCGGTTCGCGAGTCGGGCAATCAGAAGTGGCGAGGATCGAACGACATCAGGCCGGCCGTCATTCGGCGACCGCAAGCGGCCGTCTGCCGGTGGCGGGGTCGTTGCCCGATCGCGCGGCCGACGCGGCGGTCGGTTCGTCGCCGGCTTGCGGTCCGATGCGGATCAGCTTCAGGATGTAGTAGACGCCCGTGCCGAACACGAGGAAATAAACCATCACGAAGATCAGCAGCGAGACGCCGGCCGATTGCGGCGTGACCGGCGACACCGCGTCGGCGGTGCGCAACTGTCCGTACACGACCCACGGCTGACGGCCGACCTCGGTGGTGATCCAGCCGGCGATCAGCGAGATAAAGCCGGCCGGCCCCATCAGCACGGTCAGCCAGTGGAACCAGCGGGCTTCGAACAGGCGCCCGCCGCGCCGCAGCGCGACGCCGATCAGCGCGGTGAGGATCATCAGCATGCCGAGGCCGGCCATGATGCGAAACGTCCAGAAGATGATCGACGAGTTCGGCCGGTCCGCCTTCGGAAACTCCTTGAGACCCTTGATTTCGCCATCCCACGAGTGCGTGAGAATCAGGCTGCCGAGGTGCGGAATCTGGATCGCATAGCGCGTGACTTCGGCGTTCATATCGGGAAAGCCGATCAGGTTCAGCGCGGTGCCGCCCTGTTCGGTTTGCCACAGGCCTTCGATCGCGGCGATCTTCGCGGGCTGGTATTCGCGCGTATTGAGCCCGTGCTGGTCGCCGACGAATGCCTGGATCGGCGCGAGAATCAGCAGCAGCCACAGCGCCATCGAATAGGTCGTCTTCACGGCCGCGTCGCGCCGGCCCTTGAGCAGATGCCAGCCGCCGGTGGCCGCAACGACCAGCGCGGCGACGATGAAGGCGGCGATCGTCATATGCGCGAGGCGGTACGGGAACGACGGATTGAAGATCACCTTGAACCAGTCGACGGGCACCACGTGTCCGTTCTCGATGATGAAACCTTGCGGCGTCTGCATCCAGCTGTTCGACGCGAGAATCCAGAAGGTCGAGATCAGCGTGCCGGTGGCCACCAGCAGCGTCGCGCCGAAATGCAGTCTGGGCCCGACCTTTTCCCAGCCAAACAGCATCACGCCGAGAAAGCCCGCTTCGAGGAAGAAGGCCGTCATCACCTCGTAGGTGAGCAGCGGACCCGAGATCGGTCCGGCGAAGCGCGCGAAGCCCGACCAGTTGGTGCCGAATTCGTAGGCCATCACCACGCCCGACACCACGCCCATGCCGAAGCCGATCGCAAAGATCTTCGCCCAGTAATGGCACAGTTCCTTGTAATGCGGTTTGCCGCTCTTGAGCCACGCAAATTCGAGCACCGCGAGAAAGCTGGCAAGGCCGATGCTCAGCGCGGGAAAAATGATGTGCACGGATACCGTGAACGCAAACTGGATGCGGGAGAGGTCAAGTGCGCTCGGATTCATCGTCGTACCTGCTGATGTCTATCACGTCAGTCAACACGGGATACGCCCGCGACGCTCCATGAGCCCATCGTCGGCTGGCGCGTGTCCCCCGGATTCCCGCACGATATATGCGCAAGCCGGGCGGCGGAAGCCTGCCGGCGCAGCGCAAGGCCAAACGAAGGCTTAGAGTACACCTGCGCGCAGCCTGGTGTCGCTCTGCGCGGTGCAAGGCCCGCCAAGGCAGGCTCGGCGGTCTCACGTATGACTGTTCGGCGGCGCGTCTGCGTGATCGGCCGCGGTCGAATCGCCGTTCGAATCGCAGTTCGAACCGCAGTCCGGACCGCCGTTCAACCCGCAGTTCAAACACGCGTTATAGAAATTTTCCGGGCTTGGGTGCAAGCGGGCGGCACGCCTGTGCGCCGCAGCAGTATCCCATCAGGTACACGAGCAGCGCATTGATTTCGTCGTAGCGTGCCGCGTAGATGACCGAGCGGCCGTGTTGATGTCGCGACACCAGCCGCGCGTCGAGCAGGCGCTGCAGATGCGGCGACAGCGACGGCGCGGGCGAGTCGACGAACGCCGCAAGCCTGTCGGCGGACAGACCTTGCGGCCCGAACTGGACGAGGGTCCGGAACACCGTGAGCCGCGACTCCTGCGCAAGCGCGTCGAGCGCGATAAGGGCGTCGGTGGTTTCCATGGTCAGGGGTGCGGCGTCGACGGATGAGCCGTCGCGCCGTCCATGTTATTTATGCGTTGGGGAGCGGCGTGCCGGTGTCGTTGCCGCTGTCGTTATCGACGCGGCTGTCGTTGCTGTCTGCGCTCCCGCCATGGTCGGCTTCGCGTGCGCGCCGCGCATAGTCGAGCGGCGTCACGCCATAGCGTTCCTTGAAAGCGCGACTGAAGTTCGAGGCGTTCGAGAAGCCGCAGCGCAATGCGATGTCTTTCGACAGCGGACGTTCGATCGATGCCTGTGTGAGCAGGCATGCCGCGCGTTCGAGGCGCACGGACCAGACGTGGCGCATCGGCGAAAGTCCTTCCGCGCGAAATATCCGGCTTAGATAGTTCGCTGACACGTTCAGCTCCGCGGCGATCTTCGTCACATTCAGATCGGGGTCGCCGATCCGCTGCGCGATCACCTGCCGCGCCCGCAGCGCGAGTGCGGCAGCGGAGCGCGCGTACCTGAGAGTCGCGGGGTCGCCGATCAAGACATCGAGGCAATCGAGGCACTGATTGCCGAAGCGCTCGAGCAACCGCGTGCTGATCGCGTGCGCGTGCCGCGCGGTGAACGACAGATAGTCGCGCATCGCGCTCACGTCGGGCGACTGCAGGTCGGGAACGTACGGGTCGTCCAGCGCGTAGCGGATGCCGCGCTCACGCAACCGTTGCTTGGGGATACGAAGCACGATCAGGCGCGTCGAGTCGCCGAAGCGATCGTTGAACGTGCGTGCCGGGTCGATCAGCACCATGCCGCCGGCGTCGATGCGCCGCGCGTTGCCGTTCTGTTCAATCGTGAGCGATCCGCTTTCCACCTGCTTGAGCAGCAGGTACTGACCGGTCCATGTGGGGCCGTGTGTCATCACTGGCGACAGCCGTTGCCAGGCGAGCCTCGCGTCGGTGAGCTTCAATGGGCCGGCGGCCCATTGCGTGACGCTCGCGTGGCTCGGGCGCCCGGCATCCGGTCCGCACTGCAGGCCGAAGCGGGTTTCCATCTCGTCGATCCATCGGCGGCGGCTGGAAAGCGTGCTGCCGGCGCTCGTGAAGTTGATTGTCTGCATGGTCGACCCTGGGTTGAGTGCCTGTCGTCATGTGCGCCGCGCATCGGGACGCGGCGCGATCGCCGCTCGTACTGATGTTCATGTGCGGCGCTCACGCGTGTTGCGCACGCTGTCGAACGTGCGCTGCTGTTGAACACAAAACACGCCGTCTTTTTGATTTATTCCGCGCGGTGCACGCGTGCAACGGAATGTGGGTAGCGCGCGAGGCAAAGGTCAATCTCAGAGCAGACGGTGCGATAGAGAGTCAAGTCGCCCCGCCGTGCTATTGACGCCTGGGCCTCCGCCAGGCGGCCTGGACGAATAACATACGATGAATGGCAGGGTCGTCCTGCTGCGAGGAAAATGAGTTCGGATTCCGGATGAAATATCGATGAACGGCATTTCATGCGCGAATGTATGCATGCACTCGCGTTCGATCATCGCAAGCGTCAGCGCCGTGCGACGGCATGCACTGCACGCGGCAAGACGAGGTGCGAGACAAGACGCAAGACAGGCGCGGCAACGCAAGATGCAAAACGCGCAACGCAGGCGCAGGCGCAGGCGCAGGCGGACAGCCGGACCGCATGCGTTCAGCCGGCAGGCAGATCGTCGTCGCGCTGATTGACGAAGATCAGCACACCGGCAATGGCCACATAGAAACGGAACGCGGCTTCCTGACCGTTCCAGATTTTCGACTGCCACATCGCGAACCACTCGCCGCCGACCACCATAAAGCCGAAGAACCAGACGAGAAATCCGACCACGAGACCCGCGATCGCACAGGCTTTCGCGTGGTTGAAGTCGATGCCGCTCGCATGGCGCCGACGCCACAGCGCCACCGCCCCCGCAAGCAGCAGTAAGCAGGTCGCGCCTTCGCCGGCAATGATTAGCCAGTAACCCAGTTGCCACCACAACGGATTGGTTGTCGCCCGATACAGCAGAGCGTTGTGTGGGAAGGTGGTGTCCATGCTCAGCACATGCTGGACGAACAGATAGTTCGAGCCGTAGTCGGCGAGATTGTCGGACGTCACGATGCCGGCGAACGCGGCGAGCATCAGGGTCATCACGATTTTGGCGAGGCGAATGGTCATGGTGGGGTCCGGGTTGTCCTGTCCCTCTGTAACAGTTCATGCGCTGCGCTATTCCCCATCGGGTGCGGTGATGTGGGCATCGGGATGCCGGAGCACAGGAATATTGGCGGACTTCGGGCGTTTAAGTGAAGGAAGGCGGGCGGACCGGGCAATGCGTCCGTCGCCGGCCGCGCCGCGCGCGCGGCATTGGATCCATCGCGCACGCCTTGCCGGCATGGCCGGCCGCAGGCGGCGCCCGTCAGGAGTCTGCATGAGCACGATCAATACGGTAAAGCCGGCGGGCGGCGCGGCGATTGTTCGTCCCGCGGCGTTCGCCGGTACCGGCAACTACAATGTCGCCGCGGCGGCGGCCGCGCTGGCGCCCGCGTTGCGCGAGCGCGCTGACGAAGCCGATGCATCGGCGAAGCTGCCCGACGCGACGATCGCGGATCTCGAGAAGGCGCGCCTCTTCGACATGGCGCGGCCGAAGATGTACGGCGGCCTACAGGTTTCTTTCGACACCTATCTCGACGCGATGATCGAAGTCTCGCGCGGCGACGCGTCGACCGGGTGGACGCTCGGGCTGATCTCGACAGGCATCTGGCTCGCCGCCATCGGGTACTCGCAGAAGGTAACCGACGAAGTGTTCGGTCAGGATCCGAACGTGCGGTTCGCGACCGCGATCAACCCGCGCAAGGCAAAGACGCGGCGCGTCGCCGGCGGCTACGTGATCGAGGACGGTCTGTGGATGTACAACACAGGCATCTATCACTCGCAATGGGATCAGGTCGGCATTCCGCTGGTCGACGACGCGGGGCAGGTGGTCGGCCGCGGCGTCGCGCTGGTGCCGGCCTCGGCGGTGACGCTGCTCGACGACTGGGACACGATCGGCCTGCGCGGCACCGGCAGCACGAGCGTCACGATCAAGGATGTGTTCGTGCCGGATGAACGGATCATCTCGATGAGCCGCATCGCGCAGGACGATTACGCGGCGAGCCATCTGCGCGACGTGCCGCTGTACCGGCTGCCGATGGTGCCGACGCTGGCCGTGCGCCTTGCCGGTTCGATGGTCGGCATGGGCAGGGCGGCGGTCGATCTGTTCATGCAGAAAATCGGCACGCGCGGCATCGCATTCACGACCTACGACAAGCAGGACGACGCGCCGGTCACCCATTTGCAGATCGGCGAGGCGACCGGGAAGATCGACGCGGCCGAAGCGATTCTCCGGCATGCGATCCGCCTGCTTGAAACCGGCGCGGAGCGCCGCGAGCAGATGAGTCTCGAACAGCGCGCACGCATCTGGCGCGACGCCGGTATGGCGAGCCGCATGATCTGGGAAGCGGTCGACCAGCTCGCGAGCGCGTCGGGTACGGCCTTCGTCAACCGCGGCGCGCCGATGAACCGGGTATGGCACGACGTGAAAGTCGCGTCCGTGCATGGCGCGATCTATTCGGACACGTTCTACGAGCTGTACGGCCGGATCGCGGCGGGCAAGACGTCGAATTCACCTCAACTGCCGGCCTTGACCTGACTGTGACCGGGGCCGGGCTGAACGGGCCCGCCTTGCGCGGCGCACGAGGGCCGCGGTAGCTGCATCAACTCGCTCAACCCGCTCAACCTGCAGCCGGCATCGATCGCCCCGATGCCGGCCACCGTTGCGGCGTGCCTATTCGAACCCGTTCGGATTGCGCTCCTGCCAGCGCCAGTGGTCCACGCACATCCGCTCGATGCCGTGTTGCGCGTGCCAGCCGAGCAGGCGTTCCGCCGCCGCCGGGTTGGCGAAGCACTGCGCGATATCGCCGGGCCGCCGCGCGACGATTTCATACGGCACCTTCCGTCCGGACGCCTTTTCAAACGAGTGCACCACCTCGAGCACGCTGTAGCCCTGGCCCGTGCCCAGATTCACGACGAAGCTCCGGTCGTGCTTCACGAGCGCATCGAGCGCCTTGATATGTCCTTGCGCGAGATCGGCGACGTGAATGTAGTCGCGCACTCCCGTACCGTCCGGCGTGTCGTAGTCGCCGCCGAACACGCTCAGTTTCTCGCGCTTGCCGACCGCGACCTGCGCGACATACGGCATCAGGTTGTTCGGAATGCCACCCGGCGCCTCGCCGATCAGGCCGCTTTCATGCGCGCCGACCGGGTTGAAATAGCGCAGCGTCGCGATGCGCCACGACGGGTCCGACACTTCGACGTCGCGCAGGATCTGCTCGGCGATCAGCTTCGACTGGCCGTACGGGTTAGTGGCGGACAGCGGGAACGACTCGTCGATCGGCGAGCTTTGCGGCACGCCGTACACGGTGGCCGACGAGCTGAACACAAACTGCTTCACATTGCGCTTGCGCATCACGTCGAGCAGCGTCAGCAGGCTGCCGATGTTGTTCTGGTAGTAGTCGATCGGCTTTGCGACCGATTCGCCGACCGCCTTCAACGCCGCGAAATGGATCGCGCCGGTCACCGGGTGGCGCTCGAAGATCTGCTCGAGGGCCGCCGCATCGCGCGCGTCGGCGTCGTAGAACGCGACCCGCTTGCCGGTAATCTGCTCGACGCGCTCGAGCGACTGGCGATGGCTGTTCACGAGGTTGTCGATCACCACCACGTCGTAGCCGTCGTCGAGCAAGGCCACACATGTGTGCGAGCCGATATAGCCTGCGCCGCCCGTTACCAGTATCGTGCCCTTCTTCGCCATGCTTAGCTCCGTTAAAGTGAGACGCCCGTCAGGTTGTTCAGCACGTCTTTGTAACGTTCGATGACGAGCCGCTCATCGAACTCGGACGCGACTTTATGCCGGCCGCGTTGCCCCATTGCACGCCGCTCGGCGTCGCTCATGTCGAGCATGCGCGCGCATTGAGCGGCGAGACTCTCCACACTACGCACTTCACATAACAGGCCGTTGACACCGTGTTCGACGACTTCGCGGCAGCCGGGCACGTCGGTTGCGACGACCGGCCGTTCCATCGCGGCGGCTTCCAGCAGCGTGCGCGGCACGCCTTCGCGATACGACGGCAGTACTACGCAATCCGCGGCGGCGATGACCGGCCGTACATCATGCGCTTCACCGAGGTATTCGACCACGCCTTCCTGTTGCCACGCGTCGACGTCGGCACGGGTGAGCGCGCTCGGGTTGTCGACATTGAGCGGCCCGAGCAGCTGGAAGCGCGCGAAAGGATAACGCACGCGCAGCCGGCGCGCCGCTTCGACATATTCGCCGATACCTTTATCCCATAACAAGCGGCCGATCAGTACGAAGACGAACTCAGCGCGCGACGAGCGTTCAGGCGGTGGCGCCGGCGCGAACTGCGCGAGGTCGACGCCTTCGCCGTGCAGCAGGCGCGCCCGCTCGGGATGCACGAGCAGATTCTGCTCGACGAACGCGGCCTCGTCGTCGCGATTCAAAAACCATATTTCGCGCGGAAAGCGGAACGCGAACCGGTAAAGACGTTTCGCGACCTGCGCGGCGCGGCTTGTCTGGATAAAAACATAGCCGAGACCGGTCGTGACCGCCACCGACGGCACGCCCGCGAGACGCGCCGCGACCGAGCCGTAGATATTCGGCTTGATCGTATAGTGAAACACGACGTGCGGACGGATCGAGCGGTATAGCCGGTTCAACTGCCACAGCGTGCGCAGGTCGTCGAGCGGGTTGGTGCTTTTCGATGCGAGTGCGAGTTCGATGCAGCGGCAGCCCATCTGCGCGAGCAGATCGGTCGTGCGGTCGCGCGGCGCGATCACCGTCACCTCGACGCCGCGCGCGATCAGCATGCGGATCAGCCCCTGCCGATACGTATAGATCGCAAACGACGTATTGCAGACGAGGATGACGCGGAGGTCGGCAGGGCGCTCGATGCGTGGCTTCATGAAGTCGCGGGTCAGCAGGCGTGGGAAGGTTCGGCGGGCAACCGGTGTGCGCAAGGCCGCATCGGGCTCAGGCGCCCGCACGCGGTTGCGCGCTGCGCGCATATACGAGGCGCTTGATTCGCCGCAGCGTGCCGTAGGGCGTGACGAAGTGCAGCAGGTTTTTCGCGAGGCCGAGCCAGTCGTACGGATTCGCGGCGTTGAAGTAATGCAGTTGCAGCCGCAGCGTCGACGCGATCTGGCGGCGGCGCTTCGTCGCGCTGATGCCGCCTTCATTCAGCTCGTAATAGACGCCGAGTTCCGGCAGGTTCGCGCAGTCGTAGCGCTCCATCAAACGCAGGAACAGGTCGAGGTCTTCGGCGGAACGGTACGCGGCGCGGTAGTTGCCCACAGCCAGCACCGCGTCGATGCGCAGCATCATCGACGGGTGCACGAAGCAGGCGCGCGCAAAGCGGATGCGGCGGATTGCGCGCGGGTCGGCCGGCGGCGCGAGCATGAACAGCGGCGTGCCGTCGAGTGCGACCACCTGGGCCCACATGCCGAGGCCGGCCACTTCCGGATGCGCTTCGAGCGAAGCGCGCTGCTTCGCGAGTCGCTGCGCAACGGCCAGATCGCCGGCGTCGATTCGCGCCGCATAACGAAAGCCGCGCGCGGCGAGCGCTTCGATACCGGCTTGCAGCGCGCGCTCGATGCCGCCGTTTTGCGGCATCCGCAGAATCTCGACCGTCATGTTCGGCAGCGACGGCGCAACGAGCGGCGGCGTGCTGCCGTCATCGACAATCAGCACCTGCACCGGCGCGCTTTCGCTGAACGACGCGAGCGTGCGCTCGACGTCGGCCTGGCCGTTGTAGGCAGGCATCAGCACCGCGACATCGGCAAGCGAAGCGCCGTACGGCGCAGCCGAATCGTCCGGCCGGGCCGCGGGCGGCGTGCCGTCGGGCGGCGCGGATTGCGGCGCGCGTGCGGGTGCGGAGGAAGACGTCATGAACCGAGCTTCAAACGGATGTAATAAAGATTGACCGAGGCGGCCGCCAGATAGCCGGCCGCGAGGCCGACCAACGCGCCGTACGCGCCCATGCGCGGAATCGCCAGCAAGTTGACGGCGAAGGCGACCGCCAGCGCGAGCAGCCATTTCGACAGCAACACGAACTTCGCCTGATATTTCAGCACGACGAGATTGCCGATCGCCTCGATGCCGGCCGGCACCGACAGCCACACCGCCCAGCGGAAAATGCCGATCGCGCCTGCGTAAGCCGGCCCGAACACATGGCCGATGATGAAACCCGCGAGCAGATCGAGCACGCATGCGCCGCCCGCCATCACCGCGAAGGTCAGCGCGGCGAGACGCCACATGTTGCGGCGCAGCCGCGCGGCCTCGTCGACGCGATAGACGAACGCCGGTGCGATGGTTTGCGCGAGCATCAGCGCGAGCGTGATCCAGTTTTCGTTCAACTGCTGCGCCGCCGAATAACGGCCGAGATCCGCGAACGAGATCGCGCGTTCGAGCATCAGCCGGTCGAGCTTCAGAAACAGATACATGCAGATGAGCCCGATCCAGAAGACCGCGCCGGCGCTCGCGAAATGACGCACCAGCGGCCGCTCGACATGCCAGCCGAGCGCGCCGCCGTGGCGCTTCATGTAGTAGACCATCAGCACCGCGCCGATCGCCGCCGCTTCGAGCGCCCACAGCCAGCCGAAGCTGCCGGCGGGCGCCGCCGCGCGCACCATCAGCCAGACCAGCACGGCTTTCACCACCGCGGTCGTCATGCTGGTCAGCAACTGCGGCCTGCTGTACGTCATGCTCTGCAGCCACGCGTTGATGACGCCGACCACCGGTTCGCGGAACAGCATCGTGACCGCGAGGCCGGCGAGCATCGTGCCGACCAGCGGATCCGTGAAGTGCACGGTGCGGTTCGCGGCAATCGCGGCCCACGTGACGAGCAGCGCGGCCACCGAGACTGCCAGCCGCAGCGCGAACGCGCTGCCGAGCACGGTGCCGAGTTCGGCGGCGGAGCGGCGCACGATGGTCGGCACGAGAATTTCGGCGCCGCACACCCAGGTGAGCGGCGCGAGCACGAGCAGCAGGGTATTCGCGTACTGCCACTTGCCGAACACGTCCGGGCCGAAGTAGCGGGCGAGCAGGCCGCTTACCGCAATCGCGACGGCGATCTGCGTGAGGCGCTCAAGCCCGAGCCAGACGATATTCGCGAAGGCGCGCGTGACGTCCGGATTCGTATAGCGCTTCCATGTCAGCATCCGGCGGCCGCCTGTGCGCAAGACGTGGCGGAATTTGCCAGCCGGGCCGGGCGGCGCAGTTCCAGGCTTACCCGCGGGCTTACCCTCGGGCTCGCCATTTGCAACCGCAACTTAACAATCGGGGCGCGTCTAAGCATTAGAATAGGGCGAGCAGGCGTTCGCTGAAAAACGCAATTATAAGTTGGAACCGGACCGCTTCCGGCAACGGCGCAGACGACGACCACGTGATGCGCCGGACAAAATTTCCCATTGCACGTAAGTGAGCCTATCCATGATCTCCCAATCGATTTTCAAGGCGTATGACATCCGCGGTGTGATCGGCAAGACGCTCGATGCCGATGCCGCGCGCTCGATCGGCCGCGCGTTCGGCAGCGAAGTGCGCGCGCAGGGCGGCGATGCGGTCGTCGTCGCGCGCGACGGACGGCTGTCCGGGCCGGAGCTGATCGCGGCGCTGTCCGAAGGATTGCGTTCGGCCGGTGTCGACGTGGTCAATGTCGGGATGGTGCCGACGCCGGTCGGCTACTTCGCCGCGAGCGTGCCGCTCAAGCTCGCGGGCGGCGAGCGGCGCGTCGATTCATGCATCGTCGTGACCGGTAGTCATAATCCGCCGGACTACAACGGCTTCAAGATGGTGTTGCGCGGTGCGGCGATTTACGGCGACCAGATCCAGGCACTCTACCAGCGCATCGTCAACAACAGGTTCGAGTCGGGCAACGGCAGCTATGCCGACTACGACATCGCCGATGCGTACCTCGAGCGTATCGTCAGCGATATCAAACTCGCGCGGCCGTTGAAGCTGGTTGTCGATACCGGCAACGGCGTCGCGGGCGGTCTTGCGCCGCGCCTGTTCAAGGCGCTCGGTTGCGAGCTCGTCGAACTGTTTACCGAGATCGACGGCAACTTCCCGAATCACCACCCGGACCCGGCGCATCCGGAGAACCTGCAGGACGTGATCCGCGCGCTGAAGGAAACCGATGCGGAAATCGGCTTCGCATTCGACGGCGACGGCGACCGTCTGGGCGTCGTCACGAAGGACGGGCAGATCATCTATCCGGACCGGCAACTGATGCTGTTCGCGGAAGAGGTGCTGTCGCGCAACAAGGGCGCGCAGATCATTTACGACGTGAAATGCACGCGCAATCTGGCGACGTGGGTGCGCGACAAGGGCGGCGAGCCGCTGATGTGGAAGACTGGCCACTCGCTCGTGAAGGCGAAGCTGCGCGAAACCGGCGCGCCGCTCGCCGGTGAGATGAGCGGTCACGTGTTCTTCAAGGACCGCTGGTATGGCTTCGACGATGGTCTCTATACCGGCGCGCGGCTGCTTGAAATCCTGGCGCGCGTGAAGGACCCGAGCCAGTTGCTCAACGGCCTGCCGAACTCGCATTCGACGCCGGAATTGCAGTTGAAGCTGCAGGAAGGCGAGAACTTCGAGCTGATCGCGCGTTTGCAGAAGAGCGCAACGTTCCCGCAGGCGGATGAGGTGATCACGATCGACGGGCTGCGCGTCGAGTATCCGGACGGCTTCGGTCTTGCGCGTTCGTCGAATACGACGCCGGTGGTCGTGATGCGCTTCGAGGCCGATAACGATGCCGCGTTGAAGCGCATTCAGGAAGACTTCCGCCGCGTGATTCTCGCGGAGAAGGCGGACGCGAAGCTGCCGTTCTGAGCGTCGCTGTGCGCGAGGCGTCTTGCCGGCTCCGCATGGGCCGCGGGCGCCTCGACGACGTCTGGAGCCATAGCCGGTAGCGGCGACGCGGAGAACGCAGCCGGCAGCTTGGCTCAATGTTCGGCTCAACGCTCGACTCATTGCGCGCCCTGCAACCCGACATCAACCATCAACCCGTATCGGCGTGTAGCGCGACCTGATCGCCGGGCTTTTTGCCGCAGCCGCAAGCGACACGCCGGCGACCGACATCAACCCGTATCAGCGTAGCGCGACGTCATTGCCAGGCTTTGACCGCAGCCGCAAGCAACACATCGGCGATCGACACCTGAACGCGGCGCGAGCCAGACAATGGCCGCGCCGCGTTTTTTCGTGGATTTTTCGCG
This sequence comes from Paraburkholderia solisilvae, assembly GCF_902859875.1. Lineage (GTDB taxonomy): Bacteria > Pseudomonadota > Gammaproteobacteria > Burkholderiales > Burkholderiaceae > Paraburkholderia > Paraburkholderia solisilvae. The sequence continues at coordinate 5,519 of NZ_CADIKF010000024.1, read as the reverse complement.
CGGCGCGCTAGAATTGCGTCCTTTCAACGTACCGTGATGCCGGAATGACCGGCACTCCACCTTGAGCGCGCAAAAGATACTGATCGTACGGGTGTCATCGCTGGGCGACGTCGTGCACAACATGCCGGCGGTCGCCGATATCCGCCGCCGCCATCCGGACGCGCAGATCGATTGGCTGGTCGAAGAGAGCTTCGTCGGCCTCGTCGAACTCGTGCAGGGCGTACGGCGGGCGATTCCGGTGTCGCTGCGGCGCTGGCGCAAGGGGCTGCTGTCGCCGGCCAACTGGCGCGAGATCGGTGCGTTTCGCCGTGCACTGGCGAACGAGCATTACGACCTGGTCATCGACTGCCAGGGGTTGATCAAGACCGCGTGGCTCGCGCGCATGGCGCGCGGGCCGATTACGGGCCTGGGCAACCGCACCGACGGCGCCGGTTATGAATGGCCGGTGCGTTTCTTCTATGACCGGCGCGTGCCGATCGAGCCGCGCACGCATGTGGTCGAGCGCACGCGCCAGCTGGTGGCGGCCGCGCTCGGCGACCCGCCGCCGCAACCCACCGACGAAATCGACTTCGGCCTCGATTCCGGCCGCGCGGCGCTTGCGCTGTCGCAGGCGCAAGTGAACCTGCCGGTGCCGTATGTGGCGTTCGTGCACGCGACCTCGCGCGCGGACAAGCAGTGGCCGGACGCCGCATGGATCGAGCTCGGCCAGGCGCTCGTGCGACGCGGCGCGTCACTTGTGCTGCCGTGGGGCAGCGACGCGGAACGCGCGACCAGCGAGCGCCTCGCGAAGGAATTCGGCGCGGCGGCGGTCGTGCCGCCGAAGCTGTCGCTGCCGGCTGTCGTCGGGTTGATCGAAGGCGCGGCCGCGACGGTCGGCGTCGACACCGGCCTTGTGCATATTGCCGCAGCGCTCAAGCGGCCGACGGTCGAGTTGTACAATTTCGCGACCGCGTGGCGCACCGGCGGCTACTGGTCGCCGAACGTGATCAATCTCGGTACGGCGGGCCAGCCGCCGACGCTGCAGGCGGTGAAAAGCGCGCTTGCCGGGTTTGGTCTGCTGTAACAACGGCTCACGTCGACGTGCGGCGAGCCGCACGCCATCTCACACGCACACGCTTTATCCGCTGCAAACGAAGGGCGACCATGAACGAATCCCAGATCATCGAAGTGACAAGCGCCGACTGGCAGGGGCAAAACCTGGCCATCGAGCGCGAGACGCTGCTGGCAGGCGTCGAGCGCGGCAAGGTGCTGTACTTCCCGAGCCTGCGTTTCGCGATCGAAGGCGGCGAGACCGCGCTGCTCGATCCGGCGATCGCCGATCCGAATCGCAAGAACATCAGCCTCGAACCGAACGGCGGCGCGCTCCATGGCGTGCTCGGCGATACCGTGCAGCAATCGGCGGTGCGCGCGCTGATCGCGCGTTACCAGGCCAATGCGCGCACGCTCGTCGACGGCCTGTTTCCCGAATACCGCAACACGCTGCGCGTCGCGCCGACCAGCCTGCGGCTGCACCAGGTCGAAACGCGCGAGACGTCATGGCGCAAGGACGACAGCCGTTTGCACGTCGATGCCTTTCCGTCGCGCCCGAACTACGGCGAGCGGATTCTGCGCGTATTCACCAACGTCAATCCGCATGGCGTGCCGCGTGTATGGCGCGTCGGCGAGCCGTTCGAAGAGATGGCGCAGCGCTTTCTGCCGCGCATCAAGCCGCAGATGCCGGGCGCCGCGTGGCTGCTGAACCTGTTGCACGTGACGAAGACGCCGCGCAGCGAATACGACCACCTGATGCTGCAACTGCACGACGGCATGAAGGCGGACCTCGACTATCAGAAGACGTCGCCGCAGCAGACGATGCCGTTTCCGCCGGGCTGCGTGTGGGTGTGCTTTTCGGACCAGACCTCGCATGCGGTGATGTCCGGACAATTCATGCTCGAGCAGACGTTCTTTCTGCCGGTCAAGGCGATGGTGCAGCCGGAGTGCGCGCCGCTTGGCATTCTCGAGCGCCTGAAGGGCAGGGCGCTGGTTTGAGCGGCGGCACGAGGTGGGCGGGGGCGCGATGCTGAGGGCGCTCTACAACGCGCTCTGGTGGATCGCCGCGCCCGTCGCGGTGCTGCGGCTCGTATGGCGTTCGCGCAAGGAGCCCGGCTACCGCCGGCATATCGGCGAGCGCTTCGGCCGCGGGCGCGGCCGTCTGCCGGAAGACGACGCGCCGCTGATCTGGGTGCATGCGGTGTCGGTCGGCGAGACGCGCGCCGCGCAGCCGCTGATCGATGCGCTGATGAAGGCGCGGCCCGATGCGCGCATCCTGCTTACGCATATGACGCCGAGCGGCCGCGCGACCGGCGAAGAGATCTTCGGCGACCGGCTGATGCGCTGCTTCTTGCCGTACGACATGCCGCACGCGGTGCGGCGTTTCCTGCGCGCGTGGCGGCCGTCGGTGGGACTCGTGATGGAAACCGAAGTGTGGCCGACGTTGATCGACGAATGCCGCCGCGCCGACGTGCCGCTCGTGCTGACCAATGCGCGGATGTCGCAGCGCTCGTACCGGCGCGCGGCGCGCTTCGGTCACGCGACGCGCGACGTGTTCGGCGGCTTTGCCCGCGTGCTCGCGCAAAGTCCGGCCGACGCGCAGCGGCTGACCGCGCTTGGCGCGCGCAATGTCGCGGTGCTGGGCAATCTGAAGTTCGACATGACCACGCCGCCTGAGCTGGTCGCACGCGGCCATGCGTGGCGCGCGGCGATCGGCGAGCGTCCGGTATGGGTCGCGGCAAGCACGCGCGAAGGCGAAGAGGAACGGGTGCTGGAGGCGTTCGCGTCGCTCGCGCCCGATCATGCGCTGCTGGTGCTGGTGCCGCGCCATCCGCAACGTTTCGACGAAGTCGCCGCGCTGGTCGCGCGCCAGGGCTTGCACATCGAACGGCGCTCGGCGTGGGCGCCAGTCGGCGCCGCGGCGGCTGCGCTCGGCCCGGTGCGGCCGTTGTCGCGCGAGACCCAGGTGCTGCTTGGCGATTCGATGGGGGAACTGGGTGCGTACTATGCGGCGTCGGATGTCGCGTTTATCGGCGGCAGCCTGTTGCCGCTCGGCGGACAGAATCTGATCGAAGCGTGCGCGGTCGGCGTGCCGGTGCTGATCGGCCCGCACGTGTTCAACTTTACGCAGGCGACCGCCGATGCGGTCGCGGCCGGCGCGGCAATTCAGGTGAAAGATCCCGCCGACCTCGCGCGCGTGCTGCGTGAGCTGTTCGGCGACCGGCCGCGCCGTACCGCGATGGGCGCGGCGGCCTCGGCGTTTGCCGCGCGGCATCGCGGCGCGACCGCGCGCACGGTCGATGTGCTGACGACGTTACTGCCTGAGGATCACGCGCCGGCGCTGGCGGGGGATGTGAAGTAGCGGGCGGTGGACGGCGCAGTGAGGCCTGCTGACGCCTGGTTGTCTGTCGAGGGTTCGAAGCCGTGACGCCGCGGCAATGCGGCATCAAACGGCAGCGTAACGTCACACGTCAGCGGGCCACAGACGGCAACGCGGCATCAAACGGCGCGTTGCGCGGTCACTCCCGCCGGCGCGCGACTGCGCCGCGCCTCGAGAATGTCGGCGACGCACGCGGTAAAGCGCCGGTTGCTCTGCTCGATTCCATAGTGCTGCGCGCGCGTGAGTGCATGCGCGCTCATCGCGTCGCGCAATGCGGCGTCGGTCACGATGCGCATGAGCGCATCGGCCATGGCGTGCGTGTCGCCGACCGGCACGAGCATACCGGCGCGACCGTCGTCGAGAATCTCACGCGGGCCGGTCGGGCAATCGGTGGCGACGATCGGCTTGCCGTGCGCGAGCGCTTCGAGCAGCACCATCGGCATGCCTTCATAACGCGAACTGAGTACGAGCGCGCGCGCGTTCGCGACCAGCGCGTGCGGGTTGTCCTGATGACCGACGAAATGCACACGCTGCGCGATGCCGAGCTGCGCTGCCAGGTCTTCGAGCTCCCGGCGGAACGCGCCATGCCCGACAATCACCAGGTGCTCGTCGACGCGATGCGCTTGAACCATCTCGGCGTACGCGCGCAACAGCGTGCGATGGTCCTTCTGGATTTCGTCGAGCCGCGCAACCGACACGATATACGGCGCGCTGCACGGCGCCGTGCTCGCACCCGGTGCGTTCGCCGCGGCGCGTATCGCGTGGATGTCGATTGCATTGGGCAGCACGACGAGCCGGCGCAGATTGCCGCCGAACATCGCTTTCGCTTCGTCGGCCATATGCTGGTTCAGCGCGACGACGGCGTCGTAGCGTGCGTATTGCAGCGCGAGGCGCCGCGCTTTGCGCGGGCGGTTGCCAAGACGCGCGTCGAAGCTGAAGTGATTGACGCCGAGCCACGCGATACCGAACTGCGATGCCCAGCGGCGCAACGACATATCGAAGTCGACGATCACGTCGTGGCGTTGCGCGAGGGCGGCGATGCGCCTGCGCACATGCGGCCGCACGGCGAGCGTGTTGAACACGTCACGCCCTACGCGCCCGGGCTTGCTGAGCTTGTGCGCGTACCGGCGCGACTGGAAGTGGTTGAGCCACGGACGGTCGACGAGAATCTCAATCTTCACATCTTGCGGAATCAGCGCGCGGAAGCGGCTGACGAACGCGGGCGACGCGAACATCACCGATAGCGTGATATCGAAGCGGCTGCGATCGAGGATGTGCAGCCATTGAATCAGCGAAGACTCGATGCCGCCGTCGTTGAAGTCGACGACGTGAAACAGGACGGAAGTGCGCGGGGCCGTTTGGGGCATGAGGGTAGCAAGGCGTCTGTCAGTGCCGGTCGCAACCCGATGCGCGCGGCGTTTTGTAATGGTTTTTCACATTTTAGCACTGTGGATGGGCCGGCTTGTGGGGGCGGCTGCCCGGGGCGTGCACGCGATGCTGGTCTCCGTGGATTGGCGATGCCTCGCGGCATGTCACTGCGCGCATTTCGATGCTTGACGGTGTCGATAAAAATTGTTGCGAGTTTGATATCCGCATTGCTCAAATCAAGATGCTTTAACGTGGATTGTCGAGGGGATGAATTCATCTTTTGATTGAAATGTAGTCGTTATTTTGACGGGCAATTGGATTAATTTTTCGCAATCGGGGAGGGTGTATCTAAGAGTTTGTGCGGCTTGAGCGGGTAAGTTATAAGACTGGGTCGGTCAGGTCTAAGAGCTTGAAAAGATTTGTTAAATCGATTGTGGCTAATATTTCTTTTCAATCCTGTCATGTCAATATACGCGCCAGATTAATAAAGACTTGCGATAAAAAGGCTGACTATGACAACAAAGCCGTCCATGCAAAAGTCATCGCGAATTGCGGCGCCTGTTCAGCGCAATCTTAAGCAGTTACAGTTTGCTTTTCCCATTCTGCGCAAAGGACAAGGCAAAGCGGAGGTATCTTCGCGGTTCACCGACGAACATGAAATCTACCGTCTGCTGGCCGCGCATGAGGCATCGGGCGCGTATCTGGTCAGCGCCCGGGGCATGTGGCACGGCGGCATCCATAT